>CAYPRO010000012.1:0-55467 GCA_964413225.1 uncultured Methanoculleus sp. | reverse complement strand
GACGCCGACAGTAGAGGTGACTCAGACGCCGACAGTAGAGGTGACTCAGACGCCGGAAGTAGAGGTGACTCAGACGCCGAAAGTAGAGATGACTCAGACGCCGACAGTAGAGGTGACTCAGACGCCGACAGTAGAGAGAACACCTAAAGGGGAGACGGGGGGAGGTAGCATCCTGTAGGACCGCCAGAGGATATACTCATCGAGGAAGATGAAGGAGCAACGGAAAGGGCGGGGAGGCCGGCCATAAAGCGGCCACCGCCCCGACAAGAAGAGAGAAGGCGGCAATGAGAGAAAAGGAGAGCAACAACAGAAAGATGGTAGATGCTGGGGAGAGGATTATGAGGATCATATTCATCGTTTTCTGCGCGTGCTTGATAGCGGCGCTACTCGGTGCATCCGCAATGGCGCAGAACATTCCTTCGGATACGGGAAACGAGGCATCAGGGGATAACCAGAGCAACACCGGAGCCGTAGCCTCCTATACCCCGGGTGCAAACGGCAGCGTCGCCGGGAACCTCACCCCGGCCCCCACGGCCGGGACCGCGAATGCTTCGGGACCCGCCGTGCAGGGAGCCATCTACCATGTCTCAGTGGACGGCAACAACGCGGGTTCGGGTGGAGAAGGTCAGCCCTGGGGCACGATCCAGCATGCAGTTGATATGGCCGGGCCGGGGGATACGATCCTCGTGCATGAGGGAAACTACACTGGAGACGCCGGAATGGCCCTATCGGGTGAGGAGGGGAGGCCGATCACCCTGACAGGAGCACCGGGCGAGAAGGTCGGGATCCACGGGGCGATCGGTCTTGAGGAAGGGGTATCGTATATAGCGGTGCGGAACATGAGCCTGGACAACTACTCCACCTGGGGCATCACGCTCTCTGGGGGCAACCATCACATCCACCTTGCAAACATGAGCCTGACCGGCGGGGATGCCGGCATCCGCATGACCGTGGGCTCATCGGGTGAGAACTCGGCGTTCGGCCCGGTGACCAGCGTGACGATCGAGAACTGCACCATCCGTGACGTCCTCTACACGGCTGTGGACGGCACCCCCGGCCCGTGCGAGCGGATCGTCTTCCGCGGACTTGAGGTCTCCGGCTCCGGGCTCGAGGAAAGCTACGGAGCGGATGGTATCGCGGTGGAACGCGGACAGGATATCCTCGTTGAGGATTGCAGGATCCACGACAACGGGGGTGACGGTATCGACCTGAATTCCCGGGATACGGAAGGAAACGTCTCAAACATAACGGTTCGCAACAACGAGATCTACCGGAACCACTACAGCGGGATCAAACTCTGGGCCGGCGGATTGATTGAAAACAACGTCGTCTGGGGCCAGGGCGAAGGGCCGATTGCGGGAGGCGATTACCCCTGCACCATGGAGATCCTGAACAACTCCGTCGCCTACAACGGGTATGACCCCGGGTTCGGCACGAGGGGTTATGCGTTGACCGTGGGCTACACCGAGGCAAAGAATGGAACCCCCGTCAGGCTGCGCCTCACAAACAACATATTCGCGTTCAACAGCCGCCCAAGCGGGGACGGGCATACCGGAATCTACCTCGGCCCCGGGGTGGACCTGCTCGAAGAACGGGACAACATCTACTACAGCCGGGCTGATGGTGAGATCTTCGCCCAGTTCCTCTGCAATCCCGATCGGGACTACGACACCTGCGATATCACCCGTAAAGAGATCCAGGATGGCACCTGGGCACGGCTGACCGGCCAGGGGAAGGGCGACCAGACGGTGGACCCGCAGTTCGTATCCGGCTGGCCGAACGTGGATCTCCACTTAAAGCCCGGGAGCCCTGCAGAAGGGCACGGGGCCTGCTGAGGGGCGCAAGGGCGCTCATTCCGGTGGGATCCGGCGCGGGGTCTACCACCGGGTTCAGTGCCGCCCCGAAGATCCCTGCCTGTTTTTCCCACGGGCGCTTCCCGGCAACCTCCCCTGGAGGCATCCCCCGGCGTGTGCCGGCGCGGGGTCTACCGCCGGGTTCAGTGCCGCCCCGAAGATCCCTGCCTGTTTTTCCCACGGGCGCTTCCCGGCAACCTCCCCTGGAGGCATCCCCCGGCGTGTGCCGGCCCGCGGGATCGAGCGCTGCCCACGGTAGCGGTCGATCCCGCGTTGCCACCCTCAACTCGATGTGTTAATGAACATGCAGGATCAACGCGCAATGTACCAGGACTATGCGGCTCATTTCATGGAACGTGGACCTCTTCCGCTCCGGCCCAAAGAGCGTGGAGAAGAAAGTCGAAGCAATCTGCCAGCATTCGCCGGATATCATCGCCTTCCAGGAGGTGACGGATCGGGATCTGCCGCTCTTTCGTGAGGGTTTGGAAAACTACGGGCTGATCCACTCTATCGATAGCACCGCTCTGGTAGAGATTGCCCGGGTAGCCTACATGGCAGAACGGTTGAACGATATTCGTGCGCGCAACACAAACGATCCCTTCCAGTTCGCATACAGCATCTCCCGACTCTCCGAACAGTGCTCGCCATCCGGCGAGGCGGAGAAGTTCGGATGTCTGATAGCGAGCAGGTACCCCCTCACGCCGTTAAATCCCCTCGACTTCGATATACCGTGGAGGCAACGTGTGGCCTCTGCCATCGTCAGCGCGCCCTCGGGCGAGTTTGAGGTGCACAACGCCCACGTCCCCACGGCGATAGGCAGCCGGAGGAACGAGATCGTGAAGGCCGAGACGCTGGTCGGGATATACCGGCGCCTTGCCGCGAGATCGGCGCGACCGCGGATCCTCTGCGGGGACTTCCATATCCCGGAGGCAGAGCTCCCTGATGGGACGATCGTCCCCTTCTACCGCGATATCATCCCTGACCGGAACTACTCGACTATCTCCGAGAGCGAAGAGTATCTCGGGCGGCCGAGGAGATGGTGGTACAACGCCGAGATGAACGTCATATCCGGCCTTGCGGATTACGATCTCCCCGATATCTTCCGGAAACTGCACGGCTATCGAGCGAGGGAGTACAGCTGGTGCCCTGACCGCGGGCCAGAGGATGTCCCGAAGTGCAAGCGCTACGACCACATATTCGCATCTATGCGCCTCAACCCGGCGGCATGCTGGTACATACACGACATACGGGGGCAGGGGTTGAGCGACCACTCCGCGGTTGCGATGGACTTTGAGCCGTGACCACCATTCCCTCACAGGCGCCATCTCCACCACATGGGGCACCGCTTACCGCCATGGCCTTCTCCTCCGGTGAATACGCGATAGGACATACGGGCCATGGCTCGAGTGGTAGAAGTGACAGAGAAACGAACTGACTCGATGACGCCGGGAGGGAGATTTGAACTCCCGAGGTGCCAGGCACCAGCGGCTTTCAAGGCCGCCGCCTTCCCGGACTAGACTATCCCGGCCCGCCTATACCTATTGGTTGCCAGGCAAAAAAAGGTTGTTCATCCCCGGCGCGCGAGGATAACTGCAACGATGAGCGCAAGGAGCGCAAGGACCACCGGGACCGGAGCAGGTTTGGCCGTGGTCGGCACGACATCTCCAAAGATCCCGGGCGCAGCCTGGCTCACCCTGACTGAATGGGCGTTTGCGGCCGAGACCTGCACCGTTCCGCTGTCTTTGTGGCTCATGGGGTAGACCTTGACGTAGACGGTGCCTCCCCGTGCGGCAAAGACGGCGGTCTCGGGCTCGAGCAGGCCTTTATCGTTGACTTTGTGGGGTTTTCCATCCTCATCGATGTACTCGATCACCCAGTCGATCCCTACCGACGTCGCGATCGTCACCATGCCGCTCTTCGTATCGACCTCGAAGTATGCCGGGGCCGAACGTGTAGAGGGGGCGCTTGCAGATATCATGGCCGGCGTCGCCGTGGCTGTCGGCGCGCTCGCTACCGCAAACGTCGTGGTCCCGATGTAACCTTTGGCATCGGAGAACGTGACCTCGTATTTGCCGCCCCCGGGGATGGGTATCTCTGCAGCGAAAGCCCCGTCTGCGCCGGTGCGGATGTACTCCGGCCCGTATATGACGGCGCTGCCGCGCTCGACACGGACCTGAACGCCTGCATCGCCAACTCCGCTGACCGTGCCCCGGATATCGAGGGTGCCGTCAAACTCCTGGCTGAGCGGGGATTGGACCGTTATGTCTTTGGAACGGTCGACCAGGGTGACGATCTGCATCGTCGTCGAACTGCCTCCAAACGTGGTCTGCGTGGGGTCGATGATCTCGATCGAGTATGTCCCCGCGGCAAGGCCGGCAGTATCAAAAGATGCTGAGAACGAACCGTCCTCCTGGACAACGATGGTCTTACGGGCAATCTCACTCTTTGTTCCCGAGGCATAGTACAAAATGACATCCGTGCTGAATCCGGGGTTGAGGGTAGGCTTTGGAAGCCCGCCAGTGATCGTTGTGCCGGCAACGTCGAGTCGATCGCCGACATAGACTGTCTTAGGAGCACTGATGCTAATATATGCGGCTGATGCCGCGCTGACGAGCAGCATCGCAGCGATGAGCGTCAGCCATGCGATCCTTTTCATACCAGTACATCAACGAATATGAGGTATAATGGTATCCAAATCGATTGAGAAGCCGCTTGCATCCTGGAGGGGGAAAGACCGTTTTGAAGGCCAAATCCTCGATACGCTGACGGTCATATTTCGGAGCGGCGGTTGTTCCTGGAACCGGTGCCGTATGTGCGGCTACCGGCACGAGCGCTACCCCGACATCCCGCAGGACGGCCTTGCCGACCGGTTGATCCACCAGGTCCGCTGGGTGAAAGAGAACTTCCGCGATGAGGATTACCAGGTGCTCAAGATCTTCACGTCGGGGAGTTTCTTCGATCCCGGCGAGGTCCCCCCCGCCGCCCGGCGCGCCGTCGCGGAGGCGTTCCGGGGCAAGGCCGTTATCGCCGAGACAAGGCCCGAGTATGTCGATTCCGATGCGCTTCGTGAGTTTTTAGAGGGAATCGATACCGGTGTGTGGCCGCAGCCGCTCTCCGTCGCCGTGGGGCTTGAGACCACAAACGATGCGATCCGGGAGAAGAACATCGACAAGGGGTTCACGTATGCCGACTTCCTCCGCGCCGCGGAGGTTGCGCATGCCGCCGGCGCAGGCGTGAAGGCCTACCTCCTCATGAAACCGCCGTTCCTGACCGAGCGTGAGGCGCGCGACGATATGGTGCGCTCCATACGCGACGTCGCCCCCGTTGCGGATAACATATCCATGAACCTCTGCACCGTCCAGAGCAGGACCGAGGTCGAACGCCTCTGGAGAGAGCACGCATACCGCCCCCCCTATCTCTGGAGCGTCCTCGATGTTCTGATCGGGTCGCCGGTCCATATCCTCTGCGACCCTGTCGGCGGCGGGCAGACCAGGGGGCCACACAACTGCGGTGCCTGCGACGGCCCGATAGTGAAGGGGATCGGCGACTACTCGCTGACCGGCGATGTCGAACTCCTGCGTGCATTGAGAGAGACGGAGTGCGGGTGCAAAGAGGAGTGGGAGTTCGTTCTCGACAGGGAAGAACCGTTCTGCATGCCGCTCACACGGTAGTTCTCTCCCGGCTCCTCACCGGGCATATCTCCGGCGCCTGTATGGACAGGTGAGGCGGTAAGAACGTTTTTGGCCCGCTAATCCGTCTCCTGCTCCTCCAGCTGCTCCTTGAGCAGGGGGAGGAACGCCCCGGCATCGCTCACGACGCCGATCGCCTGCGTCGTGCCCCGATCCATCAGTTTCGTCACCGATGCGGGGTTGATGTCGACGCAGATGGTCTTGACAGAGGATGGGAGGCAGTTGCCCACAGCGATCGAGTGGAGGAGCGTCCCGACCATGAGGACCATATCGATATCGCGGATGTGGCGGCGCATGGCGTCCTGCGCTGCGACGACATCCGTGATGACGTCGGGAAGCGGTCCGTCGTCCCGGATTGACCCGGCAAGCACAAATGGTACATTCCTCTTCACGCACTCGTACATGATCCCGCCGGTCACGACCCCCTGATTGACAGCGTTCTGGATGGACCCCGCCCGCATGATCTCGCTGATGGCGCAGATATGGTGTTTATGCCCGCCGGTGATGAGCGTGCCCGTCTTAAGATCCATACCAAGCGACGTTCCAAAGAGGTTTGATTCGATATCATGCGTCGCAAGCGCATTCCCCGCAAAGAGCACGTCGATGTAGCCCTTGCGGATCATCTCCGCCAGGGCCCCGGCCGCCCCGGTGTGGACGATCGCCGGCCCGCCGACAAGAGCAATCTTTCCCCCCTCCGCCTTCAGCGCGAGGATCTCGCGGGCGATCTTGGCTATGATCGCCTCGCTCGGCCGCTCCGACGAGACGGTCCCGTGCATGAACTCAAACGTGCTGACCTTCCGCGGCCGCTCGGGGTAGATCACCCGCACCCCGGCCTCGCTCACGACGACGGCATCGCCGGCCTTTATCTTCGCTATCGGCTTGCAGAAAGCTCTCCTCTCCGCCTCATCGACCACGATATGGCAATCCATCTCGATATGCTCGACCGGCAGCCAGTCGTCGTGGTATTTCACGAACGTCGGGTGGTTGGTGGTCGAGTAGAACCCCTTCGGGAGGATCCGGTCGCCCTCTGCCGGTACAAGGGTGACATCGCTGATCTCAGGGGTGCGTGCGCCGAGCCTGTGCAGCGCGGAGAGGATATCGTCCAATTGCTGTTCGGTGGGTGCCGTCACGCGCAACCGGGCGTAGCTGGTATCCGTCTTCTGCTTCCCGACATTGAACGTGAGGATCTCAAACTCCCCACCCATATCCATTATCCTATCAAACACAAGGGTCATGATGCCCGAATCGATGATATGCCCCTCAAGTTCGATTTCCCGGCAGGATTCCATATAAAGAGATCAGCGATAGTCCGATAATACAGTTTCTCCCAGAAAAATGGTTGTCCGGGGACGATGCTTCCTCCGGAGTAAACTTCGAAAAGACTTGAGGTTTCTCATGCGGCGGTTTGCCGGAACTACAATGCCCGCCTCTGGCAGAGGTACTCCTGCACAAGCGCCAGCTCCTCGCGTGTATTGATGTTGAAGGCGAGCCGGCGGTCGTGCAGGAGGAGGCGCAGCTCCTCCTCCGGCTCATCAAAGGCGCCAGCCGTAAGTATGTTTATCCCCGCGGGGCAGGCCGGCACACCGTCGACCGTCTCCGTGTACTGTGTGCGGCAACCGTGCTCTTCGCAGAGGTCGCGCGGCACCCACGTGGAGCATGCCGCCATATCCGTCCGGCGCCAGGCGCCCTCGACGCTGGCGATGATATCGTGTGCAAGGCAGGGCAGGTCGGAGACACAGGTGAAGAGCGGCGTTCCTTCTTCCCCGAGGTTCTCCGCCGCCGCAAGGATATCCTCGACGTATCCAAGCCCTTCGGCCTCGTAGAGGGCAACCCCCTGCGCCCGGCACCAGTTTTTGGTGAACGGTGTTCGGTGCGAGGCGACCACGACCACCTCATGCCCTGCGGATGTGAAGGCATCGATGACGCAGGAGAGCATGGGCTTTCCACATATGGTGACGAGCGGTTTCTCCCCCATCCCGAGACGGGAACCCTGCCCTCCGGCCATGATCAGGGCAAGCATGCTTCGAGCGCCTCTATGAGCTGCCGGTTCTCCTCGCGGGTCCGCACCGCCACGCGGATGTTATGGGGTAGACCAAACGACCGGCAGTCCCGGACGAGAATGCCGCGGGAGAGGAGCCGTCCGGCAAGCACCGCCGCCTCCTCCGTGACCTCCACAAGGATGTAGTTTGCCGACGGGGGCTCGTATGGAAGACCGAGGCCATCGAGGCGGCTGCAGAGCCACTCCCGTTCCCGGGCAATCCTCTCGCGCGAGATCTCGAGGTCGCCGTAGTGCCGGAAGGCCTCGATGGCGAAGGCCTCGGCGAAGGCGTTCACCGTCCAGGGAAGGCGTATGGTCTCTACCCGCTCGATGAGTTCGGGCGCGCCGAACCCGTACCCGAACCGGATGCCCGGCACGGTGAAGCTCTTGGTCAGGGAGCGCAGGACAAAGAGGTTCTCGTGGGAGATATCGACGATGCTCTGGCGTGGATCGGAGAGCTCGATGAACGCCTCATCGACGAAGAGATACCCCCCATCGTTTGCCGTCACGGCGAGTTGTTCAAGGATTTCCGGGCGGCTGGCAAGCCTGCCTGACGGGTTGTTCGGGTTGCAGATGAACCGGACGGCGGCACCGCCCGCATCGGTCGTACACCGGGCTCCGGCAAGCCTCGCCGCCATCTCGTACTCGGCAAACGTCGGCGGCCTGATGCAGGCGAGATCCCCATAGCCGAGCATGGCAGAACAGAACGCGCGGATCAGCTCGACCGATCCATTGCCTACGGTGATCTCCGCCGCATCGCGCTGAAACGTTCTGCCGATCACCTCTTTGAGCGCCTCATATCGGTCATCGGGATAGTCTTTCAACAGAGATGGATCCGGTGTCCAGGGGATAACAGGGGGATACGGGTTCACGTTAGCGCTGAAATCGATCAGCTCGTCTCTCTTGCGTGTGCGGTGCCAGCGTACCCGGCCGCCGTGTTCCATCCTTTCAGGAAGGTTTTCTCTCATAATTGTGGCAATCCTGTGAAGGTAAGTTCTCTGCTGCTATCCTTAAAACCGTTATGTCATGTCCGGATTCATTTCAGAAAGTATTTATATCATACTGATACTATTATGCCTTATCTGATACAGTCAGACAAAAAGATTACGATTGTCTGACAAATAGCAGACTTCAGGCTGCTAAATGTCAGATATGAGTGATTGAGATGATGGATCGGATAACTATCAGATTGCCCCGGCAGCAGGTTGAGACGCTCGAGAGGCTGGTGGAGGCCGGCGAGTTCCCCACGGTATCGGAGGCCGTGCGGTATTCGGTCAGGCTGCTTCTCGAGAGGCACGGCAGCCGTGCCCTGCGCGAGGCTGATCAGGTCGCATTCCAGGTTTAGGAGGTATCATATGCAGACGATTATCAACGAGGCATTGAAACACGCAGAACGCGAGAAGTTCCTGAAGGCAGACTCGGGCGAAGAGGAGGACGATCTCCTCGGACAGCCACGGATTGTCATCGTAGGGTGCGGTGGCGCGGGCAACAACACCGTCAACCGCCTCTACCACATGCAGGTCAGCGGCGCTGAGACAATAGCGATCAACACGGACAAACAGCACCTGGACATGATCCAGGCCGACAAGAGGGTGCTTGTCGGAAAATCGCTCACCAAGGGTCTTGGGGCCGGCGGGTTCCCTGATGTCGGCAGGCGTGCAGCCGAGATGGCCCGCCCGACCCTCGAGGGCCTGCTCTGCGATGCGGATCTCGTCTTCATCACGGCCGGCATGGGTGGCGGGACCGGCACGGGGACGGCTCCGGTCGTCGCACAGATAGCCAAGGAGCAGGGGGCAATCGTCGTCGGCATGGTCAGTTATCCCTTCCAGGTCGAGAAGGCCAGGCTCCTGCGAGCAGAGGAGGGACTTGAACAGCTCTCGACCACCGCCGACTCGGTCATCGTGCTCGACAACAACCGTCTCATCAAGTTCGTGCCGAACCTGCCGCTCGGTCAGGCGTTCTCGGTCATGGATCAGCTCATCGCAGAGACCGTCAAGGGCATCAGCGAGACGATCACGGAGCCTTCGCTCATCAATATCGACTACGCAGACGTGCGTGCCATCATGAGCAAGGGCGGCGTCGCCGTGATGCTTGTCGGAGAGAGCAAGCAGCAGAACAAGGCCGAGAGCGTCGTCCACGAGTGTTTAAACCATCCCCTTCTGGACATCGACTACCGTGGAGCCACGGGGAGCCTCATCCACATAACGGGCGGCAACGACCTGACCCTTCAGGATGCCGAGGAGATAGCCAGTTCTCTGACATACGAACTCGATCCCCATGCAGACGTCATATGGGGAGCGCGGGTGAACAGCAATTACGAGGGGAGAGTCCGGGTCATGGCGGTCATGACCGGGGTCAAGAGCGCACAGATCCTCGGTAGCCACCGCGCCTACGAACCGGTAAAGCAGCGGTCCAGCGCACCTACGGGGAGGCGCGTTGCAGTAGACGACAAAAGCGGGCATCTCATCGATTTCCTCTAACCTTCATAACCCTCTTTTCACGCATCTTCTCACCCGCGGCGGGTTACCCCTGAACTCCTGCGAAATACTTAATAGTTCGGATGACGTTTGAATTATAGACGTTCTTGTATAATCCCTCCAGAACGGGGTGTATTGTGCAGGGCGCAGAACCTGCGGGTCTGCGGTTGCCGAGTACCGGGGTTGAACACATGAGCAGACTGATGAATGACGGCCTCGATCGCGAGTCCGAAACATGTCTTTCCTTGTGGTGTAGCCGCTACATAAGCCTCCGGCATCCCGCGGCACACGGGAGTGTGCTTCCTTGTGGGGATATAAGACAGGTACCGAATGTCGAGGGTTGGTAGAGAATGCTGAACGATCTGATTGAGAAGAGAAAGAAAGTCCTTGCGGAGTCTGAACAACACAAAGACCGGCGCAATGAGCTGAACACGCTCGCCAGCAAAAATGCCCGGGAACGCAACACCTTAAATACCCAGACCCGCGAATTTGTCGAGGAGGCGCAGCAGCATAAAGAGCAGCG
The DNA here is from genome assembly GCA_964413225.1 of uncultured Methanoculleus sp. Taxonomy (GTDB): domain Archaea; phylum Halobacteriota; class Methanomicrobia; order Methanomicrobiales; family Methanoculleaceae; genus Methanoculleus. The sequence goes on along the minus strand of CAYPRO010000012.1, from coordinate 44,887 downwards.
GGATACGATCAACGAAGAAGTCCAGGCGCTGAAAGACCAGAGGAACGAGTACAACGACAAGGCGAACGCTCTCTTTGAGGAGATAGAGTCCTTCAAGAAAGAGCACGGCAACCTCCGGAACCGGGGCATCAAGGAACTCCAGAAGCAGATCGAACACCTGGAGTTCAAGCAGCAGACCGAGGTCTACAGCACCGATAAAGAGCGTGAACTGATCGAGAAGATCAAGCAGCTCAAGGCGGCGGCAAAAGGCCAGGAGGCCGAGCTCGAGCAGAACAAGGAGATGCGGACGAAACTTGCCGAAGCCCGCGAGTTCCGGAGGCTCGCCTCAGACATCCACAAGGATGTCACCGAGAAGGCCGAGGCTGCCCAGCAGCACCACGATCTGATGGTGGAGTCCTACCGGAAGGCCGACCGGTCCCGCGAGGATGCGGACAAGGCCCACCAGCAGTTCGTCGAGGCCCAGGAATCGGCGGACGAGGAGCACAAGCAGTTCATAGCCTGCCAGAAGGAACTCCGTGATTACGATAAGGTGATCTCGGGCCTGCGCAAGAAGACCAAGAAGACCAAGGTCACCAAGGAGCAGAAGGCCGTCAGGAAGGAGGCAGAGCGTATCTTCCAGCAGTTCCGCGGCGGAGAAAAACTCACGACCGATGACCTGCTCCTGCTTCAGCGTGCAAAACTAATTTAATACTTTTTTCCCTCTGCAAATTATTTAATAGATCTGAGGAGATGTTCTATTGCATGGCAAAAGAGCGAACGCTCGTCCTCTGTGTCGATCGCGATGATGATCTCGGGTTCAAGGCCCGGATCGACGGTCCCATCGTGGGCAGAGAGGCATGCCTTCATGCGGCGATCTCCCTCGCTCTGGCCGACTCCGAGGATTCCGATATCAACGCAGTCTTTGAGACGATCAAGATATACGATGACCTCACCGCCCGCGGCGAGGAGGTCGCCGTCGCCGTAATATGCGGCAACCACATGAACCTGCTCGACGGGGATCGGCGGATAGCCTCGAGCCTCGATGCGATCCTCTCGGCGACAAACTCCACGGCCTGCGTCCTGGTGACGGATGGCGCCGAGGATGAATACGTCCTCCCGATCATCCAGTCCCGGGTGCCGGTCAGCAGCGTGCGCAGGGTCGTGGTCAACCAGATGCCGAACCTCGAGGGGACGTACTACATCCTCAGACGCCTCCTCGACGACCCAAAGGTCTCCAAGATCGTGCTCGTGCCGCTCGGTCTTGCCATGCTCCTCTACGCCGTGGGCTACCTGCTCGGGTACCCGGAAGGCGCAACCATCGTCGTCGTCGGCGTCGTCGGCACCTACCTGCTCTTCAAGGGCGTAGGTATCGACGAGATCTTCGGCTACCTGATCGGATCGATGAAGACATCGCTTCAGGGCGGCAGGTTCACCTTTGTCTCCTACATAGCGGCGATACTGCTTTGCATCGTCGGGATCGTCCTCGGGCTCATAAGCCTCCTCGACTACTACACCTCTGCAGGAGTCTTCTTCCAGGTGCTCGCGTTCATATACGGCGCCATCGCCTGGTTCACCGCCGCCGGCCTCATTGCATCGGGGGGCAAGATAGTAGATATCTTCTTGAACGAACGGGAGGCGATCCGGCGGGTGATCGCCCTGCCGTTCTTCGTGCTGGCGATAGGGGCCATCGCCTACGGGGCAAGCGTCTATATCCTCTCGATCAGCGATATCTCCAAATTTCCCATATCGGATGATGTCGGCGTGAAGTACATCATCTTCGCCACGATCGGGGGCCTTTTCTGCGCCTTCCTCGGCGTCTACCTCCAGTCGCTCCTCGGCAGATGGGGAGACGAGTGCGAACCGCTCGCACTGAAGCGAGGCGCGTGAGGTCTCTACGTCGCACCTTTTCACCGGATAATCTCAAGCGCTGCCCCTGCACCCGGAGGCGGGGGAGGAGCGCCAGAAGGCAACGCTAAGTCTCACTTTCGAGAAGCGCGGGTGAAAGCCGCTATGAGAACATATGGGTATTTCGCACGTGCAAATTTCAGGCAGAGGCCAGAGCTTATGGGAGGAACGTCTGGATGTCGTTTTGCCCTGGGGAGGACCGGGCCTGCTCACGGTCGGCAAAATAACCAAACCCGTCAGAGAACTCGCTGATATTCGCGTAATGCCTGACGTCCTGCGGGGTGATGACGGTAAGCGAGGGCACGGCCACGCCGAACCGGTGCGCGGGGAACCAGTATGACCCAAGTCCGTAGTTCTCCGATACGTTGTTTGCACGCACCTCAACACGCTCGAGATCGATGTACTGAACTCTCGTGTCGTTGAAGCGCAGGATATCAAGTGTCTTCTGCCTCAGGTCGGCCTTCCCGAGGAGGAAGACCAGGAACGCTATGCCGCCGTCGATCGTGTAGTTCATGGTGACGACGGCATCCTCGTTCTCCAGTCGGATGGTGATTTCCTTCACCGTGATGTAACCGTACCTCTCCTCGCCCGCCGCCATGACGGGCGAAACGAGAACAGCCGCCAGCATCAGCACCATTCCGACCGCCACCCGCTTCATGATACAATAGTTATGGGGTGACTCATAAAACCTTTATGGTCGTCTGGAGCGGAAGAGGCAGTATGTTCAGATTTTCGGCTGAACCGCCCTCATAAAACCCGATCTTTTGATGCGCCGGCACCCTGCAGCGCAACGCCGGTACGGGAGGAAGTGCCCGGCAGGCGGTCCCACCGGGCTCTTCTACCGGGGCAAATTCCTAAAACAAGTGCTGTAAAGATTCACTTCGCATGAGCGAGGACGATCTCGATGCTTGAGACGTTCGTCTTCCCTGTATCGGTGTCGATCATCTCGGTCGATGTGAAGATCTCTTTTTTATTGACGTTCTCTAAGAACCGGTTGAGTGCGATCTCTGCCGTATCGACCGCGCGCGAAATAGCCTTCCCCCGGGCCTTAATCGCAACCTCCTCCGCTCCATTGTTGAACTGGGTGACCACCGCAAGCACATAGTTCATGACCGGTTTGTTTCCCACGAATACTGTGTTGTCCTTTATCATCAAGCCCACCTCGCCTAAAGATACTTCCTCGAGTATATCAGTTCTGCGTTGAGAACGGATGCGCCTGCAGCCCCACGGATGGTGTTGTGCCCGAGCGCAACAAACCGCAATCCTTCCCGGATTCTCCCAACAGAGACCGTCATGCCCCGTCCCCGGTTGCGGTCAAGCCGGGGTTGAGGGCGATCGGGCTCGTCGAAGAGCTCAACTGCCTTTGCCGGTTGTAAGGGTAGATTGCTGAAAGGTGACTTAAAGGTTGCGTAAGCTTTTTTCACATCGGCGACCGGCTCCTTAACGTCGACCCAGACCGCTATGGTGTGCCCATCGATGACAGGGACCCGGTGGCAGCTAGCGCTAACCCTGAACGGGGCAGGAACCACCTCAGAACCGTTGAACGCACCCATGATCTTTACGGTCTCAGTCTCTATCTTCTCCTCCTCAGAACCGATATAGGGGATGACGTTGTCATATATGTCCATGGCGGGGACACCTGCAAACCCGGCTCCTGAGATCGCCTGCATGGTTGCCGCACGCACATCGTGGAACTCGAACGACCGGAGGGGTGCGAGGGCCAGCACAAGGACGATCGTCGAGCAGTTCGGGTTCGTCACGATGAATCCCCCGTTTCCGCGGTCCCGCTGGACGTCGATCAGACCCAGGTGATCCGGGTTGACCTCCGGGATCACCAGCGGGACGTTCGGGTCCATGCGGTGCGACCGTGCGTTGCTGCAGACGGCGATGCCCGCGTCGGCGATCTTGGTCTCAAGCGGCCCCGCCACATCGGCCGGCAGCGCCGAGAAGACGAGATCGCAGTCTTTCAGGCTCTCGACGGTTGTGGGAGTGACGACGATATCGCTGACGTTGTCCGGGTACGGCGCATCAAGGCGCCAGTTGACCACTTTACCATAGGGTTTTCCCGCACTTCGTTCGGAAGCGGTGAGTGTCTGGAGATGAAACCAGGGATGATCCGCTAAAAGCTGAACGAAGCGCTGACCCACTGCTCCTGTGGCACCAAGCACTCCTACATGAATCATAGACAAAAATATCTGTAGTGTAGGAGGTATTAAAGAGTATGTTTCTTCATTCCATCGATATAGCCTCGGACGGGCACTCGTCGACGCAGGTTTCGCAATCGACGCAGAGATCGGGGTCGACTTTGGCTTTGCCGTCCTTCATGGTGATGGCGGCGGCAGGGCAGACATCCACACAGGTCTCACAGGCTGTACACTTCTCAATATCAACAACTGCTGGCAATTTTTTTCCTCCAGGCGTACATATCTTTCTGACGTTTTAAAAATAAATTTCGTTTCTGCAGGTTCTCTTCAGATCCCAAGGACATCCTGCATAGTGTATATGCGTGGATCTCTCCCGACGACCCAGCGTACAGCCCTGACAGCACCCTGCGCAAAGACCGCCCGGTCATAGGCGCGGTGGGAGATCTCGATGCACTCGTAGTTCCCCGCAAAGAGGACGGCGTGGTCGCCGACGATATCGCCGCCGCGGATGACATGCACACCGATCTCGTTCTTCCTCTCCGTTGCACCCACGCGGCCGTAGGCCTTCTCGCGGTCCCCGAGTTCCTCATCCAGGATCTCAAGGATGGTCTTTGCGGTGCCGCTCGGGGCGTCCTTCTTGTGGCGGTGGTGGGCCTCCGTGACCTCGATGTCGTAATCGCCTAGCTCGCGGGCGGCCTCCCGCACGAGCTTCCAGAAGATGTTGACGCCGACGGAGAAGTTGCTCGATATGACGGCGGGGACGTTTCCCTCGACGGCCGTCCGGATCACCTCCCTCTGCTCGGGAGAGAACCCGGTCGTCCCGACGACGAGCGCCACGCCATTTCTTGCGGCGGCTTTGACGTTCTCGACGGCAGCGGCCGCGACGGTGAAGTCGACAAGGACGTCAGGCTTCTTCTCCTTGAGGAACGCGTCGATCCTCGCCGCGGTGACGACCTCTGTCCCAAAGAGCGATCCCTCCCTCACGTCGACGCCGCCGACCAGGGAGAGGTCGGAAGCCTCATCGACGAGCCGACCGATGGTGGTGCCCATTCTCCCCAGGGCCCCGGATACAGCGACTTTAATCATAACTTTGCAGCACCTTCCTCAGTTGTTCCGTCTTCTGTCCATCCAGCTCGTCGAGCGGCAACCTTACCGGTCCTGCGGCCATTCCACAGAGCCCAACCGCTTTCTTCACGGGGATGGGGTTTGTATCGATGAACATCGCCCGCATGAGCGGCGAGAGTTCGAAGTGCAGGTTTTGTGCGCGGGCAAGATCGCCCGCGCGGAACGCCTCGTACATCTTGACCATCCGGCCGGGGTCGACGTTCGCGGTCACCGATATGACGCCCGCGCCCCCAAGCGCGAGGACAGGAAGCGTCATAGCATCGTCGCCCGAGAGCACGACGAACTCCTCATCCCGCGTCCCCTCTATGATCCGGGATATCTGAACGATATCGCCGCTTGCCTCCTTCACGCCTACGATATTCTGGTGCCGGGCAAGCTCGATCACAAGATCCGGCTGGAGGTTCTGCCCCGTCCGGCCGGGAACATTGTAGAGGACGATCGGAAGACCGATATCGGCAATCTTCGTGAAGTGCTTGACGAGGCCGGAGCGGTTAGGCTTGTTGTAATACGGGCTGATGACGAGGGCGCCATCCGCACCCGCATCCTTTGCCAACCGGGTCAACCTGACCGCCTCTTCGGTGTTGTTCGATCCGGTCCCCGCAAGCACCGGCACCCGTCCGTTGACGACATCGACGGTCTCTGCGATCACCTGCTCGTGCTCCTCGAACGTGAGCGTCGCGGACTCCCCGGTCGACCCGCAGGGGACGATGCCGTGGATACCGCGTTGCAGGAGCGATTCGATGTTGGATCGCAATCCTTCAATATCGAGACTCATACCGGAGTCCCGGTGAAAAGGGGTAACGATGGCTGGAAGGATTCCCTCAAACATACAGTGAGGGTTACCGCTTCCTGGTATTTATCTTTCGTGAGATGTACCCGGCAACCCGGTTCCGGACTGACTTGCTCCCGATCATAGCGACCTCGGTGACGGCATGCTTATTCTCTTCAAAATCTCCGCTAAACCTGTCGCGATGCTTGACGATCAGTTCCTCGCCGAGGTTCTTGATATATGACGGCTTTATTCCCATGTGGATCTTCCCTTACAATTGTGCATAGGTAATGCGATTTGACAGTTTAAGAATATTATGTGCGACCGTGACCGGATCTTCCCCGAACACCCTGATCATCGGCTCTTTTCCCGGAACGCCCCGGCTGTATATGGCGTCGGGCACACCCTCCCGGCAGCAGGAGGCGACACCCCAGTCCATCGTCTGCACCCCCGGCGGTTCATTTGCCGGGTCAAACGAACAGATCTCAAAGAGGAGGTTCTCAAGCTCGATGAGGACCGCCTCCGAGAACCGGATGGTTGCTGCGCTCCGGATATCCGGGTTAAAGCGCATGACCGTGAGGATGATCCGGGCCGCGTAATCATCTGCCCCGAACGCTATATCGCCGGCGGGATGGACCCTGCTGCCCTGCCCGACTATTCGGCCAGAGATCGCCGCCACATCGTCTCTGCTCCGCGCATCAGGCAGGGCATAGGCAATCTCCATCCCGGTCTTTGGTATGAGGCGGGCATCCATTCGCCCGGCAAGGAGCGCAACCGCCTCGTTCATGCTCTCGATCACCCGCGCGCGATCTTCCCGTGTCATGGTGCATTCCTCAATGACTCCGTTCAGGTAAGTCCGATATCGGCGCGGACATCCATTATTCCCTCGATAGCGAGACGAAAGAACGTCTCTATATCCATTAGGGGTTCGATCATAAGGATCCTCTCGCGCTCGCATCCGGCGGCAAATGACTTCTCCTTGAACTTCTTCTTCACGGTTCGGGGCGTGACCTTGCTGATCGCCCCGCCCTTCACCAGGGCGCAGGCGATGATCAGGCCTGATGCGCTATCCGCCGCCTGGAGCGCGATCTCGACGGGCCGGACGTAGCCTGAGAAGAGCGTGTGGTTGTGGCGCCGGACGATATCTGCGATCTCATCTGAAGCACCGTTCTCGATGAGGATCCGGTGGCCCTCGATGCCGTGCCGGCTCATATCCCCGACGATGAGGTCGTAGTCGATGTCGTGCAAAAGACCGATGATCTCCCAGGTGTCGGCATCCTCGCCGAGGTATTCTGCGACCCTCCTCATGATGCCCGCGGTGGCGTGGCTGTGCGCAATGTGCGACGGCGATGCCACGTAGCGCCGGAGCAGGGCCAGTGCCTCGTCTCTCTCCATGAAGGAATGGGTTGCCCGGCGCAGGTATAAGTGTGGCGGGTCATCTCCACCGGCATCCTCCCGGGGGATAGAGATATACCTCCCGGTATCTAACTCGTTTATATGAATCCACGGGTTCTTGAGGTGCTGGCCGCGGTCGGGTGCCTCGTTCTGTTCATCGTGCTTCTGGTGGCGCTGCCCGGGCTGATGGCGGGGGTGGAGGGGTTTGCGTATATCACCGCACTGATCATCTTTATCGCTGCACTCAGCACCGCTGGCTATATGATCGATAAAAGGACCGCTTAACCCTTTTTTTTCCTGATATTTTTCCGGAACCGGTAGTAACTCAGGGGATGGCTGACCCGCTCGCAGTCTTTATCCCGGTTAACACAGAGCCCGAAGGTGCGCATGGTGGCGCACGAGGGCGGGGTGTACTCGGTGCCGCCCCGGCCGGATATATGCTCCACCTGGTACATCGTCTTATCCAGGTCAAAATCAGGCGCCCGTAAGAAGATCTCCGCAATCCCGGTGCTGGTCATGCCGATGGTGTGAAGGAACGATGTTATGGCAAACCGGCCCATATGTGTCAGGTTTTCTCCCGCGGTGATCGCCGCTATGAGGGCGCTGATGCAGGGCGGAAACGCCTCCTCTTTCACCTCGCCGAACTGTTCGAGGATCTGTTTCTGGAGCAGGGCGGAGATCTCCTGTGTGGCTGGTGCAAGACGTTCACAGATGCCTGGAGGGACCCGAAATGGCATCTGGTCGACGAGGATGACCCGGATCCGCTCCCTGATGAGCTCGCCGGTCTCGCCGGGTTCAAGGTGCACCTCCCCCTGCCGCACGTCGCGGTTGATGAGCCGCCAGCGCTGGTCACGCATGCGGGGCACCAGTTCGACGTAGCGTGTGACCGGCATTGAGGATGCATCGGGATCGATGCCGAGGCTGAGGGCGACGTAGCGCCTGAGCTCGGGGCGCTCGGTCGAGAGGAAGAAGGATGCGCGTTCCGCTTCGTAGCGCGCAAGCCGGTCGATGAGGGAGCGGTCGCCGATGCATGAGACCAGCACCCGGGCAAGCGCGTAGCTTGCTATCTCAAACTCAGGCCTGATGTTTGAGGCGCCATCATCCTGAAACTCGTATTTTGTCGATAGTGCGGCAAAGATCCGCTCTTTTGCCCGATCGAGCGCGAGGGCCCCCGTAGGCCCTGCGAGAAATTCTTCAAGCGACTCCACGTGCCGGCGGGCCAGCTGCTGTGACTCTTTTAAAAAAGGGTACCTGGTGAGTTCTTTTCGGTCGAGTACGACATCCATCAGTCGGCCTCGATCCGGGGGGCAAGGAGGTACTCGACATGGCCGTTGCCGCCCGCGATATCGAAGGAGAACCGTACCGGATGATCGATGCCGAGGTGGACCTCCACCTCGGCCGCGCGTGCCATGACCCGGCCCATATCTTTGAGGTAATCGAGCGAGAAGAGGGAGCGGGCCCGCACCGGGTTGAGTGCGACGAGCTGATCCTCGCCGAGAGCGAGTTTGATGTGGTCGGTATCTCCCTCTGCCTCCATATAGAAGGCCATGGCATCGGGGTCGATCCCGAGGGCGATCTTATCGGATATGACGGCAGCCGCTTTTATGGCGTTGTTCAGCGCGTCACCCGGGAGGACAGCTTTGCCGGGGAGTTCGATCGCCGGAGGATTCGGATCCTTCCGGATGGTGTTCGCATCCAGTAGCGTGACCGAGTAGCGGTAGCCCCCAAAGCTCAGCTCGAGTCTCCGCTCTTCGTCGAGCAGGCTGAGCGTCAGCACATCGCCCTTTCCCATCATGCCAAGGATATTCTTCATCTTGGTGATATCCAGGCCCAGTTCTCCGGTCGTCGCCGAGAAGGAGTTGAACGCCGTGCTCCGGAGGTCCAGAGAGACCATGGCCACGTTTGCGGTATCGACGGCCCGCGTCCAGGTGTGGTCGTCGGCCGTGTGCAGGCGACACTCTGTCACCAGTGCGGCGAGCGCGTCGATGGACTCCCGGAATATTTCTGCATCAATCGTTGCCTTTAACATTGTGACCCCTTATCAAACTCTCGTCTAACGTATATAATCGCCCTATTCATTTTAGTGCTTTGCTATATACCCCGGCGTATTCCGTGTGCCGGAATCCTATACCTTCATGGTTACCTGCATCAAACACAGTATATAGCCACCTGATCATGCCCGGCAGCAGACATACCGCCTGCCGGCTTCAAGCGGAGGATAGTCTCGCAATGGGTTCGCAATGGACAAAGGATAGCGTCTACAGGAAAGCGATGAAGGCCGGGTACCGGGCCCGTGCCGCCTACAAACTGCTGGAGATCCAGAAGCGCAACGAGATCATACGGCCAGACGACAACGTCGTCGATCTCGGGGCGGCGCCGGGGAGCTGGCTGCAGGTGATCCGCGATCTGACCGGAGGGAAGGTCGTCGGCGTGGACCTCAACCCCATAGCCCCCATGGAAGGCGTCACCACCATCATAGGCGACTTCACCAATCCCCTCATCCAGGAACGTATCCGTGCAGAGGCAGGCGGAATTGTCAACGTCGTTGTCTCCGATGCCGCGCCGAAACTATCCGGCCAGAAGAGCTACGACCAGGCCCGGGCGATCGGGCTTGGCGAGGATGCTCTTGCGTTTGCCTGCACGATTCTGAAGCCCGGCGGCAACCTGGTGATCAAGTCGTTTCAAGGGGAGCTCTTCGGGGAACTGATCGCCATGGTAAGGCAGCATTTCTATTTCGTTCGCGGATACCGGGCAAAGGCGTCACGAAAAGGAAGTGCCGAGACATACATTGTGGCAAAGAACTTCAAAGGACGATCTGATGGTGCTGAAGGACCCCTATAACCGAACCGTGACCAACCTCCGGATCAGCCTGACCTCCAGGTGCAACCTGCGGTGCATATACTGCCATGCCGAGGGTGAGGTGAATCCAAAAGAGCAGATGAGCGCCGCGGATATAGCCGAACTGATGCAGGTGGGCGTGCGATTCGGTATCAAGAACATCAAGTTCACCGGCGGAGAACCCCTGCTCCGCCATGATCTCATAGATATCGTCCGCTCCGTGCCGCCGGGCATCGAGTCCTCGATGACGACGAACGGGACGCTCCTTGCCGAGAAGGCTGCGGCGCTCAAGGAGGCGGGGCTTGCCCGGGTGAACGTCAGTCTCGATACGCTTTGCCCCGAGCGCTATAAGGCCATCACGGGGAAGGATTGCCTTGCGGATGTCCTTGCCGGGATCGATGCGGCGGTCGATGTCGGCCTGACCCCGGTCAAGTTGAACATGGTGCTCCTTGAGGGTATAAACGAGGACGAGCTGGACGACTTCATGGCGTTCGTCCGGTCAAAGCGGGATCTTATCCTTCAGGTCATCGAGCTTATGGAGTTCAACGAGTGCAAATTCCACGGGGATGTGGATAGCGTCGAGCAGGAACTCAACGAACGGGCGACCCGGGTCGTCACCCGCAGGATGCACCACCGGAAGAAGTACTGCCTCGACGGTGCCGAGGTCGAGGTGGTCCGACCCCTCCACAACACGGAGTTCTGTGCGTTCTGCAACCGCCTGCGCGTGACATCGGACGGCAAACTCAAGCCCTGCCTTCTCCGGAGCGATAATCTGGTCGACATCCAGGGCAAGCACGGCAAGGAGCTTGAGGATGCTTTCAGGGAGGCCGTCAGCCGGCGTAAGCCGTTCTTTGCGTGAGTGGCGGGGGTAACCCAGAAACCCGATATCCCGCCCGCGCTTAAGACACCTGCCCCGCTCCCCCCGGGGCAGTGCCCGGGCATATACCCATGGGAGGCCGTGCCCCCGGGTAGGGCGCTACCTCCGGATTCCCGGGAGAGATCGGACCCCACCCACGGTCTCTCTTCGGACCCCACCCACGGCGCCGGACCATGGCGGATATCGCTCCTCTCCACCGCCGTCCACCCTCCCATGTCTTCGCCCGGCATTTCCGGCATTCCTGCACAGAAGGAGTACTTTTTGTACCCCACTCCCCAATATGAGGGTATGCTGGAAGTGAATGAGTACGCCCGCGTCATGCAGAAACTCTATAATAAATCGTTGATCCTGGAGAGCCCCACCGAGTTTCACCCGATCCTGCACTTCTATTTCACCGATGCCCTCGCCCATATAGATTTTACCCTCGGCATTCTCGCCTATAACTATATGTCACCCCGAAACATCATGAGCATGGAATACATGCGGTGGCGCGTTGATGAGGAGAAGGTTGGTGAGCGGGCATACTTCCCCGGCTTCATAAACTGGCTCAAAGAGGAGCACCGCGAGAAGTTCGATGAACTCCCGATGCTCTGGTCGGGCATATACGACCGCGACGACCCCGCTCAATACCGGAGCTTCCGGATTTCCTTGAATCCTGACGATAAGAGTCCGATACCGGCAGGGTACTTCTCGACGTTCATCGACGAGTTCTTCGACCCGAAGTTCATCAGACAGCTCTATGAGACATCATCGCTTGCCCGCCTCTTCGACGAGTACGCGAAGAGCAGGTCGGCATAAGGAGATCGTGCATGGACGTCGTCCGACTCACCTCGTCTCTTGTACGGATCAAGAGCGAGAACCCGCCGGGGGATACGACCGATGTCGTCGCATTTATCGGTGAATTCCTCGATTCGCTCGGGGTGAAGAACCGTATCGTCTCGCACCCCGGCGGGCGGGACAACATCATAACGACCGAACCGGATCCCCGCCTCCTCCTCTGCGGCCATGTGGATGTGGTCCCGGCCATACCCGATGACTGGACGCACGATCCCTACAGCGGAGAGGTTGCCGGCGGCTACGTCTGGGGGAGGGGAGCGACCGACATGAAAGGGGGATGCGCCGCCCTTCTTGCCGCCTTCCGTGACCTCATAGAGAGCGGTGTTACGCCGAAGGTGCAGTTTGCCTTCGTCTGCGACGAGGAGACCGGCGGCCCGTACGGTATCCGGTCGCTGCTTGAAAAGGACCTGCTCCTGCCCCGCGATTGCCTGATAGCCGAACCGACACCGGCAATGAGCCCGGCGGTCGGCCAGAAGGGCCTCTACCGGATTGATGTCTCCTTCCGCGGTCAGCCAGGTCACAGCTCCCTCTATCCCCTTGTCGGGAAGAGTGCCATCATGGCGGCGTTCGACCTCATCGAGTATCTGCGGGAGGTTCACGCACGGGTGTTCCCGGTCAGCGAAGACCTGCAGCCGCTCGTCGCACAGTCCGCCCGACTTTTTCACGACATATTCGGCATAGAGGGCGGGGATGAGATCCTGACGCGGGTTATGTTTAACCCGGGCAGGATCGAGGGCGGGGAGAAGGCGAACATTGTGGCGGAACAGTGCCGGATGGAGCTCGATATCCGGGTGCCCTGGGGATGCCCTCTTGACGACCTCCGGCGGGACATCGCCGGGCACGCCGCGGGCGCCACGATACACGAGACGAATGTCGCCGCGCCGACCCTGACCTCTCCGGATGCCCGGGTTGTCCGGACGGTCTTGAGCGAGGTGGAACGGGTCTACGGGACGGTGGCCCCCGGCATTCAGTGGGCTGCAAGCGACGCGAAGCACCTCCGCACAAAGGGGTTTTCTGTCGTGGAGTACGGGCCCGGGGAGATCCCGACGTTGCACGCGGTGGATGAACGGGTTAGCGTGGAGCAGCTTGAGAAGACGGTGGATGTGTATCGGGGAGTGATCAAGGAATACTCGAAATGAAAAAGGATTGTTCCGACATGAGATATCCTACCGACCACCATGCATCTATTACTTAACTTTATTATTTCACTTATTCTTTGAGATTTATTGCGGATCGGCTACCTGCCGTCGAACTGTTGAGACAACCTGTTTGCCTGCCAATCTGAGATCACTACAAAGCGTGGCATCTGACTTTACGATGAGAACGATCGATGCCACGTAGATGGTGGCATGGATGATAAAGAACGCAAGAGCACTATACCAGCCCGTCGTCCCGATCGCATCGACATACTCTCTATTAACATAGAGAACACCCCAGGAGAGGGGGAACTCGATGTAAACCACGGTCTGAAGAAGATAAAATATAGTTATGTTCCTGAGTGAATCGACCAGCAACAGGGCGTAGAATGGAGTGAGCCAGACCAGATACTGCGGGCTGTGGAACTTGGTACAGAAGATGACCGAGAACAGGGTGACAGCAATGAGAACGAGAAGTCTTCGTGGATTCTCGACCCCTCTGATACAGGAAACGAGGACCAATGAACCCACGATACCGATCATGAGGGCATACATGGCAAGGGAGATAATATCTTCAGAGATCGGTAGTTGGAGCAACCCATTGAGGATATTGTACAGCGTGTATGTCACAGTATTGGCATAGACCCCGACGCCTGTGCCGGTGGCAAAGAGAAACGGCCTGTACCAGTCCTGCACGAGAAAGATCATCGGAACCAGGAGGATCACGCTGCACCCGGCGATTACCTTTAGAAGCGAGACGATCTCTGCTTTTCGCGATGTTTCAGTCGCATTGAACAGGATGAGGTAAGGAGCGGCGATGATGGGAAATATCTTCGTGAAAAAGCCCAGGATGACCGCAAGGTAACCTCTGGCAGGCATGCCGTAGATCGCAGCGAATACGCCAAGGACAAGGAGGAAAGTGGGGAACGAATCATATTTCGTCAGAATGAAATATGATGCTGCAAATGCCGTTGCATACAGGAGCGCCGCCCTGAATGCCAGCTTATTGTCAAATAAGCGCAACCCGATGAGATATACGATGAACAGCGTGAGAATGTCGAAGAAAGACATGAGCACCTGAAACCCTGTGACATATGCATAGGCATCGTTCGCGATCACGGCAGGGATGAGCGGTATCAGAACCGGGATCATGAACATGAACGGATACTCGACGGAAAAATCCACATAGGGGATCTGCCCGTCCAGCACGTTCATTGCATATCCAAAATACACTGAGATATCAAAGAGGTCGACGAACGAGCCGAAGAGCGAGACTGTAAGGAAGAGCACCATCAACTTTGTGACAATCGATGTTATCCCAAGAATGGAGAGGTTGCGGGCCAGGGAATGGCGATCGATGTTTGGTATTGTCAACCCGCATAGAGAACACGATGAACCAGGACGACTCTTCCTTTTCCTCATACGTCAGTGTTTGTTCATTCGGTATATGAGGGTGTCGTTTCGCAACAGGCTGGAAATGGCCGGATGATGGTGAATTAGAGAGAAAATTCGAATTCAATATCTCGTTAATTTTGATACCTGATATCAGATAATCTTACCTTGTTCGGCGAGTGGAAACTAAGCGAGCAGCACACGAAAACCTGGCTTCGCCTATCCGGGAGTGCGCTGCGGCATCTTATCCACGGCAGCTGCCCCGGCTATCGAGGGATGAAGTGCATTGCCCCAACACCTATCCCAGGGGAAATCCTGGCATGGCATGGCCGGCGCCCCGACAGTATCCCTGGAGCTCCCGCAATAATCCTTTGAAGTTCACACGCACTGTGATCCGGGATGCAATTACGGTGGATCGACAGTCTTTAATCATTATAAAAAAATATTTTCCCTCAAATGTCTTCACGACGACCCATACAATATATAAGCATCATTGGGATTATCATTTTTCTGGTAATCCTCGTCAACCTCGATATTTCTGCAATACTCACCATCCTGCTTTCTGTGAACATATACTACCTGTTTGCAGCTCTTGCAGTCAACGGATTAATCGTCGTCATAAAAGCAAAAAAGTGGAACATCATCGTGGATTCGATCCGTTCGGATTTTTCTCTGTGGCAGAGCATCGTCGGCTTTTTGATCGGTTTCGCCCTCTCCACCCTGACACCAGGAAAGGTGGGCGATGCCGTCCGGTGCCTGTATGCCAAGAACGAAGCATGTACAACGGGAATGGCGCTCTCGACCGTTGCGATAGACCGGATAATCGACTTGGTGCTTCTGTTTGCGCTTGGAATAGTTGCCCTGATAGCTTTCTCAGTCATCGTCGGCGTTGAGATTCTCTCGGGCGGGCTGCTGCTCATACTCGGGGGTGCCATCGCTTTCGGCATCTTTGCCGTCTCCCGCAAGACCTGCATGGAGAAGATCCTCAGGCCGTTCTTTGCGGCCCTTGTCCCGGCCCGGTATCACGACCAGCTCTCAGGGTATTTCAATGACTTCTATACAGGATTCGATGCATTCCTTGCCTCACGCCGACAGCTGTTGAACTGCACCGGGGTCGGGATTGCATCATGGGTACTGGCCGTGGTATACGCATCTCTCCTCGGGATATCCATCGGTATCGACGTGGGTTACTATATGTTCCTCGTAATCCCGATCATCAGTATGCTGGATCTCCTCCCAATTAGCATATCGGGTGTCGGAACCCGGGATGCCACGCTGATCTACCTTTTTGGCATCATCGGGATCGCTCCAGAGGTGGCTATTGCCTTCTCGATACTCTATCTGGTATTCAGCTACTGGCTTGTTGCACTCGCGGGGCTGCTCTTCTGGCTCCTATACCCCATCCCACTTACCGGGCTCAGTGAGAGCGGGGCTCCGGTACAATAGAGCGAATTCTGACTGTCCCGTCGTATTGTGCCAGGTTCACAGTCGCCTCTTTCACTCTTTGCGGCCAATGATGCCAACAGCATAACTGTAATATTCTCTGAATGGGAGGTGCTTCTCAAGTCCGGCAAGTTTCCGTCGGGTAGGAAGTGGAAGGATCTCTCTTGCGTTCGTTGCGAGAACAGGTGTCGCCTGGAGACCAAAACACCGCCCGACCTGGACACCCGCATCCTCAAGCGTGGCCTTCAACCGCATCGGGGAGTAGTCCTCCTCGTACCCGAACTCAAACTGTTTCATCCGATAAGCAATTTCCTTCCCGATCTTATACCAGAGGCAGAGAGTATTCGGAACAATCACGATTACCTTCCCGTCTTTTCGAGTAATTCTTGCCATCTCAGCG
This sequence comes from uncultured Methanoculleus sp., assembly GCA_964413225.1. GTDB lineage: Archaea > Halobacteriota > Methanomicrobia > Methanomicrobiales > Methanoculleaceae > Methanoculleus. The sequence continues at coordinate 28,647 of CAYPRO010000012.1, read as the reverse complement.
ACCGCTGCAACATTTGCAGGGTAGGGAAAATGCTCGATCACACCTGAATTGTAGGCGAGATCACAGCTCCCGCTGCGGAGAGGTATCCTGAATATATCACCCTGAAGAGGAGCATTACAATTAGACTTTGCAATCCTGAGAGCGTTTGCTGATATGTCGAGTCCGATCGTCCTGTGCCGCAAAGAGAAGATACGAAGGGTCTGTCCTGTACCACAGCCCGCCTCACAGACGGCTGAGCCTGCCGGGAGCGCGCGTTCAATCCCTGCCATGAAATCGAGATATCTGATGCTGTAATCGCTCGTGATCTGTTCTTTATCCCAGATCCTATCCCAGAGTTCTGTTGTGTGATGAGGCACCTGCATGTCTCCCTCCCCTCATGAGCGCCACGGTTGATGAAAGTACTTTGTCCGGATAACCTTTCTCATCATATTCAGGTTGTTGAAGACCTCTCTGCGAATGTTGATCTTCGACTCGCCGTATTTCCGCCGGTGCAACTTTACGGGAACCTCGACTATTCTATGCCCGTATATGAGATACTTTGAGATGATCTCTGCATTGATCTCGAAATTTTCACTCTCTATATCCAATTTTTTCAGGGTATCGGACTTATAAAGTCTGAAGATCGGGCTTACACAGGTGATGGGCTGGCGCAACAGAACCCGATACATAAAGTTGACAGTTTTACTGAAAAAAAGACGCATCAACGTGACCTCCTCCATGAGCCCTACCTCAAGGTACGGAGAGCCAGAGACACAATCGGGGCGATCACGGGCGTATGCCTCCAGGAGCACCGGTATATCTTCAGGCCTGAAGGTAAGGTCTGAATCCATGGTGATGATGAGGTCGGCATCTGTTTGCGCGAATCCCGTCTTGAGCGCAGCACCCATTCCCCGGTTTTTCTCATGATTGAGCACCCGGACATCACGTCGTCGCGCTGCAATCGCGGTGATCTTCTCGCGAGTCCGGTCTTTACTCCCGTCGTTCACGAAAATAAAGTCGAAGGTCATATTGTACTCGTTTGCAATCGTATCGACAACAGGAAAAAGGTCCGTGTCATAGCTGTCGACATTGTCTTCTTCGTTATAAAGCGGTATTATTATCGAGATCATTACAACCTTCTCTCATTCGTTAGTATCATATTTTGCGTAAAGGGATATATCATCGATCTGTTTTAATCCGCATCCATTCCATCAGATATTATGAAGATTGCAATAATACTCGGCACACGTCCGGAGATCATCAAGATGTCTCCGGTGATCCGGACGTGTTCCAGAATGTCCATCGACTTTTCCATCATCCATACCGGTCAGCATTACTCGTACGAGATGGATAGGATCTTCTTTCGCGATCTTGAACTACCCGATGCAACGTATAACCTTGAGATCGGTTCGGGGATGCACGGTGCCCAGACCGCCCGCATGTTGACCGGACTTGAGAAGATACTCATAGAGGATCCTCATGATGCCGTGCTGGTGCAGGGCGATACGAATACCGTGCTTGCTGGGGCTCTTGTAGCCGCGAAACTCGGTATTATGCTGGGACATGTTGAGGCCGGCCTCCGGAGTTACGACCGATCGATGCCTGAAGAGATCAATCGTATCGTCGCCGATCACCTGAGCGATCTCCTTTTTGCACCGACAGAGACCGCTGCCACCAACCTGAAGGGAGAGGGACGGCCTGATACGGCGATATTTGTTACTGGTAATACTGTCGTCGATGCCGTCATCCAGAACCTATCTATTGCCAGGAGAGAACAGTCGATCTACTCCAACCTCGGCGTTGAGGAGGGCAACTATATTCTGGTCACTGCACACCGGCAGGAGAACGTCGACAAACGAGAGAACCTATCAGGCATACTAGAAGGTATTGAACTTGTAGGCAGCGAGTTCGGCGTTCCAATCCTCTACCCGATCCATCCCCGGACAAAGAAGATGATCAGACACTTTGATATCCGGGTTCCGGATAATGTTCGCCTCCTGGAACCGCTCGGTTACTTTGAGTTCCTCCTCCTCGAGGCTTCTGCCCGGCTTGTTCTGACCGATTCCGGAGGTATCCAGGAGGAATGCTGCATCCTTAAGACTCCGTGCGTGACGATGAGAAACAACACGGAGCGCCCTGAAACAATCGATGTGGGAGGAAACGTACTTGCCGGAACGAACCCGGGGGCGATCCTCTCCGGCGCAAAGATGATGGACCTCAGGCCAAGGATCTGGGAAAACCCCTTCGGTGACGGGAAGTCGGGCGACAGGATACTCCGGCACCTTCAGGAGACCTTGACCTACTGAGGGGGGAGCAGTCCCGCTTTCGGGCCGGGATCTCCTGTTTTCCACCCTCCCCTGCGGTGCTTCCCGCACCAGAAAACTGATGATCGTTTACCAGGCCTTCCACGTGAAGTGCCGGTTCACCATGTAATTCCAGGCAAACGCGATGAGTATCCCGATAAGGTTTGCGGCAAGATAGTAGAACCCTGCGATATCTGCAAGGAGATAGAGAGCCACCATGTTGATGGCAAGCCCGCCCATCGAGACCGCCTGAAACGATCCGAATCGCTGGATCTTCCATTCGAACCTGAGATCCCTTGCGGACTTAAACGTCCAGGTGTCGTTCCATACGAAGTTGTTCACGATCGAGAGCTCGATAGCGATCACGGCGGAGACGAGGTAGTAGAGGCCGGCAATCTCGGTCAGGACATAGAGGAGCCCCATGTTGACGAAGATGCCCGAGAGCCCGACGAGGCCGAACCGGGCGATCTTCACCCATTCGTCCCAGACCGGGCCGGCCTTGCGAGTTATCGAGAAGCGGGCGATGCCGGCACACTGCCGGATGTAGTCCACCATCGTGTCCGGACGGAGCTTGCTCGTCCCCTCCTCGCGATCCCTGAAGACGAAGGGGATCTCAACAAACGAGTGCCACCGGCCCCTGCCGAGAACCTCCATAAGGATCTTGTAGCCCCGGGGCGCAAGCGGAGCACCGACGACAACCTCGCGCCGGACGGCGAAGAACCCGCTCACGGGATCGGTGACCTCCGGAAAGAGCATGCGCCCGAACGCCGTGGCCCCGAGCGATATGACCCTGCGCTTGAGCGGCCACTGCTCGATATCCCCGCCCTTCATGTATCTGCTCCCGATGGCGATGTCCGCTCCGTCCCGTACCGCTTCGTAGAAGCGGGGGATGAGCTCGGGCGGATGCGAAAAGTCGGCATCGATGACCTGGAGGATACCCGAACGCGCCTTCCCGAACCCCTCGACGACCGACTGGGAGAGACCGTGGTCATCCCTGCGCACGATCAGCCGAACGTTGCCGTCCCGGCCGGCGATCTCCTCGACGATCTCGATCGTCCGGTCTTTTGATGAGTCGTCCACCACCAGGATCTCACCGTGGATGCCGCTTTGCCGGAAGACTCCGTTGACCGCTCCGATGATTGCGGCTATGTTCTCCTCCTCATTGAAGGTCGGGATGATCACCGTCATGTCGTAGGTATCTGCCAATTGCATCCTCCTCTAAGCCGACACAAAGAGATAGATCCCCATGTGCTGCCCGGCAAACTCTGCATTCTTGTCCAGCCAGCCCAGCGCATCGCCTGTTGGGTCAACGGCAAGGATATCGCTGGTCACCACGTAAAACGCACGTCGATCCGGATACTGCTCCCGGATCGCCGTAAGGTCATCCCCGGTATTCGCCCCGAGTTCGAGGGTTCCATCGGTCGTGTTGCTGTAGTAGTAGTCGAGCGGTTGCGTCATGTAGGGCGGCAGCATGACGATGAGATCCCCTTCCCCTGTTATCCCGCCGAGTTCCGTGGAGAACCCCCGCCAGTCGTTCTTCTGGGGGGTCGTGTAGTAGGTCGATATAAACGGCGTGCTTATGAGGACCGCTGCCGCGATAGCGATGTAGATTGCCCTCTTATCCCTCACAAGGGAAGAGAGCGCGGGATACGTCGACGCTACACCGACGAAGTATACCGGCAGGAGATAGATGAGATAGCGCGGTATCATCGGCATACGTGAGGAGAGGGCGAGGCTTGCAACGAGAGGGAGGGCCATCATGAAGACGAGGAGGAGCGCTCCGTTCCGGTCTTCGCGCCAGGTAAAGGCGATGCCGACCAGGAAGAGGATACCAAACGCCACCAGGATGAGGTCGCTGAACCCCGATACCTGGAGAAGGGTCTGGTATATGACATCGAACCCCTGCATGCCGAACGTCGGGGCGGATGAGGTTCTCACGAGGAAGAGGTTGGCCGTGACGATGAGGAGGGGGAGGGTGACAACCACGAATGTGGCGAGTCCAAGGGCCACATTTTTCGTGCTCAGGGGATCGCGCCGGAGATCCGGAGCGCGGGTGACGAGGGCGTGGAGGATGAGGACAGCGACCGGCACTATGGCATAGAAGTGCATCCAGAAGGCGACCGCGGAGAATACACCAAAGAGCACCCATGAGCGGATATCGTTTGACCGGTTCGCCCTCATGTAGAAGAGGAGCGCAAGGGAGAAGAAGAAGAGCATCGGGGCGTATGCCCGCGCCTCCTGAGAGTAGAAGATGTGGAAAGGCGAGAACGTAAGAAGCGCGGCGGCGATGAGCCCGACATCGCGGTTTTTGAACTCCTTGCCGATGAAGTAGACGACCGGGATCGTCAGGACGCCGAGGAGTGCGGGGAGGAAGCGGAGCACGAACTCGCTCTCCCCGAAGGCAAGCATACCGTGCTCCAGCCAGTAGAAGAGCGGCGGGTTGAACTCCCCTCCTGCGGTGCTCTCCCATATGCCGGCAAGCGATTGCCGGGCAAACGTGAGCGTCGATGCTTCGTCGAGCCAGAGCGAGTTCCCGCTGAGGTTATAAAACCGGAGGAATAACCCGACGATTGTCAACCCGATGAGGGTCTGCAGGTGCCTGCTGGAACGAACAGATGCTATGAATATACCGATGGGAGAAGAGCGTGCCGGAACAGGGGTGTCGGGATCCTCTCTGCTTTCGTATGCCCCTCTCTCACGCTCTGCCCGTTTTCTCTGCTTCTTACCCATACTGGATCATCAGGTATTGACCGCAAGTACGGATATACGTTACCGGATGGTGCGGGGGGGGCAGTGGCAGATGAACCCGGCGTTACGGAGGGGGTTAGCGCGCCACTGGCCGGCCAGGCGGTTTGTCCGGGCCCGTTCACGATCCGGCACCGCTCCGTTAGATCCCTCGCATCATTTTCCTTATAGGATATAGGCCTGGTGCATACCGTTCACCGGGTGAGACGGGGGTAAAAGCATAAATACTACTTTGCATAATCCCACTACGGTGACCGGGGTGTATAAACCGTTCTTTGTAACCGTCGTGATGATCCTGATCCTCGTCTCCGCCGGATGCGCGGAGCTGCCGCCTGGTGACGAACCCAGCTGGTCCGGTATATTCTCGCCGTCAAAACCACAAGAGACGCCGATAGAAGCGGAACCCGACCCGGGTTATCTGACACCGGTGGCCCCGTACCCGACGCCTATCCCCGACATGACCAGCCCCACGTTCAGCACGCAGCCGGAGACCACGCCGACGCCCGAAGCCTACGTGACCCTCTACGACCGGACGGCACGGTTTACCCAGAATACAGAAGCCTTCGCCTTTGACCTGACCGCGCCTCCTCTCCTGATCGACTTCACGGTGGAACCGAAGATGATAACGCGGGAAAAGTATTTTACAAGCGATTATAGCAATATAAAGAGCGGGATGGTCAAGCAGACCTTTCCGAGCGAGACATCATGGTTTAAAGTGACCGTGTGGGATCGCGGTTCCAACACGGTTGTGGTCGAGAACGGTTTTGGTAAACTTTACAGCGCCGATGCCCATAAGCAGGTCTATGTGGGCCGATCCGGGAACTACCAGATCGAACTCTCCGGCAACGATGTGAAGGTCCATGTGCTGATGCGTGCAAGAGGGTTTTAGGCCGGCCGGTGCATCTCCCGGGTCAACCCCATATCCCGGCCGCCTGCGGCCTCCGGGTAAGCAATCCTTTTTAAGGTGGAGAGCGTAGTTATTAGGGGTAAGGCACTTATTCTCGTGTCCCGGTAGGGTAGTGGATATCCTAGAAGCCTGCGGAGCTTTTGACCCGGGTTCAAATCCCGGCCGGGGCGCTTCGTTTTAAGATTAAAACCCCGCAAGTTTTACCGCTCCTACGCACCCTGCGGGAGATGGTCGTCCGATCTTTTCACCTCCGGGTCAGCCACGCACTGCCCTCTACCCGCAACGCCCGCGCAGGATGGATAGATAAGAGATCTGCCGCTGCATACCCCGGGCGTCAAAAAAGGCGGATCAGGGATCTTCAAGCTGCGTTGTTGTTATCTGGATGAGGAACGGTGCCCGGAGCTCCGCATCGCCTCCGTGCTTTCGCAGAAACTGCCTGACACTCGCCGACTCTATCCATCCCCTATCGAGTTGAGCGATGATCTCATCGATCCGGTTCGACTGGTCGAGGATCTTCGTCGCGAGCGGATCATCGATCATCTCAGCATACCCGACGATCACCTGCAGCGGGTTTCGGATATGATCTCCGAGGATGGCAAACTGCTCGATATTCTTCCCAAGCTGCGTATATGTCTCCCGTTTCATCTGATCTGTGATCACACGCTCGGTGATATCCATGACGATCAGCATGATACAGAGCGGTTGCCCGGCACCGTTCTGCACGACGCTGCCCGACACGTGGATGTGGAACGGGGCGCCGCCGCTCCGTAACCCGATCGTCTCTCCCTCGATTGCACGATCTTTGAGGAGGCGGCGCATAACCGCCGCGCCGGTGGTGGGATCCACAAAGAATGCCCCAAGATCCCTCCCCATGAGCATCTCTTCCCTCTCATACCCGAAGATCGAGGCAAAACCCGGATTGGCGTACATGATTGCGCCGGCAAGATCGACGATGAGGATACCGTCTGTCGATGACTCAATGGCGCTCTCCTTGATCTTGAGTTCCCTCTCGGCCTGGAGCCGATCGGTTATGTCCCGCGCGATCGCCACGATATACTGCTCGTCGCCGAAGGTGACGAACCGGATGGTGACCTCCATCGGGATCTCTCTTCCCTCCCGCGAGACAAGCGCCGTGACGCAGACCAGGTGGGATCCGATCGAATGGTCACACCCCTTCTGTATGGTATCGATACACCTGGCCCTCTCCGGCAAGGCGATCAGATCTTGAAACGGCGTTGCAAGCAGTTCTTCCTTTGAGTAGCCAAGGTACATGCCCGCAGAGGCGTTAACGTCCGCAAGCTCCCCGGTTGCGGCATGGATCAGGAATATGGCATCATGCGTCTGGTCGAGCAGGGCCCTGAACCGCTCGAGTTCCAAAAGCCGCTTCTGGAGCTCGGAGTAGTAACTCTTATGCAGAGACGTCTCTCCAAGGCCGATGATCTTCTCGCGGAGCGTATCCGGGTCTTCGGGAGGTTCAGAGCGCATACTCATAAATCCGTTCAATATCCTTGCAGGTGAGCCTGCGGGGGTTCGTCACCAGGCTGGGGTCGATGTACGCATTCCTGGCAAGGGCGGGGATTTCATAGTCCATGACACCTATCGTGGCGAGGGTCTCCGTGATGCCGAGCGTTCTCCTGAACGCCGCCACCTTCTCTGCAGGGGTTGTTCCTTCTCCGAAGATTGCTCCTATCCGGTCGTAGCGATCGGATGCCGCCTCGTAGTTGGCCGCGATAACGTGCTCAAGGAGGATGGCGTTGCACCGCCCGTGCGGGAGGTCCAGGGTGCCCCCAAGACTGTGGGCCATGGCGTGGGTGGCGCCAAGGCTTGCGTTTGAGAACGCAAGTCCGGCATGGAGGCTGCCAAGGAGCATCGAGAACCGCAGGTTCAGGTCTTCCGGCGCGCCGATGGCCGCCGGCAGGGCGGCATGTATGAGGCGTATCGCTTCATAGGCGTGCAGGTCGGTCATCGGGGAACTGGCATTCGATACATAAGCCTCAACCGCGTGGCAGAGGGCATCCATGCCGGTATTCGCTGTCAGTTCGGGAGACATCGTCGTCAGGGGCTCGGGGTCAAGCAGGGAGAGGTCGGGAACGAGCGTTTTAGAGACTATAGCAATCTTTCGTTTGTTATATTCGTCTGTGATGATGGCGAATTGGGAGACGTCGGCAGAACTCCCGGCGGTCGTCGGTATGCATATGAGGGGTGGCGCAGGCACCGGCACCCGGTCGACGCCCTCGAACGTGAGTATATTCTGCATGTTGGAACTCACGATCCCTATTCCCTTGGCGCAGTCCATCGGGCTCCCTCCGCCGACGGCGACGATGCCGTTGCACTCTTCAGACCTGTAAACCTCCACGCCCATCATCACCTGCCCTGAGCGGGGGTTTGGGGAGACGGAGTCGAAGGCGGTGAACGATACCCCCGCATCGGTCAGGCTCTCCTCGACGGCGCCCGCCCACCCTGCTGCCCGGACGCCGGGGTCGGTGACGAGGAGCACCTGTCGTAGCCCGAAGTTATGTGCATACCGGCCGGCAAGTTGCAGTGCTCCGTGTCCGCATATAAACTCAGGAACCACGAATTTTCTCAAGGCAAGCTGGTTTCTCTGGATCATTCTGCAACACCCGGTTGCGGTATTCTGATAGCCGGAACAGGCCTGCTGATCGATCTGTACGGAGCCAAACCCATATATATTTTGGCAATCTGCAGGAGCACGTAACCGCGGAGTTTTTCTGAATTCAACCGATTCATCCAGCGCTATGGATGGTTTATGCGAGTTTCCCGGCTCTCGTGCTAATCAAAAGATTGTCCATTCCTTTCTCGAACATTCCATAGAGTTGATCCTCCTTTCGATCACCTTCCGGGAAGCAGGTGGCGGCCGGCAGGAGAGGAGCCGTCTGGCCCTGGCCGGCGGGGATACAGACCCGTGGCCATGCGCCCCTGCCGGCGTTCACCCGCAAGATGGTGGTGCTGAAAGCCCATATGGTCGGGGAGTTTGGTGGGGCCGGCCCCCCATGTGTGCCGGGAGGAGAACCCGTCCCGGGTCAGGTCAGGATCACTCCTCGACGGCGATCTCCGATATATAGGCCACGCCCACCTTTGCCCGCCGGACCCGTGTGCTGTCCTTGAGGTGGCGCATATCGATGAACTCGGCCTCGTTCACTATCCGCTCGACCTGCCGTGAGAGATCGAGCGCCGCATCCCAGGGCACTCCCCGGAATATGACGCCGTGGTTGTGGAGCTGCACCTGCTCCGTCTTCGGGCGGTTCTGGTCGGTGAGGGCTGATATGTGCTTATCGTTGCAGGCACCGTAGTCTATGCCGAACCCGAAACTGACCATCGTGTCCCCGCGGTACTTCGGTTCGTCGTTCTCTTCAAGCCACTCCTCCACGTTCTCCCTGGCGTTGACGGGGAGGCCGTTTGCCGGGGCAAATGCCGCGATAGGCGACTTCTTCATACCCAGGCTGCAGACCCCGTCGACGACGGCCCACATGGCGACCGCGACGATGCCGGCAAAGTCGCGCCTCTTCTCCCGGGCAAAGTCAAATATCGTGCGGTAGATCTCGGAGAGCGAAATACTGCCTTCATCCCCGGCATCGATGGTTATGATATCGTGAAACGGTCCATAGAGCGCCACGTTATACCCGGAGTGTATGAAGAGCCCCCCGGTCCCCTTCACCGGCGTGAAGAAGTCCGGCGTGGCGTTTCCGTCGGTCGGCAGCCATACAACCGAGCCGTGCAGCGTTATCATCTCTCCGAGGAGAGGGAGAGCATCCGCCACGCTCTCTCCGAGCGCGCCAAGCCCGAGCGAGTACCGGAGAGCCGGGAACGGTATTGCACGGATATCCTCCCCGGTCAGGTGGGCATGGAGCATCTTATTCAGGTTGCCGGTGACCAGGAGCGACGACCTCCCTGTAGAGGCGGCCTCGACGGTGTAGGCGACGCCGTCCCTTACGACCGGGGTCCGGGCGAGGTCGCTTATGACCGAGAGGCTATCCACCGGCCGCCTGCAGGCGGCGACGGCCTCTCCGGCATCGGTGTAGAGGGAGAAGACCGGCGTCACGCCTGCCGTATCGAGAACCTTCTTTGGGTACTCCTGCACGCCGGCAAGGGCCAGTATGCCGCCCCGCTCTTTTAAGCGTTTTTTTGTGGCAATGAGAACCCGGATGCCCGCGCTGCTCAGGTAGGTTATACCGGTAAGATCAAAGACGACCGACCGGTCGTCGTCCTGTAGCGACGCCTGTACGGCATCGGTGAGTTCTCCCGCGCCATAGCCATCAAGCCTCCCCTGCATAACAAACGTGAGGATCCCGTCTCTTCTCTCGGTATCAAGGTCCATATGTATCCCGGTAAAGTGTCGGGCCGCTGTTGGTTAATTCCTTTCTAAATCGACCTTGCCGGCATAAGAACCTTGATGCCTGTCGTCATCCGGGAGACGGCTCTTTACCGGCGGGTCTCTCTCATCCCGCCGACGGTGCGGCGATATTCCGTGATACGTCGGTTCCCTATACGGGTGGTCAACCCCCCTTGCAAGATCGATACCGCTAACCCGTATGATGGCGAAGAAAACAGCAGATGCGAGGGGTGAGATTCGAACTCACGAACTCCTACGAGAATAGGCCCTCAACCTATCGCCTTTGACCTGGCTTGGCAACCCTCGCACGGTATACCGGGGCGCCGGCAACTTTCGCCCCGAACCTTCAGTGTACAACGCACTGCAACAGGAAATAGGTTACTCCCGGAGCGCCCGGGGATATACCCTTCCGCCGGTGCTATTCGAATCGCCTTCGGTGTATTCCGACGACCCCCTGGTCCAGCGGAGCGTCTGCTTCCGCCGGTGCTCTTCGAATCGCCTTCGGTGTATATTTATGCGCTCGGTGCCAACATTCCCACATGTGGGCCGACATATCACGAGTGTTCGCCGATTCGCCGTCCCAGACCAGGGTAGTCCGGTTCCTGATGGAGAACGGGTTCGGCATCAACGAGGAGGGGCGCATAACCTGCAACGGCATCGAGATCCCCGCCACGCACATAGGCAGGGCGATCGAGACCGATCGGAGGGTCGTGGATGCCACAGCCCGGCGCATCCTCGATAACCCTGAACTGCGAAGAGTCTTCACCCGCATGCGCGCTGTGCCCGACCTCTCGGGGGTCGCAGAAGCCCTCGGCCTCTCGGTCATAACGCTCTACCCAAAGGATGCGCAGCAGAAGGGGATCGTCGGCGCGGCGGTCAAGGTTCTGGTCGACCACGATCTCTCCATACGCCAGATATTCGTCACCGACCCTTACTTTGCCGAAGAACCCCGGCTCGTCGTGATAGTCGACGAGCAGCGGGTCCCGGCATCGGTCTACGAAGACCTGCGCGCTCTTTCGCAGGTGAAACGGCTGGTCATCTGAAGAGTTCCATATCAAGCCCGAGCCGGCGGATCCGCTCCCTCTGCCGGCGTGGGAGATCGACTGCGTATATCATCCGCTCCTCCATCGTTATGACGCGGGTCCCCTTCACCAGGTTGTCTGCGTGGGCGACGATCTTCTCCTCGATCGTCTGCGGCATGCAGTCGCGTGGCATAAGGCCCAGAACAGAGCACTCGTCGGCAGAGAGCCCGGCGCCGATATGCCGCTCGACGATCGCGACGATCCTCTCATCGAGACCGAACGCACGGCATATATCACCGCCCGCTTCGGCGTGGCGGAGATCGTGTGTCACACCCCGGCCGATATCGTGGAGGAGGGCGCCGGCCTCAAGGACCTCGCGGTCGGCTATATCGACAGCATAGGTGAGCGCAAGGTCGCGCACCGCCCGGCAATGAGCTATGACATCCTCTGAGCATCCGGCGCGCCTGAGGAGGGCGATGCAGTCCTCCTCACGCACTCCCGAGGCTCTCCTTGATCTGGTCGACCCTCCGCCGGAGGGCGTTTGCTATGAGTTCGTTGTCGAAGTGCTCAAGCATCTCCTCGCAGTTTGGGCACTCGAAGTTCCAGCCCGCAGCATCCGTGAACGTGTATATTGTGCCGCAGTCCTTGCACATGTAAAAGTCATTCTTCTCCTCGTATGTGAGCCGCGCATCGAGGTGCTCGAGCACATCGCGGATCTCCTCCTCTATAACGCCCTGGAGGCGATCCATGCGGAGGTGCCAGAGGTAGGTGAGCCAGCCGGTCTCGACATTCTTCAGGCGCCGATACTCAGCGAGACGCTTCTCATAGAGGGTGTAGAGGGTGTGGCGGACGGTATTGAGGTTGACCCCGGTCTTCTCGGCGAGTTCCTCGTCGCTGTGCTCCCTCTCTTCGGGGAACCGCCTGAGAAGTTCGATGCCCTCCTCCCCGATCAACCGCAGGACATAGGCGTTGATGGCCGGATCGTTTAAGAGTTCAGTGACAGAAACCATAATCTGTTCTCCCCCGTGATGATATCGTATAAGAAATGATCGGGATCGATACCTATTATATTTTACACTCAACCCTTATTTAACTTTCTCTTCTCCGGGCGGCTCACGCCCCATCAGTCTCCGGACGGCCGCTATATTCCGTTCGAGATCCATATGCGCCGCCGCCTCCGTCTCCGCGCATCCAAAGACACTCACGACGGCATGCCCCTCCTCAAACTCCGCCCCGGGCCAGGGTATATCGGCAACGCGCGGCGCAAACACCGAGAGATCCGTATCGACCCGCATATCCCGCTCTGCAAAGAGTATCCGCCGGAGAGCGACCTTTTGGGCGGCAGGCCTTGCTGCCGGTATGATGCCGCGGCAGGCATCCATGTGCAGGGCAAAGACGCTCTTGCCGATAGCCATCTCCACGGTATCGAGGGTAGCCTGGAACCGGGGGTTGATCTCGATCGCCCAGGGTCTCTCCCCGGCCATGAAGTCTATACCGACCGAGCCCACGCATCCGCTGGCGGCGGCTATCCTCTCCGCACATGCTATCATATCCCCGGCAAGGGGATGGGCAAACGGTGTGACCGAGCCGGCAAACCCGTGCGCGCACTCGCCCTCGCCCCGCAGGATCTGCCGGTTGACCGCTATGGCCCGCGCATGTCGGCCGTCCGCCATGCAGGAGACGCTTGAAGGGATGCCGTCGACGAGTTGCTGTGCAACGTAGGGCACGTCCGGCCAGGCCTCCACCCATCGGCGGAGGTCTTCCTCTCTCTCTGCGACGGCGTTTCGCCAGCCTCCCGCCCCCCGGCGCGGTTTGATCATCACCGGGTACTGGCCGGCTTTTGCAAGAGGCGGGACCGGGACACTCAACCCCTCAAAGAACCTCTGGATATCCAGTTTGTCCAAGAATCGCTCCACCTTTGCAGGCGGCGTCCCGCAGAGAGGGATCGTCGTCCCTATGGCTTCTGCGCCCGAGGCGACGACAAGAGCGTCGATCGGGTGGCGGGCGGCAAGTTCGACTATCTTCTCGGGGAGATCGGCGAGTTCGTCAAACGATATGCGATCCTCTGTGTACCAGTCGAGATCCCGGTCGCAGAAGTGGTCGACGGCGTAGACCGTGTAGCCGGCCCGGTGAGCCGACTGCGCTATATGCCGCGTGGCAAACCCGGCTACAAGCACCCGGCCCTTCACCGCTCCACCGTCTTCTTGCCCGCTTTTGCCGGCTCGATCCGGATCTTTGCGTCGGGGTACTCCCGGTTGAGTTCCTCTCCCTCAAAGAGGTGGTCGAGGAAGAGGGCGAGGCTCGATATCTCCGAGTGGGGCTGTGTCGTCACGGAGACGTTGTAGTCGGCAAGGCCGTATATATCCCCCGGCACCTTCTCCGCCCCCACAACGATGAGCACCCGCTCTTCGCGCCGTATATCGTCGATGAGATCGGTCATACGGAGGCCGTACATGGTGAGGTGGACGACCTTCCCGCCGCCGGCCTTCCAGTCCCCTATGCACCGGCGCCAGGAGACGTTGTTCTCCACGAAGAAGTCTCCCCCCCACCGGGAGGCCACATCCCCTATGCTTGCGACGACGCCGGGATCGTCTGCCGCAAGGTACATCCCCCGGGCGCCGAGCGCCCGCGCCGCAAGACCGACATGGGTCGTCACCCGTTGATCGCGTTCGGGCCGGTGCCCTATCCGGAGCACCGCTACGGCGGGCGTGTCGCTCAATCTCCTCCCCTCTTTGCCTTTATGATGCCGTTTTCGATGACGAACGGGAGATCATCCTTCGTATGCCGGCACTGGCACGCGATCAGAGACTCCTGTATGGAGAGGAGGCAGACAGTCTCTCCTGATCGCCGTATAAGGAGGTAATCTTCGAGGCGCTCAAGCGATGCCATGACAGCACCGGGCTCAAACCCGGTGGTCTTTATCAGGTCCTGGGCCGTAACACTCCCGTTTTCGGGAATCCGGTGGTATACGGTCCAGTCCAGATCTTCCTCACGCACACCTATTCTTTTTTCCGGGCGGATCGATATACTTATTCATGCGCCGACCGCACCGTTCCTGCCGTGCGGGCTGCTCTCCGAAAAGAGCGGTGTATCCGGGCGTGAGAGGATGACCTTATGACTGATTACGTGGATCTTGCAGAACTTGCCGAGCAGCTCTTTGAGGCAAGCGACGACGACGACGAACTTCTCGCAAAGATGCTGGATACGCTTGATGAGGAGACCTGCGGAGCACTGCTTGCCTCAGACATCCTCAACGCCTACCAGGTCTTCTACTACTTCTTCCGCAAGACGCCTGGCGACCTCGCCATGGAGCGGTTGCAGCTCTGCGCAGCATCAGATCTCTCGCAGGGGATCGTCATCGGCGAGTTCGACATATACGATGTGATATTTATCCATAAGGACGGGATGCCCGGCATCGTCGTCACCGATGGGGAGAACGTTCTCGCGCGGTTTGAGGGGGAGCAGGCCTACGAGGAGACGGTCAGGTTCCTGGGCGAATCCATTTAACTGGGCGGTCTTTTGGCGGTGATCAACCGCTCGTCGACATTTGCCCGGACGATCCGCGGGAGGTCCCCATGGCGGATAACCGTATCATCGATTATGGCAAGCACGCCCCGGACGCCCGTCCCTTCGATGGCATCGAGGATGGATGTATCGTCTACCGTTATATGGTTGCATATTGCCGTTGCCCATGCATCCGCGACGGCGACGTCGGGGGCAACGACCGTCACGGCGTCGGCGACGCCGAAGCTTATCGATGGGCCCACCGTAGCCGACGATGTGCATATCCCGAGGATCTCGTTCTGTGGCGGGACCAAAAACGCCATCCGCCCGCTCAGGGGGGATGCGCCCGCGTATATGCCGACCGTCACCTCACGGTCGCTCCGAAGGGCTATGTCTCCTCCGTTATCGATGAGACCAAAAGTTGCCCCGGCCATAGCCTCCACGCCGGCCCAGGCGATGGCGCCCGCCACCGCCGCCATGGGGCCGACGCAGGCTTCTGCTGCGGCCCGCGCCATACGGTCGACGGTCTTTTCCGGGCTCTTCGGTGTATACGGCTCAAACGTTGCCGAAAAGTAGGGGTCGAGGGCGATCTGCCTCTCGACCTCGTGCCGGGCAGCAAGCATGCCCGACTCCGCCGCCGTTATATGCCGGGGATCGTCGGCAAGGATCGTCGCTATCGTCTCGCGGAACTCAAAGTGCCTGCGGATCATCCCTGGAGCGAGAGGGCCGCATGGGGGCACGCCCGGATGCACTTGCCACAGAGGACGCACCTCTCGGCGTTAACCCGGAGGCGCCACCCGTCGTCGAAGGAGAAGACCTCCTGAGGGCAGATGCTTATGCAGGCACCGCAGTCGATGCACTCCGCCTCATCGAGGGTGACGGCATCCTCCATAAACCTGACAGAGACACCCATCCCCTCAAGGTGCCGCCGGACGAGATCTGCGTCCTTATCGGGGATGTCGATGAGCACTTCGCCCGCCATCGAGTCTATGTTTGCCTTCTCGACGTTGACCAGGACGCCGGTCTCCTTCACAACCCGGGCTATCACCGGCTCCCTCCCCGCATCGTTCTGCTTCCTCCGGGAGTACTTAAGAAGGAGTTTCATACTCGCCGCCTCCCGCCGAAGAGCTTGCCGAGATCGATCGCCGAGAGGATGCCTATCACCCGGTTTGTCACATCCACCACGGGAAGAGCGCTTATGTTGTTCTGCTCAAGTTTCCGTGCGGCTACATCCACCGGCTCGTCGGGTGTCGTCTTGATCACATTCCGGGTCATGATATCCCTGACCTGCCGCAACCGCCCATCATTCACCACCGCCTTGGAGACATCGAACGTGGTGATGATGCCGACGAGTATGCCGTTGTCGTTTATGACCGGGAGGTGGTTTGTCTCGCCACGCAGGAGCCGTTTTGCCGCCGCCCGTATCTCTTCGCCCTCCGTTATGCTTATAACCTGGCGGTTCATGATATCGCGGACCCGGGGGGCGACGGCCGTCTCCCTCATGGGTTTTGCGCGTTTTGTCGCATCGATTCGCCGGACGGGGAGCGTAAGTTCCATCCTCCCCTGCTCGACCCAATCTTTGAGTTCCTGCGCCACGGCCCGGGCCTGCCTGTAACTGGAGAGCGACGATGTCCTGACCGTCTCTCCGCATATGTCGACCGAACCGCTCCGGAGTTCGGCGTAACTGACCGTCGTCACAGAGGGCCGATCCCGCCGGGGGATGCCGTAATCGATGATGCTGGTCAGTATATCCTCATCCCTTACGGCGGTGCTCCGGACGATGCCAGTATCAAGCACCGGTATGGGCACGCCGACGCCGACATAGAGCGTCACGCCGTAACCGTTCATGACGGCCGCCCGCAGGAAATCCTGGCGCATCTGCTTCATGTCGCCCGTCACCATAAGCGTCCCGAACCCGCCGCCGGCCGAGTTCTGGGTGCCCTCGCCGACGATCATGCCCTCTGCGCCGGCAAGGAATATGGGGACGCCCCCCCCGATGACACGGAAGTCCGGATCGTTTGCGAGAGGCGAGAGGGTTCCGGCGCCGGAGAAGGAGACGTTGCCACACCGCGGAAGGAGGGTGCCCATGTAGGTGTGGAGCGTCCGGTCGGTTGTGTTCGTCGCCGCGTTGTAGCGCTGGTAGGAGTTTCTCGGGTTTAACATTATAGCCTGGTTCATGTCCTCAAGGAGGAGGTCTGTCGTGATGCTCCGGCGCGGGTAGCAGTCGGTGCCGTGGGAGGTCGCCCGCAGTTCGACGGTGCCTCCCGCGACGAGTTCTTCGAGGACATGGGCGCCGCC
This sequence comes from uncultured Methanoculleus sp., assembly GCA_964413225.1. GTDB lineage: Archaea > Halobacteriota > Methanomicrobia > Methanomicrobiales > Methanoculleaceae > Methanoculleus. The sequence continues at coordinate 11,538 of CAYPRO010000012.1, read as the reverse complement.
GTAGACCCTGCCCGGCGTGTCGGCCTCCGCCGTTGCGCCGAGGTAGGCGTCGACCGCCGCTATACCTCCGTAGGCTTCCACATCGTTGAGCCAGACGCGCTCCATCCTTATGGGGGGGTCGGCGTGCCCGAAGTTGAAGAACGCACCGGAGGAGCACATTGCCCCGAACGTCCCGGTCGTGACGACGTCGACCTCCTCCAGTGCCCCTTCCTCCCCCAGTTCGTCGACAATGGCCGGCATCTCTTCGGCGGTAACGATCCGTGCGTTACCGTCGCGTATCCGGGCATTGATGAGGTCAAGGGACTTTTCCATGAACGTATATTCATTCTGGAATATTTATAGGTGTTGACTATTACTTTCGGTAATACGGTGCTGGATGGGCGGGCGCTCAAAACTGCCGTTCCATCGGGCATAATCTCCCGTCCACGGATGAAAAAGAGGGGTTTTTTAGTGATCAGTCCTGCTTTCGCCGGGCTCCGAGGAGCGCGAGGGCGAAAAGCGCCCCGAGAGCGGCAAAGGGCGCAAGGCCCGCCTTTGCAGTCGGTGTCGGCGCGGCCGATAGGGACGCCGAGGCCGACGCGGTGCTCCCGGCGCCGACCTGGACGCTTGTCGACCAGTCGCTGTAGCCGTCAAGGGCCACCATGACCGTGTGGGTGCCGGTGGAGACGCCGTCGACGGTCAGGGGTGTGATACCCTTAAAGGCGTTGTCGATGTATATCTCGGCGCCCGAGGGGGAGGAAGCGACCGCTATGGAGCCGGTCGATGCCTGCTGGCCGGGCTGGAGGGACGCGCTGACATAGCTCGTCGTCGCTCTCCCGACATCGACCGATGTGGTGTAGTCCAGGTAGCCGGAGAGGGCGACCCTCACGTTATGGGTCCCGACACGGACGTTTGATATCGTGAAGGGTCCCGTCGAGAACGTCTTCCCCTGGTGGGTGCTGTCAAGGTAGACATCCGCGCCGGCCGGGAAGGAGACGACATCTATGCGCCCTGTGGTCTCGGAGGGTATGGGAGCCATCCGGGCGTCGACGTACCGGGTCACGCCGGCCGCAACAGAGACGGTCGTCTTCCAGTCGTAGTAGTCGGCAAGATCGAGCTCGATGTTGTGGGACGCTACAGCGACATTGGAGAGCGTCAGGGGTGTGCGGCCCTTGTAGACTCCGTCCATGTAGACGTAGGCACCGGAGGGGCTGGACGTGATGCTGACCGATCCGTACTGTTGTATGGGCGAGAGGGAGAAACGGATGTCCGACTGCTGGCCCGCCCTGACCGTGACAGAGGACCAGTCAGACTGGTAGCCCGAGCGGTCGGCCCCCAGGTTGTAGGTGCCAGGAGTGAGGTCCCTTATCGTGAGCGGCGCGACCCCCCGATAGTTCCCGTTTAAGTAGATCGCCGCGCCCGAAGGGGTTGACGTGACGTAGATCGAGCCGTATGTCTCGGCCGGCTGGAGCGTCACGTAGACCTCTGCCGTATCGCCCATGATGGGGGCGTTGGGCAGGCTGCCGGTGTATGTCCGGTAACCGCTCCTCTCAACCCTGATGGTTTTGTAGGGCGCTCCGGTGGTGTAGACCGGGACGTAGAGTTCGCCTCCGGATATGGTGCCTTCATATTCTCCATCAAAGTAAACGGAGGCACCGTCGACGTTGCAGTGGATACGGTACCACCCCTGATCTCCTCCGATCGCTGATACGGCGGATACGCCGGTGCAGAGGATAAGAAGCGCTATTCCTATAACAAAAGCCTTTCGCATGTTCATTCTCCGATTGGCGATGATCCTATGTCGCTTTTGTCATGGATAATTATTTCTATATTGTATGAGCGGCATCTACCGATTTTGAGCGGAACTGACGCTTTTTCCGCGGATAAAGGTCATGAGTGCCAGGTTCTGCTCCGGTGCATTCATTTTATCCCGGGAAGGCCCCCAGGGGTACTGCATGGATATCGGGAGGTTCATCGCCGCAATGGAGGTGGTCGCTCCGACCGGGCTTGCCGAAGATTACGACGCCGGGAGGATAGGCCTCATCGTCGAGGGGAGGAATGATATCGGGGGCATCTGCTGCGCGCTCGACGCCACGGAGAGGGTTGTGGATGCCGCAGTTAGGGCCGGCGCGGATATGCTCGTCGTCCACCACACGCCCATCTGGAGCCCGGTCACGGCGATCAGGGGGCCGATGGCGCGCCTGCTCCGGACGCTCCTTGCCGCCGGGATGAACCTCTATGTGATGCACACGAACTTCGATTGTGCCGAGGGCGGCGTCAACGATATTCTTGCCGCCCGGCTCGGCCTCTCTGCGACGGAGAGGATGAGCGCCGGCATCGTCGGGAACTGCTCACTTGACCCGGAGGATATCGCCCGCCGGCTCGGCGGCGGGGGTGGTATACGGGTCTACGGGGAGGTGGATACGATACGGCGCCTTGCTCTCGTGGGGGGGAGCGGGTTTGACCCCTTCCTCCTCAGAGAGGCCGCCGACCTCGGTGCGGAGGCCTTCCTCTCGGCGGAGCTGAAGCACGCCGTGGCGCGGGCATCACCCCTCCCGTGCCTTGAGGCCACCCACTATGCGCTCGAGGCACCGGCCATGGAGGCGCTTGCGTCCCGCATGGGGTGGCATTATATCCCTGATCCGCCACACGTAGTGATAATTCCATGAGCGGCATCTGGCAGAAGGTGGAGCGGGGTGAGGCGCTGACGCCGGACTTTCGCGCCTGTGTCGAGCAGGCCTACGGCGAGCGGGGCCGAAAAGCGCTCATGGCCGTCGATGCGGGGCAGGTGAAGCGTTACCTGGACTTCTTCGTCGTAGTGGGCCATAGCGACGAGTACATCGTCGAGGATGACTTTTGCACCTGCAGCGACTTTCTCTTCCGGGGGAGCGAGTGCTGGCACATACTTGCAGTGCGGATCGCTGAGCGGACGGGCCACTACGAAGCTTACGATCTCTGGTATCAGGATGTCTGGAGGCGGTGAACGATCCCGCTCACAACAACTATATCCGTTCCGGTCCTACCTCTTTGTACTACGTGATTTTCAATGCTCGAAGAAGAGTATACGCTCGATTATTTCCGATCCCAGGGATTTGAGCGGAAGGTCTGCAGGAGCTGCGGGGCGGCCTTCTGGACCCGGGATCCCGAACAGGAGTTCTGCGGCGACGCTCCATGCGTGACGTATAACTTCATCGGCAACCCGGTCTTCAAACCCCATACCGTTGATGAGATGCGGGAGGCGTTCCTCTCGTTCTTTGAGAGGCACGGGCATACCCGCCTTGAACGCTATCCCGTCGCCGCCCGGTGGAGGGACGACATATACCTCACGATCGCATCCATCGCCGACTTCCAGCCGTTCGTCACGGCGGGGGTTGTCCCGCCGCCGGCAAACCCGCTCACCATATCCCAGCCCTGCATCCGCTTAAACGACCTTGACTCCGTGGGTAGGTCGGGGCGCCACCTGACGCTCTTTGAGATGATGGCGCACCATGCATTCAACACCCCCGAGGAGCAGATATACTGGAAGGACGAGACGGTCGCCCTCTGCGATGAGTTCATAGCATCCATCGGGGGCGATCTCTCCCGGGTCAGCTACAAGGAGCACCCCTGGTACGGCGGCGGGAACGCCGGCGCATCCGTCGAGGTGCTGATCGGAGGGCTGGAGGTCGCGACGCTTGTCTTCATGAACCTCGGGCGGCAGAAGACCGATCAGCCGCCCGTCGATGTGGACGGCGTGCCATACTACCCGATGCGCCTCAAGATAGTCGATACCGGCTACGGACTTGAGCGGTTCGTCTGGGCATCAAAGGGTTCGCCGACGATATACGACGCTGTCTTCCCCGAGATGGTGAGCCGCCTTATGCGGTCGGCCCACCTCGACGATCTCCTCGATAACCCGGAGTTCACGAAGATCATGGGGCTCAGCGCCCGGTTCGCCGGCGTCATGGATATATCCGGGACAAACCTCTACAACTTGAGGAGGAAGGTCGCCGAGGCTATCAACGTGCCCGCCGATCGTCTTGAGCGGATCGTCGTCCCGATAGAGAAGATATACTCTATAGCCGATCACACCCGGTGCCTTGCCTACATGCTCGGCGACTGCATCGTCCCCTCAAACGTCCGCGAGGGGTATCTTGCCCGTCTGGTTCTGCGCCGGACGCTCCGCATGATGAGCGATCTTACCATGGACGATAACCTTGCCGATCTTGTGGAGGCGCAGATGCAGGTCGTGGGGACAGAGACCTTCGAGCAGGATGTCGATGTGGTCAGGGCGATCGTGGAGAGCGAGGAGGCGAGGTACGCAAACACGCTCGATCGCGGGACCCGGATCGTCCAGAAGATCGCCCGGAACTACAGGGCGAAGAGTTCCCGCGTCCCCCTTGCCGAGGTCATCACCCTCTACGACTCGCACGGCATTCCGCCCGAGATGGTGAAGGATGTCGCGGCTGCCGAGGGCGCTGTCGTTGAGATCCCCGACAACTTCTACTCGCTCATAGCCGATATGCATTCGGAGGCGCAGAAGGAGGCGGAAGGCGCAGATCCCCTCGCCCCCTACCGCGAGCGGGCGGGGACCCTCCCCCCGACGAAGAGGCTCTACTACGACCTCCCCTGCGAGGTCGAGTTCGATGCTATGGTGCTCGACTACTTCGACGGCATGGTGGTCTTAGACCAGACCCTCTTCTACCCGGAGGGAGGGGGCCAGCCGTCCGACACCGGCACCCTTGTGACGTCGGAGAGCATGGTGCGGGTGGAGGAGGCCGTAAAGATTGGGGATGTCATACTCCACCGGGTCACGGGCGGGCCACTGAAGCGCGGCGATCGGGTGAAGGGTATGGTGGACGAGGAACGGCGGCTATCTCTCATGCGCCACCATACGGCGACCCACGTCCTCCTGCACGCCACACAGAAGGTGCTCGGCGCCCACATCCATCAGGCGGGCGCTCAGAAGGGGAGCGAGTCGTCCCGTCTGGACATCCGGCACTATCGGCACATAACGCCTGAGGAGGTCCGGCGGATAGAGGTCGAGGCGAACCGGATGGTCATGGCGGACCTGCCAGTCTATATCCGCGTCGAGGAGAGGACGAAAGCCGAGCAGAAGTACGGGTTTGGCCTCTACCAGGGCGGTGTCCCGCCGGGCCGGGATATACGGACGGTGCAGGTCGGCGGCGACGTTCAGGCCTGCGCGGGGACGCACGTCCGGGCGACGGGCGAGATAGGGCCGATCCGGATCATGGGGATCGAGCATATACAGGACGGCGTCGAACGCCTGGTCTTTGCGGCCGGGCTTGCCGCGGTCTACACCGTCCAGCATATGGCGGATATCCTCGGTGCGGCGGCCGATGTCGTGAGCGTCCAGCCCGAGAACCTGCCGGCGACGGTAGCGCGCTTCTTCTCGGAGTGGAAGGAGCAGAAGAAGGAGATCGAGCGCCTTCAGAAGGGTATGGTGGATCTCAAGATGCAGAACCTTCCGGGCGAGGTGGTCGGCGGGGTGAGGGTCGTTGTCAGACGGGTGGATGCGGCTCCTAAGGAGCTTGTCGCTCTTGCGACGAGCATCGCCGATGCGGGCGGTGTGGCGCTCTTTGCATCGGCCGATGGGAACGTTTCGGTTGTGGCGACATCAGGCGTGCCGGCGGTGAACGCCGCCGATATCGTGCGGGAGGTCTGCGGCGTCATCGGCGGGAAGGGCGGCGGCAAGCCGACCCTTGCGCAGGGCGCGGGACCGGATGTTGCCAGAGTCGGTCAGGCGCTCGAGCGCGGGCGCAGCCGTATACTTGAAGCACTCCATGGCTGACGGTGTTGTTGTTATCCAGCCGGGCGATGAGAGGGCACAGAAGATCGCCCGGGCAATGGCGAGCCAGACGGCGAACGCGATCATCCAGGCCTTCGGCGGGGGGCCTCTGACCTCATCAGAGGTTGCCAGAGCGATGGCGATCCCGATCACCACCGCCACCTACCATATCGAGAACCTCCTCAACGCCGGGCTCATCGAGGTCATGGAGACGCGGTGGAGCGAGAAGGGGCGCGAGGTGAAGGTCTACGGGTTGAGGAACCAGGTTCTCATCATAGCGCCACAAGAAAGCGATCTCCGCTCGGTTCTGAAGAAGTATGCGACGCTGTTCGGGGTCGTCGTCCTTGCGAGCGCCGGGCTCTGGGGGCTCCTCCCGATGGTGCTGCCGGCCCCGCAGGGCGGCATCCCGCCGGAGCCGAAGGTTGCCGGGGGCGGGAGCGAGGAGATCACCGCGTTCAGGGCGCCCCTGAGCGATGCCGCGGGTGCGCCGCCGGTTCACGATCTGGTTATGTGGTTCTTCTTCGGGGCGTGTGCGGTGCTGGTTGCGCTGCTCGCCTACGAGGTCTACTACTGGTGGCGGACGTCGCCGGGGAGAGTAAAAGAGCAGAAAGGGTGAAGGGGATCCGGGGGAGAGGGTGAACGGGGTCTTTACCGTCGCCCCCTAAAGACTCCGGCTTCCTGTGGTTTTCCGCTCCCGGCTTCAATTTTTGCCCCGCATTTGGGGCAGCGCGTCTTTTTTGGGTTGATCTCTGCACCGCAACTGTAGCACTTCGGCATGGCGTATCACTACAATATGCCTGATCGGGTTCTGATACCATAAGTCTATCCCATTGGAGTTTGGGTCGGGCTTACGGCAAGGGGGAAATACCCGGGGCAGGGTATTCTTTTGAGGTTGCCGGCCGATACGGGGGTTGTCGGTGTGCGCGGGCAACGGGGCCTGCAAGACGTTTATGGGTTTGGGGACAACGTCTACCGAACATGGACTCCGGGATCGATATCTATACCCTTATCATCCAGAAACGGGATGAGATCCTCTCCTTTGCGGAGCGGAGGGGAGCGAGGAATATCCGGATATTCGGGTCCGCGGCACGGAGCGAAGCCCGAGGGGATAGTGATATCGATCCTGATCGGAGTCTTCTTGATGTGGGAGGGCGTGCAATGGATATCCTCGCCCGGTTGAAAGGGATGTTATACCCGGCAGATGCGACAACGGTCCCTGAGTACGGAAAGGGTTATATGAGTACGGGAAGGGTTATATTTTAGCATCTGTAATAGGCACACATACAGATGTGTTCTTTGGTTGTAGCGGGGGCTTAAGGTCAGGGTGATGGAATGCAGAAGCAAAAGTTGATCAATGCGTTGCTGTACGCTGTGGAGCACGACAACCGTATCGGCCGGACGAAGCTTCTGAAGTTCATCTTTTTCGTAGACCTCATCTATTACAACCAGCGGGGAATGACGCTCTGCGGGGCGACCTATATCCGCATGCCGAAGGGGCCTGCTGAGGCCACAGCGTTTCAATTAACATCGGAATCAAATGCGTATCTCGATGTGACGGCTCCGGCCACAGGTGCGCGTATGGGGAGAAGAGCGCCGGTGGGTTTTCCTCGGAGGAAACCCTATGCTCCGTATAGGTATCAACCCAGAGTCAGGGCGGATCTTACGGTTTTTACACCATATGAGCGAGTTCTTCTCCGGTCGGTGCTCCAGTGGATGCGGTCTCAAAGGACGGATCGGATCAGTGATATAACCCATCAGTTCCGTCTCTGGAAGGAATTTTCTGACGGTGAGGAGATCCCGCTTGAGCGCTTCCGGTTGAGTCCAGGCGAGCTTGCTCATCTGGGGTGTTCTGGCCTGCACGCCGACGGTTTTGAGCGCACAGTCTGCACGGGCGTCCTCCCTCTCTCCTCGGAGGTTGCCGATGCGCTTCATCCCCTGAAGGCGGAACGAATTGCCGCCGTCGAGGAGACTCTGGATGGATTTATGGCAGCATATCCACTGCCTGCCCTTGACATCTTCTACGATGCGTATCTGGCGTGGGACGATGCATACCGCTCAACCCTCCGCCACAACCCCGTTGATGCCCCTGCGCTTGCGATCGAGGGTTGCGATGCGCTCTGCTTTGTATCAAATATCGTTGCGACGGGGATGATCCCGGATGCATATGGCACGGGACAGTTGCAGGAGTTCTGCAATACCATGGAGCGGCGTTTCAATGCCAGGCGGGAGGCGATCATCCGCGATATACCTCCCCTCCAGGAGCCTGATGGCGATGTCAGGACTCTCGTCGATATGGCGATGCGCATCTCTCGCGATCTCGCGTGCAGCGGTTCGTCGGTGTGAGGAACTGCAGCACCGGGGTTCTGCCGGGAGCGTGCAGGCTTTTGATCGTCCCGGGGCGCCGGCAAGACCTCCGCGGTCTCCCCGTCGGATCGTCCGCCATCGGACCCCGGGAGAATCCCTGCCGACACCACCTCATTCCCCGCACAAGGGCCAGAACCCCTGATTTACGCATCCGCCGGCAGGGGAGTCTGCAAAAACCCTGTAATGCGCAGGTGGCGGTGATCAGGAACGTGCTGGAGTTCGTGCAAAGGCTGCTGAGCGATATGATCGAGGGGAAGAAGAAGGATGCGGTCTTGTACGTGGTCGAGCGCGACCTGCCGGCGCTTAAGGATCAACTCTTGCCCTTGATCCGGGAGTAGCGGCTTAGGTAGGGTTGCCAGTACACAGCTCACGTTACAGGAGAGGATCTGGTGCTGCCCGATCGCATGCTTCATATCCTATAGTAACTTATAGGGATTTACATGTCCGCCACTACCGTCTGGATCACATCGGCGAACAAAGACCGCCTGGAGAGCCTGAAACGGCACCCCAGGGAGTCCTATAACGACGTCATCGGCCGCCTGCTCGACATGACCATCGACGACGAGCCTCTCTCGGAGGAGGCCATCCGGGGTATCGAGGAAGCCCTGGAGGACATCAAGGCCGGCCGGCTCTACTCCGAGGACGATATCAAAAAAGAGTTTGGTGTGGAGGAATGACCTATACGGTCACTTACACCGCCCGGGCACGGCGGGATCTTCAGAAGCTTCCTCCTGAGGCGGCCCGCCGGATCATCCGTTCGGTCGCCGGGATCCGGGAGGCCCCCTATCGGCACGCCCGGAAACTGGCCGGGTTTTTCAGGACTCCCGTCTACCGGCTCCGGATAGATCGGTACCGGGTTATTCTCACGATCGAGGATGAGCGCCTCCTGATTCTTGTACTGGAGGCAGGACACCGGAGCAGCATCTACAGTTAAGAACGCGGACGACCCCGCCGCCCCGGCCCTTCGCCACTTCTGCCGCCTCCGGGGGCTGCGATGCCCACGTCCCCGGGGAGGAGAACGCCCCGGCCGAAACCCTGGATATCCCTGTTGCTGGACGCGCACTTCCTGCTGGTCTCCAGGATCCGGGAAGGGTTCTGTTTCGTCACCACCGACACCACCCATATCCTGAGCAACCGTGACCGGATGAGGGAATCCTGCCGGTGTTTTATCCGGTCTTCCGGGCTGGTTAATCAAATGGATTATGTAATCCTACACAAATATGAACAGATGAGATGGGAAGATTCGTAAGAGCGACTCTTCCCCGTCATGCGATTCAACGATCATCTGCAGGGGATGATCTAAGGTTATGAGGCACTACAGATGAGTACGGAAGAACCGATATTCAATTTTGATGGACTGGTAGGGTCTATCCGCCACGTTCATGATGAACTGGTTACTCAGGCCAGTCGTGCGGTCAATATCAGCCTGACGCTCAGAAACTGGCTCATTGGTTGCTACATTGAGGAATACGAGCGTTTCGGCATTGATCGTGCAGACTATGGAGACAGGCTGATGGACAGGCTTGCAGAAATTCTGACGACTCAGAAGATATCACGTTGCGACCGTCGGGAGTTGTACCGATATGGCGGTTCTATCTCACCTATCCACAGATTATGGGGGCGCTGCCTCCACAATTGACGCAGCTTCTGAATGCATCGGTTCGGCAGAGACTTTTCGCTGGATCGAGGATTGACTCCCAGGATAGCGGATCTCTGATTGTGGAGTCAGCGACTCCACAATCCCGCATTGCAGGGAAGATATTGATCTCCAGACTCTCCTTTACCCATCTCGCGGAGCTCATCGATCTGGAGGACGAAACCAGGCGCGCTTTTTATGAAATCGAGTGCATTCGCGGTAATTGGTCGGTGCGCGAGTTGAAACGTCAGATTAACAGTCTATATTATGAACGTTCGGTAGTGCTCTACGCAACAACTGAAAATGGACAGACTCTCGCCATGTGATCTGTTTGTCATGAATGCGGGTTGTTGCGGTACCATACGTCCGATCCTCTGAAATTATATCCTGGAGCACGACCCAGGGATCGGCCGGCATACGCAATCTACCGGATCGTTTTCCGGCAGAACCACGCAGGAATGATCGAATGCTTCACGGAATGAGGGTTTTTGTACCTGCCTCACAAAGTATATCCCCTTGAAGGGCAGAGACCATTGTACATGCAGACGATAGAAGTATCCGATACGGTTTACCAGGAAATTCTTTCGCGCAGAAGGGGGAGGGAATCGATCAGCAAGACCCTTGAGCGAGAATTACTGCCTGAATCCAGAGTTCAGGCAGACATAGATACATTAGATGCTGATATGCGGAGATGGGGCAAGGGCAGGACATACACTCTGGATCAGGTAGAAAAAAGGCTTGGACTATAAATCAATATATGGATATCTTTTGTGCGCTGCTTCGTACCCCATAACCCTGTAAACTCGAACGAACGTTTCCCCCTCTGTCTCCACTACTTTGTAAAATACAGTGAATTTCCTCTGAATGTGTAGTCTGTGGGTATTCTCTTTCCCTTTCAGTCTCTTCTTATTGCATTGTTTGATCGAAGTGAAAAGGTGTTCACCCAGGCAAAATTTTATTTTATCGATGATTTTTTGGACATACTCATTATATCCACGCTTGATTGTCTGCAGATTTTTGTCAGCAGTTTCTGTAAATAGAATCTCGTATTTTGTCATTCTTCCCTCAAGCGTATTCCCCTGGCTCCATAGAATACCGTCGGTTTTGGGTTCGGGAAAATCCCCTTGAAGCGCCGCGATGACGATGCATGATTGGAGATCTGCCGGGCAAGCGGGAAACGGCGGGTGTAACCCCCTGGATTCCCGGTAACCCCTAACGAGTTCGATCAATCCGCAGCATTATCATCCACCAAACCCCAATCACTCTTCAAATTCGGTAGTGCCCTACGCAACACCTGAAAAGGGCACACGCTCGCCATGCGATCTGTTTGTCATGAACGCGGGTTGTTGCGGTAACATAATCCGATCCTCTGAGATTATATCCTGGAGCACTCCCGTCGATGGGCACGACGACACCGGTTTTTTTCCTTCTGCGTCGTAGCTCTACTCCCATGCCGCCACGCTCCAGGGTATGCACGATGTGAGTAATCCGGGCAGATGATACCTGTCCAACTTGCTCTTCCCGGGACAATCCAGTTGTCGTTCCGAAGGGGGCGATGCCCCCCGGGTGCGGGAGGCCCGCCCGCTGTCGTTCCTGCGCTCGCTTCCGAACGGCGAGGGAGGGGTTTCCCGGCGGGGTCTGCTTGCGCCGGGGCCGGGGATCTCGTCTGTCGTACCCGCCCCCGGGGTGCGGCGGGGGGGATCCTGGTCCCCGGGACTTAAACAGCGCCATTTTGATCACTAGCTGCTTCATGCTCCAGTTTTGATCTCCG
>CAYPRO010000011.1:0-70341 GCA_964413225.1 uncultured Methanoculleus sp. | reverse complement strand
CCCAGTGGGACCGCGTCGGCTACCGGTTCACCGACCGCTGCGTCGTCCTCCGCGGTTACATCGTCGGTTCTGCAGAGGATGAGGTTTACTGGAAGAAGGCGCTTCTTGGCCGGTGGCTCCTGATGTCATCCCACCATATGACCGAGGAGACCCTGCCGGCCTACATCGACCAGATCCGCAGGTTCCGACCCCGGTTCATCCATGTCTATCCCTCGACGGCCGTGGTTCTCGCCCGCTACATGCGGGAGCACGACATAACGCCGTTTTCGACCGTGAAGGCCGTCCTCTGCGGGTCTGAGAACCTCTACCCCTGGCAGAGGAGCCTGCTTGCCGGGGTCTTCGGGTGCCGGGTCTTCTCCTGGTATGGGAACTCAGAGCAGACCGTCCTTGCCGGGGAGTGCGAGGAGAGCACTCATTACCACATATTCTCCGAATATGGCATCGTAGAACTGATCGGGCAGGACGGTAAGCCCGTAGGGGGACCGGGCGCTATGGGGGAGGTCGTCGCAACCAGCCTCACCAACTTCATCTGCCCCCTCATCCGCTACCGGACCATGGACGTTGCGGTTGCGACAGAAGAACGGTGCTCCTGCGGGAGACAGTACCCCCTCCTTGAACGGGTGGAAGGAAGGCTCCAGGAGTTCATTGTGACCCGGAGCGGGCACCCGATCTCCGTCACGCCCATCAACTACGAGTCAGGGGCATTTGAGAACATCAGGCAGTTTCAGATGTATCAGGAGGAGATGGGCGAGCTCATCATGAAGGTCGTCAGAAAACCGACCTATACCGAGGAGGATACGGGGCAGCTGATCCAGGAACTCAGGTGGCAGCTCGGCGATGAGGTGAACGTCCAGATCCGCTTTGTCGATGAGATTCCAAGAACCCCGGGTGGGAAGTTCCGGTACCTCATCCAGAAACTCCCCATCGATATAGGCGATCTTTGATGAATCACTCCACGTAGGAGACGACCCTGCGTTTCAGCCATGGCTTATCGGCTATGGAACTGTATGCCCACTCCGCCAGAGCCCCGACCAGATCTTTTTGAAAGATCTCGATGTAGATGCCCAGATCCTGGTAGAACTTGGATTTAAACGTATTCAGATGCGGTGTATTCGCACCAATATCCTCAAACACCGAGAAACCCTTCTCTTTTGCGCCCCGGAGCAGGAGCCATTGAAGATACTCATTCCCGGCGGGAACACCCTCGATCCGCGGTGTCCCCATCCAGAGCAGAAAGCGCCTGTACTCCTGGGTGGCGACGGCCCCCGTGAGCACACCTTCCCGATCGTAGAGACAGTATGCCGCGAGATGGTCCTGGTATGCCTCAAAGAGGTCTTCAAAGTAGCGCCTGCAGATCATCGGGACGTTCATCTCCGGGCGGCTGAATCGTTCGGCCATCGATGTGTACAACTCCGATACATCTCCTTTTCGCACAAGGTCCATTCCAGCCGTTTCAGCCTTCCGGATCTTATTGCGCATCTTATTGTGGAGACCATCCCAGATCGTCTCGATGGGTTGCGTAAGGTCGATCGTGTAGGTGTAGTGGATCTTTGAGGTGTACCCCTTCCAGAGGAACTGCCTGACATCCGTGAATCCCGGGCTGAGGGTCAGGGAGCAGTAGTGCGGTGAGATAGCATCGATCTCGGCAGAGAGATCGCCTGCGACAAGATCCATTATCGCCTCCCTCTTATTCTGTTTCATCGTATCAAACCCCTTTGCCGGGATGAGGCCCTGGTAGGGGATGACCGCCTGCATGGGTGGGGGCGAAAAGAGTGTTTTTACTCCATGCGTATTCCGAAAGAAGAGTGGGACGAGACAGACGAGTTCCGCCCCCTTGTAAATGCCGTAAGGGAGAGGCCGGTATCCCGTATGCCGCCCGGTGATCATTATGTAATCCCATTTATGGAAGAGCAGTCCGCAGGGGCTTGCATCAACGAAGGTATCCCATATCTCTCTATCTTTTACCAGTTCGAGCGGCATAGATCCTGACTTCCAGCAAAGCGGCCATACAAGGCCGCATCCGATTCAGGATGAAGATAACAACTATTTATAGTTTCCCTGGAGGGGGGACATCGGCCACAGGAGCCTGGAACGCGCCCTTATGCTTCTGAGGGAGCCCGCTCCCCTGCACCCCCCCACGGCACCCCCTACTCGATGTAGGGGACGACTCTCTTTTTTATACCGGGCGAGCTCGCTATACTGCTATAGGCCCATTCTGCCACCTTCCCCGCGTAGTTCTTTCTGCTCACCTCAAGGTAGACCGAAGGGGCCGGATTGTACTTCGCCTTGTGCATATTCAGGTTTGGATTGTTCGCCCCAGTGTTCTCAAACTCAGAAAAACCCTTCTCTTTCGCATCCCGTAGCAGAAGCCACTGGAAGTACTCGTTTGCCGACGTGCCGTCGATCTTTGGCCCCCCGACCCAGAGGGTATACCGCTTGTACTCCTGGGTCGTGCCGACCCCCTTGACGGCGCCATCCCGATCATAAAGATAGTAGACATGCACGTGGTCGGGGTACGCCTGGAAGATCTCCTCAAAGTACCGCCGCGTGATCAACGGGATGTTCATCTCAGGGCTGCTGAACCGCCGGCCTACCGCCTCGTAGAACGGGCCGAGATCATCCCCCTCTTCCATGATGTAACCGTCCTTCTCAAACGTCCGGAGGTTCTTGCGCAACTTCCCGCTCAGGTTCTCCCGGAGGACCTCCAGAGGGGGGGTAAGATCGACCGTGTAGGTGTAGTTGATCCTGATCCGGTAACCGTCCAGGCTGAACTGGCGGATATCATGAAAGTCCGGGACGAGGCTCATCGAGAAGTAATCCGGGGCGAGATCCCCTGATATATCGCGGAACCCGTCGGCGACCACCTGCAGCATCGACTCTCTCCGGCTCTGCTTTGCCGCGGCGTAATCTCTGCCCATCACGATACCAAGGTAGGGCACGACCGCCTGGAGTGGCGGAGGCGAGAGCACGATTGAGAGACCGAAGATCCGCTTATGGAAGAGCGGGCAGACGGCGATGAGTTCCTCGCCCTTGTATATGCCGTAGGGAAGGACCGCATACCCCGTCCACCGGGCGGTGATATTCAAAAAATCCCATCGGTGAGAGAGGAGGCCGGACGGGCCGGCATCGATGAACTTATCCCACGTCTCTCTATCGGAGATTATATCGATTGACAAGTTGCCACTTCTCCGCTCAGCCGGGGTTCCCCGGGGGATTCCCTACTTCCTGCCCTCATCCAGAATAAACATGACGGTCGCTGCCAGATCTTTTGGCCGGAGGCCGGCGCCGGATCCGTATCTTCGCCCGGTACGGAGAGGCAGCTAAAACCTGCCTGCCGCCATCATCAGCCGTTTGGCGAAGGTGAGGTACGCCCACCGCGAAACCGCTCCGAGGGTATCCATCTTCTCGATCTCGAAGTAGGTCGTGAGGTCAGGGTTGAACCTCGATTTGAAGAAGGCCAGGTCCGGGTTGTTTGCCCCCATATTCTCAAACGTCCGGTAGCCTTCGGCCTTTGCCCTCTGGATCAGGAGCCACTGGAGGTACTCGTTCCCGGCATGAGCGCTCTCCAGTCGCGGTGTCCCCATCCAGAGCAGGAACCGTTTGTACTCCTGGGTCGCCACCACGCCCACGAGGTCGCCGCCGGCATCGTAGAGATGGTACACTCCGATCCTGTCGGGGTAAGCACGTATGATTTCATTGAGGTACTCCAGGCGGATGGGCGGGATATCTAGCGAGGGGTCCCGGTAGCGGTCGGCAAGGAGGCGGTGGAGCGTCGAGATGTCGTCTGTCTTCTCAAGCCGGAGGCCGGCTTTCTCCTCCTTCTTCAGCTTATTCCTGAGTTTGTAGTGGAGATTATCCCGGATCTCCTCAAGCGGCTGCGAGAGGTCGATGGTGTAGGTATACCGGATCCTCGCATCGCAGCGGTCCCAGAGGTAGTGGCGTATATCGTTGAACTCCGGGACAAAGGCTATCGAGATGTAGTTTGGCGAGAGATCTGCAAGCGCCCCCCGGATATCTTCGGAGACCAGATGCAGAACCGACTCCTTCTTGCTCTGCTTGAACTTCTCGAAGTTCGCGCCCATGATGCACCCGAGGTGAGGTATAATGGTGAGCGGCGGGGGGGAGAAGACGGCGTTGATGCCATGCATCTTTCGGCAGAAAAACGGAAAGAGGCAGATGAGTTCGTCCCCCTTATGGATTGCATACGGGAGGAGCGTGCTTTCGGTGTGCTTTGCTGTCAGGTGCAGATAGTCCCACTTGTGAAAGAGGAGACCGGATGAACTGGCATCAATGAAGGCGTCCCATGTACCCCCATCGTCGATCCTGCTTATCGTCATGGTATCACAGTGTAAAGATCCCCGGCCTCATCCCGGGGAGTATACGGACCCAGAAAAGGCTTCCTGCAGACTGAGAGCGATGCAAAGCACACCTGCCTGCCGATACGGCCCGCGGGCGGGAGGCTGGTTTGAGCGCGACTGGCGGGCCTCCTGCGGGGGGTCTCATCGGCCGCATCAACCGACTGGCACGGTTGAGGCTGTTTACAGGCGCTTTTCGTGTGAATGAAACGTTGTACGAACATCAAATCCCCTCACGTGAGAAGCCGGCGGAACCTGACTCCTTCCATCACCCTCATCCGGTCACGCAATCTGCCGCCTCGTGACCTCTGATCACCCCCTGGGACCATATATACCTTTCTCAGGGCGCGCCGACCGGCCACGGCATCGGGTCTCCAACAGCAATATTTATATGCAGCATTACGTGAGGTAGGGGCATGGTTGTGCTCCGCCTTCTCGCCGTGGATGATGTCTCATTCCGCTCATGGGAAGGCAATGGCTCTGATGCATATGGAGATATCTGGGTGATCATCCCGGAGAAGGATCTCTTTCCTGAGTTTCTGAAACATTTCTATCGGGCGTCCGGCCAGGATATGGTCTCTCTCCCACGTTCCGGGGACTTCTTTTAGCCGCGGGCAGAGGCACCTCCTGGTTGCCGGCCGCCCACCCTCACCGCCGGTACCATGCCGGTTTGCGTCGAGCAAAACGCTTAATGCAGAGGATCGACATGAGCAATGCCGATGGGTGTGCGGGCACTCTACCGGGGGTTGAGGGCTCTCCGGCCAGAAGAGACTGTGACGGTGAGGGCGCTTCACGTCCTCCCGGCATACTCCGCCTACAGAGATACGTACTCTCTCCTCCGGCGATCCCGGGGGTGGAGCCGTGAGGAGCTTGAGGCCTACCAGGCAGAGGCCCTCTCGCACCTGCTCGACCACGCTTACGAAAACGTCCCCTACTATCGACGGATCTTTGATGAGCGGGGTCTTATCCCCACCGATATCCAGACCCCCGGCGACCTTGCCCTCCTCCCCTTCCTGACAAAAGAGAACATCCAGACCAATATCGCCGACCTGAAAGCCCGGAACTATCCCGAGTCGGCCTTCGAATACGTCACCACCGGCGGTTCCACCGGTATCCCTGTCGGGTTCTACTACGAGCGGGGGGTCTCCCGGGCCAAAGAGTGGGCGTTCATGAAGACCCAGTGGGATCGCGTCGGTTACCGGTTCACCGACCGCTGTGTTGTTCTTCGCGGTTACATCGTCGGTTCTGCAGAGGATGGGGTTTACTGGAAGAAGGCCCTCCTTGGCCGGTGGCTCCTTATGTCCTCCCATCACATGACCGAGGAGACACTGCCGGCCTACATCGACCGGATCCGTCGGTTCCACCCCCGGTTCATCCAGGCATACCCCTCGATGGCCGTAATCCTTGCCCGCTACATGCGGGAGCACGATATCGCACCGTTCTCGACCGTGAAGGCCGTCCTCTGCGGGTCGGAAAACCTCTACCCCTGGCAGAGGAGCCTGCTTTCCGAGGCCTTCGGGTGCCGGGTCTTCTCCTGGTACGGGAACTCTGAACAGACCGTCCTTGCCGGGGAGTGCGAGGAGAGCACCCACTACCACATATTTCCCGAGTACGGTATCGTCGAGTTGATCGGGCCGGATGGCCGGCCCATCGAGAGGGCGGGAGAGACGGGCGAGGTGGTCACGACGAGCCTCATCAACCCCATCTTCCCCCTCATCCGCTACCGAACCATGGATGTTGCTATCCTCGGGAATGGGTCGTGCTCCTGCGGTCGGAACTACCTCCTCTTCGAGCGGGTGGAGGGGAGGCTTCAGGAGTTCATCGTGACGAAGGATCGTCGGCTCATATCGATGACGGCGGTGAACATGCACTCCGGTGTCTTTGATAACATAGCGCAGTTCCAGTTCTACCAGAGGGAGGAAGGGAAGATCCTCATGCGGATCGTCAGAAGGCCCGGATATACCGGGGCGGATACGGAGCAGATCCTCCGCGAGCTTGAAAGAAAATTTGAGGGCAGCGTGGATGTGGTCATCCGCTTCGTCGGGAAGATCCCCCGCACCCGGCGCGGCAAGTACCAGTTTCTTATACAGGATCTGCCCCTGGATCGGTGGGACCTGCCGGAGTGCGGGGAAGAATGCAGAAACGAATCAGGTTGATGGCGGTCGGCGATATCTGGTTGCGGACAGGGGGGGGCCGGCACCCGTTTTGGGAGGTTCGGCACCTCCTTGAGGGCAAGGATATCCTCTTTGGCAACCTGGAGACCGCCCTCTCGGTGACGGGTGAGCGCGCCAGGAAGCACCACGTGATCGCCTCGCCCCCGGATGCGACCCGCTACCTCGTGGATGCCGGGTTTGATATCCTCAGCGTTGCAAACAACCACGCAGGCGACCTCGGTGCCGAAGGCCTCGGGAACACCATGCATGTCCTTGAGAGCCGGGGCATCCTCCCTGTTGGGGTTACCGCGCCACCGGTCATCATGGAGAGAAACGGCCTCTCGATCGGGTTTGCCGGCTATACTACAGGCAGGGTTACTCCCTCCGGCGGCGTTTCGGTCAACCGGCTGGTCGAAAAAGAGGTCGTCCGGGATATAGTGTCCCTTGCGGGCCGGTGCGACCATATCGCCATATCGCTACACTGGGGGACGGAGATGGCCTGTTACCCATCCCCGGAACAGATCGATCTTGCCCACCGGTTCATCGATGCGGGCGCCACCCTCATCCTCGGGCACCACTCCCACACCATGCAGGCGCTCGAACGCTACAACGGCGGGCTCATCGCTTACTCGCTTGGTGCGTTTCAGTTCGATCCGAACTGGCCGCACAACATATCCCCTGAGGCCTTCATACTCTCAGTCGACCTGCTCCCCGGCGGTGCCATCGGGGATTACGGGGTGATTCCGCTCACCATCGATGATGATTTCGTGCCCCGACCGGCAGAAGAAGCCCGGGCCGAGGCAATCCGGACTTACATCGACGATATATCACACCTGGTAGCCGATGGCGCCATAACCCGGACGCGGTGGTTTGAGGAGGTTGCGCCGGCCTACATGAGGATGAACCTTGAGAGTTACCGCCACCGGATACGCGAGAACGGTCTTCTCCCCCTCATCGAGATGGGGGCCTGGTTCTGCACGCCCTTCTGCCTGAGGTGCTGTGCCGGGCTCATCCGCCGGCGACTGGCGCGGGAGAGATATGATCCCAGGCAAAGAGTCCGGGATTGAGGAGGCGATGGGATCGGGACCGCAAAACTCTCATTACAATTGATGACAGATAATGAAGGGAGGAGTGTACACGATTTGTCTGCGATACCAAAAGAGGAGTATCTTGTTAAATGCACTTCCGCCTGCGCCGGGTGCAGTTCTTCCCTCTGCCTGCGCTACGTGCTCAAAGCGGCCGGCCCCGATACGGTTCTGGTCGTGCCCGCCTGCTGCACCAGCGTCATCCAGGGCATATACCCCGGCACTGCGATGAACGTGCCCGTTTATAACATAGCGTTTGCCGCAGCCGCCGCCTGCGCTTCAGGCATGAGCAACGCTTTTGGCGCTCTCGGGAGAGAGACCAACGTCATCGTCTATGCGGGTGACGGCGGAACGGTCGACATAGGGATCCAGGCTCTCTCCGGTGCGTTTGAGCGCGGGACCAACTTCCTCTACATATGCTACGACAACGAGGCATACGGCAACACCGGCATGCAGCGGTCGGGCTCGACGCCCCTTGGCGCACGGACCACCACGACCCCCGGCGGCAAGCCCACGGGGAAGAAGGACATCGATCGGATCGTCGAGGCGCACAACCCCCCCTACATGGCAACCGCCTGCAGCGCCTACCCCCTCGACCTCTACAAGAAGGTGAAGAAGGCGCTCTCCATAGAGGGTCCCAAGTTCATCCACATACTCGCGCCCTGCCCACCGGGATGGCGCTACCCCACGGAGAAGACGGTCGAGATGGGAAAACTCGCGGTGAAGACCGGCACGTGGATCCTTTACGAGCGCGAGTATGGGAAACTCACGATCAACGGCCCATCGAAAGCGGCTATGAAGCGGCCCGCACCTCTTGACGACTACATACAGGGCCAGGGCCGGTTCAAGAATCTGAGCCCCGATGTCATGGATGAGATGCGGCAGCAGATCGAACGGAACAGAGAACGCTTCTCCCGCGAGGAGGCCGGCGTATGCTGACGATAGCGACCGGCAACAGGGCTGTGGCGGATGCGGTGAGGGCCGCAAAACCGGGTGTCGTTGCGGCGTACCCGATCACCCCCCAGACCGAGATAGTCGAGCAGATCGCCGAGTTCGTCACCAATGGCGACCTTGAGAGCCAGTATATACCGGTGGAGAGCGAACACTCGGCGATGGCCGCCTGTATCGGGGCGAGCGTGGGAGGTGTGCGGACGTTCACGGCGACGAGCTCGCACGGCCTCCTCTACATGCACGAGATGGTTCACTGGGCGGCCGGCGCGCGCCTCCCGATCGTTATGGCGAACGTCAACCGCGCCCTCGGCCCCGGGTGGAACACATGGGCGGAGCACACCGATGCCTTTTCCCAGCGCGACACCGGCTGGCTGCAGGTCTTCGTGGGGACGGTCCAGGAGGCCTACGACGCCACCCTTATGGCCTTCAAGATCGCTGAGGATGAGAGGGTTCTCCTTCCGGTGATGGTCAATCTGGATGGGTTTTCGCTCAGCCACATAACGCAGGCGCTCAAGACAACGGATATCGGCGACTTCCTGCCTCCCTACCGCCTCCCGCACGCCATCGATACAGAGAACCCCTGCGGCTACGGCCCCATGACCGGGCCGGCCGACTACTTCCGATTCCGCTGGGATATCGAGCGGTCGATGCGCGATGCGCGGGGCGTGATCAGAGAGGTCGAACAGGAGTTTGCGGATCGGTTCGGCCGATCTTACGGCCCAACGGAGGATTACCGGTGCGAGGATGCCGATGTCGTCGTCGTCGCCATGGGAACGCTTGGCAAAGAGGCGGAGGTGGCTATCGATCGCCTCCGCGACGAGGGGATCAGGGCCGGGTCCATGCGCCTGCGCTGGTTCCGGCCATTCCCGGACCTCGATCTTGCCGGAAGGGAGGTCGTCGTCATCGACCGCGATTACTCGTTTGGCTTTGGCGGGGTGGTGGCGCACTCCATCCGGTCAAAGACCGGCATCGCACCCTACAGCGTGATTGCCGGTCTCGGCGGCCAGGAGGTCACCTACAACGATATCGCAGACTTTGTCAGGAACCGGCGTCCCGGCACCGAGACCTGGTTTGGGGTGAGCGACCATGTATGAGATAAGGATTCACTCACGGGGCGGGCAGGGCGGCGTCACGGCCGCAAAGCTCCTTGCCCTCGCAGCGTTCAGGGATGGGAGGTATGCAACCGCCTGCCCCTTCTACGGGGCGGAGAGGCGCGGGGCGCCGGTCGTCTCGTTTGTCAGGATCAGCGATGAACCGATCAAGATATACAGCCAGATCCACGAACCGGATCTCGTGATCGTGCTCGACACAAGCATCATGGATGTCGTGGATGTCCTGCTGGGCTTGAGAGAGGGCGGGAAGGTTCTCTTAAACAGCGCCCACCCCATACCGGGGTGCAACGGGGCCTGCCGCAACGTCGACCTGACCGGTATAGCCCTTGCCGCGAACCTTGTGGTCGCCGGGAGCCCCATCCTGAACACCCCGGTGCTCGGGGCGCTCGCAAAGATGGGTGTCGTCACCCTCCCGTCGGCGGAGAAGGCGATTCGAGAGATGTTTTCTGACGAACGAAACGTGAAGGCTGCCAGAACGGCATACGAGGAGTTGAAGGCATGAGAGCGAGACTTGCGCTCAGCAGGCCGATCGTGGCCTCATCGGGGAAGACGGGCACCTGGCGGACGTTCCGGCCGGTGGTGGATAAAGAGGAATGCAACGCCTGCGGGCTCTGCGCCCAGTACTGCCCTGACGGGGTCATCGACGAGGAACTCAATGTCGACCTCGACTTCTGCAAGGGGTGCGGCATATGCGCCAACGAGTGCCCGAAACAGGCTATCGCCATGGTGCGCGAAGAGCGCTGACCCGCCCATCCGCGAGAGGGTGACACCGGGTCGTAAGGTGGCCGCTCCCGACCGCGGGATCGTGCGATCCGGCAAACCCGCAAATTTTGCATGATGCATCGGCCTCCAAGTTTTAGATGTCGTGGCGCCTGAGCGGGGTGCAGATTTCGACCGTCCCGGCGCCCTCAAACAGGGAGATGAGTCTCCTGGTCGCCCCACAGGCAGAACAGGTCACCTGCGCCTGTGCAAAGGTCACCTTTATGATCCGGCCGGTACCCTCCCTGCAGTGGTAGCAGCCGGTGCGGTGCCGGGGGATGATGAATCGCTCGCTCATGCATGACATTATGGTGTGGGGCAAAAACCCCGGCCGGAAGCCGGCGCAAGGGCGGATATCCCCCTCCCTCCGGCCTGGCTGCGCCGGATGGCAAGCATTAAATAGCAATCCCGCACCTTCCCTGCCATCGAGGAGGTTATGAGATGGCAGCATTGAGAGTCGCACCGTATGTCTGTGCTTACTCAGATGAGAACGAGGAGAACCTTCACATCGAGATCGAGCTACCGGGCGTCGAGAAGAAGGACATCACCTTCAAGATGCAGGAGACGAGTTTCTCAATCGATGCATCCCGCGGAGACGTCCGCTACGTCGGCACATACGCGGTCGGCTGCCCCGTCGACACCAACAGGGCGAGGGCGACATTCAGGAACGGCCTTCTGACCGTGGATGTCCCCTACGTGCAGCCGGCCGCAGAAGAGACAAAAGAGATCCCCATAGCGGAGTGAGGGGGCCAAAGGCTTCCCTATCTTTTCCATCACGAACACTCACCGCCAGGAAGGGGTCACCTTTATCAGCCTGCACTCTCACGTCAGACCATGGACCCGGCACACGGATACGATCCACAATCACCCGAAGCGCCGGTGCGGGAGGAGACGCTGCCAAACCGGCTGATCCACGAACAGAGCCCGTACCTGCTCCGGCATGCCCATAACCCCGTTAACTGGCACCCCTGGGGCGAAGAGGCGTTCCGGGAGGCCCGGAAAAGCGACAGACCGGTATTCCTCTCCATCGGCTACTCGGCCTGCCACTGGTGTCACGTCATGGAAAACGAATCGTTCGCAGACCCCCAGGTCGCGAAACTCTTAAACAGCGTCTTCGTCTGCGTCAAGGTGGATCGCGAGGAGCGGCCGGATATCGACCAGATCTACATGGCGGCCGCCCATGCCCTGACCGGATCGGGGGGCTGGCCGCTCACCATATTCATGACCCCGGAGAAAAAACCGTTCTTTGCGGCGAGTTACATACCAAAGGAGAGCCGGTATGGTATGACCGGTCTCCTCGACCTCACCCCCCGGATCAGCAAGGTCTGGCAGAGCCAGAGGCAGGACCTTGAGGATGCCGGCGGTAAAGTGCTTGCTGCGCTGCAGGACGCCGCCCGGATCCCGCCGGCGGAAGGCGAACTTACGGAGGCAGTCCTCGATGAGGCGTACGATACATTCCTCCGGATATTCGATGGGGAACACGGCGGGTTTGGGGACGCACCCCGGTTCCCAACACCGCACAACCTCATATTCCTCCTCCGCTACGGGAACCGAACCGAAAAAGAGCCGGCCTACACGATGGTCGAGAAGACGCTCCACGCCATGCGACGGGGCGGCATATTCGATCATATCGGCTGGGGATTTCACCGCTACTCGACGGATGTGGAGTGGTTCGTCCCGCATTTCGAGAAGATGCTCTACGATCAGGCGCTCCTCATCCAGGCGTACACCGAGGCCTACCTTGCGACAGGGAGGGAAGAGTTTGCCCGGACAGCCCGGGAGACGATCGCCTATGTCCTGCGGGATATGACCGATCCCGGTGGCGGATTCTACTCGGCAGAAGATGCGGATAGCGAGGGCGTTGAAGGAAAGTTCTACACCTGGACAAAAACTGAGATCCTCGGGGTCCTCGGTGAGGCGGACGGTGAGCGGTTTTCCCGGATCTTTGGTGTCACGGAGCCCGGAAACTACCGAGAACAGCCCGGCGGGGAGAGAACGGGCAGGAATATCCTCCGCCTGCGCCGGCCGCTCGCATCGTGGGCCCACGAGTTCTCGACCACAAAAGAGGATCTCGCGTGGTTCGTCGAAGGTGCCCGGCAGAAACTCTTTGCTGCCCGAAACGAGCGTACCCGACCGGCAAAGGACGACAAGATCCTCACCGACTGGAACGCCCTCATGATCGCAGCCCTTGCAAAGGCCGCCCGGGCCTTCGATGACCCCGGATACCTGGCGGCGGCAGAGAAGGCGACAACGTTCATACTTGAGAACCTGCGCGATGAAGATGGGCGGCTCCTCCACCGCTACCGGAGCGGGGATGCCGGCATCACGGCGACCCTTGATGACTATGCGTTCATGCTCCGGGCACTCATTGAGGTCTACGAGGCGTCGTTCTCGCCCTGGTATCTTGGGGCCGCCACAGAGATCTCTGGAGATCTCCTCGCCCGCTTCTGGGACTGCACCCACGGCGGGTTCTTCTTCACACCTGACGACACGGACCTGCCCGTCCGGCAGAAGACGGCGTATGATGGAGCCATCCCTTCAGGGAACAGCGTGGCCATGTATGCTCTCTTTGTCCTCGGCCGGATGACGGCAAACATCGAACTCGAGGAGACGGCAAACCGTATGCGGCGCACTTTTGCCGATGCCATCCAGAAGGCGCCTGCCGCCTCCTCCCACTTCCTCACCGCCCTCGAGTTCATGCTCGGGCCAAACTTTGAGGTGATCATAACCGGCACCCGGGGCACGGAAGATACGAACGCGTTGGTCGGTGCCATCCGGTCGCACTATGCGCCCGACGCCGTCGTCATATTCCGTCCCTCCGATGAGGATGACCCGGAGATCACACGGGTGGCCGGGTTTACACGGGATGTCGTAGCGGTCGGAGGGAAGGCGACGGCATACGTCTGCGCCAACTACGCCTGCGATATACCGACAACCGATCCAGCTGAGATGCTCCGCCTCATGGGATCAAGGGAGAGGCCCCCGGCGCCTATCACGGGTGATTATGATGATGCGAAACGGAGTCAATGTTGAAGCGGTCAACGCCCTCACAGGGACGTTGAGAAGAGAACCGGCGGCAAGGCAGAAGACGCTCTCCGGCCTTCTGAGCTGGAACGGCGGTGCGCACTCCACGACGATCGTCCGAAACTTCGTCATCCCGGCCGACGAACCGGCCGCCCTCGGCGGGACCGACCGGGGCGCAAGCCCGATGGAACTGGTGCTCACGGGGCTTGCTGCCTGTCTTGCTATATCTATCGCCTACAGCGCGGTGGAGGATGGTGTCGAGATTCACGCAATCGAGATCGATGTCGAGGGAGATATCGATCTCGGGGGGCTCTTTGAAACCGCCGGCGACATCCGGCCGGGCTTTGAAGAGGTCCGCCTGATCGTCAGGGTGGATGCCGATGCATCGCAGGAGAAGCTCGAGGAACTCGTGAACCACGGTTATCGACGGTCACCGGTCGTAGATTCGCTCGTGGGGAAGGTGCCGATCAGGGTCTGCATCGGACGGGAGGATGCGGGGTGATACGTGGCAGAGAGGAGTTGGCGGGAGGACCCCATGCTCTGCGGGCCAGGAGGGCAGCCGGTCACGTGAGATAAGGAGGCGACCTCACCTGTAGATCCCGGCGCATGGATAGCGCAGAGCCGGGGCGGCGATCGAGAGAACGGTGTTATGTGGTATCACTCCGCAATCTCTCCCGCAGGCTCCCCCCGGGCTCCCTTCCACTCCCCCTTCAGCTCGGGATGGTCAGCGAGGATCTTGCTGACCGTGCTCCTGCTTACACCGAACATCCTGCATATCCGGCTGATGCTCACCCCGGCCTGCCGCACCGTGATGAGCGCCTCAACATGCCCTTCGCTGAGCGCTTTTGGCCTCCCTATGGGGAGCCCTTCATCCTTCTTCGCCTTCTTCGGGGCAGGGGGAGCGGCCTTCCGGGCGCTCTCCCGGTATCGGTCCATATACCGAACGAAGTTGCCGATGGCCTCTCTTCTCTCCGCCGGATCGTCGCGGAACCCAAAAAAGTCGTTGTTCACGCAGTAAACCGTGTATCTCTCGGTTAAGGCTCTGAGCACTTCAAGGCCGGCATCCATGTCCCGCGCAAGATCGGCAAGGTCATACATGATGATATCGGGGCAGTTGTTTGCGGCGCAGTACTCAAGCATCTCAGCAAAACCTTTCCTTCTCTTTGGGGGTGTTGCGCTGGCGCGGTGATCGTGAAAGGTCTCAACGATCTCAAATCGGTATTTGCAGTAGTTCTCGACCTGATTCTTCTGTGCTGCGAGATCTCCCTTCTTTCTTGTATTCAAGTATGCCACAGCATCCCTTTTCATCCGTTTATGGTACCGTAGGATCGTATATATGATTTTTGAAAAATCACCGGCAGCGTGTGCCGGCAGCGCGTCCGGATTATCAGGCGCATTTTTGCCCTCGAACAGCGATATAGAAGGGCAATTCCGGGGTAACCCGCGGCCATTCGGCTGCTTCCGGGAACGCCAGTCGCATTACCGATCCACAGGAGAGGTAAGGCTTACCCTCTCAGTTCCCGCGACTCCCACCGGTCGAGGACATCCTGCCCCTCTATGAAGACGAGGCCGTGCTTTTGAGCGTAGGCCTTCGCACCCTCTTTTGAGAGGGCAAACCCCGTCTCATCGTCCAGCATCTCGCATATCGTGACCGCCGGGGTTATATCGGCCATGGTCGCAAGAGCGATAGAGAGCTCGGTCTGTCCCCGCCGCTCGTCGAGCAGCCGGTCGGCGGCCCGGAGGAGCGCCATATGGCCGGGCGTCCGGAAGTGCGCGGCAAAGTCGTGCCCGCCGCCGTTGAGCGACCGTTTCACCTCTTCAGCGATGGCGGTGACCGTCAGGGCACGGTCGCGATCCGTTATACCGGTGTAGGTCTCGCGGTGGTTCACCCAGAGGGAGAACGATGAGTGATTCTTTCTATCGTAAGGTACCTCGCCGTCCCTCTCGACGAGGCTGCAGGCCCGGAGGAGATCGTGGGCAAACGGGAGGCCGAGCCTCTTTGCGGCATCGGGGTGGATCGCGGTGCAGATCAGTCCGCCCCCGTCTTTACGCATCTGCCGGATGTGGGCGGGCGTAACGGCATCCGATCGTATGGCAAAGTCGGTCTCGCGTTCACGGTTGTCAAAGTCGTATAACAGGATAAACTCGCCCCGGCGAAGGGCTCTCACGGCTGCATCAATCATGGGTAATCTCCACATCGATCGTATCGTTATCGGCGAGGTTCAGGATCTTACGGAGTTCGCACCCGGCGATGACCTCGATGATATCCTCCGGGTAATGGGTGCGCGAGGGCTCGACTATAGCGCACACCTCGCCGCGGATCCGGCATGGGAGCACCCGGGCGGCACCGAACGTCCGTTCATTGGCGGTGAATCCCGGGACATCGAGCCACTCCGCGTGGTCGAGGTGCTTCCTGACCTGGACGCTCGTCGGATCGAGCCTGATGTTCAGGGTGCCGGGGAAGGGTTCAAAACCGAGGGATTCGCTGAACTGCTCTTTGTAGTGAGGGAGGCTCATGTAGTAGCGCCCCTCGCCGAGACCGCTGATGACGGTTCCGGTCAGGGTGTATTGCCTCTGCTCCGGGTTGAAGATCCGCATGTAATCCGCGTACTCCCGCCTCAGCGCCTGCTCGCCCCCGCGGGTGACGGCGACGTACTGCCCGTCGGGTTTCATCGACCTGACGACGAACTGCTGCCTCTCAAGAGCGATCAGGCGCCGCGATGCGGTCTGGGGGCTTATGCAGAGGGCACTTGCGAGCGACTGCGATGAGAGCCATATCGGGCCCTGGCACCCGCCAAGCAGGGCGATCGTCTTCAGGGACTGCAGATCTTCCGCTTCAACCATTATATCATAATTGAGATGCATACTATATACGAGTTGCGTAACGATCTCTCGCCAGCATTTCCTTCGTGAAATGTCGAAGGAGTATACGCTAATTATATAAGTCCCGGTGGTAACCTTAGCTACATGAAATCCGGAGTGCGGCATCAACTTGCCGAGAAGATGGCAGGAGAGATAACGCTCTCGGACTCACCGGGACAGGCCCTGAAGAAGTGGCGGCAGAGTTTCAACATCCCCCAGGGGTTGCTTGCCGAGCGTCTCGAGGTCTCTCCCTCAGTTATCAGCGATTACGAAAGTGGACGGCGAAAGAGTCCGGGAACCGCCATCGTCGGCAAGATCGTCGATGCGATCCTCTCGATCGATGAAGAGAACGGTGGTCGGTTCATCAACAAATTTGCAAAGATTCTGTACATTGAATTCGACGAAGACGTCATATATGACATCCATGAGTACGCATCCCCGGTGAGCCTCTCCGATTTTGCCGGAGCCATCGATGCCGCCACGCTATGCGGTTCGATGGATCAGGTTATCTACGGGTACACGGTGATCAACAGCCTCAACGCGATCCTCCAGCTCTCCTCAAGCGAGTTCAACCGCATATACGGCTGGAGCACAGAACGTGCTCTCATCTTCACCGAGGTCTCAACCGGAAAGTCCCCTATGGTGGCGATCCGGGTCACGCCTTTCAAGCCCCGCTGTGTGGTGCTGCAGGGCATCGGCCCGGGAGAGGTGCACCCGCTTATACCGGGCCTTGCGGAGCGCGACCGGATCACGGTGCTCTGTACCACGATGGATGTCGAGGCGATCATCAGTTCACTACGAGGAAAACTATGGTAGGCATATACTCATACGGCGTTTACATACCGCGATACCGGATAAGAGTCCCGGAGATCGCGCGGGTATGGGGCGCAAATGCAGATGACATCACCAGGGGCCTAGGGGTCTTTGAGAAGTCCGTCCCCGATCTCGATGAGGACACTGCAACGATCGCCGTCGAGGCGGCCCGTGCCGCTCTCCGGCGGAGGAGCATCGATACCGGCGCCATCGGCGCGATCTACGTGGGGAGCGAATCCCACCCCTACGCGGTCAAACCCACCGCCTGCACGGTCGGCGAGGCGATCGGAGCGACACCGAACATGACCGCCGCAGACTATGAGTTTGCGTGCAAGGCCGGGACTGCGGGCATCCAGACCTGTATGGGCCTTGTGAAGAGCGGGATGATCCCGCTCGGCATAGCCATCGGTGCGGATGTGGCCCAGGGCGCTCCGGGCGATGCGCTCGAGTATACGGCGGCGGCCGGCGGTGCTGCTTTCGTCATCGGCGAGGAAGAGACCATCGCCGATATCAACCGGACCTGCTCCTTCACCACCGATACACCCGACTTCTGGCGGCGCGAGGGGCAGAGTTATCCCCGGCACGGCGGACGGTTCACCGGCGACCCCGGCTACTTCAAGCATGTCCAGGGCGCCGCACGGCTCATGTTCGATGCGATGGGCACCGGCCCGAAGGACTACGACTACGCGGTCTTCCACCAGCCAAACGCAAAGTTCCCGCAGCGGGTAGCAAAGATGCTCGGCTTTACTGACGAGCAGATCCGGCCCGGACTCGTCGTCCCGAAGCTCGGCAACACATACTCGGGGTCATCGATGATCGGGCTTGCTGCTACGCTCGATGGGGCAAGACCGGGCGATCGGATATTCGTTACATCGTTTGGCTCCGGGGCGGGGAGCGATGCCTTTGACATAACGGTCACCGATCTCATCGAGTCTGAGGTGTTTGATCGGGCAGCGGCGCCGGGCGTGGAGAAACTCCTCACAAACCCGATCTACCTGGATTACGCGCTGTATGCCAAACACAAGGGAAAGATAGTGATGCAGAGATGAGAGACGTAGCAGTGATCGGTATAGGGTGCACGGAGTTCGGAGAACACTGGGGCACATCGTTCAGAGATCTCTTTGTGAAGGCCGGCGCGCTGGCGCTTGAGGATGCCGGGGTTGCCGGCGAGGGGATCGACGCCCTCTATGTCGGAAATATGAGCGCCGGGCGGTTCGTCGAGCAGGAACACATCGGGGCCCTTATCGCGGATTACGCCGGGTTGGCGAGCAAGAACGTCCCTTCGACCCGGGTGGAGGCGGCCTGTGCATCCGGCGGGCTTGCCTTCCGGCAGGCGGTGATCGCTGTCGCAAGCGGCATGGAGGATATCGTTGTCGCGGCAGGCGTCGAGAAGATGACCGACGTCGGGACCGGTGCAAGCGTCGATATGCTTGCGAGCGCTGCGGATCGCGAGTGGGAGGGGTTTGCCGGGGCGACCTTCCCCGGCCTCTACGCGATGATAGCAAACGATTACATGCACCGCTACCCGCTCACCCGCGAGCAGCTTGCCGCGGTTGCAGTCAAGAACCACGAGAACGGCGCAAAGAACCCGATCGCCCAGTTCAGAAACCGAATCACGGTCGATACGGTCTTAAACTCGTCGCTCGTGGCCGATCCCCTGCGGCTCTTCGATTGCTCACCGATCACCGATGGTGCGGCGGCGGTCGTTGTGGTGCCGCTTGAGCGCGCCCGCGAGTTCACCGACTCGCCCGTGCGGGTGCTTGCAAGCGCCCAGGCGAGCGACACGATTGCTCTCCACGACCGGCGGGACATATCCACCCTGGACGCCACCGTCGCCGCAGGCAGACGGGCGTTTGCCCGGGCGGGCCTCACCCACAGGGATATCGATCTCGTCGAGGTCCACGACTGCTTCACGATAGCGGAGATCTGCGCTATCGAGGATCTCGGATTCTGCAAAAAGGGCGAGGCAGGCCGACTCACCGCAGAAGGGGCGACGGCCCTCGGCGGAGATATACCGGTGAACACGAGCGGCGGCCTGAAGGCCTGCGGGCATCCGGTCGGCGCGACCGGGATCAAGCAGATCTGCGAGGTGGTCACCCAGCTCCGCGGCGATGCCGGTGGCCGGCAGGTGGATGCGGAGATCGGTATGACCCATAACGTCGGTGGCACCGGTGCGACGGTCGTCGTACACATCCTGGGGGCCTGAATATGTCGGTATCACGGTTCTGGAGAAAGATCCCGCAACGGTATAACCTCGTCGGGACAGAATGCACGAACTGCGGGCGCTACTTCTTCCCGCCCCGATCGCTCTGCCCGGACTGCCGGCGGAGCGGCAAGATCGTCGATCATAAATTCACCGGCGAAGGGACGGTCGTCACCTACACGGTGATCCGGTCGGCAAGCGACCAGTTCGAGCATACCACCCCCTACGTCCTCGCGATCGTCAAACTCGACGAGGGGCCGAGGCTCACGACTCAGGTCGCCTGTCCTCCTGAAGAGGCGAAGATCGGTATGCGGGTGAAAAGCGTCTTCCGCCGGGTGGCGGCAGACGGCGAGAGCGGCACCATCCACTACGGCACAAAGTTCGTGCCGGTAAAGTGACCGCCAGTATCCCGATCTCCGGACCCTGTACGGAATAAGAACACGCTCTATCTCTTTTTGAATCACGGGGGTGGCCGGAATGAGGGCCGGCAACCCCATCCGTGGTTTTTGCGGCTCAATATGTGAGGCGCTGCCCGGTGCCAATCCCCGGGCCGGACACCTCACTCCATGACGATATCATAGACCGCGTGCCACTTCCCCGGCGAGTATGTCCGGACCTGCCGTTCGGTGACCTCTCCTGCGGTGGCTGCCCGAATCCCGGGGAGGTGCTCGCCTTCCCGTTCCTCAAGCGCGTAGAGGTGAATCGTTCCGCCGGTGCGGCAGAGGGCGG
The DNA here is from genome assembly GCA_964413225.1 of uncultured Methanoculleus sp. Taxonomy (GTDB): domain Archaea; phylum Halobacteriota; class Methanomicrobia; order Methanomicrobiales; family Methanoculleaceae; genus Methanoculleus. The sequence continues at coordinate 50,295 of CAYPRO010000011.1, read as the reverse complement.
CGGCTGCCGGGAGGAATGCAGGTGCCGCAAGCGGGAGGTTCATGATGATCCGATCGAACGGAGCAAACCCGAGTCTTGGGAGGTGCGTAGCATCCGCGAGGACCGGGATGACGTTAGCGGCCCGATTGGTGGCAATGTTTTGGGCGAGTAGGTGGACTGCGGCGGGATTGAGGTCCGCGGCAAAGACGACACCCGCCCTGCGGGCAAGGGTTATAGCAAACGGCCCGACGCCGGCAAACATATCGAGCACCTGCTCGCCGTCCTCCATCGCCCTGAGGATGCGTTGCCGCTCGGTCGAGAGCCTGGCAGAGAAGTAGGCGAGAGCAAGGTCTACATCGAACCGGAGCCCGTACTCGATAACCCGGGTGCGGGTCGTGGGGGCACCGGCAAGGACGGCGAATCGGCGGGTGCGGTACTCCCCCTCGACCGGTGTCTCCGGGAAGAGGACCGTGTGGAGGGAGGGGCGGGATGATAGAAGGCGTTGTGCGGCTTCTGCATCGTCATCCTGCATTATGGCGATCCCGCCCACGAGCTCGTGGCGGGGGAGCTCGGTGCGTTCCGGCACGGCCTCGAAGTTGCGCCTGATGGCTCCCGTGATCTCCCCTATCACCGGGAGGAGGACAGCGTCGCCCTCAGAGCGCGGCTTATACCGCCGGTCGAGGAGTCCATTGTCAAGCAGCCGGCGCCGTGTCCGTTCGGCCTCTTGCTTAGGCGCTATAAGGCACCACTGCTCTTCATCCACGTGGACCACCAGCCATCTTTAGGTATGAGTTCTCATACTATTCATGGATGAGTATATCGGGAGACTGAAAGACGGTTCTCTCAAACTCTACGCGCTTGAGAAGGAACTTTCGCCGGCGGAGGCGGTCAGGGTGCGGCGGACGTTCATCGAGGGCGAGACAGGCACCACTCTTCCCGCGGTGGGGTCGTTCTCCATCGGGATCGACCGGGTGGTGAAGGCGAACATTGAGAACATGATCGGCACGGTGCAGGTGCCGCTCGGTGTCGCGGGACCGCTCCCGGTGAGGGGCGAGTATGCCGCCGGGTCTTACTATCTCCCCCTTGCGACGACTGAAGGGGCGCTCGTGGCCTCCGTTAACCGCGGATGCTCTCTCATCGCCCGGGCCGGCGGTGCGGATGTGCGGATCATGCGGGACGGTATGACCCGTGCGCCGGTCTTTGCCGCCGGTGATGTCGTCCACGCCCACGGTGTGGCGACCTGGGTGGCGGAACATATCGAGGAGATCCGCGAGGCTGCGGAGAGCACCACCAGACACGGGAAGTTCCTTGAGGCCGTCACCTACGTGGCGGGCACAAGCGTCTTCGTCCGGCTCGAGTTCGATACCAAGGACGCCATGGGCATGAACATGGTGACGATCGCAAGCCAGAAGGTAGGCGAGCTCATCGAGCGGGAGACCGGCGCCCGCCTCGTCGCTCTCTCGGGGAACATGTGCACCGACAAGAAACCGGCGGCGATCAACCTGGTGCAGGGCCGGGGGAAGACCGTGGTCGCCGGCGTGCGGCTCACCGACGCGATGATCGCCGACCTCTTAAAGACCGACGCGGAGACGCTTGCCGAGGTCAACTACAGAAAGAACCTTGTGGGGTCTGCGCGGGCGGCATCGTTCGGGTTCAATGCCCAGGCGGCAAACGTCGTAGCCGCTATCTTCATAGCCTGCGGTCAGGACGCCGCCCATGTCGTCGAGGGGAGCACCGCGATCACCACCGTCGATCGGGTGGATGGCGGGGTCTACGTCGCAGTCACCCTCCCCTCCCTCCCGGTGGGGACGGTCGGCGGCGGTACGGGTGTCGATACCCAGCACGAGTGCCTCACGATCCTCGGCGTCGCCGGGGGCGGCGATCCACCGGGAACCCATGCGAAGGCGTTTGCCGAGATCGTCGCGGCCGGCGTCCTCGCCGGTGAACTCTCCCTCCTCGGCGCTCTCGCTGCGCAGCACCTGGCCAGGGCCCACAAGGAGCACGGCCGGGGATAAAGATTTGCGGCTAAAACCGGAACCATTTCATCATGACGAGGGCATCTTCGTCGTTTGCATAATACGAGGCGATCTGGAAGACTTCCCGATAACCGAGGCGGCGGTAAAACTCCTGCGCCCCGGTGTTGGTGATCCGGACTTCGAGCTGGACACCGCTTGCCCCCGCAAGCGCAAACTCCTGCTCAAGGCGCCGGATGAGGTGCTGCCCGACCCCCCGGCGCCGGTATTCCGGGGCGACGGCAAGGTTCATGATGTGCCCATAAAACTCTTCGCCGGTATCTTCAAGGCCAGCGGCGACGAATCCGGCTATATCCCCGTTGTTCCGGGCCACAAAGAACGTCTCCGGGAAGTAAGCAAGCGATTCACGGAGCGTGCTCTCATCCCAGGGGTCGGCAAACGCTACCCTCTCGATGGCAACTATATGGGGAATATCTGCAGGCTGCGCCCTGCGAATGGTGAGCTGTAGCGGCATCATCGTTACCGGCCTCTTCCTCTCTCTGAGTGCCCTACATAATATAGTGTCAGGAGACAAAATAATAGGCACATACGAGTGTGGCGGTTCCCATGGTCCAGATCTATCGTTTTGCAGCAGTTCGCCCGGAGCGGCGATACTCCGGAAAGATTCCTTCCGTGCCGTACGATGTGGTGACGGCAGAGGAGGCCCGGGAGTGCATCGAGAAGAACCCCCTGAGTTTCCTCCGGGTCAGCCGGCCCGATGCCGAACTCCCCGACCTCCCTCCCCACGATGACCGGATCTACGAGCGGGCGCGGGAAGTCTTTTATGGTCTGCTGGCGGATGGACTGCTGCAGCAAGACCCGGAACCGGGCATGTATGTCTATCGGGCCGTCCAGGACGACGAGGAGTTCGTCGGACTGGTCTGCTGTGTGGCAACAGAGGAGTACGAGAACCGGCGGATTCGGCGGCACGAGCTCACCCGGTACGACAAGGAGGAGGATCGGACCCGACACATCGATACGGTGGGGGCGAACACCGGCCTCGTCTTCCTGCTCTATCGTGACCGGGGAGAGATCTTCCCTTATGTCCGCTCCCTCATCAGCGAGGCGGGGCCTGACGGGAGCACCACAACCGCATCGGGAGCGCTCCACGAGGTCTATAGGGTCGCCGACGAGGCAACCCTCTCCCACCTCGAAGGGCTCTTTGCGGCCGTGCCGGAGGCCTACATAGCCGACGGGCACCACCGGGCAAAGTCGGCGGTGAACGTGGCCGAGCGGCGCCGGAAGGAAGGCCGGTTCACCGAGGAGGCGGGGAGGTTCATGGTCGTCCTCTTTGCCCGGGACCGCGTCCACATCCACGGCTACAGCCGGCTCATCACCGATCTCGGCGGCCTCACCCTCCCGGGATTCATCGATGCGCTCTTACGGGCCGGCTGGAGCGTCCGACCCTATGGGAAGGTCGACGCCTCAAACTACCAGATCCCGCCGCTTGCGACCGGCGACGAACCGCTCCACGTCATGCACTTCTACATGCAGGGGACCTGGTACGAGGTTGCCCGGCCGGTCAGGGATCCCGGCGACCTGATCGGATCGCTCGACGTCTCGGTGCTCCAGAAGGATATACTCGAGGGGATGCTCGGTATAGCCGATCCGCGGGGCGACCCGAGGCTCCATTATATGGGCGGGGCAAAGCCTCTCTTTGGGCTTGAACGACTGGTGGACCGTGGCGAGTACGCCCTCGCGGTGGCGATGCAGCCGGTCGACGTCGGGACAGTTCTTGCGATCGCCGATGCGGATGGCGTCATGCCTCCGAAGTCCACATGGTTTGAGCCAAAGCTCCTCTCGGGGCTTGTCATCCACACCATCGACTGAGATCCGGATCACCATCCTTAACTCTTTTTCCGCCCGATAACCTCTCTATGATCACGATTGCTCTCCCGAAGGGGAGCCTTGAGGCGCAGACGCTCCAGCTCTTCAAGGAGGCGGATCTCGAGGTTCGACGAACCGACCGCGATTACAACCCGCGTATCAACGACCCGCGGATAGGGAAAGTGAAGATCCTTCGCCCGCAGGAGATCCCGCTCTACGTCCAGATGGGCTACTTCGATATCGGTATATCGGGGCTTGACTGGGTGCAGGAGAGCGGTGCTGATGTTTTAGAGATCGCAAACCTCTCCTACAGCAAGACCGGCGACGGGAACGTGAAGATCGTGGTCGCGGTCCACCGCGACGAGCCCATCGAGAACGTCGCCGCCATCCGGCCAGGCAGCCGGGTGACGACCGAGTACCCCCGGATAACGGAGAGGTTCTTTGAGGAGAACGGCATCGCCGTCAGGCTCTTTGCCTCCTACGGTGCATCGGAGGCGAAGGTGCCCGACCTTATGGATGTCGTCGTCGACCTCACGGAGACCGGGAGCACGCTCAAGAAGAATGGGTTGAAGATCGTCGGCCAGATCATGGAGTCGCATACCGCTCTCCTTGCAAACCACGACTCCTTCCGCGACCCCGAGAAACGTCGGGATATCGAGGAGATCACGACCCTCCTCCTCGGTGTGATCGAGGCGCGCCACCAGGTTCTCCTGACGATGAACGTGCCGTCTGCGGCGCTCGACCGCGTCATCGATGTCCTCCCCGCCATGAAGAAGCCCACCGTCGGCAGACTGCACGGCATCGATTACTTCGGCGTTCAGACGGTTGTGCAGAAAGGGCTCGTCAACGGTCTCATCCCGCACCTGAAGGCTGCAGGCGCTGAGGATATCCTCGAGATACCTATAACAAAGATCGTGCGGTGAGGGAGGTCGCCCTCACCAGCGCCGGGAGTATTCCTTTGAGCAGGCCCGGCAGAGGAACCTGCCGTCTTCGACCCGGATCCGGGACTCGGCGGTCAGTTCGCCACATTTTGCGCACGGTACCGACCGGAATATCCGGGCTTGCTCCGGCATGTCGATATCGACCTTCTGGATGACAAAGAGAGTTTTTTCGGGGAGATCGAGGATCGTCTCGACAAGCCGATCCGTCCGCCTCCGGTACTCGGCCCGTTCTTCATCCGAGGCCCGGTCCTGCATGACCCGGGCCCGGAGCGGTGCAAGGCCGGGGTCAAGCGAGTCTGTGTTAAACGACGGGTTTCCCGTTATACGGATAGCGTCGCCTGTCCGGCGGTTGATGAACGTGAAGGCGTGCTTCCCGTGGTCTTTGAAGAGGAGGTTTCCTTTTCCGGCGGTGCATCCCGTCAGGACCTGGATGGCGTCGACGCCGCAGGCATCGGTCTCGGCGATGGTGACGAGCTCCTCGTCATCGGCCCGGCCGGAGCGGAGATGTTCAAGGGCGATCCCGGCCGCCCTGTATCCCAGCGCAAGGCCGGGGCAGATGTGGCCGTGGAACCTGGCTGCTTCGGCGAACCGATCGTGTGCTTCTCCCGGCGTGCCGGGGGGCGTAGTTGTACACATGTGCTTTCCTTTCATGAAATATTGCTACTGATGAAGAGATATAGGTTATGCCACCCTGCCGGGGCCTGCGGGCCGGGGGTCCTGGCATATAAAGATCGGGCTATTCAAGGTATGCGGACATCATTTGAGACGAAACGTTTTTGCCTCCGGGTACCTGCACGTTTCCGGTATCGGATGAAGGCGGCAAATTTTTGACCACCGGTGAGGGATGGTTATTTATACCCCTTTGTGTATAATGACTGCCTTGCATGAGATCTTCCGGAAGCATCCCGGCTCTGGTTGCCGCAATCTGTATCTTCTGTGTTGCGTGTGGTTGCCTTGGTGCGTCCCCGACACCGGTCACCGGCGGCGGCATCACCCCGATCGACCTGCCGGAGCCGCCGGCAGCCTCGACCCTTGATGAGGCTCTCGCGGAGTTGGACCTGCTCGATGCCGAGGGGGGCCTCGCCGTCGCCGGGGCATCGATCCATCAGGTGCTCGGGACCGGAGTCGATCTCGATGGCCGGGCCGCCTCCTGGGCGCTTGGCCTCCGGGACGGCGAGGAGGTGCGCTGGTTGACATTCGGTCCTGCGGGCTGGCAGGAGATATCGCTCCCGGCCCCCCTGCCCGAGGAGGAGGTGAATGTCACCGCCATACTCTCCCCCGAAGATCTCTTCGCCGGCCAGGAGGAGGTGCTCCGGCCCGTGATGGAGCGGCTCAGCGCCGATACGGTCGATCTTTCGCTTGCGGAGGGGGCTTATTCCGTCACCGTCCGTTCGAGTGCCGGTATGGAGGTTCTCGCGTTTTGGGCGGATACCGGGGAGGTGGTTGTATAAGGCCGGTGAGCGACGACGGGGTGCTATCGCTTGACTTCCTTGCGGGGTTCACCATATTCATGCTCGCCCTGATCATGGTGCTGAGCATGGTGCCGGGGCTCCTTGCGGGGTTGCAGAGCAGCGGCATCGATTACGACGCGGTCGCCTACCGGACGGGGGTTATCCTTGCCGAGGATCCGGGATGGCCGGCCGATCCCCCGTGGGAGCTCGGCCGGAATCAGATTCAACGGATGGGGCTTGCGATATCGAAGGAGACGCCGAACATCCTCCTCTCGACGAAGATTGAGAGATTTTTTGAAAAACTGCCCTCTGGAGAGCCACTTTTTACTGCCGATGACTACCATAGCAAGGTGATCTTTGGCGACATTCCCTACTCCTATAACATATCGCTCCGGAGCCTGGATGGGACATACGATAATAAGACCGGCGACCCCCTCCCTCCCGGCTACGGTTACATCCGCCGGGTGGTGAAGGTCAAGGAGCCGGGGGCGGCGGAGATCAAGGGGGCTAAGGCGTCCCCATACTGGATAGACAGCCCAACGATGCCGACCCAGACGTTCACCGTCCAGCTCAACTTCACTCAGTTGTTGAACTCGTCCATCAGCCCGGCTTATCGGATTGACCCACGAACCGAACCGGTGAACGTGACTATCACGAATTTCAACGCGTACCACAACAGCACCGGTGGCGGCGGTATGGTACTCCGGCACGTCGGGTTCCAAACGACCTCATTCGATATACCGTTCCCCTATGGGGCGATGGATAACGACTCATACACCCTGCATATCGATGGGGCTCCGCAGAACCTCACACCGGGTGCAGAGATCAAAGATAATGTATCCCTGGTTCTGAAACCGGCGGCCACGTCGCTCTTCCCCCTGGACCAGAGCAGCACCCTGAACATCCGGTTTATCTTTGAGAACACAAACATCACCGGCACCCATCTGTATGACTACGCATACATCACACGCCCCAACCTCAAGACCGGCATACTGGAGGTCGCCATATGGTGAGCGATGCGGGGCAGCTTTACACGATGGAGGGGGTCGCGGCCGGGATCATCATGTTGCTCACTGCGTATATCGTCGTCAGCACGACGAGCGTCTACACTACGGGGGATACGCACATACCGGACATGCAGCTTGAGCAGCTCGGGAGCGATGTGCTTGCTATGATGGATACGCCGGATGCTAACGGCGCAAAGAGCGATCTTGAGATCTTCATCAGCACGGGCAACAGCACAGACTTCAACAGTACGTTCCTGAGGTACTGCAACGCAACGACAAGCGGCACGCTCGATAGCCTGCATATGAGTGCGAACGTCACATACCGGAGTACGAATTCGAACGTGATTAAAGAATATCCATTCGTCGCACCTGACGAAACCTGGACAGGAAGGGAATCCGCCGTGCGGGTGACGCGGTGGGTGCAACTGGATTATAAAAGCGATCGGGGCATCTATGATGAGACAAGGGCTCAGGCCGTCCTCGTGGAGGTGCTCTTATGGCGCGCATGAACGAAGAAGGCCAGTGGATCGTCCTGATGGGTCTCTTAGTCGCCGTAGCGCTCTTCTTCCTTGCGCTGATCATCAACCAATCGGCGCTCGTCGGGCAGACGACCGCGGAAGGAGTGCTTGAATTCCCGAAGAACGACATCCGGGATCTGCGGGAGGCGGTGTTCGATTATGTCGACCGTTATGATACCCTTCAGGAACACCGGGACAATGTGCAAAAGGATATCGTCGAGATATCCCTCCAGCGGAAGAATGCCGTGGTGCAGTTCAAGAACGGAACGGCACAGGATGTCTCCGGGCGCTGGCTCCGCCCGGTGACCATCCACTACAACAACGGGGTGACGGTGTATAATGAGACTGCATATCACTGAACCGATGAACGAGGAGGGCGTCACCCGGCTTATGGAGTATATCATCATCACCGGCGTGCTCCTCCTGCTTATGATCGTCATGATGTTCTCCGTCAACGCCTCGATCATGGAAGGGCCGGCAAACACGCTCCGCTACCATGCCTTCGTGGATATCGGGAACGGGGTCAGCACCCGGATCGTCGATCTCTACGTGATAGCGCCTGGAAACGGAACGATCGAGACGAAGTTTGATATCCCCGACGATGTCGCCGGGAAGGGCTACTTCGTGGATGTGTGGATGGAGGGCGATAACCGGGCAAGCCAGGCTATCCAGGTGCAGGGCGGCAACATCAAGAGCAAGATAGCCATAGCCGGCATCGGGGCGACAAAGGGTGTCGTCGGCAACACCACCGGCGCGGGATGGAACATGATCCAGTATGACTCAAAGGGATTTCCATGAAGATGAATGAAGAGGCAGTCTCGGAGGCGATCGGGTTTGTCCTGATCCTGGGGCTCGTGCTCACCGGCATCGGCCTCGTTACACTCTACGGCTATCCGGTGCTCGTGAAGGAGCAGAGTAACGCCGATGTCAGGAACATGGAACGGGCGATGATCGTCATCCAGAACGACATGAAGAGCCTCTGCTTCAAGAACGTGCCCTACAAGGAGGCGACGCTCCAGGTGAGCGGGGGGACGCTGGAGGTGATCGGTTCTAAAGAGGTTGGTACACCGAGGTTTGAGGTATCGGGCATCTCCACTCCCAGATCATTCTCCCCCGGCGCCCTGATCTACCGCTCCGACCGCGGCACCGAGGTGATCACCCTCGAGAACGGTGCGGTGATGACGCGCCAGGAAGGGGCGGCGGGTTCGGCGATGCTCGCCGAGCCGCGGTGGTTCTATGATGGACCTACAGCGACGCTCGTCATCTACATCATGAACATCACCGCCGATGAGCGGATGGCGAAATCAGGAATGTCTACGGTTAGGATGAGCCTTGAGGGCACGGGCTCAAATGTATACGAACACACCAATGATATCACGGTGAAGTATAACGAAGATCCCAATAACAATCTCTTCGTGGCCTGGGAGAACTACCTGACCGGCTCGCTGAAGATGAGCGGTTCGGGCGGTACCTACACCCCGTCAGGGGTAAAGAAACTCGTCATAAAAGAGTATGAGATAAAGATCCTTGGCATCTAACCTTTCGTATGAAAATGGCCTTGGGTCATTTTCATCCGGTGTGCCTGTGGCCTCCACAGGCATCATGTGGTTTTTTTGGGTTCGCCGGCAGGAGAGGCAGCGGTCCCCCCCTCTCCTCATCCCAGCCGTGCAGGGAACTCTTGCTCAGAAAAAAAATCAGAGATACCGGTTCTTCCGGAGCCATTCCACCTGAGGTCTCGTGTAGCGGTATATGATGTCGCATTTTTCGTCCTGGAAACTCCAGGGGACGACGACCAGAACGTCTCCTTCCCGTATCCAGACCTTCTTCTTGATCTTGCCCTTGATCCGCCCGGTGCGCGTCACACCGTCGAAACAGCGGATCCTTATATGATTTGCCCCGAGCATCAGTTCGGCGCTGCCAAACATCTCCCGATTCCTCTTGTTTGGCAGGCGTACGCGGATGATCTCCCCATCCGCATTTACTCCATCGGATTCAGTTTTGCGCTTGGTAGGATCAGTCAGTTCATCAACCCCGTGTTCCTGAACGTCTGGATCTTCGTGCGTCCTATTTATACAACTGCTAGCTTATCAAGTATTCTCCCGGTATGCGCGGAGACGACCGCCCCGGCCGGCCCGCGCCGCCCTCCAGAAGGCCGATGGTTCAGGCGGTGACCTTGCGGAACCACCCATTCCCATACGCTCGTGGTATGCCCGGGATTCGCCGCGCGGGGTATGCCTCATATCCTCATCGCCGCCTCCCTCCATATGGTAGACCGCCCCGCCATCCCCTGTTACAGTAGATCGCCCCACCTCATCAGGCGCCATCGCGTTCATCACCATATACCTCGCGACCCTTACCGGGAACCACGGTGAACTCCGCCTGCGGGGCCAGCATTCGCCGCCTTCATCGGGCCGATCTCAGTTGCGGAGCCGGCCGATGATACGGGTGATCCGGCGGATACTCTGAAAAACCGCTGATCCGCCCCGGCCCGATGGCCCGGATCCTATTAATATTCGAAAAGTGAAATAAAATAGAGTGACCCTGAAAACCCCGGATACAAAGCATCTGGTGCTGTTCCTGCTCATCATGCTCCCGCCCATGACCGGCTACATGGCCTGGGAGGCACGGGCCGTCGACGTGACCCCCCTCAATATCGATGGGGCACCCGAAGGCATCGTCTACATAACCGACCCCCATGTCCGGCCATCCAATATCGATCACGTTCGGGGGGTAATCGGGGAGATAAATCGTCTAAAACCCTCTCTCATCCTGATCGGCGGCGATTTCGCCACCGGCGATGAGTCAGACTTTGACAATCAGGCGGTATGGCGGTCGCTCGATGCACCGGCCTACGCCGTCCTCGGGAACCACGACTACCGGGTGGGGATCAACAGCCCGACGAGCCTTGAGAGGATGTTTGCCACCTGGAGATCCGCAAACACCACCACCGACGGATACGACGTCTCCGCTCTCAATGACGGATCCGCCGATACCGCATTTGCTGATGCCCTCACCACGGCGCTTGAAGAGAACGGTGTGCATGTCCTCAGGAACGACTACGCCCATATCACCGTCGGGGACGACGACCTTGCCATCGTCGGCATCGATGACGGATGGGCCGGGATGGCGGATCCTCCCGACGTGCCGGTGACCGGTGCATTCACCATATACCTCATCCACGAACCGTCCTGCAGGGCTGACTGGGACGCCGACCTCATCCTTGCCGGTCACACCCACGGCGGCCAGTTCCTCTTCCCGGTCATAGCGCAGTTAAACGACCTCGGCGTCATCGAGCTTGCCGGCCTCTTTGAGACGAACGGGACACCGACCTACATATCCCGCGGGATCTGCAGCGCAAGTTTTGCAGGTGTGGACCTCCGGTTCAACTGCCGGCCCGAGATCGTCCTGATCAACCCGACAGAAGAGCAGCTCCGGATCCTTGGTGACGCTGCCTGAGGGCTGATCAAGGCTCAAGGATCGCGCGCGCCCGCCCGGCGATCACCAGAACCTCCGGAAGGGAGAGACCTGCATCGCGGGCGATTGCTGTGGCGTCACCGTAGGCGACCTCCTTTGCCATGAGGATCCCGGCATCTGCAAGCCTTGCGGTGACCGATGGCCCCACCCCGCTGACGATGGTGATAGGGTAGGATCGCGTCTCCTCGATCATCGTCCTGAGATTTCGCTCAACGGGGCAATCCCACCCGATATGCTCGATCCCCCGGCAGGTCGCGTAGTGCTTTGCATGCTCCGAGAGCCTTGTGTTGCAGACGATCAGGGCGCCGTCGATCGAGACGGTGCACTGCCCGAACCGGAACCCCTCCTGAAGATCCTCGATGATCGCCCGGGCGATCCGTCCTTCGTCGAGGCCGGTCATCCGGCGGTGACTCGCGTGATGCTTCACCTCGACGAATATGGTCACGCCGTCCTTACTGGCGATGGCGTCCACCTCGTGCTCCCCGCATCGCCCGGCAAGCACACACCCGGCCTCTACCCGGTAGCCGTGCTCCCGGAGGAGTATCCGCACGAACTCCTCGAAGTCGGGTTTCGGGCGGAGGAGGGAGAGTGCTCTCTTGAGATCCGTCCGGTGCCCGGCAGCAGGGCGGACGGCCCGGGCTCGGGCGCGGATCATACGAAAGACCGCCGCCGTCTTCATCCCGTCGGGCACCGACTCCTCGATCTCGTCGGCGATCCGGTCGACATCCTCCGCCGCGAGGCCAAGGTTCTGGAGCGTCCGCCGTACCTTCACCGGGTCGAAACGTTGCAGACTGCCGTCGGACTTTGTGACGTACTTCATCGGTGATCCGTCTGTGCGCCGGAGAGGAAAAGCGTTCGGAACCGCATCTCCTTTATCTTCCCTCGCGCTCAACGGAGATCACAAGAAAATGGAAGCGTTACAACGCCCGATCATCCTGATACTCAGTGCAGGGGCCGTCGGCCTCTCGCTTGCCGGGAGGCTTAGCGAAGCGGCGACGATCTATGCTGCCTGCCGACCGGTACACGCTGAGGCGATCCGGAGGCAGGGTCTCGTCATGGAGGGAGTATGGGGGGACGCCACCCACGATGGGATCACCCCCATAACGGGACCGGATGAGGTTCCACCCGATGTCGACTTCATCATCATCACAGCAAAGGGCACCGACACCCGGGCGATCTGCGAGGAGTATGCCGGGGTACTCCGGGATCGGCCCGTGGCAAGCCTCCAGAACGGGATCGGGAACGAGGATATCATCTCCCGCTACACCCGTATCGTCATCGGCGGGACCGTGACGACGAACTTCGCGGTCGTGGGCCCGGGGCACGTCCGGGTCCAGAGTGAGAGCGCCCCGATGCGCTTCGGTGCCTGGTCCGGCGACGGCGCCGCGATCCCTGACCGGCTCATCGCCATCATACGATCCGCCGGCATCCCGGCCGAGGCGGACGGCGATATCCGTTCGGGGAAGTGGGCGAAGGCTCTCCTCAATATAGCGGTGAACCCGATCTGCGCTCTCCTTGCGGCCCCGGTCGGCGCCGCTGCCGACGAGAGCGTCAGGGAGATCGTCGAAGGTCTCATCCGCGAGACCTTCGCCGTCGCCGGCGCCGAAGGGGTCGGCCTCCCCTGGGCGACAGCCGACGACTACCTTGCCCACCTCTTTACGGTGCAGGTGCCCGACTTCGCCGCGGTCTACCCCTCCATGTACTACGACCTCCGACGGGGGCGCCGGACGGAGATCGATCTCCTCAACGGCTACATCGCGCGCCTCGGGGAGCGCCATGGCATCGAGACGCCGTATAACCGGTGCATCGCCGGCCTCATCCGCTATGAGGAGGCACACCAGCGGATACCCTGAGGGTTCACCCGCCGCCCATCTTCGCGGCGAGTTTCCGGGCCGCCTCTTTTGCCTTTGCCTCGGTTCTCCAGAGCCCCGTCCTGCCGATGGGGGTTCCCTCCCGATCATAGAGCTGCACATAGTAGCCGCCGTCCTGGCGGGCAAACCGGACCTCGCCGACGATGCCGGGACCGTACTCCTGCATACCCTGAGGGTATGGGCAGAGAAGATATGAGGGTTCCGCGCGGCGGGTGATATCTGGCACTCCGACGATCAAAGAGGCGTCCATGCTGACCACGCGGGTGGTTCTCCGCCCCTCACAGCGCCAGCGGGATCCCGAGGAGGTGCAACACCACCGTGACCACCACGCCGAATACCCCCCCGATAGCGCAGATGAGGATGGTGATCAGGTTGATGGGGATATCGGGCCGGCCGACAAGGTTCATCAGACCGAGGAGATCGATGAGCCAGAGCAGGATCACGCCCACGACAGCGTTGATGATGAGCCTGGTGATGCTTTTGACCATCCTGTAGAGGATGAACGCGACGACGACAACCAGGATTAAGGCAAGGAGCGCCGGGAACAAGCTCATACAGACCATTTGTCGCCCCTGATATTGAATCTTCCCGGGTGGAGGCTGCTGCTCATGTGTAGCCTAGCGCTTCGAAGACTGGTTGGAGGCAGACGCCGTCTCCCGTCTTCACGCACCGGATCCCGGGGACACCATCGTATGCACCCATCGTCCGGCCATCACCGAGTTCGACCCAATCGTGGACGGCGATGCCCCGCCCAAAGACCTCCACGTGGAGCGCATCGGTCTGAAACGCCTCTGCATCCCAGATCATGAACCCATGGACCGGTCGGGCCGATATTCCGTTCCGGCGGAGGATCTCCACCCTGAGAAGCGCAAGATCGGTGCAGTCCCCCGCCCCGCTGGAGAGGGTCGCGTTGAGGCCCACCGGGAAGAGGCGGGGGATGCCATCGATGTGGGCAAACGTCTCCCGGTCCACACGCTCGATGAACCCGTTACAGGAAGGGTCGGTACTCCCGGGGGTGAAGTCTTCCCCCGGTGAAGGAAACCAGGCCCGACCATCGGCGTAGATCGATCCAGGGGCACCACCCCCTGAGTCACCCCATCCGCCATCGCAGATCAGGTGCCCCTGCGGGATGAGCGCGGAGAGGAGAAGAATCGTCTGAATAATACTCCAGATCACGTTATTCTCTCAATATGGTTTAATATGAAAAAAAGTATAATAAAATTTCTATTTGAAATTGAATATCTCAAGACCCAAATATAACTATGACATCCGTATACAGGCCGGGAATCAATATGGCGCGCCATAAAACCATACTGCTATAAAAAGAAGGTGTATGAAATCGGGGGGGAGAGATGGCAGGCAGGATACGATGATGCTGTTATTCTCCCCGGGGGAAGAGAAGCTCAGTCTCCGGAGCTACGGGGTCACCGGGAGATGGGAGAGTCGGCGATATACCGGGCGGCGAGAGCTGCGGTTGAGAACGCCGCCTGCAGGTTGTAGCCCCCGGTGTCTCCGTCGATATCGAGCACCTCACCGATGCAGTAGAGGTTCTGCACGATCCGCGATGCCATCGTTCTTCGGTCGATCCCATCAAGGGCGACCCCGCCCCGCGTCACCATAGCCTCAGAGAACCCCCCCGGCCTCGCCACGGTGAACGGGAACTCTGCTATGGATGCGATAAGCGTATCCCGGGCCTTCCTCGGGAGGTGGGCCGAGGTTGCTCCCACCGGGATCCCGGCCATATCTATCAGTCGCCGGACAAGCCGTTCCGGGATGGCGAGATCGCAGAGGACGGCCTTCACCTGCCGCCCGCCGCCCCCCATGAGAGCAGCGGCCACCCTCGTTCGCACCGCTTCTATGCTCAAACCGCCAAGGAACGTGACCCGGAGCAGATCGCCAGGGAGGATGAAGCGGGAGAGATCGAGTATGCCCGGGCCGGAGAGGCCGGTATGCGTCAGCAGGAGATCGCCGGTGTGTCGGCGGATCACCCTTCCACCCCGGTAAACAGCGATCGCAACCTGTTCAAAAGAGATACCGGCAAGACTGGCGAACGGGTAGTCATCGATGTAGACCGGGGCGAGCGCCGGGGCAACCTCCGTGACGGGTTGCCCGAGGGCGCGGGCGAAGGCATACCCGTCCCCGGTCGATCCGGTGGCGGGGTAGGAGGCGCCCCCGGTTGCGATGACGAGGATGCCGGCCCAAAAGGCCGCCTTCTCCGTACGGATGAGGAACCCAACTCCATCCCGCTCCACGGCGAGGGCCGGTTCGTTGCACCGGATGGTCACAGCGCGGGCGGAGCACTCTGCAAGGAGGACAGCAAGGACATCGGCGGCCCGCCGAGTCTCCGGGAAGATCTTCCCCCCGGGCTCGACCTGCATATATAGGCCTCTGTCAGCAAAGAAGGCGATGAGATCCTGGTTTGTGAAGTTCTGGAGCGCCGGGCGGAGGAACGCCCCGTGGTCGCCGTAGTGGGAGAAGAAGCTGGCGATCTCCCCGTCGTGGGTTATGTTGCACTGCCCCGAGCCCGTGATCAGGAGTTTTCGCGCCGGTGCGGGTTTCTTCTCAAAGAGAACCACATCCCGCCCCCTCCCCGCCGCCTGCAGGGCGCAGAAGAGCCCTGCGGGACCTCCCCCGATGATAACGATGGTGTCACTCACGGCAATAACCCTGTAGCATGCTCCCCCGAAGACCATCAGCGTTGGGGTTCGCCAGCCGATAGGCATATGGTGGTGAGGTCCAGAGAAGTCCCTCCGGGATGGATGGGCTTGAGGTTCTCTTCAACGCCACGCATATCTTCGGGACACGACCAGACTTTGCCGACATACGGTTCGTGAACGGGAACGGGACCACCGTTCCCCACAGGACGGTGGCTGTCACGAGGCGATCCCACGCCTATGTCTGGCTCGCCATTTCCGCGAATGCGACCGCGATCACCATAATCTACGGCAACCCGGCCGCCCATGATACCAGCGACCCTGATGCCATCTTCCTCTCCTATGAGGATTACGAGTGCGGCGGCCTCTCACGATGATCGTTCTGCGGTCCTGGCGCCGCTGTCCGGGCGAACACCGCCGGGGATGGTGCATGTGCAGACGAGATCAACGTCTCCGAACCCGATCTCATACACCCTGCAAACAACCGGGTATGTCTTTGCGAATGTACCGGCCGGCCCGATCGCCATCGAATGAGACTCCCGGGTCAGTGATTCCGTGTGATGGTGCGGGTCGGGCTACATCCAGGCATGGAGCGGGGACGACCGGCTCTACGCCCTCTACCTCAGGAACACCTCCGCCCAGTACTACAGCGGCGGTTAAGCCCACATTCCGGGAGGATACGGCACGGGATCACCTCGGTGGTAAACCGGTGGATCGCCAGACGTGGAGGAGTCGCTGGACGGCAGTGGCGTTCGTGGCGACCGCGAGTATGACGATAGCCGGAAGGACAAACCCGGTGATCAGGCCGGCGATGATGACCGCAAACCGCTCCGGCCGGGCGAAGAGGCCAACACGGCACTCTATCCCGAGCCCTTCGGCCCTGGCCCGGGCGTAACTGACCATCAACGACCCGATCGCGGCCGAAAACACCGTAACGATGCCCCAGGGTGCTACAGACCACGCATAGTGGGCGAGCAGCCCGGCGTAGACCGCCGCCTCCGCGTAGCGGTCCAGGAACGAGTCGAGAAACGCTCCATAGACCGATGCAGCACCGCTTGCCCGGGCAAGCGCTCCGTCGAGCGCATCAAAGATGGACGATGCCGCGACAACGAAACCGGCGGGGAAGAATAAACCTGCGGAGCAGAGGACCCCGGCGACCGCCATCCCGATAAACCCGAGCAGGGTGAGGATGTTCGGGGTCATCCCGGTTCGGGCGATGAGAAGGGCGATCCGCTCAAGCACCCCGTTCATCCCTGCCCGGAGATACTCCTCGATCACCGGCCTGCCTCCCGGGGAAGAGAGAACCGGGGTGCCCACACCCTATCCATGGCAGGGGATCGTCGCTCCCGAAAGATAAGGGTGGCCCTCCTCTGCATGCAAAATGAGGGGGAGATCTCAAGCTCTATCGAGGGCATACGATGCACCGATATCGAGAGTACAACCCTTGAGCAAGACCTCTTGTGAGATCGGGCCGCCTCTTTGCAGGTTTTCTGTGTGAAAGAGGATGCCCCGGACATGCGGGCTTCCCAAACACAGGTCTCACGCGCCGGCGGCCTGTTAGGCCGGCAGAGGGTCTGGCGGACTGATCCGGAGCGGGGATGTCCCTATCCTCCCGGCGCCGGCCTAAATCGTGCGGAACTTCTCGCCCTTCTTGCGCACCAGTCCGACCTTCTTGAGATCGTTGAGAAGCCCTTTCACAAACTCAGGGGTGAGGGCCAGCGCGATCTCATAACCATCCTCGATATTCTCTATAGATCCGCCCAGAAGGGCCTCCGCAACCTCCGCCGGAGCCAGCGCCCCGCGCTCTTCGAGGATCTCCAGGGTTCTACCAACGACGACCCTTTTTAAGGAGATGCCCGAACGAAACGACATATACGCTTCCTCATCGATCTCAAGGTCATCGGCAATCTCTTCAACCTTGTCGAGATCTCCCTCAAGGATCGCCTCGGGGCCGAACTCCAGCAGGTATTCAGGCATCGAAACGACGCTCATCTCCAGCAGGACTTCGTGTTCTTTGAGGTCGTCGGGGTCAATGTCACCGGCAAAAGCACCCGGGATGGTGATGATGATCTCCTCCGGGTTCATGTGGCCCTTAACGATCACCTTCTCGCCATCTGTTTCGATCAGGTCGTTCTCGCACAGCATGGTGAACGCCATCACCCTGTGCAACGCGGACTCCAGAATTTCCTGTCTTTCCCCTTCCCCGGCGGCCACGGCGTCCGGTGCCATCCACCCTTTGAGATCACCCGCCTGGATAACATCCCCGGGCTGGTATCTCTCCATGAATTCTGCGATGTCCTCCTCGATCCACTCCACCACATCAAGGAAGGAATTATACACCTGCCGGGGCTCGGCATCTTCGTCCTCAGCGGTGTCGAACTCTTCGCCCTCAGCGGTGTCGAACTCTTCGTTGAATTTTTCGATCCGTAAGATCTCTTCCTTCAGCAGAGCTTTGACGCTGTTGATCTTCCCCTTTAAAGCAACATGGCCCTCCAGGACAGAAGTCGATGTGATGCGCACCGGCATACCGGCCTCCCTGAAGGTACGCGCGATCTCCGGACCATCGCCATCGGCACGTCCGCGAACAATAAGTATCTCATCGAGTACCATACATTCTCCTAAATTCTGTCAGCATATCCGCTCATAAGACCTGCGGTACTGGGGCACGGGAGAGCCCCTTCTCGAGGATATACTCGTGCGCCGCGAGCGCCGCCTTTGCCCCCTCACCTGCGGCGATGATGATCTGCTTGCCCTTTATACTGGTCGCATCGCCGGCTGCAAAGACCCCGTCGGTGCGTGTGTGATTGTTCTCGTCGATGAGGATCTCGTGCTGCTCGTTTAACGCCACCAGATCCCCGAAAGATCCCGTATTCGGTATAAGCCCGATCTCAAGGAAGAGCCCCTCCACATCGAGGGTCATCTCCTTTCCGGTCTCGCGGTCACGGATCGTGATCCCGGTCAGGGCTGCATCACCGTGGAGCTCTGTTACCTCATGATGGAAGAAAAACCGCACCCCCGTCTCCTCTGCCTGGCTTATGCAGATCTCATCGCACCGGAGGGCGCTCCTGGCGATCAGGGCCACGGAGCTTGCGATCTTTGCCATCTCAACAGCAGTCTGGATGGCCGCATTTCCTCCGCCGACGATGGCAACAGGCCGATCACGGAAGAGCGGGCCATCGCAGGTCGAGCAGACGGATATGCCTCTTCCAATCAGGCGGTCCTCACCGGGGAGCCCCAGGGTCCGGGGTTGTTTTCCAGAGGCGAGGATGACCGTCAGGCAGCGGTAGGTGTTGGTCGCCCGGACATGGAAAAGATCAACCTCCTTCTGGATACCCAAGACCCGGTCAAGCTCGAAGCTGACATCGAGCCCGCGGACCTGCTCCTCAAACTTCCTGACAAGATCCTCCCCCGTGATCATCCGAAACCCCATGTAGTTCTCGATCGCCCAGCTCCAGGTTGCCTGCCCGCCGATATTCTCCGATATGACGATGGTCCTCAAGAGCTTCCTCGCGCAGTAGACTGCGGCCGTCAGCCCGGCCGGCCCCGCTCCCACGATGACCACATCATAGACCTCATTCGTCACCGGCGTCCCGAAGATCTCCCGGAGCCTCTTTGCATCGAACCCGACGACCACCTCATCGCCGGCGACCGTGACCGGTACCCCCCGCTGCCCCGAGATCCGGATCATCTCCCGGGCCGCCTCACGGTCTTTCCCGACATCGACCGTAGTGTATCCGATATTGTACTTCCGGAGAAACGCCTGAACCATCCGGCAGTAGGGACAGTTCTCCGCTGTATAGACCTTCACACCTGCCATGAGAGAGGATAGTCCGGGAGCCCTATCTAACTTGCGGAGGTCAGACCATACGGGCTCCGAAAACCCGGTCGAGGTGGAAGAATGAGGAATTAATGGATTTCGCGGAACATCCGGGCCGGGACCCCGCAGATGGGGCACTTTTCCGGTGCCACTCCAAGCTCGACGTTGCCGCAGACCGGGCAGAGGTAGATCTTCTCCACATCGAGATCTTTTCCCTCTCTGACTGCCTCAAGCGCCTGGAGATAGATGTTTGCATGCACCTCTTCTGCCTTCATGGCATGGGTGAAGACGATCGCGGCCTCGTTCTTCCGCTCCTTCTTCGCCTCTTCAACAAACGCGGGGTACATCGTCATGAACTCATAATTCTCTCCCTCGATTGCGCCCTTCAGGTTCTCCTCAGTACCCCCGACGGCGTTCTTGATGAAGAGAAGGCGCTTTGCGTGGACGGCTTCCGCCTCGCTTGCCGCCCGGAAGAGTTTCCCTATCACGGGATAGCCCTCAGCGGCTGCTTTTTCGGCAAAAACAGAGTATTTCCTGTTCGCCTGGGATTCCCCGGCATATGCATTCTGAGCGTTCTCATCTGTCGGCATACTGTAATTGTTTCAGGGGTGCCCCGTTAAATATCTTTCATCTGGCGACCCGGAAACCCTATGCCGCTGGAGCACCACTACCCCGTACATGCGGGGTGACCGGGTACAGCGGGTCTTAATCATCGTCCTCATCTTAAATCTCGCCGTTGCAGCCGCAAAAGCGATCTTTGGCATAATTGCCGGATCGGTGAGCATGGTGGCGGATGCCCTCCACTCGGGGTTTGACTCTTTCTCAAACATCGTCGGCATCATCGCCATATACCTTGCGGGAAAGCCTCCCGACCCTGAACACCCGTACGGTCACGGCAAGATCGAGACCCTCGGAACCCTCATCATCGGAGCGATGCTCCTCCTGACCGCCGCAGGCATATCCTATGAGGGCTACCAGCGGCTCATATCCCCCGTCACCCCCGATATCACGACGATAACCGTCGGGGTCATGGTCGGGACGCTCCTCACCAACATCGTCGTCTCCACCTATGAGCGGCGGAAGGGCGAGGAGTACCAGAGTCAGATCCTCATAGCCGACTCCCTGCAGACCCGTGGCGACATATTCGTCTCCCTCGCCGTCCTCGGGGGTTTCCTCGCGATCAGGCTCGGCTACCCCGCGGCCGACCCGGTCATAGCGTTCGCCATCGCCCTCCTCATAGCAAGGATGGGGCTTGGGATCCTCAACGAGGCCGCACAGGTCCTCATCGATTCGATGAACCTCCCCTGCGACCCGGCGCTTGTCCACACCGTGATGATGAACACCCCGGGGGTGATCGGGTATCACGACTTCCGGTGCCGGGGTAAACCGGGCGAGATATTTGCCGACATCCACATCACCGTCGACCCGACCCTCTCCGTCACCCGGGCCCATGCGATCTCTGAGGATGTGGAACGAAGGCTCAAAGAGGCGGTGCCGGGGCTCGCCGAGGTCGTCGTCCATATCGAACCGGAAGATTCACCGTGATGAGGTGCCGCGGAGGTGCCGCCCGAGTTCGTAGCCTTTTCGGTAGGCTGTTTCCATCACCTCCGGCCGCGTCCTGATATCCTGAATCGTGTCCATGTCGTTTTGGAGCACCTCGCCCCAGAGGGGGCAGTCGATGATCTCGCCAAACGCGCGGACGGTCATCTTTGCACCCTCAAAGACATCTGGAAGATTCATCCCGGCTATCGAAATGAAGAGCATCTTGCGCTCCCTTCGCCGCTCGGGGGAGACGAGGGGCTGCCCGCGGAGGTACTTCGCCATATAAAAGACCTGGAACCGATCCATGAACGACTTAAGTCTCCCGGGGATTCCCATCGTCATGATGGGGGTCGCTATGATCAGGCCATCCATATCCCGGAATTTACCGTACATCTCAGTCATCTCATCCCTGATCTGACAGGCCTCGTTCTCCCGGCAGTAAAATATCTCCATGCAGGGCAGAATATCAAGATGCGCGACCGCGATCCGCTCGACATCGCACCCGGCCTCCTCGGCCCCCCGGATGGCCTCATCAAGGAGACGGGCAGTGTTTCCCTCAAGAAGCGGGCTCCCGAGCAGAGCGATAACCTTTTTCCGCATGATGTTGGATTGCACATGGCCCTATTAATAGGATGCGGCGTTTCAAGACCCCGGGGCCCGCACCGGCCTTGCCAGGGAGGATACTGCTAAATACCTTGAAAAGATATGATCGCTCTGGTGAGTGCCTGTGGCCGAACCAGGAACCAGTAAGACTGCAAAAGCAGGAGAGAAACCGGGCCCCGGACGGTTCATCTGCATCGACTGCGGGAGAGAAGTCCGGATCGGCAGCACCGATGAGGATCTCGTCAGGTGCCCGACCTGTGCCTGCGAGATGTATAACTGCCTTCCGATGACTCACATCAGGCCCGATATCAAGACGCCGGAGGATGTCATGAATCTTCCAAAGAGGAAGAAGTAGCGAGGTGAGAGAAATGGTGAACGTATCAGCAAAGGGAGAGATCTACCGCTGCGAGATCTGCGGAAACGTCGTCGAGGTTCTGGAGGCCGGCGGCGGTGAACTGATCTGCTGCGGCGAACCGATGGTGCTTGAAGAGTGATGGTATGGGAGAGGAACAGAAGATACTGGAAGAGAAGATCGGGAAAATTCCCGTGATCTTCAAAGAACTCAAGGAGACGGATCCCGACCTCTATGGGAAGGTTATGGGCCTCGATCAGATGATATGGGCCGACGGCGCCCTCTCGCGCCAGACGAAGAAGATCATCGCGATTGCGATCGCCGCCGCGCTCCGGGATGGGCATGCCGTCCGCGCGCAGATGGCAGGGGCGGGGAGCCTCGGCGTATCAAAAGAAGAGATCGAGGAAGGACTCAGGGTCGCGTTCCTGCTTGCGGGGATGCCGGCCTACGTCCATGGTAAGACCGCCCTCGAAGAATACCTGGGCAACCGCCCGCGGAAGTGAGACCATGGAATCAGAAGAAGTGATCCGGATGCCGGTTATCGGCGAGAAAGCACCGGAGTTTGACGCGCTGACCACCCACGGACAGTTGAAACTCTCGGACCTTGCGGGGAAGTGGGTCATCCTCTTCTCCCACCCGGCCGATTTCACGCCGGTCTGCACAACGGAGTTCATAGCATTTGCCGGGATGGCCGATGAACTCGCGAAGTTGAACGTCCAGCTTATCGGCCTCTCTATCGATAGCGTCCATTCGCACCTTGCCTGGGTGAGGAACATCAAGGAGAAGATGGGCGTTGAGATCCCGTTCCCCATCATCGCTGACCTCGACATGAAGGTCGCGAAAGCCTACGGGATGCTCCACCCCGGACAGAGCAACACATCCACCATACGGACGGTCTTTTTTATCGACGACAAGGGCATCATGCGTGCCATGCTCTACTACCCGATGTCCAATGGCCGTTCCATGCCCGAGATCCTCAGGATCACAAGAGCCCTCCAGACATCCGATAAGTACAAGATCGCGACGCCGGCAAACTGGGAGCCCGGTGATAAAGTCATCGTTCCGGCCCCTAAGACACCCGAAGAGATCGAGAAGCGGATGAAAGAAGGCTACGAATGCAAAGATTGGTACCTCTGCTTCAAGAAGATCTAAATCCGACACTTTTTTTGCCTCCGGCCAGGCAATACTCTCTGTATGACCATAGACGTCCTCGCGTTTGCGACATCCCCCCGCCGCCACGGCAACTCCGAGACCCTGCTCGACTGGGTGCTCGATGCGATGAAGGAGGAAGGAGCGGCAGCCGAGAAGATCGTCGTCCCGGAAGTCGATATCCGGCCCTGCCGGGGATGCAACGCCTGCGAGAAGCTCAACCGGTGTATCCAGCGGGACTACATGGACTACCTTCACGACCGGATCATTGCGGCCGATTGCATCATCCTTGCATCCCCCATATACTGCATGGGGATTGCAGCGCAGGCTAAGGTGCTGATCGATCGGACGCAGGTCTTTCGCTCCCGGAAGTACGTTCTCCATCTCCCCATCGTCCCACCGGAACGGAAAGGAAAACGGGCCGGGATCTTTCTTTCAACCGCCGGGCAGAACTGGGACCACGTCTTTGATGCGGCTATTCCATCGGTGAAGTGCTTCTTTAACGTCGTCGATATCCGGAGTAAGGATATCCGGTACCTGATGGTGAACAATGTCGACGAGAAAGGCGCGATCGTCCGCCACCCCACTGCAAAGGCCGATGCGGAGGCCATGGCCAGAGAGGTCGTCGCGCATCTGCAGGAGGCAGGCGTGATATGACCGGGCCCATAAAAGCCCTCGGGATATCCGGGAGCCCCCGGCGGCACGGGAACACCGAGACCCTCCTCGATGCCGTCCTCGAGGGGGCCCGGGAAGCGGGGGCGGATGTGGAGAAGATCGTCCTCCGGAACCTCGACTACGCCCCGTGCCGGGGGTGCAACGCCTGCCACAAGACAGGGGTCTGCATCATCGAAGATGATCTTGAAGAGGTTTTTGGAGAGATCGCAGCCGCCGATCTCCTTGTTCTCGCATCCCCCATATACTCGATGGGGATAACGGCGGAGGCGAAGGGGCTGATCGACCGGGCTCAGTACCTCTGGGCACAGAAGTTCATCTTAAAGACCCTCTACTTCACGAACGAGCATATCCGCCGCCATAAGGGGATATTCGTCTCGACCGCGGGGCTTGGGTGGGAGAACGTCTTCGATGCGGCGTTTCCGGCTATCACCGCCTTTTTTAACACCACCGGGTTTGAGTACTGGGACAACGTCATAGCAAACGACCTGGATCGCTACGGCGGGATTGCAGGCCACCCCACCGCACTTGATGAGGCGCAAGAGAAGGGGCGGAGGGTGGTCGGCATCCTCAAGAGGGTACAGGTGCAAGCAGACCCGGGGACCTGATCCCGGTAACATTCCTCCGGTTGCCCTGCCCCGATAAGACCCGACAGGGCTCCATATGATGAATGGGCGGCATGTTTCGGCCAGAGGTGGTTGGAGCATATTGATATACTTTTAGTGAGACTTCACCTCTATATCCCCATGCGAGGCACTTCTCCAGACCACAGAAGGATACCCATGTGACTCTCATCAGGCCCCCGGAGACCATGTATGAAGCGCCACCGGAGTACCGGGTACTCGATGGTGCCGATGACGGGTATCTCCTGATCGGCGATGACTATAGGGTACTCTGGGCAAACCTCACCCTTCGCCGCACCCTCGGGGCCGGGGAGAGCGATCCCGCGCGGATCATCCATGCGTTTGAGGAGGATAGCGAGTTCGCCGCGAAGATCCTTACGGCACTCGAGGGCGATGATGAGATCCCCGGGTTTGAGTGCCGGCTCAAGGATCCTGAAGGGAGAGAGTCGTGGTATATCTGTTCGGGCAGGAGGGCACTCTCCGGCAGGGGATGGTTATTGCAGTTCCGGAAAGCTCCCCATAGAGGAGATTACGAGAAGATAGTCGAATATACCGGGACGGCGACGATCCTTCTTGAGGATGACGGCACTATATCGGTTGCGAACACGGAGTTTGAGCGGCTCTCCGGGTACTCTCGCACCGAGATCGTCGGTGTAAAGCGGCTTCCCGATTTCATCGCTTCCGGGGACGAACGCCAGCGGATCATGGGATACCATGCCCTCCGGCGAAAGGATCCGGAGGCTGCGCCGAAGAACTACACCTTCTCGTTTGTTGATCGATCCGGGAACATCCATACCGTCGAGGCCACCATCGGCCTTATCCCGGGAACGCATCGGTCGGTTATGTCGCTCCTCGATGTAACCGAGAAGAAGCGCATGGAGGGAGCGCTCCGGGAGAGCGAGGAACGTTACCGGACGCTTGCAGAGTCAGCGCCGGACATCATATTCCTCATCAGTGTGGAGGGAGATATCCTCTACGCGAACAGCGCCGGCGGCCACCTGCTCAGGACGGAGCCAGAGAGTTTGCCGGGGAAGAACCTCAAAAACCTCTTCCCGCCCGCTGTCGCGGAGCGGTGGCTTATGATGCTTCAGAGAGCAGTGGAGATGGCCGAAGAGATCACCGCCGAGGAGACCCTGCTCCCGGGGGATGATGGCGGCACCTGGCTTGAGACACGCCTCATACCGATGCGGGAGAGCGACGGGACCGTCAGGAACCTCCTCGGAATCAGCCGTAACATCACCGACCGGAAACAGGCTGAACTCGAACTCCAGATCAAGGATATGGCGATAGCGTCGTCGCAAAGCGGCATCGCCCTTGCCGATCTCGGCGGAAAGATCATCTACGTCAACCGGTCCTTCCTTGCCATGCACGGTTATGAGGTGGAGGAGATCGTCGGAAAGCCGATCGCGGTATTATGGGCTGACCGGGGGGAGGGAGAACGGATCTGGGAAAACATTCTCCGGGATGGCTCCTGGTTTGGGGAGACAGAGACCCGGCGGCGAGACGGGACAATCTTTCCCATACAACTTGCTCTCTCCATCGTCACCGCCGGGTCGGGCAAACCTCTCTATTTGATGTGCTCGGGGATCGATATCACCGAACGGAAACTGGCCGAACAGGAACTCCGGGTCAGGAATATGGCAATAGCATCGTCGCAGAGCGGGTTTGCAATCACAGATCTCGATGGCCGTCTGACCTACACCAACCAGGCATTCGTCTCCATATGGGGGTATGCGTCGACCTCCGATATGATCGGAAAGTCCGTCATAGAACTCTGGCAGGATGAGGAGGAGGCCGCGGCTATCCTCAAGGCGATCCGCGAGACCGGCAGGTACACCGGCGAGCGAGTCGGCAAACGGCGTGATGGGGCAATATTTCACGCTATCTTCTCCGGGAATCTGGTGACAGATGAGACCGGGGCCCCTATCTGCCTTGCCGCATCGCTCACCGATATCACCGACCTGAAGCGGGCCGAAGCCGAGATCCAGATCCGTAACCGGGAACTCTCGATCTTGAACCGGATCATCGGCATATCAACATCTGCAGTGGACATCAATGAGATGCTTGAGAAGGTGCTCGCGACAACCCTCGACCTCTTCTCTCTTCACGGCGGCGGCATATATCTGGTTGAACCGGATGGGCGGAGCGCACGGCTTGCCTCTACCCGGGGCCTCCCGGAGGGTTTCCCCCTGGAGCCTTACATACCAGACATCACCATTCCACCGTATGCAGGGGTGCTGGTGGCCGGCGAGACGTGCCTCTTTGATGGCTACCCGGGAGAAGTAGGCAAAACACCAAACCCGTACGCCAGTGCCCCCATCACGGCGCACGGGAAGATCATCGGAGCCCTGAATGTGGTTTTTTGGAGAGATAGAGAGCTTGCCGATGCCGATCACTCCCTCCTCGCTGCTATCGGGAGAGAGATCGGCACCTCCATTGAGCGCATGCTCCTGATCCGCCAGCTTGAGGCGGCCGAACAGGAGGCAAACCTCTACCTCGACATCCTCAGCCACGACATCAGGAATGCAGAGAACATCTCCGGCCTTTATACCGATCTCCTCATCGATATGCTCGATGGTGAGACAAAGGATCATGCACAGAAGATTCGGAGCAGTATCCGAAAGAGTATCGAGATATTAAGAAACGTCTCGACAATACGCAGGATCCATCATGAAACGACCACACCTGCGCTGGTCGATCTTGATAGGGTGATCCGGGATGAGATCAGGATCTTTTCCGGGAGTCGGATCCACTACAGCGGCACGAACATTGTGGTTATGGCCGATCCCCTTCTCCCTGAGATCTTCACGAACCTGATCGGAAACGCCGTCAAGTTCGGCGGATCGGCAGTCGAGGTCACCATCCGGGTGGAGGAGAGCGACGGCGACGTCCAGGTATCGGTCGAGGATACCGGACCCGGGGTGCCCGACGAGGCGAAAAAGGCTATATTTACACGATTCCGGCGGAACAGGAGCCAGAGGAGCGGTCAGGGCCTCGGGCTATCCATAACCCGGATGCTTGTTGAGCGCTACGGCGGCCGGATCCATGTCGACGACCGGGTGCCGGGCCGGCCGGAGTGTGGCGCGGCGTTCCGGTTCACGCTGAAGAGAGCGCCCTGAAAAAGGGGAGTATATCCCTCACAGGAGCGACCAGAAGAGTGCGCCGGCGGATATAACCATGAGCACCGCAAACACGGCCGGGTTCCAGGCAAGAACCTTCTTGCCGTCGAGAACGCTGATCGGGAGCATGTTGAAGGTCGCGATCATGGCGTTGACCCGGAACCCGACGAGACCCACAAGGCCGACGAGCCCGCCGCCAAAGAGCATGAGGGCGGCAAATGGTATACAGAGGAGGAGGTTTATGATCGGTCCGGCCGCCGATATCCGTCCGTTCTCGGCCCGTGTCGCGTTCCCGTATATGTAGGTCGCTCCCGGCGCCGCAAAGACGACACCGACGAGCGCCGCCATCACCACGGCGACAAGGAGCATCTGGTTGTCCTTCTTAAACTCGGCCCAGTAGCCATAGCGCATAGCGGTGAACTTGTGCGCCAGTTCGTGGAGGACGAAGGCAACCCCCACCGTGAGAAGGGACATCGCGAAGAGGATAACTAACCCGACAGGGTCCACCCCTCCCCGTATGTAGATCAGGGTGAAGGCGATCGATATGGCAAGCCACGCGATCAGGAGATCCCGGCGTTCGCGTAGCGGTATTCGTTCCAGCATTTGGTATGAGGTTTGTCCCGGCACGATAATATCCTTCGCTTCTCCAGGGAGGCTGGCAAGAAGCCCATAAGGTTATTTCCCGGTCGCGGTCAATCATGGAGTATGTCCCTTGATGCCGTCAGAAACGATATCCGCGAGATCGACGAGAAGATCATAAGTCTGATAGCAGAACGGCAGAGACTTGCAGCGAAGGTCGCCCGCCTCAAGCAGGAGAAGGATCTCCCCATCCACGATCCATCGCAGCAAAAGGCGGTCCTTGACCGGGCCTTCACCCGCGCCGTCGAGAACCGGATTGACCCTGTCGCCGTCCGGCGAATCTTTGAGATCCTGATCGGCATGAACGAAGAGCGGCAGCGGGAGTGCAGCGGGGACGGCAACCTGCCGTAAAAAAAATTAGAGGGTGATCATCGTCCCGACGCCCTCGTCAGTGAAGAGCTCAAGGAGCAGGTTGTGCTCTTTGTTGCCGTTCACGACGTGGGCGCTCGTAACGCCGCTCCGAACCGCCCTCATGCACCCGTCAAGCTTCGGGATCATCCCCCCGCTGATGATCCCTTCGACGATCATCGTCTCCGCTTCGTTGAGCGTGAGGCGGTGGTAGACCATTGTCCGATCGGTGTTCATTACGCCGTCGACATCGGTGAGGTTGATCAGTTTGAACGCACGAAGTGCAATCGCGATCTCGGCCGCCGCCGTATCGGCGTTGATGTTCAGGCTCCCGCCCTGCCGGTCGATCGCTATAGGGGCCACAACGGGGATGTAGCCCTGGGCAAGGAGGCAGTGGAGCACCTCGGGGTCGACCTCCTCGATCTCACCGACCTGGCCGAGGTCCACCTCCTGCACGACCTCCCCCACCTTCACCCTCTGCGGCTCCATCTTCCGGGCGATGAGGAGGTTGCCGTCGTTGCCGGATATCCCGACCGCCCGGGTGCCGCAGTTTGCGATCAGGGAGACTATTCCATCGTTGATCTTCCCCACAAGGACCATCTGGGCGATCTCGAGCGTCTCGGGATCGGTGATCCGTAATCCCCCGACAAACCGGGGTTCTTTGCCCATCGCCTGCATCTTTGCGGTGATCTCAGGGCCGCCTCCGTGGACCAGGACGACCTTCATCCCCACGTAGCGCAGGAGGACGGCGTCGCGGATCACCGTATCGAGGATGTTCTGGTCGACCATCGCATGGCCGCCGAGCTTGATCACGATCGTTTTACCGTAAAACTTCTGGATGTAGGGGAGTGCTTCCATCAGCACGTCTTCGCGTTTCATGTCGTATACTTCCCATTGATCTCTACATACTTCTCGGTGAGGTCGCACCCCCACGCCGTTGCCATCCCGTCGCCGGCGGCAAGATCGAGGTCGAATGTGACAACATCGCCGTGCATGGCGTTCTTTGCTTTCACAAGGTCGGCGACGATCTCGCCGCGGGTGACGAGCGGTATCCCCCCGACCGAGAGGGAGACCGCGTAGGGATCGAACTCTGCGCCGGCCCTGCCTGCGGCAGCGACGACCCGACCCCAGTTCGGATCCTCGCCGTATATTGCGGTCTTGACGAGCGGGGACGCAACGACCGTCCGCGCGACGGCAGCGGCCTCATCCTCGTCGGCGGCGCCTCGAACCGTCACCTCGAGGAGTTTCGTCGCCCCCTCGCCATCGCGGGCGATCTGAATGGCAAGGTCTCGACAGACAGCCTCGACGGCTTTTGCAAGCTCATCGCGGTTAACCCGGCCTGCAGCACCGGTTGCGGTGCAGAGGGCCACGTCATTTGTGCTCGTATCTCCGTCGACGACGACACGGTTGAAGGATCGCCGGGTTGCGCTGCGGAGGATATCCCGGAGGATCGGTGCCTCGACCTCTGCATCGGTATATATGAACGCAAGCATCGTCCCCATGTTCGGGGCGATCATCCCGCTCCCTTTGGTGATCCCGCCGACGGCAAACGACTCCGTCCGGACAAGGGCGTGTTTGGGGAAGGTATCGGTCGTCATGATCGCCCGGGCCGCCGCGGCCTCGGCATCGCTGTTCCGGGCAAGGAGGGGTGCTATCCGCTCGCACTGGTCCCTGATGAGGGGGAGATTGAGGTAGCGGCCGATCACCCCGGTGCTCGCGACACCGACCGCATCGGGGTCAAGCCCGAGTGAGGCGGCTACAAGGGAGCACATCTCCATTGCATCGCGGATTCCCCGAACGCCTGTGTAGGCGTTTGCGCACCCGCTGTTCACGACGACGGCATCAAGCGTCCCCCTCTGCATCCGGTCCACCATCAGATCGATCGGGGCCGCCCGTACCTTATTCGATGTGAAGACCCCGGCTGCGGTTCCGCTTGCCCGGATCAGGGCAAGCCCGTACTTTCCTTCCTTGATCCCGGAGGCGCTGACGCCCTCAACTGCGCAGATACTCTTCATGCCTCTCCCCCTGCCCCGATACCGCGGACGATATCAGCCCTGGTGACGATCCCGACCAGTTTTCCATCGCGGATAACCGGGAGGCGTGCTATCCTCTCGCGAAGCATAAGGGATGCTGCATCGGTGATCTCTGATTCTTCATCGATCGTGATGACCGGGCTGCTCATCACCAGCTGCACTTTCATGTCACCGATATCGGTGAGCGCCCGCTTCGTCCTCTCCCAGTTGATGAACTCGCGAACCGGGACCTCGATCACCTCAAGCGGCGACGGGAGCCAGAGGTCGCTTGAGAGGCCGCCGGTATCGAGGAGCGATATGATATCGGTCTCGGTGACGATGCCGGCCACCCGATCGCCATCCATGACGGGAAGTCCGCCGATATGGTACTTCCGGAGCAATCCGGCCGCCTCGCGAACCGGTGAGTCGACCCGGATAGTCACGGGGTCCGGCGTCATGATATCCCTTACCTGCACCATCACAATCACCTCAGGGGAGCAATCCGGCAAAGCGAAGGCCGGTGTCTTCCGCAAATCCGCACATAAGGTTCATGTTCTGGATCGCCTGGCCGCTCGCACCCTTGACCAGGTTATCGATCGCCGAGACCGCGACGACCCGGTCGCCCTCGCTCTCGACGGCAACGTCACAGAAGTTTGTCCCCCGAACGGAAGCAAGGGTCGGCTTCTGGTAGCGGATGAAGAACTCGCCATCGTAGAACTTCCGGTAAAGCGCCTCGGCCTCCTTCTGCTCCATGGGTTCGCGGAGGAGGATGTGGGCCGTCGTGAGGATTCCCCGATTCACCGGGAGGAGGTGCGGCGTGAAGTAGCACCGGGCGGTTGAGCCGAGCCGGGTGGCCTCCTGCTTCATCTCCGCGAGGTGGCGGTGGCTCGTCCACTTGTAGGCGCTGAAGTTGTCGCCGACGTTTGGATAGTGGGTGGTTGCGGAGGGGGTGTTCCCGGCCCCGGTGACACCGGTCTTTGAGTCATATATGATAGTGTGTGCGAATTTTGCAAGCGGCGCTGCCGCAAGCGTCGCTCCTGTCGGGAAGCAGCCCGGGTTTGCGACAAAAGAGGCGCCCCTGACCTCGTCACGGTGGAGTTCGGTGAGACCGTATGGGGCCTTGAAGTAGGCCTCGTGGGATACACCGTAGGTCTTCTCGTAGATCTCCTTTGAGAGACGGTAGTCGGCCGAGAGGTCGACGGTCCTTATCCCCCGCTCTACAAGCGTCCCGGCAATCTTCATCGCCGCGGTATGCGGTACGGCAAGGAAGACGAAGTCTGCGTCGATATCGCCGGCTTCGATGTTTTGGAAGGCAAGATCGGTCAGTCCCCGGAGATGGGGGTGGACCAAGGTGACGGGGGTGCCGTCCAGTTTCCGGGATGTCGCGGCGACGACATCTGCGGACGGATGATTCAGCAGGAGCCGCATCAGCTCGCCGCCGGTGTATCCGGATGCACCGATGATCGCAATTTCCATGAGAGAGAGGTGTCTTTTGCAGAATCTTAAGGCTTTGTGGTGTATCGTTCGTAGAGCCGGGCCGCCGCCGATTCGATCTCATCCCGGCACTCAAGCCCTTCAAGGAGATCCTGCGGCAACACAGTTTTTCCGTAGACTGCGCCCGTGTAAGCGCCGCATATGAGCGCGATGGTATCGGTGTTTCCTCCGACGTGCGCAGCGGTGTTGAGGAGGGTTCGCGCATCTCTGATCCGGTATATCAGGAAGAACGCGAGAGGGATGGTCTGATAGACGGTCACATCGTTCCCTATAACCGAGAACGCGCTCTCAAGGCTGATCCCCTCGTTTGCAAGCCGGACGGCATCACGGATCTTGTTGCCGAGGGTTACATCTTCGAGATAGGCATGCTTCCTTGCGAGCGTGAGCGCATCGGAGCGGCCGCGGGCGGCGTGATGGACGAGCATAGCGACGGTGACTGCTCCGGCGTGCGCCGCCGGGTGGGTGTGGGTGACGCTGCAGGCCTGGACAACCCGTTCGGTCACGTCGACCGGGTCGTCGTAAAAGAGGCCGAACGGTATGGCGATCCCGGTGCAGCCGGCGGTGTTGGATGCGACGCCGACCGGTTTTTCACCCGAGAGGAGGAGGCGCCGGCATGCGGCATCCACGGCGCCGTCGGGGAACCGGAGCTCCTCGTTCATGTACATCCGGGCAAGAGCGGCCGCGTATGCCTTCTCGGAGTATGTGCCGTCGATGAGCATCCCGGCGACGAGGAGCATCATCTGGG
This sequence comes from uncultured Methanoculleus sp., assembly GCA_964413225.1. Lineage (GTDB taxonomy): Archaea > Halobacteriota > Methanomicrobia > Methanomicrobiales > Methanoculleaceae > Methanoculleus. Next base: position 17,446 of record CAYPRO010000011.1, on the reverse strand, counting down.
TGTCGTCGGTGAACTGCCCGGGTTTCAGCCCGGCATTCGGGTGCCCCCGCCACGCGCGGCGGTAACCCTCGTGGAGGCGCTGGAAGTCGGGCGGGGTGCTCTCCCGTGCCATGCCGAGCGCGTCGCCCATGGCGGCCCCGAGGAGGCAGCCTTTGAACTGATCGAGCATTTACGTAGTATCTCTCGCAAGGTTGCTCTTAAGGATTGTTGTTTTGTGGTGGGAAGGCGATCCCGGGGGCAACCGCCCTCACCGCGGATATTTTCCGCAATAAGAGGCTACGCGCCGCTGTAGTGAGGTACGCGGTAAATCATTTGCCTTTCAACTCCGCCATAACCTCTTCCAGAGTATAGACCCTCCCTGCCCTGAGATCCTCAAGCGATCGTTCGAGATCACGGATCGCCTCTTCGCTTCGGGGCTCCTCCATCGATTGCCGTATTCATCATACACCCGAGCACTTTACCGCATGAAGAGCCAGAACCCCTTTCCGGATGCCTCATCTCCCCGCCGCCTCCTCGCGGCTGCCGACGATGACCGCAGGGTAAATTTTACCCGTCTGAAGCCCCATCTCACCCGGAAAAACCCGGAATGGTTCCGGAACACTTTTCTCTTCAGGCAGAAGAATACCTGATTGTTTCAGGCCAGACCATGAAAGAAGTCACGCTCGACCGGGACGATATCGCCGCTCTCTCCTCCGACGCCCGGGTCGCAATCCTCAAATCGCTCGATTCCCGGCCCATGACAATGAGCGAGCTCGCCGAAGGGCTCGGTCTTGCCCGCTCGACCATCCATGAGCACCTCGGTGTTCTCGCCGACGCGGATCTCGTGGCCCACGAGAACGCCCGGAAGTGGCGGGATTACACCCTGACGAAGAGGGCGAGGCAGATCCTCCACCCCGGAAAGGACCACCGGATCATCGTCGTCCTCGGCACATCGCTCGCTACCCTGACAACCGGGGTGCTCTGCGTGACATCGTATCTCAGCGGTTTCGCCGTCCAGGGGGGAGGCATCGCCCGGGAGCCTCTCCTCCTCTACGCGGGCGAGGCGCTTTTCAGCGTAACGATCGTGCTCTGGTACATCGCGGTGCGGTGCCGGTGGGAAACCTCTCCGGCACCCGGGTAGGCCCTTTCTCCCCAGTGCACCCCTTATCCTCAATCCCCCGGGGGCAGAACCGTAAAGGGGTGCCGACGCCCACATACAATAAACCGAACGGAGCAGAGCCCCCATGAGCGGCATGATCGCGGATTTCCTTGTAGTCGCCGACCAGATCCTTATTCTGGTCATCCTGATCGCCGCCGGGTATGTCGCCGTCGCGGCAAAGGTCCTGGACCCCCGGGCCACCCGGGGGCTCTCCGCGCTCCTCTTCAACATCACCATCCCGGCACTGATCGTCGCCGCCATGCAGGTGCCCTTCACTCCTGAACGCCTCGGCGGTGCCGAGACCCTGCTCATCGCGACCGGGGCCTTCTTCGCCCTCTCGTTTGCCGTCGCCCGGATCGCATCGAAGGCGATAGCGATAGCACCACAAAAGAGAGGGGTTTTTGAGTTCGCGATCGTCTTCGGGAGCGTGACTTTCATGGGGTTTCCGGTCGCCCTGACGCTTTTTGGGGAGGGATCACTCTTCTACGTCGCGATCTTCAACTTCGTCTTCAACATCCTCCTCTTCTCGGCCGGGATAGCGATGCTCGCCGGAGAGGAGGGGTTTGATCCAAAACTGCTCATAAACCCCGGTATCGCGGCCTCAATCATCGGGTTCATCCTTTTCCTCGGATCGATCGAGATCCCGGGTCCTTTCATCGACTCGATCGACCTCCTCGGTAGCGTGACGACACCCATAGCCATGATCATCGTCGGGGCGATGCTTGCAACCTTCCCGGCCCGGGAGATGGTCGGGGATTGGCGGGTCTGGGCTGCGAGTGCCGTCCTCCTCCTCGCTATCCCGGTTGCCTACAGCTGCCTCTTTTCGGCGATCTTCTCTAACCCCATCGTTAACGGCGTCATGATCACGATGGCCGCAATGCCCGCCGCTGCAGGCACCCCCGCCTTTGCAGAGCAATGCGGTGCCGATGCCCGGCTTGCGTCGCAGATCGTCTTCGTCTCGACGATTGGATCGCTTGTTACGATCCCGCTCGTCACGGCGGTGCTGCTGTAGAGCGAACCGCCGACCATATGCAGGAGTCCGTAGAGGGTACCGGGCCTGCATGAGACTATCGGGCGCCCTGCCCACAGCGGGAGCAGGAGGGATTACACTTTCACCCCGCTCCCACAAGCATTATGGTAGACCACTCTGATTAAGCATATAAGGCGTTACGGAGCGCTGTTGACCGCAGGAGGTCTATCGGGATCATGAGGCCGAAACTGAAACGGATCGAGGGGGAACGAAAGACATTCACCGGAACGTTTGCACGGTTCGGGAAGAAAGATCGTTATAGACCAAAGAAGGTCGGGGAAGAGTGGGTCACGTACGACGTGACGGTGCTGCTCGCCGATATCAGGAGCATCGACGGCAACCCGATCACCGACCATCTCTGGTTCAACTACACAAAGGGATTCGAGAGCCTCGGAGACCTGCAGGAAGGGGATATGATCAGGTTCGATGCCAGGGTCAGACCTTATGTCAAGGGCTACGTCAACCAGAGGGAGTATATCGACGAACGGGAGATCGACTACAAACTTGCCTACCCGACAAAAGTCACCCGGGTCCGGTGAATACTAAAGGGAGAATGGCCGCCCATCACCGCTCTATGAGTGTTAGTCCCTTCTCGCTGATCATCGCCTAACTCAATCAAGATTTTTTTGCAAGAATTTGACCATAAAGATCAGGATCTATCGATCTTCAGAGACCGAAGCTCTCCTGGCATGAGAATGAACGGCGAGGGCTTGCAATCGCGAGTCCGGCCTCGACCACGGTGATGGTCTCCGTTACAATCAGTCTCGATGAGGAGATCGACATTGTTCTTCTGGGTATCATCGCCGTGCTCCCAGGAACACCCTCACCGCATCGCTGCCTCGCAGATGAAGGATCAACGGGTTGAGTTCGAGGGATGCAGCACGGATCTTCACTTCTCAGAGTATCGGGCCCTCCACCGCTGCTCGATAGACCGCAGGGCGCCCACGCACCTCATGATGCATCAGGCGGGCAAATGCCTCACCGGCAGAACTCACCTCTATCCCCGAGCAGAACCGTAAAGGGGTACCGACACGTATCTTGGTGAACCGGATGGAGCGATATTCTCATGAACGGCACGGTCACGGATTTCCTGGTAGTCGCGGATCAGATCTTCATCCTGGTCCTCCTGATCGCCACCGGGTATGTCGCCGTCGCGACAAAGATCGTAGACCCCCGGGCCACCCGGGGACTCTCGGGGCTCCTCGTCAACATCACCCTGCCGGCGCTGATCATCGCCTCGATGCAGGTGCCCTTCACCCCCGAGCGCCTCGCGGGCGCCGAGACCCTGGTCCTCGCGACCGGAGCGCTCTTTGCCATATCGTTTGCCATAGCCTGGGCGGTCTCGAAGGCCATGCGGGTCAGAGCCGCTGAGGAGGGGGTGCTCCAGTTCGCGATCGTCTTCGGGAACGTCGGGTTCATGGGGTTCCCGGTCGCCCTGGCACTCTTCGGGGAAGAAGCGCTCTTCTACGTCGCGATATTCAACCTCGTCTTCAATGTTCTGGTCTTCTCGGTCGGTATCGCTATGCTCACCGGAGAGGAGGGGTTCGATCCGAGACTGCTCATAAACCCCGGCATCGCGGCTTCCATCATAGGGTTCGCCCTCTTCCTCGGATCGATCGAGATCCCGGGCCCCTTCATCGACTCGATCGATCTGCTCGGCAACGTGACGACGCCCATAGCCATGATCGTCGTCGGGGCGATGCTCGCGACCTTCCCGGCCCGGGAGATGGTCGGGAACTGGCGGATCTGGGCCGCGAGCACCATCCTCCTCCTCGCCATTCCGGTGGCTTACTGCTATATTCTCGCCCCGATTTTTCCCGACCCGTTCATCAACGGGATCATGATCACGATGGCCGCGATGCCCGCTGCTGCAAACACCGTCATATTCGCCGAGCAGTACGGCGCGGACTCACGGCTCGCGTCGCAGATCGTCTTCGTCTCGACTATCGGATCGCTCGTTACGATTCCGCTCATCGCGACGGTGCTGATGTAAGGCGAGAGAAAAAAGCGTTCTCTCTCACAACCATCTACACATCAAGCCTTCCAGGCGGAAACTCATCCCGAAGGCGACCCAAACGGGCTGGAAACGTGGGCCGCGCCGGATGATGGAGGCGAGGAACTATCCCGGTGGCCGCTCGCCGACCGAAACCCTGATGCCGAGACCGTCCAAAATTCTGGACATATGTCTAAAAAATTGGACACTCGGGAGGATCACCTCAGAGTTCTCGTCCTCTTCACCCGGGGCTACAACCAGGAGATCTACATCCGGGAGGTCTGCAGGAATCTTCCTATTAGTCGTGGATCGGCCCAGACAGCCCTTGAATATCTTGAGGGAAAACAGGTTCTCCGCTCCATCACCAGGGGCAGGACACGGTTATTCTCCCTGCAGCGGGGCAGCCACGCACGGGACTTCTGCACTCTTGCAGAAATCTACCGGAGAATCTGTTTTAGGGAGGAAGAACCCTTCCTCGCAGGGATCCTCGACCGGATCGTCCCCTACATCAACGGGAGTTGCGCGGTCTTTGGAAGCCACGCAGAGGGGACCGCGGACGAAGAGTCCGACCTCGACCTCTTCGTCGCTGGAGAATGCCGAAGAGATGAGGTCGAGAGGGTCGGAAAGACGTACGGCCTCCCGATTCACCTCACTGCCTACCCTCTTGAGATCTTTGACCGTAGCCTCCACACAGATCCCTTTCTCCAAGAAGTACTCCGGAATCACGTGCTGATCAAAGGCACCGAACACTTCGTTGAGCGGGCGGTGGGATAGTGGATCAACTTGTGTGGTGCGGCCGGATCAAGAACGGGATCTCCCTTACCGCCCCAAACGAAACCCTGGCATCTGCATACCTGAAGAAAGCCGAAGAAGCCCTTGAGACAATGCAGACAATCACTGCCCGTGACTGGAAGATAACGACCGCATACTATGCGATGTACTTCTCCCTCTACGCCGTCCTCACGCGGTTTGGGATACGGTGTGAGAACCATTCCTGCACTATCCTGCTTATGGAACGGCTTCTTTTCGATTATTTCACTCCTGTAGAGATGACGCTCGTCGAGAGAGCGAGAGGGGCAAGAGTCGATGCACAGTACTACATCTCGCAAGAGATCCCGAACCCCTTCTGTGAGGAACTAATCCGGGCCGCTCCGCGGTTCCTGGTAAAGTGCGCGGCGATCGTCAACGCGATGAACGAGCGAACCGTCGGGACCCTGAGGAAACGCCTGATGGAGGCACTCAACAACGAGGACTAAGGAGCGTGGGCCAGGAGGTATCTCACCCCAAAAGCGCCCGCATAAACCGCTCCCGGATCTCCGCCGGGGCGAGGGGGATGTTCGGGACCGGTGCATTCCCTGGTTTCAGAACGACGTGGATGAAGGTCGGTCCCCGCCCCCGGTCCTCCCAGGCATCTTTCAGTTCCCGCTCATCCTGCACCTTGCAGGTCTTTTTGAGCCCGGCGGCGAGGGCGAGGAGCTCCATGTCTACCTGACCGTAGGCGTTCGTCAACTGGTTCCCGGTGCTCCCAAAGGCCCCGTTGTCCAGACAGACGATCGTGAGGTTCTCCGGCGCCTGTGCCGCCACCACCGGGAGGACGGCGGTTCCAAGCAGGCTCCCGTCGCCGTCGAGGACAACGATATCCCTATCCGTCGCAATAGAGAGCCCGAGCCCTATCGGCGTCGCCTGGGTGTAACTCCCGAGCATGTAGAAGTTCAGGGCCCGGTCGTTTGCCGCGTAGAGTTCCTTTGAGGGAACCCCGATGTTCGCAACGACCGCCTCATCGCCGAGAGCGGCGGCGATCGTCCGGATCGCGTCGTTCCGGGTCATCACCGGCTCCCGAAAGGTTCGCCGGTAGACGAACGCTGACTCCCGGGCCCGGGGGGGGAACACCTGTTCCGGCCGGCAGGCCTCCGGTGCTCCCTCCCAGAACGAGGGGAGGATCAGCCCCACGTGCGGGCACATCGAGTCGTAAGCGTCGCGGACGACCGTATCGATCAGTTCTTCGTCATCAGGATCGCGGATGATCGTATACGAAATCCCGAGCGCAGTAAGCACATCCGGGATCGCCCGGTTGAACGGCACCTGGGCCGGGATCGCCTCCCGGTAGACCCCCCGCCAGCTCGCGAGGACGGGGAGAGGGAGGCCGAAGGTGACGGTGAGCGACATGATGGCGTTTAAGGAGTTCCCGAGCCCCGAACTCTGCATATGGAGCACCGGTCGCCCCCCGGCCATAGCAAGCCCGGCCGATATCCCGACGCCGTCCTCCTCCCGGGTCAGGTTCACCGCACGGAACCGCTCCGGGATAAGGGCGCAGAAATCTCGCGTCCGGTCGCAGGGTAGACTCGCCACGGTGTCGATGCCGAGGGCGGCGAGCCGGTCGAGAACACAACCTTCACGCACGGATAGCCGCCCCCTGCTCCGAGATCCAATCAAGGACGGTATCCCGGACACCTCCTGCGAAGGCCTCATTGGCCCGGACACGGAGGCGGGGCTCGATCACCTCGCGGTCGAGGTCCTCGGTTGCACGCTCGTAGCCGCCGCCGGTCACGTTCAGGAGGATATGTTCGTCCGGTTCGACGAACCCTTCCTCCACCGCCCGGATGAGCGACGCGACCGCGACCGCCGCCGCCGGGTCGAGGTCGATCTCCTCGGTATCGGTGAAGAGCTTCCCGGCATGCCGGGCATCGTCGTTAGAGACCGCGTACATCCTCCCGCCCGATGCCGCGAGGGCATCGTGGACCCCGCCCCGGACCCCCCAGGGCGGGTGGCGGTTCGTCAGGACATCGGCCAAGACCCGGGTTATTGAGGCCTCGGCATCGGGCATGTCCTCTGCCGGGGCGATCTCCCGCCTCCCCGCCTCCCAGGCCCTGACCATCGGGACGAAGGGGAGGTTCTGGGAGAGGTGGAGGGCAGGGAGGTGATGGCCGAACCGGCCGTCGGCAATGAGCCGCTCCGCTGCCTCCCACGCGGCGATCCCCCCTGTCCCGCTCCCGACCGCCTGGAAGTAGGCGTCGGGGAGCCGGCCGAGAGCAAGCGCCCCATCGAGCATCACCGTCCCCATCCCGTCCCGCCGGGCGACGTTTTTTGCCCCGCCCTCGGGGATGATCCCCGGTAGAGAGCAGACCTCCCGCCCAAACGCGATGGAGTCGGAGTAGTCGCCGTCCACCGTGATGAGGCAGACGTTTGATGTCGGAACGGTCGTCCAGAGACGATCGGCGGCGGATGCCGGGACGACCACCACGACCGGGGCCCCGGTCAGTCCCGATACCTGACAGAATGCCCGACCGGTGTTCCCCGCCGACGAGATCTGGAGGATGCCGGCCCCCTTCTCCCGGAGACGCAGCACCGTCGGCTGCGCCTCGAGCTCCTTGAACGAGCAGGTCTCCATCCGCCCGCCCCGCTCGGGCCAGTAGCCCGAGAAGGTGACGGTGAGATGGGAGAGACCGAGTTCCCGGGCGAGGCCGACACTCTTGTAGGAGACCGGGCCGGCATCGATCCGGAGGTGGCCCTCGATAGGGAGCCAGTCGATGTAGCGAAATATACCGGGAAGGGCACGGGGCGTGAGCCGGCGCTCTCGATAGACCGTCCGCAGAAGGGCATCGCATCCCGATGGACAGTCGAGGGTGTAACGGTCGGGAAACGGCCTGCCGCACCCCGGGCACCGGAGGAGGTACTTCTCCCTCACCGCCCCCCACCCCCGGTGAGGGTGAACCGGCCGTCGAGGATTTGCTCCTTTAAGTCCCGGCAGAGGTCTTCTGCGAGCGTCCGGCCCGACTGGCGCAGCGTGATCGGGACACGTCGCCCCCGGACCCGGAGCGAACCCTCGCCGGCCTCAAGCGCGTTGTTCGGGCAGGCCGTAAGGCAGGCGGTGCAGGCGAGACAGCGGTCGCGGTCGATCCCGGTCTTTTGGGAGAACGCCCCCGTCGGGCAGACTGCAGCCGCGGCGCAGGTCGAGCACTCCTCGCACCATTCGGGGTGGTAGGTCACCTCCCGGTCTGGCTGTTGCCAGATGTCGGCGTAAGTCGCCTCCCCGAGGATGACCCGGGTGTTGATATCGGCGATGGGGAGGGAGATCTCCTCGTCGAGGATACGGAGGGCCACGATCTGTCGGTCATCAAGGACCGGTATCGCAACACCGAGACTCGTTATACACTCCGGCCCGGCAGAAGTCTTAAATCCGCCCATGTAGCGGGGCTGCATCCCGACCATGTCGGCTATGACCGTGAGATTCGGCCGCGAAGAAGTGCTCCGGGTCCCCTCCCCGGTCACGAGCCCGGATGAACCGTTCAGGAGGACCGGTGTTCCGGCGCCGATCGCAAGCCCGAGCGGGTCATTTTCAAGAGGGTTGATCTCGCCGCAGCCGCTGACCGAGGCCTCCCGACAGGGACCCTGGAGCCCCGTGACCGAGAAGATCGTCTTCACCCGGGTCGGTTGACGGTTGATGTAGGCGGTGTAGTTTTTGTAGGCGCTCCGGGTGGTGAAGAGTCGGGCGTAGGCAAGATCGTCGATGGTCACCCGCGCCTCGATCGAGCGATCGGCGGCCTCCACGACCACTTCGATCTCGCACCCCTCGACGATGTCACGGAAGAGGTGGCCGCCCCCGTAGCCGACACCAGCACGGGCGGTCCCCGAGACGATCAGGTCGACAAGCCCGAGGCGCTCGTTCGGGCAGGGGCCGGGCATACAGGGGACTCCGTTTGCCCAGACCCGTTCTGCACGTTCGAACGCTCCGGGCTCCGCGACCGGGACCGAGAGGATCGCCGCGGTCCCCGACATCACCCCGCAGGTACCCGTGGTGACGATATCCACATCCGCGGCGGAGACCTCCACCCCTTCGCGGATGAGGTGCTTGAACTCCGCGGCGGTGTAGACGACCGCCGAACCACTCCGGATCTTCTCATCGATCTCTCTCAATGTCTTCATAGTCTGATATCCTCCACCCGCACATGGAGACCGCCGGATCGTGCGAGAATCATATTCACGACACCCGTATGTGCGAGGTTCATCATGCAGTATCCGGGCAGGAACCGCTGCCGCATCCCGAAGGTCGGTTCGCGCCGCACCGTCCGGGCAATCCCCTCGAAACCGACGATGTGGTATGCTTCGATCTCCTTAAACCCTCCGGCACGCGAGATCTCCGGCCCGACAACATGGCAGGTGAGGAGACCGCTCACGGTACTTGCACGGATGACCGAGAGGACGTGCTGGACGGGGCAGCCTGCACCTGCCGGTCTCCCGACGACGGTATCCCCGGGCCCAATCTCCCACTTCTCCACAAGATCCGGGCGGAAAGGGAGGATGATCTTCCGGGCCGAGACCTCGCCCGGGAGGGGCCCGATGATGAAGTCGTACTCCGTCCCGAGGATATCCCGGCCGGTATAGCGGGTCTCGCCTTCGAGCCGGGATGGGGCAGCCCCGGTTGGGTAGAAGATGCAGTCCGGGAGGGCCTTCTCTCCCTCCAGAACCCGCTCAAGGAACGCCTCGCAGGTCGGGGCGCCGCAGGCCCCGCAGTCCTTCCCTGGCGGTTGCCATGCCATCGGGTCAGTCCCCCCGATAGATGTAGTCGGCGCCCTCGAGCTTCCGGATGACCCCGAAGTGGTTCTGCCACCCAATCTCGGTCTTTCCGATGCAGATGGTGCAGACCCCAAGCGGCGCCGCCCCCCGGAGAGTGATGGCATCCGGATCGGTTATCGCCGGGCAACCCTCTATCGCCCGGAGGAGGTAGCGCATCCCCGTCCCCTGGAGGGCATTCGTCTCGACGATATCGAGGTGAGGGTTCACCTCCCGGATACGCTCCCGGAAGACCTCCTTCTCGGCCTGGGAGACAAGATCGATCCGGGTCACGACCGCGATATCGGCGAGTGCAAGCATCGCGGCCATCTTCAGGGGTGTGTTCGTCCCCGATATCGCGGAGAGAACGACGATCCCGAGCGCCTGCGTCGTGTAGGGGGAACAGCGGAGGCAGAGCCCGGCGCTCTCGACAAGGAGGAGATCGGCGCCCTCCTCTTCGGCCCAGGCGATGGCATCGCGCATCACCATCACCCCGGCATGGTCCGGGCAGAGGTCGCCGGAGCAGACCTTCCGCGTCGGGATCGAAAACTCGGCAGCGAGCTCCTCATCCTCGAACGCCCGGACGACGTCGATCTTGATGTAGGCGATCCGGCTCTCTCCCGAAAGGGAACGGACGATCTGCCGGACGACAGCCGTTTTTCCGGCGGATGGGGGCCCCGCGACAACGGCGAGCCTCATGCCCCGACCGGTCCCGTGATCAGGTTGCCGGCCCGGATCTCTTCGCGCATCCGGCAGAGGATGCCATCGAGGCGGAGAGCCTCGCGGAGGGCCTTGCTCTCCCGGTCGCCCGGCTCGATGACCCGTTCGACCGCCCCGTCCCGCATGACAATTCGCCGGGCCGAGAGGAGGGAGACCAGGGGATCGTGCGTGACGAATATGACCGCCTTCCCCCCGGCCCGGAGAATATCGATCACCCTCTCTTTGAAGATCCCGGCATTCTCCACCTCGTCGAGGAGGAGGACCGGAGCGGCCGCAACGAGGACCGCATCGGCCACGAGGAGCGATCGGGTCTGTCCGCCGGAGAGCGCGGTCATCCGGGTATCGGGCTGGATCGCCTCGCCAGTGAACTCGTTTGCAAGGTCGATCGTCCGGGCAACGATATCCTCATCCTCGATCTTTCGGGACCGGACATGCATCGCAAGGAACTCTGCGACCGCCAGATCGGCGAGGCACCGGGTGTTCTGGGTGATCAGGGCGACGGGTTTATGCGCCGGGTCGCGGATGAACTCTTCGGGCGGGTAAACACCGTTGATGAGGACCGTCCGGCCCGTCGCGGTGTCGTCTCGGGCAAAGACCTCGATATCGTTGATGAAGGCGCTCTTCCCCGACCCCGTGGGGCCGACGATGGATATGGTGTCGCCGGGTCGGATGGTGATCGCACCGAACCGTTCCGGCTCGCCGCTCCGGCTCCGGCCGGGGAGGATCGTTATCTCGCGGACGGGTGTGGGGTCCATGGAGTAACGGTTGTTGCGGACTGTAATAAGGATTTTCCTATATGAGGAGAAACATAACCATAGATGGAAGACATTATCTTTAATGTCATACTAAAGTAGAATAATGCTCTCGCGAAAGATCTTTGAGACCGACTTTGCCCGGGCGCTCCAGGATGAACTCACCCGTCAGGATATGAGCATACGGGAACTCGCTGATCGGGCCGGGATACCGGTCGCCACCCTCTACAAGCTCACATCGGGGAAGGCCGACCCGCGTCTCTCCACCGTCCGGCGGATCGTCAACGTCCTCGAGCCCCGGGAGAAGAGCTTCATCGCGGTTATCGCGGCCCGGTTCCTGCTCGACGATATCGATAGCCGCGACCTCCCCCTCGGCGAACGGAAGTACCGGATCCGGGGCTACCCGGCGGATTCTCTCGAGGAGTGCATCGCCGCTGCTGTCCGGGCGGATAAGGAGGGGGCGCTCGGGATCGTCTGCGCGCCCATCCTCGCGTCGATCGTGGAAAAGATCGTCGATTGTCCGGTGGCGATCATCAAGCCGCAGCAGAAGACGCTGATCGAGGCGATAGAGACGATAGCAAAGAGGGTGTAAGGGGCCGGGCGCGATCCAGAGGGTTCCCCTAATCTATCGGAACAGGGGGCCCCTCAGGGCAGAGAACATCCTTTGAACGGTATATGATGTGCAGCGGGGACCGTGACCGCTCGGCACGCGCACGTGGTTCGACCGGGATAACCCAGAACGTTTCGTTGCCGAAGGTTATGCTTCCGATGAGGACGTTCTCTCCGGTTGTCAGGAGGATGTCGCTCTCTTCAACGCCGATGATCGCCCCTTCACCGGTATCGATACCGTCATCGATCTGTTCGAAATCCATCCCGTGCTGTCTGGCCCGATATGCCGTACCATGAATATAAAGCGGGAGTCCATCCCGGATCTCCTGTGAGAGGGCGGCGTGATCAAACGTCACAACATCATACCGCCTGATACCCTTCGGGATCTGCAGTTCCTCCGGCGCCAAAATCCCGGCGGCCGCGAGATCGGAGAGCGACCTTGCGCCCATAACGATTACGTTCATGGAGTCGCCGATGACAAGGACCGGCCCATCGCTGAAGCCCGGGGTATCTGCATCCAACGCGATTGCCGCTGCGATCAGGCATACCAGGAGAACGATGCCTGCGATGTGAGATTGCTTCATGGTGTCTCCTCGGGGCGGCGGGCGGCCTTCGGGGCAGGCAGCGGCGCCTACGCGCGAGAGGTCGATGTACTCCTATAAATGATTTATGTCACTATCATCTACACGCCGGGCCGCATCAAGGCAATCGGTTCCCGGGGCGAGGAGCGGTAGGCAAGAAAGGGGCACCGGGCGGGGTAAAAGAGGGGTGTGCCCGGATTCAAAGGCTCTTTAGAGGTTGTGCGCGGGCACGCACCGCCTCTCGGTATACGGCAGGACCGATCCGTGGAATTCTATCCCGAGCGCCTCCCGGAGGAGATCCTCGATGGTCTCCACGGTCACGAACGTGAGATCAGAGCGCACCTCCTCGGGTACATCCTCAAGATCCCGCTCGTTCTCCCGCGGGAGGATGACCGTCCTGATCCCGGCCCGGTGCGCCGCAAGGATCTTCTCCTTGATGCCGCCGACGGGGAGTACAGCGCCCGAGAGCGTCACCTCGCCGGTCATCGCGATCGTCGGGTCGACCGTTCTTCCCGTAATAAGGGACGCAAGGGCCGTAACAAGGGTCACACCCGCCGATGGTCCGTCCTTTGGAGTCGCTCCCGCCGGGACGTGGATGTGGATGTCGCTTGCGAAGAAGTCGAACCCGGTCGCGATGGCTGAAAACCTTGAGCGGATCAAGCTATGCGATATCTGGGCCGACTCCTTCATCACGTCGCCGAGCTGCCCGGTCAGTGTCAGTTTCCCTTTGCCGGGCATGAACGTCCCCTCGATGAAGAGGATATCCCCGCCGACCGGCGTCCAGGCAAGCCCCGTCACGACGCCGGGCGGGTTTTCCTTCCGGGCCACGTCCGGCCGGATGGTCTCTCTCCCGAGGATCTCGGATAGCATATCCGCCGTCACGATGACCGGGAGATCGGCCGTCCCCGAGACTACTTTTGCAGAGACATACCGGGCGATACGGGCAAGCTGCTTCTTGAGCGCCCGGACGCCGGCTTCCCGGGTATAGCGATCGATGATCGCCGAGACGGCCTCATCCTCGATCCGGAGCATCCCCGCATCGAGGCCGTGCTCCTCGAGGGTCTCGGGCAGGAGATGATCTTTTGCTATCGCAAACTTCTCGTTCTTCGTGTAGCCCGATATCTCGATGAGCTCCATCCGGTCGAGGAGCGGCGCCGGGATCGTCGCAAGCGAGTTTGCGGTCGCGATGAAGAGAACGTCCGAGAGGTCGTAGGGTACCTCCAGGTAGTGGTCCGTGAACGTGCTGTTCTGCTCGGGGTCGAGAACCTCGAGGAGGGCGCTTGCCGGGTCGCCGGAGTAGGAGACGGAGAGTTTGTCGACCTCATCCAGGATGAAGACCGGGTTCTTCGTTCCGGCCCGCTTCATCCCCTGTATGATCCGGCCGGGGAGCGACCCGACGTAGGTTCGCCGGTGCCCGCGGATCTCCGCCTCGTCCTTGACGCCGCCAAGGCTGATCCGGACGTATTTTCTCCCAAGCGCATCCGCTATGCTCCGCCCGAGGCTCGTCTTCCCGGTGCCGGGCGGGCCTGAAAGGAGGAGGATCGAGCCCTGTTTCTCCTCCTTGAGCTTCATGACCGCAAGGTGCTGTATGATCCGCTCTTTGACCTTCTCAAGGCCGTTGTGGTTGCTCTCGAGCACCTTGCGGGCCTCCTCGATATCGATGCTCTTCTTCTCCTCGACCGTCCAGGGGAGATCGAGCAGGAGGTCTAAGTAGTTTCTTATCCCCTGACTCTCGTGGTGCTGGCTCCCGCCGCTCTCAAGCTTCTTGAGCTCGGCAAACGCCTTCTTTCGCACCTCCTCAGGCATCGTCGAACGCTCGATCCGCTCCCGGTATCCGCCGTCGCCTGACTGATCGTCGCCCCCGTTGAGTTCCTCCTGAATAACCCGGAGCTGTTCGCGGAGCATCGCTTCGCGGTTCGCCTTCCCGACCTTCTCGGATGTCTTTTTGGCCACCTCGATCCGGAGGTTGATGCTCTCGTTTAAGTCCACCAGGAGCCGGAGGAACGCGGTGTAGCGCTCCTGAATGGAAGCAGTTTCAAGGAGCGACTGTTTCGTTGCGAGATCCACCGGAACGAAGGGCAGGACAAATCCCATGATCTGATCGACAGACTCCATCTTCTCGACCGGTCGGGTGAACTGCTCGGAGCCCTGGAAGTTGCCGCTGATTGCGTGGATGGCCGCTTTGATCTCACTGAACATCTTTGCCCGGGCATCCTCGTCGATGTCTGGCAGATCCGGGAGCGGTTCAAAGGTGGCGTAGAACTGCCCGTCGATCTCGGAGAGGGTCAGGATCTTCACCCGGAGGGTTGCATGCGCAAATATGAGATAACCGTCATCTGCGGGCTGTACATGCGCGATGGAGAGGTGGGTGCCGGTCGAATAGAACGCGTCGTCCGGATCCTCCGGAGGCTCTGCGCCGCCTTTTACGGTCAGCCCGACCGCGGATGCCGATCCGCCGTTCTTCATGGCTGCGATCAGCACCTCGCCGACGGCCTTCTCGACCTGGAGCTTCGTCCGGGTATCCGGGTAGACCACGGTCTCAAAGAGCGGTATGACGATGGTCTCACGGGTGTCTGACTGTGATCCGTACATGGTTACTCCAATCATTTAGTTTGAATTTACCTAACTTTGTTGCCGGCCAAAAAAATTACCCGACCTTTTTGAGGATCTCAAGGAGGAGATCCACATCGCTCTCATCGAGCACCTGTACCATCCTCTCGATCATCCGGTTCAGGGCGTTCTGCTCGGCGTTTGCTATCATCCGTCCTTTTTCGGTCAGGCGGATGTACACGACCCTGCCGTCATCGGGGCACTTCTGACGGTAAGCACACTCCATATGGACGAACCGGTCGATCATCTCGGTGACGGTAGGTTTTGAGTTCTTCGTGATCCCGGCGAGAGCGCTGAACGTCATGTCGTGGTGTTTGCCGATGATCTTCAGGTAGGCGATCTGCCTTGCCGTCAGGCGGCTGAGCCCGCATTCGGAGAAGATCTCGTCGGAACACTCACGCTGGATGGCGATCAGGCGATCAAACACTTCGAACAGGTGCTCACGTCTCGCCGCCATGGTTGATACCAATTAGTTTGGTGAGACCTAATCATAAAGGTTGTGATGGCTGAGAAGTCGGTTCCGGTAGAGCGTATCCCCCGCGATCTGCGAAGGTCCGGATCACCGTTGGTTCAGGTCGCTATTTGCGAACCGGGTGCCGTATTACACACACCCGGGCCGCGCGATGCCGGCGCCGGTGTGGTGAGGAGGAGGAGAGCGGGAGAGATCGTCTGTCATAACGGCATGATGCCCCCCCGGAGCGACGTAGTAGTTTGCCGGAACCGTGACAAAACCGGATGCATTGCCCGGTACTGCCCTACTAACCGTCGCCGTCCAGGTATCCTCTATTATCAGGTGTTTCCTGCCCCCGACCTGATACCTGAGGTCGAACGAGATCGAGGCGGCGTTCTCCGGCGGGACGAAGCCGTCGAGGAAGGCGACCGTGGTGTAGGTCCCACCCGATGTTTGGCTGAACTCTTCGGCGCTCATGTTGCCGGGGGTTGCGAGGACCGGCACGAGCAGTCGGGGTTCTTTTCTCTTCTCGGACTCGCTGAATGGTACGAAGATATCGGGCGCATACCCCTCCGTCGTCGTGAACGCAAGCATCCTCCCGTAGGGCGTCTCCCGGATCGCCGTCTGCCATCCGAAGGGCCGGCGGTCACCGGTGAGCACCTCCTCCGAGATCGCCAGAACCCCTTCCGCATTCGCCGGAACCGGGACCATGACCGTGGCGGTGCCGTTCACGGCAAGATCGGAGAGTCCGGTGATCTGGATCAAATAGGAGTTGGTTGGCATGGTCGTCGAGACGAACGCGGGGCCGAGGAAGAGCAGGAAGACCACCACGGCGAGGATGGCGACCGCTATGAGCAGATTCAGTACGGTTTTTCTGGTATTGTTACGTTGTTCGTCCATCTCCTCACCGTCGCCCGGCCCGGGTGGGCCCCGTCTTCCGGGATCTACGCATGAGAAGTCAACGTTCCCCTATAAACGATTTCTGTCCAGCCTCTCTACACGTCGAGCCGGATCCGTTCGTTTTGCTCCGGGAGATTCGGCGCAGTCCACCAGGGGCGTCTGCTGCGCCGGTTGATCGGAGAGCCCGGTAGGGGAGATCCGGGGCTGCGAGCCATGCCTGCCGGCATCCCGAATCGCGGAGACAAGCCCTGGGTGCTGCTTTAGATCCCGGTCGGTCAGGTGAATGACGGATGCGTTCTACAGATCTTCTCCGCTGACTACCCGCACGTCCAGCTCCTGCGGAAGACCGTCGATTCCCGTGATCAGGGCTACAAGGGCTGTAAATGCGAGCACAACCGTCGCGACGAGGAGGACGGCACCGATGAACGCAAGAACGCCGACGGCAATCAGGCGCTTTTTGTCAGGTTCCATGCCGTCTCCTCCGGTTTCGGCGCGGGCTGGACCGATCTCGCACACGTCGGGACACCAGTTCCGGTATTGATCGCTAGGTGCATTCAGTGGAACACCGTTCATCCCAACCGCTGCCCACCGATCGGTCTGAATAATTACTATTACAGAAACTTTGTTACGCTACCCTAAATTCTGGAAAGACGTGGATTTATCTCCTGAGCCCGGGCGTAACAATAATCCGCCTCATCGGGTTTGCCCAGACTCGACAGTATCAGTCCCTTCATCCACCAGGCTTCGGCATAGTCCGGATTAAGTTCAAGAGCTTGGTCTATAGGTTGAATCGCATCCTGGTACCGTCCCAAATTGTAGAGTGCGACACTTTTACCATGCCAGGCAGCTTCAAATTGGGGATCCAGTTCGAGAGATTTATTAAAACATTCCAATGCCTGCTCGAATTGATTGTCATGGGAATTGAAGTACAATCCCTGGCTGTACCATTCCCTCGCGGCACTATGCTGAATACACCCGCAACTACAGAGTGCGGCCAGCACGAGGATCGTTAAAACAAGGTGTTGTTTCATGTTTGCTCTTTTCCTCAGCTTCACAGGAGGCCATCAAATCAGGCATTTAAAGCATAATGGTTTCCTCTTTTTCGTTCATTC
>CAYPRO010000010.1:0-73286 GCA_964413225.1 uncultured Methanoculleus sp. | reverse complement strand
CAATAGAGAAGGGAATGAAACAGGAAGCCCCGCCCTTAAGGGCGGGGTAGTTCACCCGCATCGCTCTGGATCTCATCCATCCGCTCATCCTCGACCCGCATGAACGCCTCATCTGTCGGGACGAAGACCGTAAAAGGCCCCCGCTCGCGGAGCATCGGTTCCATGCCGGCTATCCGGATCAGCTCGAGGAAGGCGGACAGGTTATCCGAATCCTCAATGGTCTCGATGATGTTCTTCATACCACTCTCCCCACTACATCTTCCGGATTATGTACCTTTGGGGTAAGGGCAGGCCATGAGGGAAAGGCGGTCAGTGCGCTGTGTATCAATCTCCGGGGTGCCGCGGTAGCGGATCGCTGAGACGACTGGCATCCCTCCGGATAGCGCCGGAGTCTCGCCACGGAACCAACCGGGAGCCTCGCCGCCCCGGATGAAGATAGTGTGGTCTCTCCATGGTGGCTGTCTGCACGAGGCCGGGCAACGTAACGGACGATCCCGACTCGCGCGGGGTCGCGAGGATGCTCTTCATATCGTTCTTTTCACCCGCGCCTCGACCGCGCGCGGCAGAAGCACCCTGTCGATTATATGGTAGATGCCGTTTGTGCATCTGATGTCGGACTCGATGATGGCAGCATCGTTTAACCGCACCGCCGCCGGAGGCCCCGATATGTCCAGATGGTCCCCCTGCAGGGTTCTGATGGCCTCCATCTGCGCGAGCTCGTGCACGGTGAGTTTACCCCTGACCACGTGGTATCCGATCATGCCGGTAAGTCTCTCCCGGTCGCCTGCGATAGCATCCAGCATCTCCCGGGGAAACGCAGAAAATGCTTTGTTCGTTGGTATGAAGGCCGTGAGTTCCCCCTCTTCACGGAGAGCCTCCAGGAGCCCCCCGGCCTGTATCATCCAGATAGAGGTGCTCAACCGGCTGTCTTCCCGGGCAGTCTCAAATATACTCTTCATCGATGGTCCTCCGGATGGCCGTCTAAATTATTCGTCACGCTATATAAAAATGTGCCACTGTTCAAGGAACGGTGGCCGGGTGCGGCGGCCCCTGACCCTGTTCACCCACAGATGGAGGGGCGGAGAACCGCTCCTTGCCCGGCAAGGGCAATCCCGCCCGGGCTACCCCGGCACGTAGGCCTCGAAGGCCTGTTCGAGCGTCACAAAGGGGATGCTGTCGAGGGCGTGGATGATGCCGTTCTCAGCCTCCATGTTCCCCTCGAGCGCGACGGCCTCATCGACCTGGATGCCCCGCTCTGTCTTCCTGACCGATATGAGGTTCCCCTCGACTGTCTTTACGACATTCTTTGCGAGCAGTGCGTCGAGCGTGCATTTATGCCCTCTGATCGTGAAGAAGTCGATGAGATGCGAGAGCATCTGTTTATCGTTCAAGATCATCATCCGGTTCGGTTCGGGGATTGCGTCCCAGGCCGAGTCGACTGGGGCAAAGAACGTCATCGGTCCCTCGCCCTGCAATTTCTTCTCCTCGCCGAGCGTCTGGATGATCTCGACGAGCCGGCCAAACCTTCCATCATTCTTTAGAGTCTCAAAGATCTTCGCCATACCGGATACCTCCCTGTAGGAGCCTCCCGTGGGGCGTCGTTGTATATATTGATTTTTATAATGATGTACGAATTTTATCGGGGTGCGCCCCACCCTGAAAGTCGGCGTACTACGGTGGGAGGGGGCCAGAAGAGCGGCGAGGACGTCACCCTGACCGCAGACATGCTCGCAGAGGAGAAGGCCAGCCTCTCCTCTGGAATTACGCCGTTCAAGGCCCCGATCTTTGACTGCACCGACCCGGCCGGTACCGGCAGCGCGGCGGTCGGGCTCACTCGTCCCAGCGGCCTGGTTCACGGAACCTTGATGGGGAGTTGCAAGCACCCGGGCGGCATCCGAAGCTTCCCGGCAGCGTGAGCATCAGCGTCTCACCCGATGCATGGGGCGCGATGGTTCGCTAACCGCTCTCTGGCTCCCCGGCCCGGTAACGTTCGACCGGGCCTGCCGCCTCCAGCCGTCCATCGTTCTGAACGGAGACGGCGCCGTGGCCGCACGCGACCAGGCACCGGCGGCCGCGCGGCGCGAGTTCCTCATCGGTCTTTCGGATCAGTTCAAGGAGCGCTTTGCGTTCGCGCCTTGCACACTCGCTGTCAACGTTGACCGACGTCACCAGGAAGTCTGCAAGCGAGTTATAGCGCCTCCGATCCTCGTCGAGGCTCCCGAAGTTGATCAGCGTATCGGCGGTGAAGACGATTCCGTGACCGGGGCAGAAGAGATAGACCTGACCATGCATATGTCCGCCCAAAGACTCCAGCACCTCAAACTCGAGGTCGTGAACCATAATGCGGGCAAGGATGGGGAAGATCGAGCGCATGCCGATCTTCTCCGCCGGGAAGAGTTCGGGGTTCCCCGGCGGGGTGAAGCGCGAGAAGAGGTTGATGACGGTCGTGTAGACCTCCTCAAGGATCGATGACTCGCTGCGTGAACCGTAGGCCCGGTTTGCCCGGCGGATGATCTCAAGCGATCCGGCGTGCGTATACGTCTTTGCTCCAAAGAACCCCCCCGCCCCGCAGTGGTCCGCGTCGGCGTGGGTGATGTAGATCCTGCCGATCGCCTGCCCGTCTAAAAGACCGTAATGCCGGAACATCCGCATGACATCATCGTGGTAGATCCCGTATCCCGTGTCGATCATGACGGTTTCATCCGGGGCGCAGAGGAGGAATATGTTTCCGCCGCCCGGCATCTGGAAGCAGAAGAGTTCGACGGCGTCGCTCAGGCGGATGCGCTGGATGTCCGCGTAGAATCGATCTCCTGTGGTGTCTCGAAGCGTCCTTCCGGTGAGCAGGATGGATTCAAAGACCTCTTTTGGGTCCTGGTCGAGGCTGTTGAGCTCCTGGACGATATGGTTGACGTCCTGCAGGAAGGAGAGCAGAAACTCGTCCTCCGCTGTTCCGATCAGCCCCCGCACGGCCTGAGCGAACCTGACATAAAAGACGGTATCATCGAGGTTCTCGCCGGTCAGATCATACTCGATGATCTCAAGCCTGTAGCGCGATTTGAGCCGGTCGAGCAGGCTCTCCACGATTGCAGTCTCTTCGATGTTCAGGCTTATGGTGACCCTTCCGGGGTCGCACCGCCGGTCGTCGAAGTCGATGTAGGCGATGTTTGCCCCCGCTCCGGTGATGTAGGTGAGGAGTTCAAAGAGGGAACCGGGCTGGTGGGGCAGGTAGACGGAGAACTTGAGGAACCCGATCGCAGGGAGCGTCTCCTGGAGGTAGCCGATGGCGTGGAGGTCTTCCTTCATCTGCAGGTAGGCCGCGGGCATCGCGGTCACTTCAAAGAAGACCGTGGCGGGATCGATCCGCCGGTCGTACTGTATGCGGTTGATGTTCCCCGAGTAGGACTTGACGATCTCGGCGGCACGGTGGAGCGCGCCCGGCTCATCGGGCATCCTGGCGATGAAAGAGTATTTGTTCACCGGTTCACCTGGAGGTATCGGTACTACGTCGCCTTCCTATATCCGTCTTATCCCGTATCGGGAAACCCCCGATGGGGGATGGGCAACCCGTTCTCCTGATTCTTCCGGCCAGCGGCCGGTCACGCAGGAGCGATCTTCTTCTGCACCATCCGTGCCCATGTGCGGGCGGCCCCGGGATCCCGGAAGTCTCCGGTCTTAGCCCGGATGAGTGTGATGATCGCACGATCTGCTATAGAGAGGCGGGCGGTATCGAGTTTCCCCGGAAAAATGCCGACCTCGACGGGATTTACAATCAGACGGACCTGGTCCATCGACGCTTCCGCCTTTCGGATGATCCCGGGCGTCCCCTCTTTGACTGTGAACCCCACGGCAAAGTAAGCGACCGGGATCTTCTTCAGGTGCTGCTGGTTCTTCTCGATGAAGGTCTGCGATTCAGGAAGCCATTTGCCCATATAGATCGGGCTCCCGATTATGGCTGCGCGGTAGGGGGAGAGGTCAGCGACCCCGGTGATCGGCCGGACATCGACCGCTTCACCGGCTTTTTGGAGTTCATCGCCTATCGTTTCCGCCACACCTCTGGTCGAACCGTAGCGGGTGGCGTAGGCAACAAGAATCCTGTCTGCCATGATACAGATATCTCTCGCCCGGCCGGTCTTAAACGTTATCAGGGGTCGGGTTATGTTCTTATGGGTTGGCCTCCCTCATAGGTCCGATGGCGATCTGGGATGAGGATGCCGGGACATGGTACAGCAGGGGACTGGTTCACTGCAACGACAAACGATTCGATGAGGCGATCGCCTGCTATGACAGGGCTCTTGAGTTATATCCTGACGACTCCCGCCTCTGGAGGCGGAGGGGGTTTGCTCTCATCAAGGCCGGGCGCTACGCCGAGGCTGCCGCCTCTTTTGATCGGGTGCTCGCTCTCGATCCTGACGATGCGACGGCCTGGCAGAGGAAAGGATACGCTCTTGCCTGTATCGGGAGGAGAGATGATGCAATCGCCTGTTTTGATCAGGCGCTTGTTCGGGATCCAGAACACATACTTGCCTGGCAGAGTCGCGGCTGGGTGCTCGGTATGATGTGCCGTTACGACGAGGCGGCAGCCTGTTATGAGGAGATCGTCCGGCTCGACCCTTCCCATGGCTCTGCTCTCTGGCACCGGGAGCGCATGCAGGAGAGGGAAGATCTGGAAGCGCTCGCAGCCGAGATCCGTGAGGTGGAGCGCATCGCCGGGGTGCCGGCCTGCATCCGGGACGTCATCCTCGCGCAGGACTATGGAAACGTCGCCCTCGCGCGGGCGGTGCTCCGGGAGATCGCGAGAAGAACGGATAATCCTGCAGTTCAACGCCGGTGAGCGCGGATAGCGAAGACTAACCCCTCCACACGTGCAGGTATCCCCGGCGCTCAAGCGGCTCTCCATCCGCAAGAACCACCCGCTCGGGTATGACTTCTCCGATGACGTGTGCCAGAACCCCGGGGACCGGAAGGATGCCGGCAGGGGCAGAGAAGAGGAGTTCAAAGTCCCCCCCGCCGTAGAGAGCAAGTTCGCGTGCTTCATCCCCGGGGATACCGGCCGGGAGCGGGAGACGGGCGGTGTCAACGGAAAACCCGCAGTCGTTCACCGCCAGCATATCATAGAGCGAGAGGGCAAGGCCATCGGATATATCCATCATCGCCGAGACACCGGCACGGCCGAGGGCAAGCCCCTCCCTCACCCGTGGCTGCGGCTCGAGGAGCTCCCTTCGGTGCTGATCATAACCCGCGAGAGCGGCCTGTGCCTCCCCGAGCGGCCCGGTGACTGCGATCACATCCCCCGGCCGCGCCCCCCGCCGCCGGACAAGGTGCGCAGCCCCTGTGGTCCCAAGGCCCGTGCTCACGATCGTCAGCTCCCGGTGGGCATCGAGATCCCCGCCCACGACCTCGGCGCCGAACATCGCGCAGCAATCCCGGGCACCCTCCATTATGCCCCCGAGCCGTTCCGGTCGGTCAAGGCCTACCGCGAGGAGGACCTGTCCTGGCGCCGCCCCCATGCTCGCTATATCCGAGAGCGTGACCGCCGCCGCCATCCAGCCCACCTGCCAGTCGGTCATCCCCGCCGGGAAGTCGGTGGTCTCATGGAGCATATCGGTGGTCGCGACCATCAGGAGATCGCCGCAGGGGATGACGGCGCAGTCGTCTGCGATCCGCTCCGGGCCGATGATCGCCCCTATCAGCCGGTGCAGGCCCCGTTCATCCACCGCGGCGCACCTCCTTCTCCCGCTCGCTCCGGTACTCCTTGAAGAGATACTCGACCCGTTCGGCCTCCTGCTCCCGCCGGTACTCCTTCTGTTCCTCCTCCCAGCCCCTGATCGCCTCCTCGACGGCCCCGGTCTTTGCCGCCCCTGTCCTGCCCCGTACATCCGGCCCGACAGAGCCGGCCGGGAGGATGGGGAGGCTGGCCTCCCGGGCGACCCGGATGAGGTGCGGATCAGGTGGCTCCCCGCCGACGACCAGCGCCCGCACCCCCATCCCCGCAAGGTCCTTCACCACGCCACGCCCCCAGCCGTGCGATCGGGGAACATAGAGGATATCGTCTGCAGATATGCCGATCCCCCCCTGGAGGCCCCGGATCCCGTCCCGGGTGAGGGAATCGAGCACCTTGAGCGGGGTGTAGTCCTCGGAGTCCCCGATCTCCGCGACTACCTGCATCCGCTCAAGACGTTTCTTCAGCTGCCGGCTTCGCCGCCTCTCACCGCGGAGCTGCTCGCGCAGGCTCTCGATGGTCGCATCCTTCGTTGCAATCTCCGCATCCCGCCGGACTTTGCGCTCGGTCGCGGAGCGTGCCCGCCGGAGAGCCTGCCTGAGACGCTCCACCTCGCGGTCGCGCTCCCGGATGTCTTCCTGAAGCTCCTGGGCGTAACTCCTGAGCCGCTTCACCATACCCTCGAGCGCCATCACCCGCTCGTCCTCGATCGATCGCTCCGGGACCACTGTTGCCGGTTCAGCCTCTTTTGGGGCTGCCGGGGTTCCCTGCAGATCCGTGAGGACTACATCGAGCGGCTGACCCCGGAGCACCCGCGCCCGCACCTCATCCAGGTCGACCCCCGGCCGCACCCTCTTTGTGATGTTTCGGAACTTGTTCTGGAGGCTCCGGTAAGCATCCAGTGCCGCCGAGAGGGCATCGCGCTCGTGGTCGTTTGTGTAGGTGAACCGGGCGGTCAGGTCGTACTTTGCCTCCACCGGGAGCGACTGCTTTGGGGTGTAGGGGATGGCGTTGAACGCCCGGCGAATCTTTTCGACAGAGTAGGGCATCTGCTGGACATCGGAGGCGATGATGAGCGGTTTTCCGGCACCATAGAGTTCCTCGATGATATCAGACATCGTCATCTGGCGGGAGCTTGACAGGAGGATCAGGTTGCCGTCGAGGTCCACGGCGGCGATGCCGGTCGTCGTTCCGGGATCGAGCCCGACGATCAGGTAGCGGGGGCGGTTGGAACGCGGTTCGAACCGTATCCGGTCGAGTGCCCTCCCCGCCACCCGAACCTGAACATCAGCGCCCCGGGAGGAATGCACCGCGACTTTATCCCGCGGTGCGACGATGCGAAACGCGACACGCGAGAATCCGCCAAAAGCTTTCGTCTCTTTCTTCTCGTAGTCGAGGCCGGCGCCTTTGAGCCGCCCCTCGATCTCGCGGGCCTTCTGCATCACGGCGCCGTGGATCTTTCTTGCGTAGCGGTTCTGGCTCCATCCACCCCGTCCTGGCGACCGGTGCCGGCTCACCACGATATCGGTGGTGTTCTCAAACGCTATCACCTCGACACCCGCGCCGAGGGCGGCAACGCGGGCGGTGGTCCGCGCCTCTGCGTAGGGATCAAACCTGTTGAAACTGATGTTGTAGCGGGCGGCCACCTTCCCGAGGCTCTCTTTCTTCTCGCCGCCGGTCACCTGGACGAGTTTTGTTGAGGGCGGGAGCGCCTGCAGGAAGGCGTGGAGCTCATGCTGGTCAGCGGCGATCTCCTGGAGGCTATCCACAGCAAGTATGTCGGGCCCCTCGGTGGCGAGTATGCGCTGGAGCCCAAAGCCGGTGACCTCCTCGACACCCACGACCTCGCTGTCCTCCGCCCGGGCCAGGGCATAGACGGGCCGGCGGGTGCGGGAGCGAACCGAACCTTTGATGATATCGATACCAAAGACCTTCACTCCACCACCCGTGCCAGTGCTTCGTCGAAGGCGTGCTCGAGGCCGTATTTCCGTTTGAAGTACTGGAGGATGTTTTCGATATCCCGTGCAAGGATCTCGCCGGCGTTAGGGTGGACGGTCTCCACCCACTGTGGCCAGTCGATCAACCAGCACTCTCTCTCGTCGACCATGACGTTGAACTCGCTTAAATCGCCGTGGATGATGCCGAGGCGGTATGCCTCGCGGACGTTATGGAGGATCTCATCCAGGACTATCTCGGGTTCTTCCAGAGCCGCCCGCGAGAGGTTGACCCCGGGGACAAACGACATCGCCACGACGTGTCGGTTAAGGTCGATGGGGAGCGGCACCGATACAGTGGGGTGGAGGGTTTTTAGAGCGTTATACTCCATCTTCGCAGAGTTGTTCGAGGCAAACAGCCAGGGGCAGTGCCCGGTCTCCGGCATGTAGCCGCGCTTTAAACGGGCAGACTGAAACGACCGCTGCCCGACCCGATGGAACTTTAAGACCACGGCCCCAAGCCCCATAGCCTCGTATACCTCCGACTCTTTCCCGACGCCGATGAGGCATCCGAGAGCCTGGATGGTCCCGCGGCGGGTGAGGGTATGGAGGGCCAGGGTGTCGTAGCCGTCAAAGACAAGAGCGTAGCCTTCGTAGGGGGTCTTCTCGTACCTGACCATGCCCATGGCCATCAGCCTGCCCAGCCGGTAGGCGAGCTCGGACTCGGAGAACCCCGTGGCCGGCCTGAGCACCTCAAGCGGCACCCACTGGTAGCGGCGCATGAGGCGTTCGAGGGCAAGCAGGATCCGGAGTTCGTAGGCGTGCAGGGATCGCACGTGTTCTGCAGGGACAGGCATATTCTACACCATTTATGTATCCCGGTGATAAAAGAATGATCGAGGGATCATGCAGTGCAGCAAGTGTCGCCGCGATGCGATCATATACCAGCGATACTCGGGTCTGCACCTCTGCGAACAGCACTTCAACCGCGATTTTGAGGCGAAAGCGAAGCGGGCTATACGGGAGCACCGCTGGATCGAGTCTGGCGATGTGGTGGCGGTGGCGCTCTCGGGGGGCAAGGACTCAAGCGCCGTCCTCTACTTCCTCAGCCGGCTCCTCCATGAGCGCCGTGACGTCAGGTTGATGGCGATAACTGTGGATGAGGGGATTGAGGGCTACCGCGACCTGAACCGGGCGCGGGCGATCGCCGACCGTATCGGCGTCTCCCTGGTGACGGCGTCGTTTCGAGAGGAGTATGGGGTCACCATCGATGAGATCGTGGCACGGAAGGGAACACGCCTCTCCTGCTCCTACTGCGGCGTGCTCCGGCGGGCGCTGATGAACCGGGTCGCCCGCGAGGAAGGCGCCACGAAGTTTGCCTACGGGTTCAACCTTGACGACGAGGCGCAGTCGGTGTTGCTGAATGTCCTCAGAGGCGACCCCTATCGGCTCACCCGCCCGGTGCGGGATGTGGCAGGGCTGGTCCCCCGGATCAAGCCGTTCATCTACATACCGGAGCGGGAGGTGGCGCTCTACGCCTTCCTCCACATCAGGGGATTTGACCTTGCGGGTTGCCCCTATGCGGCCGATGCCCTCAGAGGAGACGTCAGAGGGATACTCGACGGTTACACTTCCCGTCATCCGGCGACGAAGTACGCGCTCGTCAACCTCGGGGAAACACTAAAAAACCCGAATAGGCTGCCAGAAGAAGGGATCCGGGTCTGTGAGAGGTGCGGGGAACCATGCGGGGCGATCTGCCGGGCCTGCCAGGTCCTCGATGATGTGCGGAAGGGGATCTGAAGGTATCCCCTACTGCGCCGGCAGGCGCCCGGCGGTCACGCCGGCAAATATGTCCATGAACTGCTCGGGGTGGTTGAGGAAGGCGACCGACCGGGGATGGCCGATCAGGTCGTAGAGCGCGACACCTCTCTTGATGCCTATCTTTGGGACCTCTGTCGGGTCGCAGTGACGCACCGGCGGCACGTCAGAATAGCGCGGGTTCTTCACCAGCGCTCCTCCTTCCATCTCGTAGTACGCGGCGCCCTGCTTCTCTGCGAAAGGCCCGTAGTTGCTTGAGAACTCCGCCGAGACAAGGTTTGCCATAACAAGGTCGGCCTCTCCAGGGTTGATGGTAACATGGCCGTATCCCGGCGGGATAAGGATCTTATCCCCGGCTATGCCCTCGATCATCACCACATCGCCGGCGTCCCGTGTCTGGAGGAGGTAGTGCCCCATACCTGATAGCACCTCATAAATCTCCGGGTAAGGCACATCGACAGGGTTTTTGGGGTGGTAGTGCCCCTTTGTCTTGATGTACTCCCCGCAGAGCGCCCCGGGGGATATGACGGTTATGTCGTAGCGAACGTGCTGCTGCCGGAGCCATGAGCGGTCGCTCTCGTTTCTGGCGAGATCCCGATACATAAAATAGAGGGGTCGATCGAAGGTGCAGCCGGGATCTGCGAGAACATCCCGCATCTCATCGATCGTCCTTGCCTGCGGTTCCGGTGCAGGTCCGTCCCAGTACCCGTTCATCACTTTTTCTTACGGTACACGAATATATAATACCCTGCACCAATTATGGCGGCCGCAATTGCGGCGAGGAAGACCGGATTGGTTAAGAGAGTGCCCTCTTTTTTATCGAGCGCGACCCGCACCTTCATCGTATCCGATATCTTGCTGTTGTCGAGGTCGTCGCGGTAACGGATCTCAGAGTCGATCCCGTACTCCTTTAAGGTCGCGCCGGCATCTATGCTAACCTCAAACCGGCCCGTCGCGGTCTCGCCGGGGGCAAGGTCGCCCAGGTAAGCGGTGTCGTCGCTGCTGGTGAAGGGGTTGACGGCGCTGATCCGGGCCTGGGCGTTGTAGACCTTTGCTGCTCCCGCGTTCCTGTAGACAACTTCAAGTATGCTCTTGCCGCCGGGATTAAGCGTCACCGTCGGTGAGGCAACGTCAAAGGCGATCTTGCCGCCGACGAAAAGGCCGATCGTCGCCGGCCGGGAGGTCGCCGCCTTCCCCTCGTAGTCCTCGTAGGCGACCACGACATCCAGCGGGTACGACCGGGGCTCGGCGCTATCGGCGACCGCGACCTTGAACCTCACATCCACCGTCTTCCCGGGCTCAAACGTCCCGATATAGGAACTGCCATCGGTGGGGATGAGCGGACTTGCGCCGTTCCTGACAACCTTCGCGATCGCCTGGTTTGCAGTGTCGTGACCGATGTTCTTTAAGGTCATGGAGACGTAGCCTTCCGTGCCGACGTTGAGCGACTCAGTCCGCACATTCAGGACCTCGACGCGGAGGCCGGGCGTGACCCGGACGGTCAGAGGCAGGATCTCGGTCTTCTTCTGGTAGTTGTAGCGGAGGAGGTCGCCGTAATCCTCCGCATCCTGCAGGTAGGTGTAGGTCACCTCAAGCGGGAGGGTGTAGTTCCCCGGCACCGCGGAATCGGCCACCTTCACGTTGAATGTGGCAGGATGGGATGCACCGCCCATGATATCGCTTACGAACTGGGGATCTGTCTTGACGGTAAACGGAGCATCGGTGTTCTTGAGCGCCACGGTGACCAGTTTCGCTGTGTTCGGCAGGTCGTCGGGTGGCATCGACGGTATGGCGATCTTATGTGTGTTCAGACCGCTGTTTGCCACGATCACCGTGAGCGGGATCTCGGCACCCGGCGCGAATTCGTTGGTGCCGGCTATAGTCGCCGAGAGTTCGGGATTTCCATAGAGGTACTTGACACCCACCGCCGACCCCGGCACAGCCAGGAGTACCAGCAGGAGCATCAATACGGGTACATGTTGCCAACGCATCTCTTCACCTTGTTGTTATTTTAGCAACAACATTTATCATCGGGCAGTATATATATGTGATGGATGAATGTTTCCCGGGATATTCCAGGTGATCTCCTCGAATCCCTCAGATCACTGGGACTCACAAAGTATGAAGCTCTCGTATACATAGGGCTCCTCAGGATGACCGGTGCAACGGCGACAGAGGTCCACGGGGCCTCCGGGGTGCCGCGTGCATCTGTCTACCCCGCCCTTGACCGGCTCGCCCAGAAAGAGCTGATCAGTGTCTCGCACACCACGCCCAAACGGTTTGACGCGGTCCCTCCGGATCAGTGTATTGAGAACCTCATGCGCCGGATCGAGAGCGATGCAGAGAGTGCCCGGGCAGCCCTTGACCGCCTCTACCGGGAGAGGGAGCCGGAGGCGCGGGGCAACCAGGAGCTGATCTGGACCATATACGGTGAGGAGAACATAAGGGCCCGCCTTGCAGACATGTTCCTGAGCGCGGAACAGAGCGTGGAGATGCTCGTAGCCCAGAACCTCCTCCTGGAGCACGTGCTTGCTCTGCTCGAGCCCATCCCCGACACGGTGCGGGTCGATATCGTCACCGATACCCGGGAGGGCGGGCAGCCTTCCCGGTTCAGAGTCCGCGTTCACCCGTCCGGCGTATATCCTGAGCCGGGAAAAGGTCCGCGATACGAGAGTTCTGGCGTCTTCCTGGTGGATGACGCCCGGGCGCTGGTCTGGATGGGATCGAGCGGCGAGCAGCCTTCGGCGCTCTACTCGGAGTCCTCCGGACTCGTCCAGTTTGTCAGGCGCTACCTCTCCGGCGTTGCGGAGTGGGTGGGAGCGGCCGATCAGTAATCCCCGAGGTAGCCCATCTCCTCGATCTCGATCAATCCTTTTAGCGCCCGGGTCACGACGGGTCTTCCGGCCTCCCTGACGGCGGCCATGGCGTTCGTGCCCCCGACCATCGCCAGGCCCACGTACTGCGGGCTGACCGGGACGCCGAGCAGGGGGACGTTCGGGGCGCCGAGATCCAGGATGCCAGCAAATCCGATGGCCGCAAGCTCGTCGAGCACCGTGCAGACGAGCGGTTCTGCCTCCATGTGGCACTCCCGGATGTTTGCAAGTATGTTGCCGTTTCCATGCTGCATGACGCCGAGGATCGACGTGGTATCCTGGGATATCAGGACCTCGATGGGGTCGAGCGTTGTATCGCGGTAGAGGATCATGCTCGTGAACCGCCGGGGAACCCGGAACTCGATCTCGACAATCCCGCCTCCGATCGGGTTTACCGGGATACCGCGCCGGAGGAGGAGGGCATCGAGGGTGATGCTGCAGATCGTGCAGATGGCATGCCGCCCGTCCGGCACGGTGTAGCCGTCGACCTCCTCCCCCGGGCCTGCGATCCAAAGCCGGTCATTTATGGTGATGCCGGCCCGGTGGGCCTCTTTCATGACGGAGAGGGTGAACTCAAGGTCGCGGCTCTCTATGAGGGAGAGGTTGTATATGATCGTCCCGGTGTTCTCCTCCGGGCGGTAGGTCACCCTGAGCGCGTACTCCTCGATGCGGTGGTTGGTGAACTTCAGGGGGACATGCATCATCAGATCTCTTCTGCGATAGGGGAAAAGGGTTGCTTTCGGGGTGATCTCTCTGATATATTCTGGTGGTGCGAGCCCCATCTGCTTTACGTAAGATCATAACCATCTCCAATGGCATGCTCTTGGCAGGAGGGAGGAATTCCGGTCGGTCCACGCCACAGGCGCGTATTGGGGCATCGGTTGTGGTGATGAGCACATCATCTTCTATATCGGCCGGATCGAGCCTGAGATCGATGAGGATTCAGGGGATATGAGGGTCGGAAAGACCGTAAGGGACTGCATCATCGAGATAAGGATGACGCCCGCAGAGTTCACAGCCCTTGTCGCCTGAATGAACCGGCACGTCGAGCGGTTTTGCGAACACCCGGGGCCAGAGGCCGACCCCGGCCGCGGGTGGCGCGCGATCTCACGGTAGACTCCCGGAAAGATGCTCTGTTTTGCCAGCGGAAGGAAAACTTGTTCTACCTGCCTGTGGTATTGTACGGTGAATGGAGAGTGGGACTCGGGAGAAAGCCCTGAACGTGCTGAAGCGGATACTCGAAGCGGCCTCCTACACCGTGGCGGAGGTCGACGACCCGCAGATCCTCTCCGGAATCAGGGATGGAACCGCCCTGCTGGTGCTCTGCTCTGATGACCCGGAGACGATCAGGAAGTTTGATTCGATGAACTACCGCCTGCGCACCGGTGATGGCAACCTGGTCTGCAGGAAACTGCTCTTTACCCTCGATCCGGCGGTGCAGACGGAGGACTGCATCCGGTGGGGTGCCGATGAATTTGCTCTTAACTCCGGTAGGGCTGCGCTTGCGGAGGTGCTCGGGCAGACCCTGGTCCTGGACCTCGGCCAGCCGGCCCCGGTCATCCGTGGTGAGCCGGCAGAGGCCGCCCCTGTGGCCGATGAGGAAGAGCCGGAGGTGGGACCGGAGCTGCCTCACCTCCCCGCCCGGATAACCGAGAAGCGGGCCTGCGGCATCTCCGGGCTGCATGGCTCTGCGAAGTGCCGGTTCATACCCTACTGGAACTACCGCTACGTGAGCACCGGCGAGCGCAGGGTGAAAGACCGATTGGTCTCGTTTGACGCTGAAGGAGCGGGAGCCGTCAACGCCATCAACGGCATAAAGATGGAGATCGACCGAAAATCCATCGAAGAAGGGCCGATCCCGTTCGGCTCTGAGATCGTGCCCGCCCGACTCGTGCGGGAGGATGTCGAGGAGCAGGTCGTGCGGGAGGTCATCGACCGGCTCACCCAGCGGCTCCGGTTCCGCTACGAGAAAGGCGATGCTATATTCTATGAGGAGAAGACCATCAAACCCGACCGGAGCAACGTCAAGATCGACCTTGAGATCATATATGTGCCTGTCTGGCAGGTGCGTGGCGGGAGCAGGATCATCGAGATCAATGCGTTCACGGGCGAGGTCCTCTCTATGCCTATGGATGAGGGTGTCGAACTCCTGTAGATTATCATGATCATCGTCATCGGCGGCGGACCCGCAGGAAGGATCGGGGCGATGCATCTCGCAATGGCAGGTAAAGAGGTCCGGCTCATCGAGAAGCGCAAGATTGGCGGACAATGTCTGCACGACCGGTGCATGAGCGTATGCGCCTTAAACGATGTCGCCCGACTCATCGAGTACGCACGGACCCAGAAGGATCTCGGTATACTCGATGCGGCCCCGGCCGTCTCATACCCGGCGGTCATACGGAGGATGCGCGAGATCCAGGAGAAGATCTCCACGGTTCTCGATGCCGAGACCCGCCGGGCGGGGGTCGAGATCATCTACGGTGCCGAAGGGAGGCTAAAGGGAGATCGAGTCTTCATCGATGACGAGGAGATCCGGGCCGACGCAACCCTCCTGGCCACAGGGTCGCAGGCGGCGATACCCGATATACCCGGCACCGACCTTGCCGGCGTCTACACCTACCAGACCCTCCCTGCCATGGAAGAACTCCCGCGTCGCATGGCCATCATAGGCGGCGGCGTGGTGGCGGCAGAGTTTGCCCATATATTCCGGGCGTTCGGATCCAGTGTCGATATCATCGCCCGCCGCGAGGTGCTCCGCGGCCTCGACGAGAAGGTCCGCTCCGCCGCCATGCGCGATCTTGCCGGGATCAACATCCGCGAGGAGACCACCGTTCTGGGCATCGAGGGCAGTGGCCGGGTCCTGTCGGTCATGCTTGCCGATGGCACCGGGGTCGAGGCCGATGCCGTTCTCCTTGCCACCGGGCTTCTCCCCCGTTCAGAGTCGCTGCAGGGGCTCCAGAAGAGGCAGGACGGCGCAGTCGTCGTCGATCGGCAGATGCGGACAAGCGTGGAAGGGGTCTACGCCGCAGGCGACGTCATCGGCCCGCCCTACCTCACCCCCGCCGCCCGCCGGGAGGGTGTGGTGGCGGCCGAAAACATCCTCGGCAACCCTGTCACCATGGATTATACGGGCATCCCGCAGGTGGTGAGCCTCCGGTACGACTACGCCTTTGCCACGGCCGGCGACGGCGAGGGGTGCGTAACCCTCTCAGCCCCGGCCCCTGCCGGCCCCGGTTCGTTCTGGGATGTTGCTGGGGGCTGGGCGGGGCTTGCCCAGGTCCGGATCGATCGAGAGACCGGCCGGGTCGTCGGGGCCGCGGCCGGCGCCTCCGGGGCATCAACCTTTCTCTCCTACGTCAGCTACCTGATGAAGCGCGGCATCACCGCCGGCGACTTTGACGATATCGTAGAGATCCATCCCTCGACCGACGGCGTATACGGGCTTGCCCGCTATGCTGCAGATATGCTCAGGAAGAAAGACCGGTGAACCTGGCGGAGCATCCGCACCCGGTGCCTCGCGCAGGTGGCGGATGCGCTCACCCCTTATTGGTTCGGATGAGACTATCAGATCTGCCGAAACATCTGCCCGAACTTCGGTATGAAATCCTTCTTCCGCGACATGACGCCCTCAAGCCGGACAGGCTGAGCCCAGAGCTCGAGTTTTGCTATGCAGGCCTCATCCCCGGCGGCAAAGAGGTCGCTTGCGTTTGAAAAGACGTTCGTGAAGAGGGCAAAGAAGCAGTCGACCCCCATCGCCGTGCGCAGGCGATCGAGTTCGGCGCGGATCTCACCCGCATGGTTCTCTGCAAACTCAAACGACGAAGTCATAACCTGTGAGACCATGATGCTCCGTCCAAAGAGGTTGTAGCGCTTCATATCCCGTGTGAGGAGCTCATCCCTCGGGAGGGTATCAAGATCCATACCCTTCTGTATCAGTTCCAGGCCAAAGACGGCCGGATCGACCCCGGCAATCCCCGCAAGGTAATCCGCGGCCCGGATATCCACAGGCGTCGTCGTCGAGAGTTTCATCACCATCGTATCCGAGAGGATCCCCGCAAGGAGGAGCCCGGCAGTCGACGGCGTGGGCTCGATACCGGCCTCGATGAACTTGTTTGTGACGATAGTCGATGTCGAACCCAGGGGATCGTTCAAGAACTTCACCGGCTTTAAGGTGGAGATCGCGCCGAGGCGGTGGTGATCGATGATCTCAAGTATATCTGCCTGCTCTATCCCTTCCACGGCCTGGGAGTACTCGTTGTGGTCGAGCAGGATAACCGATTTCTGGACATCCTGCATAAGCGTCGTCCGGGATATGAGACCGATGTGCTGCCGTTCTTCCCCGATGACGCAGGCGGTCCTGAACCTGGAGTTCGAGACGACATTCTTTGCATGCTCAAGCGAATCTTCCATCCGCACCGTGGGGACACCGGTCTCCATGATCATGCGCGCAGGGAGCGAGAGGCTGATCATCTTGCCGACGCTGAAGGCATCAAGTGTCGTCGCAAGCACCGAGGCACCCCTTGTCCTGGCTGCGGTGATCACCCGCTCGCCCACCGGCGCGCCTTCTGCAATGATGAGCGCGGCGACGCCGGCCGATATAAGGGCAAGCTGGGCCGGCTCATTATCCCCGACGATCGCTATATCGTCTGGCGTCATCCGCGAGAGGGTGACGTGCAGGGCATCGATGACGGTGTAGACCCGGCCTTCTCCGAGCGTCTCGCGCGCCGGCACGATCGTCCGGGCATCGAGTATGCGGGCAAGGGTCTCAAGTGGCATAGGGACAAGCGAGAGCTGCTCGTGTGGGTTCTTCCGGACGTAGGCCCGGGCGAGGCCGTATTCGCTGACGAGCCCGACAAGGGTCTCATATTCATCCGTGATGGGGATGTTTCGCATGTCGTATGTATCCATCAGGGCGGCGACATCGACCGTCGGGAGGTCCTGCCTGGCACTCCGGGTGTCAAGCGGTATGTCGGATACAGCAGGCTCGACACTTGCTATGTAGGCCGGCGCTTCGATGCCAAACGTCTCAAGCGCAAACCGGGTCTCCGCATTCACCTCCCCGCACCGGGCGGGTATGTACTTCCCAGGCTCGGTGTGGTTGCGGAGTTCCGCGTAGCCGATGACGCTGCAGATGCTGTCGGTGTCGGGCTGCCTGTGGCCGATGATGACGATCTTGTTCTGTCCCATACTCTCCTCGAAGTCCCGCGAGGTAGCGGATTTGTATCAAGATGTATCGCCCTCTATCATCAAAGGCTTTATCCCGCAGGGGTGAAGAGGGGAGAAGGTGGGTGAGATCCTGTTTTGACCCCGGCGCGCCTGTCGGTCCCTCCCGGGCATCCATCATCGGTATAGGGGCGAGTATCGCCGCCGGGCTCTCTTCCGTGCGAAAGGTGGGGCCGGAGAACTTCGCCGCGGCGCCCCGGTTCGCATGAAAGGTTATCGCCGGGTGCAACCCCGGGTGACGATGATCTCATGCGTAATTTCATGGTCACGGAGACCGGAAACTCTATGAGCACTTGCAGGATGATAGTCTCTCCTGCCGAGAAGCGCTCCGACCCCTCCGGTCCACAATACGATATCGATATTCAGGTAACGTGAAGCGAATGTTACAGATGATTACGTGGCTCAACAAGAACTTCAGCTCGCTCCAGCCGACGCGGGCGATCATTATGAGAGCGCTGCGCCACATGCGCCCTGCAGATCGAAAAAAGCTCTTCTCCGAAGATATCCCCGAGATGCGAACCGCCGAGGGAAGGTGGTTTGAAGCGATCGTTTATGAGATGATCCTTGACCTCTCGCTAAAGACCGATCTCATCCTCGCTGTTGTGGCCCGGGGCGCCGATGGCCCATCAAAGGTCCGGCGCGCGCAACTCGGTCAGAACGGCCTCTTCTACTCGAACATAGGGGATATCAAAGTCCGGGGAAACGGGCAGGATCTCGCCGAGGTCGACCTGATGCTCGTCGACCATACGGGGGCGCTGACGTTTGGCGAGATCGTCACGTCCCCTGCTGACTTAAAAGAGTTTGAGGCGGAGATCCATTACAAAA
The DNA here is from genome assembly GCA_964413225.1 of uncultured Methanoculleus sp. GTDB lineage: Archaea > Halobacteriota > Methanomicrobia > Methanomicrobiales > Methanoculleaceae > Methanoculleus. Next base: position 54,894 of record CAYPRO010000010.1, on the reverse strand, counting down.
AACAGCTCCTCGGCTACCTCTACGGGCAGCCCACCGTGCCGTTCCTCCTCATATCCTCAGTCGACATATCACGAACCGCCGTCGTCCGCCGCCTCCTCAGAGAGCCCGACAACATCCTCCTCACCACCCCGGCCTGCGAGAACCTGAAGGCCCTGATCCGCCCCCGGGACATGAAACGAAGCCCGCCCCGCCAGATCCGGCATGAGAAGCTGATATCGATACCACAGATCGCCCCACGGAGGCCGTTTGATTACAAGAAACTGCACGACGAACGGTTGCAGAGCATCATAGCCACCGTCACCTCCGGCAAGGGCGTCAGGGAGCTCGGCACCCCGGATGAGATACCGCCGATCGTGAAGAAAGTCATATTCGGAGGCCTTTACCCTTCTGCCATCCGGATGCTTGACGCCCGATATCCCATCCGCATAAAGGGGAAGACCTATGACCCGGACGCTATCCAGAAGCAGTTTTCAAAGGTTGTCCTTGCTGTGAACATCCCCGAGTACCGGCCGATCATATACCTCCGGACCCGGAACAAAAAGGAGTACCTCAAGATGGTGCCAGGTCAGGCGGGAGGGTTCAAGTTCGAGAGCCGGCGGACACCCCACATGGCTGGGTTTTTCCTCTGGCTTGAGTCCGTCCAACCGTCGCTCGGGGCGGAGCTGACGCGGGAACTCCTCGATGCGTTCCCTGCGGTCCACGTTTCCGGTGCGGAAGCGGTCAGGGAACCGCAAGGTACCTATGGGACCGGAGCGCACATATCCCCATGATCATGGGGCATGGTGATCCGGTATGGACCTGATCACCGAAATTATCGGGTTTTTTGGATTCAGCCTGGTCGCGATCGCATCGATCACCGCGGTTATGAACCCGGCTTCCACGATAGCCGTCTACACGGCGCTCACCGAGGGGATGGGCGGGGGCGAGCGCACAAAAGTCATCCAGACATCCATGAAGATAGCCTTCATCGTGCTTGCCTTCTTTGCCCTGACGGGGCAGTTGATCTTTACGATCTTCAACATCACCGTCCCGGCGTTCCAGATCGCCGGCGGCATCCTCCTGATCAGCGTGGCGACCGGTATGCTCACATCAAAAGGGGAGGCATACTCGGGTGCGGACCTTGAGAACATCGCCGTCGTCCCTCTGGCCTTCCCGCTCTCATGCGGCCCGGGGACGATCACGACGGTGATCCTGCTTGCGTCAGGCCCGGAGGGGATCTGGAGCATCGTCGCTGTCTTCCTCGGGATCATCGTGGCCCTCGCCCTCTCCTATATCGGGATGCTCTACGGGCCGCGGATATTCGCCCTCATCGGGGAAGGAGGGCTCCGTGTCGTTCCGAAACTGATGGCGATCATCGTCCTTGCTATAGCCATCCAGTTCATAATCAACGGGACTGCTGCGGCTCTGCCCCAGTTGCTGGCAAACCTTGATCTCACCGGACTTGTATGATCGATACAGGGATCGCACTCATAGAGGCCCTACAGAGCCAGGCAGGGTGGCTCCTGATCCCGATGCTCTTTTTCTCGTTCCTCGGGCAGCCGGAGTTCTTCCTGCTCGTCATCCCGGCCTTTTACTGGTGCCGGGACCCGCGCCTCGGGCTCCGTCTCGGGCTCATGATGGGGATATCAGCCGGCCTTGGCGAGGCGCTCAAGATAGCGTTCCACCTTCCCCGCCCCTACTGGATCAGCCCCGACGTTCGGGCGTTGGGGAGTTATTCGTCGTTTGGGCTGCCATCATCGCACGCTCTGGGAGCGGTGACGTTCTGGGGGCTGCTTGCCGCCCATATCCGGCGATGGTGGTTCTGGATCGTTTCGGCCGCGATCATCCTCCTCATCGGCGTATCCCGTATATTTCTCGCTGTGCACTTCCCGGCCGATGTTATTGCCGGGTTTGCATTCGGTCTTGCCGTCATCATAGGGTTTCTCGCCCTCGAAGGGCCGGTTGGCCGCAAAATCGCCCGCCTTCCCCTCTCGGGGCAGATGCTCGCCGCGTTTGCCGGGTCTCTTGCTCTGGCGCTGATCTCTGTATTCGCCCTCGCGGCCATCGGAGACTGGCAGGTTCCCGCATCATGGGCGGCCGGGGCGATCGAGCGGTCGGGGCAGGCGATCGCTCCCCTCTCCCTTCGGGATGCTGCCACGGCGTCAGGACTCTTCTTTGGGTTTGCTGCCGGCGCGGCGGCTGCATGGCCGGAGCGCGGGGGCATGTGCGCCGTCGAGAAGAGATACACCCGCCTGCTCCGCTACATATTCGGGATATCGGTGGCGGGGGCGATCTGGTTCTCGCTTGGACTCCTCGTCCCGGATGATCCGACCTTTTTTGCCTTTATCCTCCAGTATATACGATCCGCTATTGCCGGCGCCTGGGTCTCGTTCGGCGCCCCGATGGTTTTTTCTTACCTGAATCCGGTGGATCGCTCCTGAAAGAACTCTCTTTCCATACCCTTTTATCCCACCGGGCCCATTTTCACGTATGCTTGTAGAGGGGATCGCTCTTGGCTGGATACTGATCGTCCTCGGGGCGGTGCTGCTCCTGATCGAGGTCACCCAGCCCGGGTTCTTCATCGCTGTCCCGGGGACAGTTCTGATCATCCTCGGGATTCTCCTCCTCCTCGGTGTCGATATACTCAGTTCGCCCCTGGGCCTCCTTGCCGGGGTTGTGGCGGCAATAGTAGCGGCCTCGGTTACCGTCTGGGTGTATAGCCGCCTCACGCCCGGGAAGAAGCCGCCCACAACCCTCTCCCGCGACTCGCTTGTCGGCCTTGAGGGGCTGGTGGTAAAAGAGGTCGATTCCGGGACGATAGCGGGGAAGGTTCGGCTTGGCAGTATGGAATGGAGCGCGCGCTCTGAGTCGGGCAGCATTCCCGCCGGGAGAAGAGTTATCGTCGTTCACTCCGAAGGGGTGCATATCGTCGTGAAGGAGATAGAGTAAGATGCTTTCAGGACCGTTTCCATGGACCGGATTGATCACGATCTTTCTTGTCATCGTCATCATCATCATATTCGCAAGCGGCGTCGTGATAGTACAGCCGTATGAACAGGGGCTCCAGATACGCCTCGGACAGTATATCGGGAGGATGAACCCCGGTTTTCGGTGGGTTATCCCTCTGATCACGAGGGTTGTGAAACTCGACCTCCGAACCGAGGTGATGGATGTCCCGCGCCAGGAGGTGATCACGAAGGACAACTCCCCTACAAACGTCGATGCGATCGTCTACGTCCGGGTGATCGACCCCGAGAAAGCCTACTTTGAGGTGATGAACTACCGGGCGGCGACTGTGGCGCTGGCACAGACGAGTCTGCGTGGGATCATCGGCGATATGGAGCTTGATGAGATCCTCTACAACCGGGATATCATCAATGCCCGCCTCCGGGATATACTGGATCGGGAGACCGACGCCTGGGGCGTGAAGGTCGAACGGGTGGAGATCAAGGAGGTCGACCCGGTGGGCGCGGTCAAGCAGGCTATGACCGAGCAGACCGCGGCCGAGAGGGAGCGGCGTGCCGCGATCCTCAGGGCCGACGGCGAGAAGCGGGCGGCGATCCTCAGGGCGGAGGGGAACCGGCAGAGCATCATCCTCGAGGCGGAAGGGGAGCGGCAGAGTAAGATCCTCCGGGCCGAGGGCGAACGGATGTCCCGCATCCTTCAGGCGCAGGGCGAGGCGCAGGGGCTGCGCATCCTCTCGGTCGGGGCAAGGCCGCTTGACCGACGGGCGATCACGGTGCTATCGCTTGATGCTCTGAAGAAGATGGCCGAGGGCCAGGCAACGAAGATCATATTCCCGTTCGAGCTATCGAGTGTCGTCAAACAGGCCGCCGAATACCTCGGCGCCACCGTCGAGGCACCGGAGGTTCCCGAAGGGGTGGAGATGCCGCCGGAGGATATCCTTGGGGAGATCCCGGGCCGGGATGAGATCCGGGCCGTAGAGGAGGCGACAAAGAGCATCGAGACCGATGTCGACGAGGAGATCCGCATAAAGTCGCGGGATCTGATCGGAAAGGAAGCGGAAGAGTACGGGAAGAAAAAGGCAGAATAAAACTCTTTTTGGGATACCACCCAGGCTCCTTTTTTGAGGGGGAGTTTCCTTGCCCCGGGTTCACTCCGGTCGGGCCCCTCCGCGTCGAGAGGGAACCCGGGTGTCAGCCCGCGTATTGATGCGGATTGGACACCTCATAAGGGAGATGCTTCGGTGCGATTATGTAGCCGATCATCTGGTACAAGATCGCCAACGCCTGCTTTGAGTCAGACTCAGCCGGGTCGTTCCTTGGTAAACCGTATGAGCCAAACGGGATCGTCAAAAATGACATCGAGTATATCCTCTTCCAGAGGAAACCCGGCGGTTACCGAAAACCCACGCTTGAGGCACGGCTGCTCTCGGTCATATCGGAGGAGAACCAGAAGGTGTGGTTCCGCCAGATATGGGACATCAAAGGAGCGTCGACACGGGAGCATCCTGCACCCTATCCCCTGGAACTGGCCGAGAGGCTTGTGCGGATGTTCTCGTTTGTGGGCGACACCATCCTCGATCCCTTCGGCGGCACGGGAACGACCGCCCTCGCTGCCGCGCGGTGGGGGCGAAACAGCATCAGCATCGAGGTTGAGGAAGAATATTTCCTTATGCAGGTTGAACGGTTTGCCCATCAGGCGCGTCCATATCCGGATAACCTCCACGAAATAGCATAACTCCACATCCCATCAAGCAACAGAGCGGCCACAGCGATGCCGCTTATGGAATCCGGTGGCGGGGGAGATACTATCTCACCAGGGGAAAAGGTGTAGGGTCATTCACCCAATCGTCAGCACGTACCGCAGCGCCGCGACGATCATCGGCATCGTTATGAGGAGGATCAGCATCACCGTCACAAAGCCGCTGATCGAGGCGACGACCCGCTGCGCATACCGCGACCAGCCCCGCCGCTCGAAGAACCGTTCCACCCCTTCCTTCATCATATAACCGCCGTCGAGAGGAACGATCGGTATGGCGTTGAACATACCGACCAGCAGGTTGAACCACCCTGTCCAGAAGGCAAGGTGGACCATACCCCAGAAGAGGGGGAACGGCTCCTTCCATGCCGCCTGCTCAGGGGTATCGGCAAGCAGGATCGCAAGTTGCTGGGTGTTGCCCTGGATGAACGCATCGATTGGGGCCATCGTCAGGTAGAGCGGGGCAAGGAGCCCGAGGCCTGCGACGTTTCCGATGTGTTCCTTCACCGCGGGCGCGCTGTAGTAGTAGACTCCCATGAACCCGGAGTCATGGCCGCTACCGAGCACTTCAGGCCACACTGAGAGGGTGAGGGTGTAGGTCTTCTCGATCCCATCCTTCTCTGCCGTCAGCGTGACGATCTCCCCCGGCCGTGTCCCCTCCATCATCGCCGATACATCTTCCTGGCTCGCTACGGGCACGCCGTTTATCCCTGTTATGACCGAATACCCGGGAAGGCCCGCCTCAGCCGCCGGGAAATCCTTGTAGACCCCTTGAACGAGCGGGACCGCAAGGGGCGTCGCCATCCCCACGAGGAGGAACATCACCACAAAGCAGGCGAGGCCCACAACGATGTTGTTCGTGATCCCGGCGCCGAACATACGGATCTTCGGCATCCCCTTCGCCGCATCGACGTCCGCTTCGTCAGGCTCGACGAACGCCCCTATCGGTATGACGGCGATGAGGAGGCCCATGCTCCGTACCCGCATATCCTCTACCCGGGCGAGGATGGCGTGGCCGAACTCGTGTATGATGATCGTGAGGAGGAGGCCGAAAACGACGGCCGCGGTGACCGGTATCGCCTGGTTGACCCCCGGTATGGCGAGTATGTTCCTCGGATCGTATATGCCGGTCGGCTCGGGGGTATGCACCACGAGCTGGGGGACGGCAAGGACCAGGGCAAGCGTCATGAAGGCCGAGACCACCACGACCATGAGGACGCCGAGCGTCGCGTAGGCCCGCAGAGGTGTTCGTAACTTCTGGAACCAGTCAAAGAAGCCGACCCGCTCGGTCTTGATTGCCATGATGGGGCCAAAGAACATGATGTGATCGGAAAACAACCCCCTGTCGCGGATATAGTAGGCGATCAGGAGATAAGCCGCGACAAGGAGGAGAAGGATCTGGAGCCAGGTCATCACTCACGGTTAGCGCGCGAGAAGCATAAATTCTTGCAGGTCAGGGGAAGTCACGTATTGCCGTCTGATAGAGGTTTGCCACCGTCTTCCAGCTCCGGCGGGCGCATGGCGGCGGGTTCCCGTGCTCGCGGATGTAGTCTCGGAGGAACCCGATGGTTGTCTGGTCGGATGGGTAGCCGCTCCCGATATTCCCGTACTGCTGCTCGAGTTCACGGATCGCCCTATCCCGGGTGACCTTTGCGACGACGCTTGCCGCACCGACGATCTTATGGCGGGCGTCCGCCCGGTGCTCGGCGACGATCGCGCAGGGGAAGTCGAGGTGGGATGCGACCGTCCGGCCATAGCGCTCCGCGTTCACATCGCAGGCATCCACGTAGGCATACTCCGGGCGAAGCCCCGTGAGCGCCTCTGCGTGGAGTTCGGCCACGCATGCATTCATGCTCATCCTGCTCCGGGCATCGTCTATACCGGCGGCGTCGATGGTGACGATCGCCACCGCGAAATCGTGAAAGATGATACCATAGAGTTCCTCGCGCTGTTTCGGCCGGAGAACCTTTGAATCCCGTATGGGGAGGGCCGCGAGGTCTTCAACCGCCCGGCACCCGACGGCGGCAACCACCATCGGGCCGACGACCGATCCCTTCCCCGCTTCATCCACCCCGCATATCACACTCTCTGGTTTATTCGCAAGGTATTTCAATGGCAACGATTGATTCCATCTGGAATGTACACCATCATCGTCGGCCTTGGGGGTATCGGCCGGAACCTGACTGCGATCGCCGTGAACGCCGGCGACTCCGTGGTGGTGATCGATCAGGACGAGGCGCGTGCGAGCGATATACTGGAGCATTACGATGTTCTTGCCATCACCGGGAACGCGACCGATAAATCGGTGCTGCAGGATGCCGGGATCGATCGGGCCGATGCCCTGGTTGCCACAACGAGCGACGACGCTGTGAATTTGATGACCTGCTGGCTTGCCAAACGCTACAACGTGAGAAACGTCGTCTCGATCGTCAACCAGAAGGAACACTCCGACCTCTTCAACGAGGTCGGGGTGAAGATCAGCGAGAACCCCGACGAGCTGGTGGCAAGCCGGCTCTATTACTGGGCGAAGAGCCCGAACCTCGAACAGGTCGCATCGATCCCCGGGGGCACCATATTCGAGATAGTCGCCGAGGAAGGCGCTCCCATAACCGACCACGAGATCCGCGACCTCGATGTCCGCGACTTCGTCTTCATCGCCATTCGGCGTGCCGGAGGCGACCTCATCATACCGAGCGGCAACGTCCGCATCCGGCCGGGGGATATCATCACGGTGTTCACCAAAAAAGAGGCGGAGGGGGAGACGATAAAGACCCTCAGCAAACAGCTGAAACGGTCAGGATAGGGCATCCTTGAGCGATTTTAGCTCAAGGAGCATCCTTGGATTCCGCCTGACCAGTTCTTTGATGAGCGCCGAGACCGAGAACTCCTTGAGGCTGATGTTTGCTATGGAGTCAGCGAGGGTGTTGAGTTTTCGGTCATCAAGCGTGACGAAATACTCCTTGACCTTGTAGTTCCGCTCGATGCCCGCACCCATCCGCGATGCCCGCCACCCGGCATCATACGGCATCAGCGCCGTTTTCGAGCAGTCACCCGCCGATATGCACTCAGAGGCCACCCGGGCGGCCAGCCTCCCGGTGAACATGGCGTTTCCTATCCCGCCGCCGGTGATGGGATCGACGACCCTCGCCGCATCGCCGACGACCATGAGGCCATCGCCGACAGTGCAGGGGAGGGGCCGGCAGACCGGGACGCCGCCTGCTATGCACTCGATCGTCTTCCCGTCAGGGAAGTTTTTTGCGATGAACCGGTCGAGGTAGTCCTTTGCCCGCATGCCGTCCCGGTTCTTCCTGCCGGATATGCCTATCCCGACGTTTGCCGTCCGTTCGCCCTTCGGGAAGACCCAGAGGTAGCCTTCGGGAGCGATCTCGTTGCCCAGGTAGAAGTCCGTCGAACCCGCATCGATATCGATATCTGTCATGAGGTACTGGGCGCAGCTCATCATCTCCCGGAGGGGCACGGTGGTGTCAAGACCTGACCGGCGGGCAAACTGCGCCTCCGTGCCATCCGCAGCGATGACCACATCCGCCCGGATATCGGCCGGCACCCCGACTGAGAGCACTTTTGCACCCCGAACCGCCCCATCCTCGATGATCGGCGCTGTCGCCCGGGTCTTGACGACCACGTCCGCTCCTGCCTCGGCCGCCTGCCAGACGAGTTCACGATCAAATATCTTCCGGTCGAGGACGTAGCCGACCTCGTTTCCCGCCCTATCCTGTTCGAGGCTGATGGTGGTGCCGTTTGGGGCGATCAACCGGGCGCGCTCGATCTCCGCGGATATCCAGCGGGGGTCGGGCCTGATGAATTCCTTCAGGAGCTCTTTGCCGATCCCCTCCGCGCACCTGACCGGCGTGCCGATGGCCGGCCGCTTCTCGATGAGGCAGACCGAGTTCCCCGCTTCGGCCGCCGTCTTTGCCGCAAGAGCGCCGGCAGGTCCGCCACCGACGATGAGGATATCATATTTACTCTTCATGGACGACCTCCAGTGCCCCGAACGGGCACGCCCGTGCGCAGATGCCGCAGGCTATGCACTCCCGCTCAAGGCTGAGGTAGGCATCGATCAGCTCGAGCGCATCCTCCGGGCAGACTGCGACGCAGGTGCCGCAGTATCCGCACTTGTCTCGGTTTATCCTGAGCATTGTACTCATGTTGTCGTTGGTCTCGCAAATACCTTTATGTTCTCTGTTCCGGGTGGCGTCTGACCTCTCCGCCCGCAGAGACAAATGACGGTATGTCTGCCACACCTCCCCGGGAGGTGTTTACTGGACTATTTAATAGGTGTTAACACAAATTTATCCTGAGGTATGAGGATCCCATGGGACTGAAAGGTGGACCCACTCAGGATGAGGTCATGGCAGTCTCGCTTGCGAAACTCGGCATCCGCCCGGGCGACCGGGTGGCCGATGTCGGGTGCGGGACAGGAAAGGTCGCCATCGCCGCATCAACCGTGGCGGGTCAGGTCTATGCAATCGACCGACGATTGGAGGCGATCGCCTGCGCCCGGCATGAGGCAGCCGCCGCCGGCATCGGGAATATAGAGTTCTTCGAGGGCGATGCGGTGGATATCCTCCCGGAGTTTGATCGGCTCGATGCCGCCTTCGTCGGGGGATCCCGCCACCTGCCGGAGGTTCTCGATATCCTTGCCGAAAAGGTGCAGGGGAGGATCGTCGTGAACGCTGTGATGGTCGAGACGCTGTATACGGCGATTACGAGCATGCAGCGCCTCGGTATATTCGTGGAGGCGGTCCATGTCCAGGTCTCCCGATCGGCCGATATCGCCGGCGGGATATTCTTCAAGCCTATAAACCCGGTCTACATCATCGTCGGAGGTGCCGGGTGCTCGTAGGGGTGGGGCTTGGACCCGGCGACCCGGAACTCCTGACGCTACGTGCGGTCAGGCTCCTTCGCGAGGCATCGGCGGTCTTTGTCCCCGGGAAACTGGCCTACGATCTGGTGCGGCCCTACCGCCCCGATGCCGTCGTCCTCAACTTCCCGATGACGAGCGACGAGGCCTACATCCGCAGGTGCCTTGAGGAGAACGCCTGCCGGATAGCGCCGGCCGCAAAGGATGGCCTTGCGGCCTTCGGGATCATAGGGGATCCGAACTTTTACTCGACATTCTCCCGCCTCTGTGAGGTGATCGGCGAACATTATCCGGAGATCACGTTTTCGACCACTCCCGGTATAAGTTCGATCACAGCGTTTGCTTCTGTAGCGAATGTTCCGGTGGCCGGCGGGTTCTTCGTCTCGGATGGGAACGAACCAGAGTCGCGGATCTTCATGAAGGTCCGGCGACCGGCGGCGCTTGCGGCCTCTCTATCGGAAGAGGGCTACGCGGAGTTCGTCCTCGTGGAGCGGATGTTCATGCCGGAGCAGCGGGTCTACCGGGGAGACGACCTTCCCGAAGAGAGCGATTACTTCTCGATCCTCTATGCGAGGCGGTCGGATGCATAAGGTCTACATCGTGGGTGCGGGGCCGGGAGCCCCCGACCTCATCACCGTCCGGGGTATGGATCTCCTCCGGCGGGCGGATATCCTCATATACGCTGGATCGCTTGTGAATCCGGCGCTCGTGGAGGGGTCGGGCGCGAGGCTGAAACTCGATAGCCAGGATATGACGCTTCCCGAGATCGCCGATGCCGTCGAGGAGCATGTTCGTGCCGGAGAGGTCGTCGTCCGGCTCCACTCCGGCGATCCGTCGTTGTATGGCGCGATCGTCGAACAGATGGCGGAGTTCTCCCGGCGCGGCATCGAGACCGAGATCGTCCCCGGCGTCTCGTCGCTCTTTGCGGCGGCGGCGGCTCTCGGAACTCAGCTCACGCTCCGCGATGTCTCCGAGAGCCTTATCGTAACCCGTCCGGCGGGGGCGACGCTTGAGGCAGATCTGATCCCCGAACTCTCGCGGCTCGGGCAGACGATGGTGGTCTTCCTCGGGACCGAGCGGATGGAAGAGGTTCTTGCCCGGGCGGAGTGTCCACCTGATACCCCGGTGGCGGTCGTCTACCACGCCTCATGGCCCGACCAGAAGGTTATCCGGGGGACGGTCGCCGATATAGCGGTAAAGGCCCGGGCGGCCGGGATCGAGCGGACGGCCCTGATCATCATAGGGAAGGTGGTTGATCCGGCAACGTCAGGGTTCGGGAGGTCGATCCTCTACTCATGACCGGGACGGCCGTTATAGCCCTCGACCGATTCCTCCCCGATGCCCGCCGGATAGCAGATGCCCTCGCTGCCGACGTCATCCCCTACTGCCCGGAGGCCTTCTCCGAGGCGTTCTGCCGTTATCATCGGATCGTCGCACTTATGTCGGCCGGTATAGCCATCCGCGGCATCGCGCCCCTCCTCGCCGATAAATGGCGGGATCCGGCGGTGGTAGTCGTCGGCCCGGATCTCCGCTACGCCATCCCGGTCATCGGCGGCCACCACGGCGCAAACGATCTTGCCCGGGAACTTGCCCGCCTCGGGATCGAGCCGGTGATCACGACCGCGACAGAGACCCGCGGCCGCGAGTCGGTAGAGGGGATTGCCGCCCGTTCAGGGTGCAGCGTCGTGAACCGCGACTCCACCCGGGCGGTGAACGCCGCGATCCTTGACGGCGATCTCCCCCTCTACGCCATCGCCGGGCCCGGGATAGTCGTCGCGGGTCCGGGGGTCTCTTTTCTTGCCCGGAAAGGCGAGTATGTCGTCGGCGTCGGGTGCCGGAAGGGTGTCCCGGCAGCCGATGTGAGAGAAGCCGTCGGCGGGGCTCTCAGAGAGGCGGGGATTCTCCCCGCCGATATCCTTGTCTACGCAACGACCGTAAAGAAACGCGGGGAGACGGGCCTCCTTGCCGCCGTTGCGGATCTCGGCGGCAACCTTGTCTTTTTAGATGACGAAACGTTGAACGCAGAGGAGGCTCCGTCCCCCTCGAGGGCCCCCCTGATCGGGCTTGCCGGTGTCGCGGAACCTGCGGCCCTCGCGATCTCTAAGCACAGAGAACTTGTGCTTGTCAAGCATACATATGGGAGTGTTACCGTTGCAATCGCACGATAGTAAAGGAAGATTATATATCATCGGGACCGGCCCGGGAAGCCTTCTGCATATGACACCGCGGGCGTCGGAGGCCATCGCGGAGGCCGACTGTATCATCGGCAACGGGTTCTACCTCGATCTCATCGAGCCGATGCTTGCCGGAAAAGAGGTCATCCGGAGCAGTATGGGCCGGGAGGTCGACCGGGCGGAAAGGGCGCTCGCCCTTGCCGGGGGCCGGGTTGTCGCTATGGTGAGCGGCGGCGATGCCGGGGTCTACGGTATGGCGGGCATAGTGCTTGAGGTGGCAGAGCGTTCCGGCACGAACATCGATATCGAGGTCATCCCCGGCATCACTGCTGCGACCGCGGCGGGGGCGCTCCTCGGCTCGCCGCTCTCGGGGGATCACGTCACGATGAGTCTTTCGGATCTTCTGACACCCTGGGAGGAGATCGAGCGAAGGCTCGATCTTGCATTCCGCATGCGGGTGCCGGTCGTCCTCTACAACCCCCGCTCACGGGGGAGGCCGTACAACCTGGATGCGGCAATTGAGATCGCCCGCCGCCATCTCTCCGACTCGACACCGATCGGGGTGGTCAAAAACGCCTGCCGGGAGGGAGAGGAGCGGCTGATCACGACGCTCGGTGAGTTTGAAGATCACTTCGCCTTTGTAGACATGCACTCGATCGTCTTTGTCGGCGGAGAAGAGACGAGGATCTGGAGGAGTGAGACGGATGAGAGAGGAATCATCACGCCCAGGGGATACCACAGGAAGTACGTATACTGATCTTGCGGCGGTCACCCCGGAAGCCTATGCGATAGCGAGCACGAGCCGGAACCTTGCCCGGGAACGGGTGGGAAACGCCACTCCCGAGGACCGGATACGGCAGCGGTGCTCGGTCGCGGTCGGTGATTTTACCATGGCGGACCTTATGCGGTTTTCCGGCGATCCGATAAGTGCAGGGCTTGCCGCACTTCGCCGGCGGGCACCGATCGTCACCGATATCCGTATGGTGCAGGCAGGCATACTGAGACGCGGACATTCAAGCGATATACTCTGTGCCCTCGATTACGGAGAGGATATAGCGCGGGAACGCGGGGTCACCCGGACGTCGGCGGGGTTTTTTGCCCTGCAGGATCGGATCGACGGTGCGATCGTGGTCATCGGAAACGCCCCGTCGGCGCTCCTTGTCGTCTGCGATATGGTGCGGGCCAACATCCGGCCGGCTCTGGTCATCGGGACTCCGGTGGGGTTTGTGAACGCGGCGGAGTCAAAAGAGGCCCTTCAGGCCCTCGATGTGCCGTCGGTCTCAAACGCCGGCACCCGGGGCGGGACGCCGGTCGCTGTAGCGGCGACAAACGAGATCATAACAATCCTTGCCGAGCGTGCAGGTTATGAAGGATCCGGTCACTGATTTCGAGTATCCCGATGCATGGGTGGCGGCGTGCAGGTCGCCCGAACTTCTCCCCGAGGTCCGGCGGGGTCTTGCGGTCCTGACGGCGTCGGGATCGGTGCTTCGTCGGGGGTTTTCGACCGGGACGACGGCGGCTGCGGCATGCAAGGCGGCGGTTCTCTCGCTCGCGGAAGGCGAGGTGAAAGGGGTTGGGATAACCCTCCCCTGCGGTATAGCGGTCAGGGTTCCAGTCGACGCCTATCGCGGAACCGCGTCATGCTGGAAGGATGCCGGCGATTACCCCTCCGACGTGACGGCGGGGCTTGAGTTCGTCGCGACCGCGGTCCCCTCCCTCTCAGGGTCGATCCAGTTTGTTCCCGGCGAGGGTATCGGGAGCTTCGCCCGCGATACCCCTCGCCACCGCCAGGGGACTCCGGCTATCAGCGCTCCGGCGCTCACCTGCATCCGGCGGTCGATCGATGAAGCGGTGGAGGAGGCGGGATTCCACGGGGCTACGGTCATCCTCACGGCCCCACGGGGTGCGGAGGTGGCGCAGAAGACCCTGAACCCGAAGATGGGGATTCAGGCCGGCATATCGGTCCTCGGGACGACCGGGCTCGTGGAGCCCTGGGATGACCACCTCACGGAGGGGGTGCTCGACCGTATCGCCCGGGCATCTCCCCGGGAGGTTGTTCTGACGACCGGCCGGGTCGGATTGCGCTACTCCCGGCTCCTCTTCCCGGAGCACGAGGCGATCCTTGTCGGGAGCAGACTCTCAGAGGCGATCGGGGCGATCGATGGCGGTGCGACGATCTGCGGGCTCCCGGGGCTGATCCTGAGGTTCATCAACCCTGATCTCCTCGACGGGACCGGGTGCGCGACGGTGGAGGAACTCTCGGAGTCCCCGCTCTGGGAGGAGGCGGCTCACCGGGAACTGTGCGCGTTTTCTATCCGCCACCCCCGCATCCGGGTCGTGATCGTCGACCGTAGCGGCCGGGTTATCGCGGAGTCGCCGTGAAGATAGTCGGCGTTGGCTGCGGCCCGGGGATGATGACCGTGGAGGCCGCCCGGGCCGTCCGGGATGCGACTATCATATATGGCTCGGCCCGGGCGATCGCGCTTGCCCGGGATGATATCCCGCCGGAGTGCGAGGTCCGCGAGATCGCGGATTACCGAGACCCCCGGTCCTTCCCGGATCATGCGGTCGTCCTCTCGACGGGCGACCCGATGCTTGCAGGCCTCGGGCATCTGCCGGGCGACGTGATCCCCGGGATATCCTCTCTCCAGGTCGCCTTCGCCCGCTTAAAGATCCCGCTCGTGCGGGCTGCGGTCGTCTCCGCTCACGGAAGAGACCATGTCCGCGCCGTGGCCGGGGTGAGGGAAGAGGTCCTCCGGGGCCGGGTGGCCTTCCTCATCGCCGACCCGGCCTTCGACATCGGGATGCTTGCGGCCGCTCTCCCGCCGGGGGTCCGTCTTGCCGTCTGCGAGGATCTCGGCTACCCGGAGGAGCGGATCGTCGTCGGGACGGGGGGAGAGGTGCCGGCCCCCCGTGGGGATCTCTTTGTCGTGGTGGCGGGGGAGTTTTAGAGCGGTTGCCTACGGCACGGGCACCCCGAGGCTTCTCACGACGGGCCGGCCCGCCTCCTCTTTCCGGAACTCGTAGCCCGATCGGAGGAGGTCGAGGAAGATCGCCTGGTATGCCCCCCGTTCACAGAGCTCGAGGTGGTAACGGTGTACCGTCGATTTTGTCCCGTACCGTGCCGGCACGTCGCTCCAGGTGCACCCGGTGGAGAGGAGATACAGGATCCCGTTGAAGAGTTGCCGGGGGTCCCGGCGCGGCCGGCCGACGTGGGGTTTCTGGGGCGGGAGGTGCCTCTGGACGATCTCCCAGGTGTCATCGTCGAGCTCCCGGAATGTCATACGAGCCCGCCATACCATCGAGGGTTCTTATAGTTGTGGGATGATCCGGCCCGGGTACTCTGCGCACCCGGGGCGCTATCGCTCTTTTGGAGCAAGAAGATCGTGAACAGGGCAGGATGGGGGGCTCTATCGAGCCGCCCTCAAGGAACGTGGGGGTCATAGTTCATGACGATGATCTCAAAGATCTCGCCCCGGCCAGCTCCATCGGAGTTGATCATCCGCCTCGCCGGAACCCGGTCGATATGGTATCCGGCATAGAGGTCGTCGAAGAACGCATCGTCCGGGTCGATGTTCTTCGGATCTGAGTTACTCAGCATCAGCCTGGCCCCTCTGGCACTGCATCGCGCGTAATACGATGCCAGGCGCCTCTGATCCTCATCGGTGAACCCCCCTTTCGCATACTGCGTGAACGACGATGTCCGGTTCAAGGGCCGGTAGGGAGGGTCGAGGTAGACGAAGGTCTCCTTTGATATACAGGGCTCCGACTGCGCGAAGTCGCCGTGGTGGATGGTGGTGTTCTTGAGCAGTTCTGCATCGGCCCGGAGCACGCCTTCATGCAGTATCGTAGGGTTCCTGTACCTGCCAAACGGGACGTTGAACCCGCCCCGGGAGTTGGCCCGGTAGAGGCCGTTGAAACATGTCCTGTTGAGGAAGATGAGCTGGCCCGCCCGTTCTATCCAGCCCTCGCCGTACTGCGTGAAATCGATGGTTTCTCTCATGCGATTGAACGTATCACGCATGGCGTAGTAGAAGTCTTTTTGCCCGGCGTCGTCCTTTGAGTGGTAGTCGTCCGATATCCCGGCAAGGTGATCGACGAGAGCGCAGACGTCGTTCTTCACAACACTGTAGGCGAGGATCAGTTCTTCGTTGATGTCGAATATGTGGCACTCCCTGAACCTGAAGGTGCCGTTGAAGTGAAAGTAGACGGCTCCGCCGCCCACGAACGGCTCGACGAAGACAGGGAGGGTTCCTTCATCAAGCTCCCCGGGGGCTCTTTTGGTGAACGCATCGAGCAGCTGCGACTTTCCGCCGGCCCATTTGAGGAACGGTCGTGCGATTGTGGTCGTTGTCATCGGCCTCTTCCATCCGACGTAAAACGTTATTTCTGAAGCGTTTTAGTGCTATCGATTCCCTGCGGCCGTGCCGCAGGGTAGATTCCCAACCAAAAACCCGCCCGCATAAGTTCGAACGGGCGGGGCTTACTCCCTCAGAAAGGCGTTCTGCCGCGCCTAAACCCCCTGCTTCTTCAGCATCTTCTCGATGGACCATCGCCCCCGACCGAGTTCTTCTGCCAGCGTATCGACGGCCTTCGCCTTTGTCGCGCCGGACTCCGTAAGCCGGGTGAACCTGGAGACCAGAGCCTCAATCTCATCGTCCATCCAGGGTTTGCCCCGGTTCTTCGGCTCTGAGGCCAGAGGGATCCTCAACGACGGCAGCAGGTATCCCGGGCTGATGCCCCGCAGTTCCTCGACTTTCAGGTCGAAGACGGGTCTTGAGAGTTCAAACCCGGTCGCCCGGCGGTTGAGGCCGATGGCCACTCTCGCGGTCGAGAACCCGCCAAGGAACATGTCGCAGATGAGATCGTCCTCGTTGCTGCTGTACTGCAGCATCTTTATGAGCAGTTCTGAGGGCAGTTCGTTCTTGTTCTTCACCTGCCCCGGTTTGTACTCGCGGTTGATGATCCAGACATCTTCACGGTCGCGGTAGTTGGGCGATCCGCTCTCCGGCCCCTTCTCAGTGGTTCCGTACCTCGACTCGAGGTTGAACGTCCTCTCGCCGCCCGGTTTTTCATAAAAGAGGATGTGGTAGTGGGAAGAGACGTACTTTCGGCTGGTGTAGACGCCGAAGTTGTACTTCCATATGATATGGTTGACCTCGCGTAGCTCCGTCTGCCGGAGGGCGTGGAGTATATGGTAGAGGTTCGTGTACCCCGATACGATGTATATCGATCCGCCGGGGCGGAGGATCCGTTCGGCTTCCTGGATCCACCGCCGGCTGAACTCCCCGTACTCGGCCGCGGGAACATCGATGTAGCCCTCGACGACGAACGCTTCGTCCCGGTTGTAGTGCCGGTGCAACAGATCGCCGTTGATTCCGTAGGGGGGATCGGTGATGATCAGGTCGATTGCGCCGTCGGGGATATGCTCCTCTGCCCCGCGGATACAGTCGCCGTTGTAGAATATGTTCCCTTTGATATCCTCAGACCTCATTTGTCTCTCATCCGGAACCTGCAACCGCAGGATCAGTCTCGTACCACATAGATCGCGCGAGAATAAGATTGTGGCTACCTTCGGTCTTGCGGCCGGCGCATGCATCGACCGCGCGGTTTCGGGACCAGGATCTGTTTTTCATGCGCGGGCAAGACGATCTTCGTCTGTTCAACCACGCCTGTGGCAGAGGGTTGGCCCAAAACGGCTCGCCCGGCCCCTCACCCACCGGAGGTAGTATTAATATGGTTCGGGTGAACCCCGGATAAAGGGAGGATGTGGATTACCCCGGGATATCAGATGGCGGCAGGTTCTGGCGAGACACAGACCCCACCCCGCATCGGAGCGGGAGAGGGCGGGCAGGAGGTCTCCGGGGCAGGGGAGCGGTCGAGCCATGAATGCATGGCCGCGCTCCAGGCCGAGAACGAGGCTCTACGGAAGGAGAACGTTCTCCTGCAGTCCTTAAAGTGTGCCCTGCAGGAGAGCGAGGAGCGCTATCGGCGTCTCTTTGAAGATGACCTCACCGGGAATTTTGTCACCGCCCCGGATGGCCGGATATTCGCCTGCAACCCGGCGTTCACCAGGATATTTGGCTTTCTTTCCGTCGAGGAGGCGCTGAACACCAACGTCAGGGATCTCTACGAAGATCCCGGGGATCGTGACCTCCTCCTTATGCGCCTCCGGGAGGAGGGAAGGGTGGAGAATGAGGGGAGGACGCGGAAGCGCCGGGATGGAACCCGGATCCATGTTGTCGAGAACATCATCGGGCGTTTCGGTGCAGATGGCGAACTGATCGAGACCCAGGGATACATATACGACGATTCGGAGCGCAAACGGGCGGAGGAGGCCCTCCGGGAGAGCGAGGAGCGGTTTCGAGCCGTTCTTGAGAACTCGCTTGACGCTGCATACCGGCGCAACCTGCAGGCCGACCGCTACGATTACGTGAGCCCGGCGATCGAGGGGATCCTCGGCTTTACACCTGAGGAGATGAGCGCTATGGATCTTGATGAGATCATGGGTCGCATCCATCCCGACGATCGTCTGCTGATTGAAGCGGGACTTACTGCCGCTACTGCCCGGGGCAGGGCTCTCCTTATGTACAGGTTCCGCGCGAAAGATGGGAGTTACCGCTGGCTTGAGGATCACCTCATGGTGATCACCGATCCAACTGGCCGACCGCTCTTCCGCAGCGGCATCGTCCGCGATATCACCGAGCGCAGGCAGACGGAGGAGGCTATCGCGCACCACGCCGCCGAGCTTGCCCGGGTTTACAGGGATCTCGAGTCCGCCCACCGGGAGGCGAACCTCTACCTCGATATCCTGACCCATGATATGGGGAACACCGAGAACGTCTCTAACATCTATGCCGAGCTGCTCACCGATTCCGTGGAGGGGGAAGCCGCCAGGTACTTGGCGAACCTGAAGCGGAGCATAGCAAAGAGCATCGAGATCCTCGGGGTCGTCTCAAAAATCCGGCGGATTCATGCCGGATCGCCCGATCTCCGGCCGATCGATCTCGATGCAGTTATCCAGGCGGAGATCGCTCACTTCCCAGGTACCTCCATCAGGTACGAGGGCGGTCCCCGGCAGGTCCTTGCGGACGATCTCCTCTCTGAGGTCTTCACGAACCTGATCGGCAACGCCACAAAGCACGGAGGCCCCGGCATCGTCGTGACCATCTGTGTCGGGATAGAGAAAGAAGGCTTTCTCCGGGTGACGGTTGCAGATACCGGCCGGGGCATCCCGGACGACCGGAAAGAGGAGATATTCCACTGCTATGAGAAGAGGCAGCGGGGCGTGGGCGAGGGGCTCGGGCTCTACCTGGTCCGGATCCTGATCGATCGCTATGGCGGCAGGATCTGGGCAGAAGATCGCATACCGGGCCGGCCGGAATGCGGAGCGGCGTTCTCCTTCCTGCTTCTGGAGACGGGGTGAGCGGTGCCGCTCAGTCCGTCGCATTATAGGGAAAGGCGAACTACTACTCGCGATCTGCGTATTCGATGATCGAGCGCGGGTAAAATGCGACCCAAACGCATATTATCATCTCTCGGCGAACAGGTATATTGATGAGCCAGGGAGAGCCGGAGAATCGCCGGATCAGGATTCCGGTCAGGACCAAGTTCCTTCTCGTATTCCTGGCCCTCTCGACGGCTGCTCTCCTCCTGGCCGGCTCTCTTGCCTTCATACAGATGGATGATGTCGGCCGCTACGCGCTTGAGCGGAGCACCGACCTTGGAGCGCGTGCGATGAACGATAGCACCGCCGCGCTTGAACAGAACGCCGAAGAGTCGCTCCTCCGGCTTGCGCAGGACCAGGCCTATATCAGCAATATTGTCTTTGAGCAGGTGAGCGGGGATCTTGAGGTCATGGAGCGGTATGCGGCGACCGTTATGGGGAATCCATCCATAGTCCGCCCGCGGCAGTTCTACATGCAAAACGAAGAGCCAGGCGACCGGCGCGCAACCTCCGTCCTCTTCCTCTCGCCCGGTATCGATGCCGGCCTGCTCAGCGAGGAGCGCAACGCCGCAGGGATGATGGACGATATATTCATACCGATCTCTGCAACGAACCGACACCTTGCCGGCGTCTATATCGGGACCGCCTCCGGTATGGCGATGATCTACCCCTGGACGACCGGGCTTGACGCCACGTGTGATCTTCGACTCAGGACCTGGTTTGTGCAGGCGATCGAGAACAGGGGGATGGTCTGGTCCGAGCCCTACGTCGACCTCACCGGGCACGGGCTGATGGTGACATGCTCGCGGCCGGTCTACGACCCCGGCAGGGGATGGGTCTGGGTGGTCGGTGCGGACGTCACGGTCGAGACGATCAACCAGCAGATCATAGGCACCCAGGTGGGCGACCGGGGGTATGCGATGCTGATCGACCAGCACGGGAACGTCATCAGCCGGCCCGGTCTCACCTCGGGCGATACGCGGTGGGATGCGTCGTTCGTCACCGAGAACCTGCTCATGAGCGAGAACCCGGACCTTGCCGCGGTTGCCGGAGAGATGATTGCGGGAGGGACCGGGGTCGCCCGGGTCAGGTTTGATGATGGAGAGCGGTTCATCGCGTATGCTCCCGTCCGGAGCGTGAACTGGAGTGTCGGTGTGGTGATGCCGGTCGACGAGGTGCTTGCACCGATAGCAGAGACCCGGGCGAGCATCCTTTTGGCATCGGAGGATACCGCCCTGCACATCAGCGGCCAGCAGGATACGATGAAGACTGTCTTTGTCGGGGCATTCCTTGGCCTGCTCGCCGTCGTCGCTCTCCTGACTCTTGCCGTCACCCGGCATGTCACCCGCCCCATCGAGGAGCTGCAGAGGGGTTCAGAGGCCATAGGGCGCGGAGATCTCGAACACCGTGTGGATGTGGCGACCGGGGATGAGTTTGAGGATCTCGCCCGCTCGTTCAACCGCATGGCGGCGGATCTCCGCGGACATATCGAGGATCTCCGGCGGACGACGGCGGAGAAGGAGCGCATAGAAAAGGAGCTTGAGATAGCAAAGGAGATCCAGCAGAGCATACTGCCGGAGTCGGCGCCGGTGCTCCCCGGGTTCGATATAGCGGGCTTCAACCTGCCGGCCCGGGAGGTGGGCGGCGACTTTTACGACTACATACCCATCGGCGAGGGCTGCTGGGGCGTCGAGATAGCCGATGTATCGGGAAAAGGTGTCCCGGCGGCCCTCTTCATGGCACTCTCCCGCACCCTTGTCCGGGCGAGCGCCTCGGAGAACCCCGACCCCGCCGGGTCGATCGTCGAGGCCAACCGCTACATATGCATGGATTCAAAGACCAGCATGTTCGTCACGCTCTTTTATGGTATCCTCAATACACGGAAGGGGACGTTCACCTACGTGAACGCGGGCCACAACCCCCCGCTCCTCTTTAGGGCGGGATCGAGCGCGGCGGAACTTCTCCACGGCCGGGGGATTGCTCTTGGGATCCTCGATGATATCGAGCTTGAGCTTGTGAAACTCGAGCTGAGCCCGGGGGATACGGTGGTCTTCTACACCGACGGGGTGACCGAGGCCACGAACGAGCGCGACGAGGAGTACGGTATGGAGCGGCTTACTATGCTGATCCCGGGATTGCTCGACCTCGGGGCACGGGATATGATCGATGCGATCGTGGCGGATGTCACCGCGTTTGCCGGAAGCCGGCCGCAGTTTGATGATATCACGCTTGTTGTCCTGAAGGTGGGGTAGGGGGCTATCCCGGGGTGATGGTCGGTGCGATTCGGGCTCCTGTGCGAGGGCAGGGTGTGTAAGGGGTCGTTTTTCGGGAAAACTGCCGGTGCCATCCCCCGATCGAGAAGCTGCCAGGCCCTGTCTTTTCGCAGGAGGACCATCACGCCGCCCGGTTTTGTCTGCTCTGCCAGAACGGGCACGCACCGATGAGTGCAGGGGCTAAGGATGCACCTCTGCGGCTTTCCGGCAGGAGCTCGTCATGATTCTTTCCCGGCAGATCGGCCGGCCGAGGTTACCTGTATTGCACCGACAGTCGATCTCCGGGGCCGGCTAATAACGGTATATTTATGATGACCGGAGTGAGATGGATGTTTGCGCACGGGAAGGCAGGCTTCGCCCGGTTTAGCATTCTTACCTTCGTTCAAACCATTCGCAGGCAACGCCCTGCATAGATCCAGCCTCCTCCGGTAACGCACTATGGAGGTCGTATCATGATTTCAGAACGAAGAATAACATTTATGATCGTCGCTGCGGTTCTTCTGACTGCGCTGGTAGTAGCACCGGTTGCGGCGGCGCGGACTATTACGATGAACGGCACCGCTGCCTACGTGGGTGAGGAGCAACTTACCCTCGGTGGCGTCGTCTTTGCTGGTGCTACCGAGTTGCGCCACTACACCGGTGATCCCGGTAAGAGTTCAACTGATAAGACCATCCCGGTGAGTGGTGGGGTTATCAGCGAACTTGTCAAGGGCATACCGACTGGAAGCTACTACGCAGTAGGCTGGGCGTTGCCCATTCCTAGCGATCTCGGGGCAGTTTACATCAACATCCAGAACCCTGAAGCGACGCTTGATGTAATGCTGAACTCGTCCGTGAAGGATTCCGTAAACGGTAAATCCATCACCCGGGGTACAGGACTGGACTTCAAGTTCTACAGCAACGTGGGTGATCTCGGTGTTGCTAATGCCAACACGATAAACGTAGAACTCACTCTGCCCGGTGGCGGTGTTGTGACAACCTACAATGGCATCCCCTTGAGGTTTGACGCCAATGGGCAGACCCAGTATATACCCGGTATCATCTTAGGGCAGGATGCCGCAGCCGGAACCTACACTGCCATAGCAAAGTGGGCCAGATCCTCTGACTTCTTCGGTAAGGGCTTTGACTCCAAGCCTGTGACCTTCGAGGTTCGCAGCAAGGCGCTCGCCATCACGGCCAACAAGGATAGCCTCGTCCGCGGAAACAGCTTCGCTGTGACGATCACCGGGGATGCAAGGACAGACTACCACCTGTGCGTCAAGGACGGAAATATCAATAGTCCGCTGATTACACCCGGTCAGACCGCGGTTTATTATTTCATCCCTGGTGAGAACGACTGGAACAGAACCGTCAAGACCAATGCTGGTGGTACCGCGACTATCCAGTTCAACACCTGCAAGAATACTGAGGACAAGGCATTTACTATCCGTGTAAATGATAAAACGAATCCCTTCAGTTATGATGAGGTCAAGGTGAAGGTCGAGGCGGGCAGCGTCACTGTCACGACGTCTGGCACCGGCATCTATCACATTGGTGATGAGATCACCTTCTCCGGTACCAACACCGAGAGTAATAGAGTCTATCTCTTCATGACCGGCCCAAACCTCGATCCCAACGGTGTTACTCTGACCACGCTGGCTCCAGTAAGCACACCGGATCTATCGACTTTCGTAGATACTTCAACCGTTAACGCTGATGACACCTGGTCCTTCAAGTGGAATACCGGTCATCTTGCAGAATCTATCAATGCTGGCGGTTACACGATCTATGCTGCCTCGACCAACGTATCGAAGGCTGACTTATCTAATGCCAGATATGCCACAGTCTCCATACTGCTCTGGCCCGCCACCGGCACCGGCCTCACCCTCTCTCCCGGCTGGAACTTCGTCTCGGTTCCCCGGCTGCTTGCGGCCGGCAGCGACACCGCATCGATCTTTAACGGCATCGATACCGGCAGCCGCTCTGCCCTTCTATACAACACAGCCGCAGGAAACTGGACGCAACTCGGCGAAGATGACCGGATCGCTCCCCTCGAAGGGATCTGGATATACTCGGTCAATTACGCGACAGTCCCCCTGAACTTCTCGACCGTCCTCCCGCTCCCGCCGGCCGAGCGCGCCCTCGTCACGGGCTGGAACGCCATCGGGGTCACCGGCACGGCGCCGGCAACGGCACGGGATACCCTCCTCTCGGTCAAAGCACAGTGGTCGAACCTGATAGGGTTTAATGCCGGAACCCAGTCCTTCGAGGTCGGAATCATCAACGGAGGGAGCGGTATGTATACCGACAACCGCGATGTCTACCCCGGCAGGGGTTACTGGCTCTCCATGTCAGGACCGGGCACTCTCTACGCCATCGGGGTGTGATGCAGGTGAGACGGGCCGCCTGGATCTGTCTTATCCTCCTCATCGGGGCGGCATCCGCCGTCCCCCTCCTTCCAGCGGAGTTTTCGGGCTCGGTCACGATCGACGGGAACCCGGCGCCGGCGGGAACCGTCATCACCGCCCGGATCGATGACCGCGACTGCGGGTTGCTCACCCTTGAGAAGGCCGGGGTCTACGGCGGGGCCGGCACATTCGATAAGCGACTGCTCGTCTGCGGTGGGGAGGACGATGACAAAAAGACGATCATGTTCACCGTCAATGGGAAGCCCGCCGGAACGGCGGCCTACAACCCCGGCACCTCCATCTCCCTCGATCTCGCGATCACATCCGGGGTGGCTTTCTCTGCGAATGTAACCGCCGGGGTGGCTCCGCTCACCGTCCGGTTCACCGATGAGAGCACTGGCAATGTGACCTCCTGGTCATGGTCCTTCGGGGATGGGAATACCTCCACTGACCAGAACCCGACCCATACCTACATGGTGCCGGGGAACTACACCGTCGCACTCACGGTATCAAGAGACAGCACGAACACCACGATGACAAAAGAGCGCTACATCCAGGTACAGCCGGCGCTCCCGAGCGCCGAACTCCTCTTGAACATCAACCACAACCGTGGTACGACAAACGATACCATAGCAAGCGGGACATCTCCCTGCGACCTGTCATACCTTATAGGCGCGCACAACCGCCCGGGCAACCGGGAGGAGATCCGCGGCAACATCATATTTACCCTCGATGCGTCGGGAATCACCGGCGTGGAACCCAAAGAGTATGCGGAGATTGAGGGGACGCAAATAACCTGGACCCTCCCCGAGTCGACCGCGATCAACCCGGGCACGACGCTCTCGACCATGGCAACGACCAATGCCATTTCGGGCCAAAGATCCGGCGTGACATTGGAACGCTCCTGCAACAGGACAGTCTTCACCGAGGCGGGTGTGCAACAGGTCACCCTGAACATCACCTTCGATACCGTCGACCCAGACAGATTCTGGGGCAGGATCACGTGCATCGAGACCGATAACGTCCAGCTCGCGATCATTCCAGATACAGTCTCGACCGACCTCCCTCACCACAGCCTCATCAAAGAGAACACGAAAATCCAGTTTGAAATCAACCGATCCGCGGTTGAGGCGGGCCGGCAGTACACCCTCTCCTGTGCGGTGGGAGTCAACCCACTCCAGCCGGTGGCCTATGCCCCGTCTTGTGCGATCTGGGAGGTCTGGAACTCAACGTCGGTAACTGCGCCTGCGGGAACCGCAGTGACCCTTCCTGCGGAACTCCTTCCCGAGAACATCAGCAACATCACATTCTCATCGGCAACCCCCTGTGAGTGGACATGCATCCAGAACGACCATGTCATCACCACCCTCTATCAGCGGGCCATCCCGGTATCGGCGCCGGCGGCAAACTTCACCGCGAACGTCACCATCGGGGTGGCGCCGCTTGCGGTACAGTTCACTGATCTCTCCACCGGCGACCCGACCGCCTGGCTCTGGTCTTTCGGTGACGGCGCGACCTCGACGGAGCAGCACCCGGTCCACACCTACACCGCCCCCGGTACCTATACCGTGAGCCTGACTGCAACCAATGCCGGCGGCAGCAGCACTGAGAGTAAGACCGATTATATCACGGTAATGGCTCCTCCACCGGTCGCGGACTTCAGCGCGAACGTCACCGTCGGCCCCGCACCGCTCACGGTGCATTTCACCGATACATCGGCCGGTGAGATCACCGCCTGGCTCTGGAATTTCGGTGATAACACCACAGCAACAACCCGGGATGCCATCCACACATACGAAGCGATCGGTGTCTACACAGCCCGCCTCACCATCACGGGGCCGGGTGGAAACGACACCACAGAACGAACCATAATCGTCACATCTCCCGAAACAGATGCTGCGTTCACCGCGAGTGTCACCGCCGGGGTGGCTCCGCTCACCGTCCGGTTCACCGACACCTCGGCGAAGAACCCGTCATCCTGGTTCTGGGACTTCGGTGACGGGAACACCTCGACGGCACAAAACCCGATCCACACCTACACTATCCCGGGCAACCACACCGTCACGCTCTCGATAAACGGCAATCTCTCGACTGCGACAA
The DNA here is from genome assembly GCA_964413225.1 of uncultured Methanoculleus sp. Taxonomy (GTDB): domain Archaea; phylum Halobacteriota; class Methanomicrobia; order Methanomicrobiales; family Methanoculleaceae; genus Methanoculleus. The sequence goes on along the minus strand of CAYPRO010000010.1, from coordinate 28,930 downwards.
AGCCCGGCTACATCAAGGTCACACCGGTCCTCTTTGGGGATGCCAACGAGGACGGCCGGGTCAACCAGGCCGACACCCTCACTGTGCTCCAGCAGGTCGTGGGGATCCAGACGAAACCCACCCCCGGCACCGACCGGTTCCGTAAAACCGATGTCAACGTCAACGGCGAGATCGATGTCGGCGATGCCCTCTTCATCGCCCAGCATAATGTTGGGCTCCGGGATGTCTGGTTCACTCTGCTCCAATAACCCCTATTTTTGTTGCCATTCCTGAGACCTCCCCGGGCCGGCAGCCTATCCCGGGTGGCATGATCCGCGAGCAAAAAGGAGGATGAACCGAAGTTTCACACCCCAGCTGGCGCCTGTATCTCCGCGCAGGGAGATATTTCTCCTGGCAACCTCCGGAACCTCATCCTTATCGCTCTGTTTCGATATACCACTCTTAACAGCGAACTGTATGCGAATTAAACTTATTTCACGTGATGATATGGTGAAGGAATGAATATAATCAAATATACTCGCGCGTTTATAAAAAAGTCGGCATTTATTACGGCAGATATCTCATATGGTCCACCATTTTTTTCAGATTCAACGTATTTTTATTTATACATGAGCGAATTAACCGAAGTGTTTATATTTACAATAACCCTTTATCGTATTATCGCCTGATTTCTGGTGATCACCATGAAATTACCGCAAATATGGGCAGGTCTGATGATCCTGCTCTTTGTACTCCTTCTGGCGGGCACGGCAAGCGCCCTGCCGGACAACGACCCGATTACCGCACGCGATCCCCCGCCCCGGGCTGTGGGAGAGCGCGTCCCGGTCTTCCTGGTCTTGAATGAACAGCCCCAGCACCTTAAATCGTTTGCCGAACTCAAAGCCGATGCTCTGGGCCGGCAGGCGCAGGTGCTGCAAAACGTTAGAGCGGTCGATTCGGCAGCTGCAAAAACCGCCCGGTCCTACTGGATCGCAAACGCCGTCTGGCTTGAGGCCGACCCGGCGACCCTGGATCGGCTTGCCTCTATCCCTGGCGTCCACCACATCGAGCCGGACCTGACCGTCATGTTGAACGACCCGGTCGTGGAGGTCTCCTCGACGATCAGCCCCGACTCCATCGTGCGTCTGGAGGATCGCTACTCGACCGTCTGGAGCGTGGACTTCATCGAGGCTCCCTCTGTCTGGAAGAGCGGGAACACCGGTGAAGGCGTGACGATAGCCATCATCGACACCGGCATCGACAGCAGCCATCCGGCGTTTGGCGACCGCATCGTCGCATTCGCCGACTTCGTCAACGGTGACAACTCCTCCGCCTACGACGACCATGGTCACGGCACCCACTGTGCCGGCACGGCGGCGGGCGGCACGGTCGAGGTTGAGAGTCACATAGATCGATATGAGGTGACCCTCGGCGTCGCACCCGGAGCAGACCTGATTGGGGCAAAAGTTCTCAACAGTGCAGGTTCCGGCCCGTTCAGCACCATCCTCGAAGGCGCCCAGTGGGCGATCGATAACAGAGCTGACGTCGTCTCCATGAGCCTTGGGGCCTACGTCACTTGCGACAAATTCGAGAACAATTTCTGGCTTGCCGAGAACGAGAGCCGGAATGTGAGGCTGGATGTCTCGTCGGAGATGTATGGGGCCCCTGGTTACCTGTACGAACCTCAGTTCGTGATCGGATCAGTCCGGGTGGAAGACTACTATGCCAATATGGATCCTCTGGAGAACCTCACGATCACCGTGACCGATGCCCGGGGCAACATCGCGAAAGGGGCCGAGATCGACTGGCTCGGTTTTGATTCGGAGGCGAACTGCTACTACTTCAAGGCGCCCTACGCCTCAAACACCGCCGGCTGGAACGGATTCTGGGAGCTCAACATCACGAACACCGGAGCGACTGAGATCCGGGTCGAGGAGATCGGGCTCTCTGAGTGTTACCAGTCGGGCGGAGAGACTGTTCTTGATACCACCATCAACAACATGGTCAGAGGCGGCACCGTCGTCGTAATCTCCGCCGGGAACGGCGGTCAGTTCGGCACCTCAACCATCGGCACGCCGGGAACCGCAAAAGACGCCATAACCGTCGGCGCGACCGACTATATGATGGATTACCGCGCCTCCTTCAGCAGCATGGGGCCGGTTAACCGGACGAGCCCCTACATCAAGCCCGATGTCATGGCACCCGGTGTCGGCGTCATATCGGCATACCGCGACGGGCAGTACGCCTCCATGCAGGGCACATCCATGTCCTGCCCGGCCGTCGCCGGGACGGCGGCGCTGATGCTCTCGGGCAACAGTACCCTCAAGCCCGCCGACGTGAAGGCCACCCTGATGAAGACTGCGGTCCACATCGGTGAAGATGGGACCATCCTGCCGGTGATGCAGCCGAACAACGCCTACGGTGCCGGCAGGATCAACGCCTACGAGGCTGTGAACGTCACCGGCGGCCTTGGCGGGACGAAGCCATCCGACGGGATACTCCGCGAGCTCATCGGGGGACCCCTCGGTTACAGCATGACGGGCGATACCCTCCCGGTCATGGCGGTCCTCTGGAACACGACCGCCGGGGAACCCATGGCGGGAGAAGATGTTAATGTCAGCGTGTGGTACTACGCCTGTTATACCTACGAGCGCACTCCCGTCTTTGATCAAACAATCAGGACTGACGCGGACGGGTACATCTACTGCCCCGTGAATATAACCGATGTCCGCGATGGTACGCCCGTGTGGGTCCAGATCACCTATGGGGACCTCCGGCTGGAGGACCACGTGACCAAGGATACGATCTCCTCAGGGCAAACACCGAACCCGAACCCGGTCGTTCCCATCTTTGAGAGCGAGTACTACTCCGTGCCGTATAGCGCGACCGTCCCGATCAAGTACCCGCTCCTTGCCGCCGATGGCTCGCCCTACACGGAGGTCGTCACCTTCACGATCGGGAATTACAGTAAGACCATCGTTGAAACAGAGCTCGTCCCGGTAGATGGAGTCATCGGATACTCGCTCAACCTTACCGGGAGGCCTCTTGATGAGACCGACCTCTACCTCAGGATCAATAATAGAAGCGCAGGAAGCATCTACGTGGGTCAGGAATCGCCCTCCTTCCAGGAAGTCATGCCACTCCCGGAGCGAGCCATCTGTCCACCGGGGATGAGTGTCAACCTCGGGCTCATGGCCTGGTCGCACCACGGGCAAAAAACTGTAAGCCAGGACTTTGATGTCTACGTCACCACACTGACCGAGACAGAGATCCTCTCGCTCTCGCCGGCAGGCGCCCTGACGCTTTCCGCAGGCCAGGGGGATATGCAGGCACTCCTTGCCGAGATCGCCGGGATGAAACCAGAGATCCGCACGGGCACTGTCCACCTGACGAACGGCATCGGGCTCCTGAACTTCACGATGCCGGAGAACGGTTACATGGCAATCGTCCAGTTTGTCTCTCCGTATGATGGCCCCATGCCCAGCGCCCGGTTCCCCGGCGAAACGACCACGGTTCTCGTCTACGGGACGCTCGAGCCCTGGTTCATGCACAGGAGCACTCCCCCGGTACACGAGGATCTTTATAGCGGGAACCTGACGTATATCGGCAGCTATTCCGACTGGCCGGCGACCTGGGACCAGGATGCCTATGCATCGGTTCCCGGCGATAATGCCACCATAACCGCATACGTCTACACCTATGACAGGGAAGCATCCGGCTATGCACCTGGCAAGACTGTCTACCTCTACACGGAAAACGGTGTCCAGACCGGCGTGACCGATGCGGACGGGATCTGCACCTTCACCATCGATACAGCCGGTAAAACGCGGATGGATTATATCCTCACCACCGCTGGAATCTCCGGGGACATGACCACATATATCGGAGGTACCCCGTTCAGTCTGAATAACTGGTACTCTGTCCGGCCCGGGATGATATCGAACAGGTTAGCCGCACCGGCGAGCATAGGATCCCTCTATCCGGACTACGAAACATACACCGCAAGTGTTGTCCAGGATGGTGATGCTTACAACGTGATCGCCAGGTCCTACGGGCCGGATGACACACCCATCCACGAAAAGGGCTTCTTCGTCTTCAACAGGCAGTCTGCGACGAACATCTGGAATATCGAAGCGACTGAAGCCGCCGCCGTCGTGGAGTTCACCGGGACGGATACCCGGCGGGTGACCCCTGCGCAGGGAAGTTACGAGGTCTGGTATGGCCTCCTGAACCCGATCAGCAAGAACATCAATAAATATATTTACACCACGTTCCGTAACCCGGAAAGATCCGTCTCCTACACGATGCCGGACTCTGTCTTAGCCGGATCGTCTGTGCCGGTCACCTTCAACGTCTCGACCAGCAACGGTGTGCCGATCTCCGGCGCACGCGTCGTGATTGCACTGGGAGCAGCGGGAGAACCGGGGCGGCTCTGGTTTAATGGTGACCCAAGAGACGCAAACATCCTCCTCGCCACCTGGTTCCCCGATCCCTACACGGTGATAGCGACCGGCTACACGGATGCTTCTGGTAAGGTAACCCTGACGTTCACCGCACCGACCGCCGACCAGCAGGCGCTCCGGGAGAGCCTTGCTCACGCATCATGCATCCCCTACCTGGTGCTCTGCTACCACGACGGCGAACTCGTGCGGGAGGATGGCGGCAACATGATGGTGACATCAAAGCTCCTCCCCGACTTCGTGCCGGATATATCCGCGCCGAAGATCGTGAAACTCGAGCGGGATGACAGTATCACGATCTCCAACGTCGCCCTCTTCATCAAGAACATAGGGACGGCGGACTACGTTTATGCCGGAGCCCAGATGAACTGCACCGCTGAGGTCGGTTCCAGGCACGAGGATGCACGCTTTGAGGAGAGCCTTGAGAAAGGTGAGAGGAAGACTGTCGTTAGAACGACTATTACACGCAACGCGCGTGAATTCGGTATCAACACGAGCGACTACCGGTTGCCTCTCGACGTCAGCGTCGGGATCGAGGTCAACTCGAACAGGGCGGTCGAAGAACTGAACTACGCCAACAATCGCCGCGTGTACCCGGTTCGTATCACCGCACCTGATCTCGCCGTGGAGATCATCGCGCCGAGGTATACCTCGCCAGCGAACGAGACCGCGATCGGCATCCGGGTGACGAACCGCGGCGAGGTCGGGAGCAATGTGGCCCGCCTCGAGTACAGCATCACCGGTGAACGGGATGCGTCAAGTGACATTCCAGCCCTCGGAGCGAATGAGTCGGTCACGATCTGGACAAACCGGACGTTCGTTCCCGGCGAGTATAAGGTCAACGCCGAGGTCAACAAGAAAGGGGTGACCGATTACGAGACGACGTTTGACAACAACCGTGCAAACGCCACGATCGGTTCGTACGTGAACCCACCGACCAGGATCGAATTACCGCAGGGTCTTGTGCTGGTGCCCGGCACAACCTACGACCTCCCGATAACCGTCATGCAAGCCTCAGACCTTGCCGCCTACAAGATGAACCTCACCTTCAACGGTTCTGTCCTTGCGGTGGAGGATGTTATCCCCGGGCCGTTCATGACGGCAAAGAACATCACCGCAGGGAGTGCTATCTTCAACGGTGCTAACTCCTCAGGTGTCAGCGGCAACATCACCGTCGCTACCATCCGGTTCCTTGTCACCGGCGCGACTGGTGGCGAGACCCCCCTGAACCTGGTTGTAGAAGAACTCTGGGATGTGCGCATTCTCCCCATCCCTGTCGATGTCAGGAGCGGCAGTGTGTCTCTCCTGCTCTATGGCGACGCAAACTCTGACGGGAAGGTCAACCAGGCCGACACCCTGAAGGTTCTCCGGCAAGTCGTCGGCCTTGAATCGAAGCCCAAAGAAAAGACAAAAGAGTTCCTCGTGACCGATGTCACCCGGAACGGCGTCATCGATATCGGTGATGCGATGTTCATCGCCCAGAAGAATGCCGACCTGAGGGACGCGTACTTCAGGATCAAGTGAGGAAGAAAGGAGGAAGAAGCTATGAGACATATGGTATGGAGCATCCTGCTCCTCACCCTCCTCTGCGGCGTCTGCTCTGCTGCTACGCTCTCGGTGTATCCGGCAGAAAGCACCCTCGCCAGCGGGGAGGCTGTGAATCTGACCGTCAGGGTGCAGGACATCAGCAACCTGGGCGGGTTTGATATCGACATGACCTGGAATCCTTCGGTGGTCACTCTCGACTCCCGGATCGGCAACGTCACATTTGGTCCGCTCTTCTCGGGCCACGTGAACAACAGCGCCGTCTATATCCAGAACGGGCGCATCCGTGCTGCCGGGGTGAATGCCACCCTCGAAGGTGTCTCGGGCAGTGCCGACCTCTTCACGGTGCGCCTGAAGGCGATCGACGATACGGGCGCTTCGACGCCGATCTCGCTCAAAGTAAACAACTACGGATTCCTGAACTCTACGTCTGGCGAGAACATCACGGTATCGCCGGTGACAGGCGCTACGATCAGGACTGAGGCGTCAAGCACCGTCGAGGCCCAGATTGCTGCAGCCTCAAACCAGATGTTAGTCGGCCAGACGAATCTGATCACAGCCTCCGTCGTGAACAGGAGAGGTTCTCCTACATCCCCGCTTACTATCAACATCAGCATCATCGACAAGAATAAAGTTGTTAAATTCTTTAACACAACCCCGGATGTAACCATCCCCAGATGGGGCAGTTCCCAGCAGAATATTGAATGGACTCCGGATGAGGAGGGAACCTACACCGCCGTCATCAATGTGACGAGCAAGAAACCCCTGACCGGAACGATTAGCGCTACAAAGTTCATCACCGCAAAGGAGTACACCCTCAACTTCAACGGCGAGATCTACGGACCCTGGGACGGCAGGGCAAGCGCCGGTTCATGGTTCTACATGTACGCCTACGTGAATGCAAGTCAGTCAGGTAACGTCTGGTTCAACATAACCGCCCCGGACCACGTAGAAGTCTACGGTTCGAAGAACCGGACCCTGTACATGTATGCCGGCAGCTATAACTACGTGGGGTTCTTGATGCGGTCGGATCTGCCCGGCAGGATCGCTCCAGGCGATATAAAGTTCGAGGTTGCTGCGAACGGACGAACAGCCTCACAAAATTGTCCGGCGGTGCTCATCTGGATCCCCTCGATCCGGGTCTCATCGGTCAACGCCACATCAGTCAGCCCCGGGTCCGGCGAACTGACCTTCAACACCCTCCACACCAACAACACCTTTGACAATGCAACAAAGATCGTCATCCAGGCCGGCGCCCAGGGGCGCACCCTCTCGGGCCTTGAGTACCTCGTCGGTTACCCCTACGGGTGCGTCGAACAGACGACGAGCAGGATGATGGCATCGCTGAACGTGAAGAACTACTATATCGACCGTGACCGGCCCGCTGACTGGGACCGCATCCGGAAGAACGTGAATGATTCGGTCGAGGCAGGTGTCAAGAAACTCCTTGTGGGCGGCGAGGTAGGCCAGAACCCGAACGATGGGGGCTGGAGCCTCTGGGGACCGTACAGCCGATCGGAGTCATCATCGAGTTCTTACGCAAGTTACACCCTTGCCCGGATCAACGATAAGAACGAAGACTTAAACCGGCTCCTTAAGGATAAGATCACGAACGGCAGCACGTTCGAAAAAGACAAAGTGAACTTCGAGAGTCTGATCAAGTGGTTCCACGATAACCCGGACAACAGGAGCAGCGGCACCTGGTGGTGGAGCGCTCCCGTCTGCCATGCGTGGGTTCCTGAGTCGAACACAGCGTTCGTCATGCTCATCCACGACATGATCAACCAGACGGTTGAACTGGACGAGGAGCACCGCGGCTACATGGAAGACAACATGAGGAACGCCACGCGTTACCTCATCGAGAAAGAGAAGAATCAGAAATGGCCGACAGGCGAAGATCAGGCGATGACGAGAGCACTCGCTCTCTGGGGGCTTGAAGCCTTCGCGATGCCGTCCAATGATATCAGCAGCGACGACATTAACGCTACAAAAGAGGCTCTGGCGGAGTGGCTGATCGGTAACCAGAAGAAGGACGACGGTTCCTGGCCCGCGGACAGTTATTATGGATGGTATTATGGCGGCAGGCAGACCGAGGCGACCGCTTACGCAGTCCTCGCGCTGAACGCGACCGGACTCACCGCCGATAACGAGACGATCCAGGGTGGAGTCAACTGGCTCATCGATCAGTATTCGAGCGGCGGAGGCTGGGGATACACATGGGCCACCCAGGTGGCCATCGATGCACTGATCCGGTGCCAGCCGGCGGTGGTTGTCGTGGCTGATGTGACCGTCAGTATTGATGGTAATCCGGTGGGCACCTTCCCGGTGAATGCAGAATGCCCGCGGTTCGAGCACACACTGACAGAAGAGCAGATGAACACCCTGATGGCGGGTGGAACCCACGTCCGTTACATCGATGGGTCGGGGGGCACCGGTGAAGTGAAGAAGCATACACTCACCGCAACCAGTGGCACCGGCCCGATCCTTGTCAGCGTCGATCACTCGCAGTCGGCCCCTGTCAGGGAGATCGACGGGAAGATCCAGGGAAGTCGGCTGATCCAGTCGTTTGGTTACGAGGAAGAGGATGGACCCCTGCATGTCTCGACCGATATCGGGATACTGAGCGATGCCCCGCAGATAGAGGAGATCGCAAACACCTATGATGTTAACATCTCCGCATCCCGGATGGTTGCCGGCGAAGGGGCGGATGTGACGATCACTGTCAGATCGCTTGAGGCAAACGTCACCGGCCCGATGATCGAGATCCCGATCGCCGGGTTTACTTTCGACAACGCTACCGGGATCACCGAGAACGGTGATAAAGGTGCATTTGAGTACCTCAACGGCACGACGGGCAACGAGCACCCCTCGCTCTTCATCCAGTCCGCAGGCTGGGAGAAGGGCAAACCGATGACCTACAGTTTCACTATAACTCCCGAAGACCACGGGACGCTGGACCTGGATCTCCGTATCCGGCCGCTCTACGATGACACCAATGTCTACCAGGTCACCGAGAGCTTCACGGTCATGGGCAGGGGGAACGTCTCCGTCAACGTTGTCGACGAAGACGGCGCGCCAGCCGATGTCAAGAGCATCACTCTCCTCGGGGAACCGGCGGTTTTGGGCAAATCAAGCCACGACTTCACCGGCATCCTCAATGGTACCTACACGCTCATAGTGAACGGGACCGATGACTACCCCTCGATCCGCACCGCGGCACGGGTCACGCCGGATAAGACAACGCTCTGCAACGTGACGCTCCCGTCATCGCTACTCTTCCCGACCCTGGTCTACTCCGAGGGAGGGGCAGGGAGCATCGCCAGCGTGGAGCAGGTGGAGCCCGAGCAGCTCAACGCGCTTCGGAACGAGAACACCACCTACACCGTGACGGTTCTCGGGGATGGCGGTGAGGTCGGCATTGCGCTTGAGTTCCCGATGCGGTACCTGATGAACGAACCGGTGGTGAAGTTGAACGGCGTGGCGACCAGCTACGAGTTCATCAACGGCACGTTTGAGTATGGTGGGGGTGCCTACAGTTCAACAAACGCCACCCTGGTCATCTACAACGCCCCGATGGGCAGCAACACGGTTGAGATCGAACTTGAAGGCAGCATGCTCGGCGAGAGCAACAACGACGGCGTGGTCAACATCATCGATGCTCTGACCATTGCACGGTTTGATGCGCAGCGGATCGCTTCCTTTGCAACCTACAACTATCCGGATGTGAATGGTGACGGCACCGTCAACATTCTGGATGCCCTCTTTGTTGCGAGGTACGATGCTGGGCGCATCAACGAGTATTACCAGTGATCTACAACGAGGAAAAAGAGATGCAGATCTCACACCACCCCTTTCTTTTTGGAATCATCGTTCTCTGCGCAATGGTTTCCGCAGTGAGTGCCGCGGAAGTTGTTGTTGAATCGGACCAGCTGGTCGTGAAAGGTTTCGATGACAGCATCGGCCTTGGGGCCTTCAGCATCGTGCTCGGATACGACCCCGCAAAGACCACGGTGACGGAAATTGCGTTCATCGAACCATTTACCGGCGCGACCAATATCCAGCCGGACGAGAAGACTGCGCGGGTCTCAGGATTTACCGTTGAGACCGGGCTGACCGGGGACATCCCTGTTGCACGGGTGGTCTACGAGGGCGAGGGCCAGTTCGACGTCTACGTAAACACGTGCGTGAACGTCCGGGGAGACTCCGTTGCGGTGGCAAATCCTGCCTACGACGGGGGGAGCCCGGTTTCGCCCGGAACACCGGCGACCACGGCTCCTACCGTAGCGCCGACAACCGGTGCCCCGACACCGACTACTACACAGCAGCCGGTCACTCCTCAGGCGACGGGAACGGCTCTCACCGGTGGCGTAGACACCCCGGCGCTGCCTCAGCATCAGCAGACCGGCGCTCTGGCACCCCAGGGCACCACTGAGCCCGCAGAGACCCGGGCCGAGGTTCCCGGAACCCTTGAACAGATTCCTGCAGCAAGGTCTCCGCTGCCGCCGGCTCTTGGGATATTTGCGTTTGCGATCGTGCTATTCGTTTTAAGGCGGAATCCATGACCATCGAAATAGGAATAATTTATACGAAGAGAAGCATAATTACCAGATGAGGAGGAACTCATGAAGGCCATTCACCTGGCCCTGCTGATTCTGGTGGGGCTATTGACCATGACGCCCGCTGCAAGCGCGGGCACGGGTACTGGCATACTTTGCGTGACCGATGCTCCCGATGTCCAGATCGGAAGCACGGCCACGGTCAGTATCTATATCACGAACGATTTTGAACCCAAGATTGGCGCATACAACGTCAGGATGTACTTCGACAACACTGTTGTAAATCCTGTCAGCATCCAGCGCTGTAATGCAACCAGCGACAACATGTTCGCTAACTATGTGCTGGTCAACGGGTTCAACATTGATGGATACGACAACGGCGACATGCTGATTGCCCGGGTGACGCTGGAGTCGCTGAAGAATGACGGCAGCGCTTCGGAACTCGGAATGTATGTCAATACGCTCGCCGATGTCGACACGGCTCTGCTCACTGCGTCCGTCCAGAACGGCACCTTCACCTCTAAGGATGAAGTGCCCCCGGCGATTAACATCGCCACGACGTCACCGGTCTCATCCACGTTCACCATCGCCGGCACCATCCATGATGTCGGTGGGATGGGGACTGCCCGGGCCACTCTGGAGGGTGCGACCAAGAAATCGTTAGACCTCGATCTTGTCGGTTCGGGTCCAGACTACACCTTCAGCAAGCAGATCACCTGGCCCGTCTATGAAACCGTCACGCTGACCATCGAGGCAACCGATGCCGCCGAGAATACCAACTCGACAGAGCCGTTATACCTCGAAGTCAAAGATGTCGGGTTCTCGGATCCTAAACCGGCAGATGGGAGTCACATCAGGGTCATCCCGGAGCATATTCAGGCGGTCGCGACCGCGATAGAATCGGGTTCTATCCAGATGCACCTCGGTTCCGCGGGCACTACGCCGATCAACCTGAGTCCTGTCATTGATGGTGTATACGTGAGGAACACCACCCCGATCGACACCCTTGCCGAAGGCAAATACTGGGTGAACGTCAGCGGAACCGGGGACGGCAGCATCGGTGGCGAGTGGTTCCTGAACTGGACCTTCACACTTGACCGCGAATCACCGGTCATCCAGACGTTCACCATCACCGACGACGATGGTGACGGCTATATCGAAGCCGGCGAAGACCTCTCCCTTGCCTGGGTCGTTACCAACAGCGACCCGAACTTTGACCGCGTCGCCATCGTGGATGTCGCGACGGGCAAGGAACTCTGGAACAGCACCAAACGTTCCGATACAGCTACAGTGAAGTTTGACGTCGGAAACCGCGACCTCGCGTTCCGTGCCTACGATAAGGCCGGCAACTACGACAGCCGCGCGTTCCACCTCTACTACGACTACATGATCTGGGTGAATTCGACGAAGATGGGTGAGATCTCCGGCATCGACACGACCTACATCGCGATGAAAGACATCACCCGGAAAGAGATAAGTTCCATCACCCTTTACGGGTGCAACGTAACCCTCCCCACCCTGGATACGCTGACAAGAACGGTTACTAACGTCGGCCAGGTCACCAACGACACATACGTGACCGTCGACAACAACGCAAACCGGACCCTCACGGGAAGTGAGACCTACCAGAGAGCCTGGGTCCTGGACCCCGGCAAGAATCTCGACTTCCTCGTGAAGGTTCCTTACGCCGAAAACGCCACCCTCATGCTCGCCGAGGCAAACGAGACCTACATCGCTGAGGTGATCAAGGGCGGAAAGGGTAGCATGGATTCGGTCAACTTCACCGAGCTCATAAGGAAGACTGCCTACATCTTCATCGAGGGCGGATGGACAAAGATCGTAGTGCATGACGATGGCACTATATCGATGCCTGACTCCTCCGGAACGCCCATCACCAACGCGGGCAACATATCCGCGACCCTCCGTCACGCCGCTAACCAGGTGAACCTGGACGGTGCCGGCTACCGGTTGGACACCCAGGGCCTGAAAGCGATCACGCTTCCGTCCGGCGACTACGTGCTTGCCGCAATCGCCATGGACGGTGACCGTGTCGGATTCCTCGGAGCGATGCCGGTCATGGTCATGGAGAGCGCCGAGCGGGCTTATATCCCCCCGAGTGTCGTGCAGGGAGGGAGCATAACTGTATCCTTCAACTCATCCTGTGAGCACCTCGGTGTGGTCCTGCTCCGCGATGTCGCCTACAACGGCACCGCGCTCATCGATGCGGCGACGCTTGGAATGAAGTCCCTCCATGTAAACCTCACCTACAACGGTATTCCCGCAACCCAGAAACTCATCGGCAACATATACGTCAGCCCGAGCAGCGGGAAGTACGTGGTGGCAAACACGAACAGGACCACTGTCTCGACATCGGGCCTGGATGCTGGCTCTTACCGGGTCTACATGACGGGGCAGAGCGCCAAAGGGACGATACAGGCATATGAGGAGGGTATACTCCAGATCACCGCGGGCGGAGAGATCTGTGTCACGTCCGCCCCCGCAGGTGCGACTATCCTCCTCGACGGCGTGAACATGGGTCTGACGAACAAGACCCTGACCGCTGTCCCGGCCGGGGACCACAACGTCACGGTGACCCTTGCAGGATATGCCCCGGCCTCCCGGCAGGTGACGGTCACTTCTGGTCAGACCGCTACGGCTCACTTTGACCTCACCCCGGTGGGAAGCATCAGTGTCACATCTGCCCCCACCGGTGCGACCATCTATCTTGATGGAGTGGACACCGGTGTTAAGACGGATGGAACTCTGAGCTGTGTTCCGGTCGGGAATCACACAATCGTGGTGAAACTGAGCGGATATTATGACCCGACTCCCTCCACAGTCAGTGTCACCTCCGGCCAGACCGTTGCGGTCCACTTTACCCTGAGCCGCCAGAGCGGCGGCGGCGGTGGCGGCGGCGGTGGCGGCGGCGGCGGCGGAGGCGGTTACATTCCGGAACCCCCGGTCCCCTACGAGGAGAAGGGCACCCTGAAGACCGACAGATCGGGCGTCGTCACCCAGTCCATTTCGGTGAACGCCAAAGATAACGTCGGGCACCTGCTCATCCCGACCGGCGTGAAAGCGCTCGACGCCGATGGCAAACCGCTCAGCGATGCCTCCATCGTGCCCCTCGCCGGCGATGCAGTCCCGTCTGTCCCGTCAGGATCGGTCTTCCGGTTCGCCGGTTACGCCTACGAGGCCAGCCCGGCAGGCGCCACATTCGATCCGTCGATCACGCTCTCGTTTGAGATCCCCGAAGATGTCTGGGAGACGCTCTACCTCCCCGGCAACCAGCTGATGGTGAAGTGGTACAACGCAGAGTCCGGCCTCTGGGAAGATGTCCCGACGACTGTCATCCCGGGAACAAGAACCGTGATGGCAACGGTGACGCACTTCAGCACCTTCGCGCTCTTCACCGAGCCGATAACGACGCCGGTCACCCCGACAGAGACAGCGACGACGACGACGATAACGACGCCGCCATCTGAGCCGCCCGCCGAAGGGCTGCCCATGATGATGATCCTCGCAATCTTTGCAGTGGTCGTCATCATCGCAGCGGCCGGATACTTCCTCATGATGCGGAAGTAACCCGACAACCCTTTTTTTGTCCCGTAGACCCTTAAAAGGCATATGAATCCTCCGCCGGCTCCATAGGCGATCTCCACGCCCGGGTGTGGGAAAATCTAAATTGTAGGGTATCGAGATCATAACCTGGCAGATGCCATAATCCGTTTTGGCGGGTATATCTGCGCCTCCTGCCTTGAGCTGCGTGAAAATAGCCGGATCATGGCAACACACCCGGAAACATGCCCTGAAGCCGGGAGCACCGCTTGCTTTTACGTTTCACCACAACAACGTCGAAACATATTATGCCGTCGGCGTTGCGATTCTTGACGCCGGGCTCAGGTGCTTTGCGAGTCTGCCCTGTCCTGCCGAGATGGGAGGATCTATCCATATACACGGCACAAAGTCATCGATCGTCGATACCGTTTTTGTCTGCCGGAGGTATGGGCACACCCGGAGAGGCCAGGACTTCGAAACTTTGGTACAGCTGGCAGGTATCGTACGGGATGAATTAGAGCAATTAAAACGAGCGGGCATGAAACCCACCGAGGGGATATCCGGTGCATCGTATACGGACATCTCACCCGCATGACCATATGGAGATTATCTGAAGGATGGAACTCAACGCTATCTGTCGGTGAGCGACTGAATACGTTCGCGGAAACATTTTCGAGTTTCGGGGATCTGCAACCGGTCCTGGATCTGCTTGCCCGGCACCTGAGATCTGCGGCCCCCTGCAATCTACAGGTCCAAACCCGTCTCTACGAGGAGGGCCGTGATGCCGTTTCCCTTTGAAGGAGCATGCGATACGTTAGTGGGGCGGGATATGAACCTCCGACGATAGGATCGGGAACCCCCTGTCCGGGCTCATGGCCCGTTACCCCGAGATCTGATGTCATCCGTGGTGCTTATCGGCCGTAAGGCTCACACTATTGGTCGGATAGCAGAACAGCCGGAGGCAACGCCGTCCCGGCAGATGTTTGCCCTTCGTCCCACCCTCGCACCGGTGGTAAGCTTTATCTCCGTTCAAACGCATCGTCCGCCTCATGAAGAGATTGTTTGGTATCCTTGCCCTCATGGTGATCGCAAGCATCATGATCGCAGGATGTGTACAGCCGGCGGGCAACGCGACCGTGACCCCCGGCACAACGACACCGGGCGCCACCAAGACCCCGGCAGCAACGACCGGAACTCCGGCAGCAACCGGAACCGCCAAAGTGACTCAGACGACCCTTGCTGCAAACGCAACAGAGACCCCACCCGCGCCGCCGGCACCCGGCGGCAAGACCGTATCCATAACCGCCGGAGGTTTTGTGCCGGAGACACTCACCATCCCCCCGGACACTACGGTGACCTGGACGAACAACGCCGCCACGAACGAGACCGTCACGGCGACCGGCGTAGCCGGGTTCTTCAGCTCAGGGATACTTCAACCAGGCGATTCATATAACCACACCTTCCCCGAGCCAGGCAACTACACCTACGCCTCAGAGCCAACCGGGATCACCGGGACCATCGTTGTCACCGGCGGCAACAAAACCTCTTGACCCTTTTTTCCCCTACGTTCGCTGATACGCGATAGCGGCCCGGACCAGCGCCCCGGCAAACTCCTCCGTGAAATAGGCGTGGGTATATCCCCCGATCGCGTTCTGCGCGATAAATCCATCCCGGCCACCGCAAATCCCGTCACCCCGGAGGAGTTTCAGGGCAAACTTCGCATCGGTTGCACAATCGAGGCGGGAGTAGTGGAACTCGTGACCAAAGAAGGTAGAGCCCGGCATAAGGACCGGGGCATTGCCGGTCACCCGGGCTTCAACGTAGCCGAGGGCCTGGATCCGATCCGTCATGGCGGCCGCCGCAGGGAAGACCCCTGCCATCGGGTAATCACCGTCATCGGTCGTGAGCCGTTCTGCAAGGTAAATGAGCCCCCCACACTCAGCATAGACCGGCATGCCGTCGTCGGCGGCCCGGCGGATATCCTCCCGGCAGCGGGAGGCTGCGAGCGCCGGCGCGTGGAGTTCAGGGTAGCCGCCGCCGATGTAGAGGGCATCCACATCCGGGAGCCGATCCGCCATCGGCGAGAAGAAGATCAGCTCCGCCCCGGCGCGCGCAAGGCGATCGAGGTTATCGGCATAGTAAAAACAGAACGCCGCATCCCTTGCAACGCCGATCCGCGCCCGGATCCCCGGCCGGTCGGAGTCCTCCGCCGGCGCCGGGAGGGGAGAGGCCGACCGCGCGAGATCCATGATGCCGGAGAGGTCGCAAGCCCCCTCCATGACCGCGCCAAACCCGGCAAGAACCCCCGTCTCGGCCGCCATGGCAAGACCGAGGTGCCGGCTCCCGACCGCAAGATCCTTTCGCCGGGGGACACCTCCGTATATGGGGAGGCTCTCTGTCTCCTCGATCATGGCCAGATGGCGGGCGCTCCCGATGTTGTTGAGTATGACCCCGGCGACCCGGACATCCGGATCAAATCCCGCATACCCAAGAGCCATAGCATGAACGCTCCTTGATGCACCGCTGGCATCCACCACGAGGATGACCGGAGCATCGAGGATCTTTGCGACGTGGGCCGTGCTCGCGATCTCACTTCCTGTAAGCCCATCATAGAGCCCCATCACCCCCTCGACGACGGCGACATCGGCACCGGCGGAGGCACGGATAAACGTCTCCCGCACGCCCGCCTCCCCCATCATGAAGGGATCGAGGTTACGCGAAACCCGGCCGCATATGGCCGAATGATGCGTGGGATCGATGAAGTCCGGGCCCACCTTGAAGGGCTGGACGGCAAGCCCCCGGGCGGCGAGCGCCGCCATCAGACCGCTTGCAAGTGTGGTCTTGCCGCAGCCGCTGTGGGTTCCGGCAATGACAATTCGTGGGATCGGGCGCATATCGCTCCAGAAGTGTTGGATACCGCAGAAGATAAATATGACCGGGTATAACCTCGATACATCAGATTAACTTGAGTTAATCCAAGTAGATTTGGATGACGCGCCGGCACGGCGGTCAGGTGAACGATAATGCACATAATGGAAGGATTCTTACCAGACCCCTGGTGGGAGATATGGTTCCTCGTCTCCCTGCCCTTCATCGCCATAGGGCTCTACCAGGTCAAAAGGCTCGTAGAGGAAAAACGGGAAGCGTTGCCGCTCCTTGCCGTCGCCGGCGCGTTCGTCTTCGTTCTCTCCTCGCTCAAACTCCCCTCGTTCAACGGGAGCTGTTCCCATCCCACCGGGACCGGGCCCGGGGCCATCTTCTTTGGCCCCTGCATCGCCGCTGTCCTCGGCCTGATCGTCCTCATATTCCAGGCGGTCTTCCTCGCCCACGGCGGACTCACCACCCTCGGGGCAAACGTCTTCTCGATGGGGATAGCAGGGCCCATCGCTGCCTACGCAATCTACAGGGCAGGGACCCGCATGGGCGCAAACACATACGCGACGGTCTTTGCCGCCGCAGCCCTCGCTGATCTCGTCACATACATCGTCACGTCGATCCAGCTTGCACTCGCGTTTCCCGGAACCACCGGGTTCTTCGGGGCGTTCACAACCTTCGCCGCAATCTTTGCTATCACTCAGATCCCGCTCGCCATCATCGAGGGCGCGGTCATCATGCTGATCTTCAAGTATATCGTCGAGCTCAAACCCGACATCCTCATGCGCTTAAACCTCCTCTCCGAGAGCACAATCAGGAAACTCCGGGAGGCTCCGGCATGAGATACGGCATGGAGATAGCGGTCGCCACGCTGATCCTCATCTTTATCGCCGTCTTCCTCTTCCAGGATGCCGCAATCCGCGCATCGGGGGAGGAGGCCTGGGGCGGAGCCGATGACGGCGCTGCCGACCTTATCGAGGCCTCAGGCTACGAACCCTGGGTGGAGCCCTTCTGGGAGCCTCCGAGCGGTGAGATCGAGTCGCTCCTCTTCGCCCTGCAGGCAGCCATCGGCGCAATAGTCATAGGTTACATCTTCGGTTACTGGCGGGGCAACAGGAAAGCCGCCTGAGCTCCGGTAAGGAGGACGGGGATATGTACGAGACGCTTGAAGATTACGCCCGGACAAACGGTCTTAAGGAGATCAGCCCCGGTCTCAAACTTTTTGTAGGGCTATCAAGCATCCTGCTCTCTGTCTCATCGCCCGGCCCTCTCGCCCCCCTTCTGGTCGCGGCATCGATGAGCGCCGCGATCCTTCTCCTCGCGCGCATCCCTCCCCGGGCCTATGCCCGCCTCCTCCTTGTCCCTGTCTCGTTTGCGATGATGAGCATCGCCGTAGTCCTCTTTATCACCGAGAGCGGGACGGTCCTCTTCGATATCCCCGGCCTCCCCCTTGCCGTCACGGCCGGCGGTGCGAACCTTGCCGTTCTCCTCGTTGCCCGGGTCGCCGGCGGCATGTGCTCTCTCTACTTCATAGCGCTCACGACGCCTATGACCGGAGTCTTTGATATCCTCCGGAGGCTCGGGGTGCCCGCTGTCCTCATCGATATCGCCATGCTCACCTACCGGTTCATATTCATCCTCATCGATGAGGCGAGCTCTATATACCGCTCGCAGGTGATGCGCCTCGGATACAGCCGGTTCAGAGAGTCGGTACACTCCTCTGGAATGCTTGCAGGAGCGCTCTTCATCCGGACATGGGAGAGCGGCGAGGCACTCGTGCTTGCTATGGACGCACGATGCTACGACGGCAAACTCAGCGTTCCGGAAGATACCCGCCCGGTCTCAGCACGCGCCTTCGCCGTGGCCCTGATCTACATCGGGGTAGTCTCCGGCATATCTATCGGAGGCCTGGCATCCCTATGACAGAACCTCTGCTTGAGACCGAGAACATCACCTATGCCTACCCAAACGGTCCTGCCGCCCTTGCCGGGGTGAGCGTCCGGATCGATGCCGGTTCAAAGACCGCCCTTGTCGGCCCGAACGGCGCAGGGAAATCGACGCTTCTGTTGATGCTCAACGGCATGCTCCGGCCGGCATCGGGCGAGGTCCGCTTCTCCGGCCGGCCGCTCGCCTACGACAACCGGAGCCTCCGGGATCTGCGCCGCCGGGTTGGGTTCGTCTTCCAGAACCCCGATCTCCAGATCATCGCCCCGACCGTTGAAGCGGACGTGGCGTTTGGACCTGTGAACCTTGGACTATCTCCCGATGCCGTCCGGAGGGCGGTCAGGGATGCGCTCAGGTGTGTCGGTCTTGCCGGCTATGAGAAGCGGCCGCCCCACCATCTCTCTGGCGGCGAGAAGAAGCGGGTTGCCATCGCCGGCATACTCGCCATGGAACCGGCAGTCCTCATCCTCGATGAGCCGACGAACACCCTCGATCCCGCAAGCTCCGAGGAGGTTATGGAGCTTCTCGATGAACTTACCTCCTCTGGCCGGACGGTCCTCATATCCACGCACGATGTCGAGCTCGCCTATCGCTTTGCCGACTCGATCATACTCATGGAGCGGGGTCGAGTCCTCACCAGAGGCCCGCCGGAGGAGGTCTTCTCGGATCATAACCTCCTTGCGGCCGCCCGGTTAAAACCGCCGGCCCTCCTCGACCTCTACAACGAGCTCAATCTCCGGGGCATCATCGCTCCTGTCGCTCCCCCAAAGAGCGTGCTTGAGTTCACCGACCGGATCGAGCGAGCGATGCCCATGCCGGCCCGAGACGAACCGGGGATGATCTACATCTGTGACGCCGATAGGATCGGCGGCTATGATCTGCGCTCTCTCCTGGAGCAAAGTGTGATCGAACACGTCGGGGCGATGGGCACCCGCGCAAAGGAGTTTGCAAACCGGGAGGGGATCCCCCTCGACTACACCTACGGGGTCATCGACAGGTGCATCTTAAAGGCCCTCATCGGGGAGAACTCGCTCATCATCACCACCGGGGGGATGGTCGAGCATGCCCGCCGGCGTATAGGGGAGTACAGCGCTGAGAGCGGGCGGGCGCTCAGGGTGATCCCGGTGCGGGGCCGGACAGGTAAGGAGCCCTGCCATGAACCGCTCCGGAGTGATCAGGGCAGTACCACTGATAAATCGCCATGAGAATCCGGTACACTCCTCTTCTCCAGGGCAACCGATCCCGCCAGGCGAAGGTTAATCCGGTGCCGGCACCTGAGGGTACCCTATGATGCTCGAAGAGGTACTGCAGAGGATATCGGAGCAGGCAAAACGGAGGCGGATGGTCCTGCCCGACCAGAAGACCAAGATCGTCTGTACCATCGGGCCCGCATCCCGATCCCCGGAGATGCTCACCCGGATGGCCCGGGCCGGCATGAACGTTGCCCGACTCAACCTCTCCCACGGAACGTTTGATGAGCACCGGGAGAACATCAAGAATATCCGGGCCGCGGCCGATGAGACCGGGCTCCCCATAACGATCCTGATCGATCTGCCGGGTCCAAAGATCCGGATCGGCGATCTGGCAAACGAGCCTATGGAACTTGAGAAGGGCGAGATCGTCACCCTCACGACCGCCCCCGTGCCTGGCGACCCTTCCCGGATCCCTGTCGAATTCCCGCAGTTTCCGCAGCTCGTCTCAGAAGGGAGCACGGTCTTCCTCAACGACGGGTTCCTCCAGCTCCGGGTCGATAAAGTCACCGAGAAGGATGTCCAGGCAACCGTGGTCGTCGGCGGCCCTCTCCTCTCGCGCAAGGGGATGAGTCTCGTCGGCGGTGGTGGAATTGTCGCTCTCAGCGCCGTGACCGACCGGGACCTCGAGTGCATCGACTTCGGCCTCAATGAAGGTCTCGATACGTTCAGCATATCCTTCATCGAGCGGGCAGAGGATATCCACAAGGCCCGGGAGTATGCGGCCAGGTCGGGGAAGTTCATCCGGGTGATATCAAAGATCGAGCGGCAGGAGGCGCTCAAGCACATCGATGAGATCCTCCTTGAGACCGATGGTGTCATGATCGCCCGCGGCGACCTCGGTGTCCAGACCCCAATCGAGGAGGTCCCTGCGGTCCAGAAGCAGATCATCCAGAAGGCCAACATACTCGGCCGGCCGGTGATCACCGCCACGCAGATGCTTATGTCGATGACCGACAACATACGGCCCACCCGGGCGGAGGTGACCGATGTCGCAAATGCCATCCTCGACGGGACGGATGCCGTCATGCTCTCTGAGGAGACGTCCATTGGAAAATATCCCGTCGAGACGGTCGCTATGATGGCAAAGATCGCCCGTTCGACCGAAGATAAACGCGCGACCGTCGGGGCCGGATTCAACCCGCTTGACTACTTCCGGCGGGGAAAGGGCCGGGAGAAGATAACCGTCAACGATGTTGTCTCCTTAAACGTCATCGAGGCATTGGATGCGCTCAACATCCGGTTCGTCCTGACGCCCACCCGCTCCGGGAGCACACCTAGGAACATATCCCGGTTCAAACCCGGGGCCTGGATCCTCGCGTTCACCCGGAACCCGATCACCTTCAAGTTCCTGGCGTTCTCATACGGTGTCTGCCCGTTCCTGATCCGGAGCGAGAAGGAGTACTGGCACGGTGCAATCCTCGACTCGGTTCGGGACTCGGGGCTCATCCGCCCCGGGGAGCGCGTGGTGCTCACCGAGGGGGTCTCCCCCGGGCGCGAAGGGACCGACTCGCTCATAATCCTCACGGTCGATTGATGGGAAGAGAAACCCTATCCCGGTGGAGGTCGAACACTCACCCATCATGGCAGTGGCCGCTCAAGACCAGGAAGGCGCGCTGAAGGAGAAGACCGCACACCTCTCGGTCGCATCAAACGCATTCCTTGTCGCGGCGAAACTGGCTGTCGGCGTCGCCATCGGCTCGGTCAGCATCATATCCGAGGCGATCCACTCCGCTATCGATCTGGTGGCCGCGATCGTCGCCTACTTCTCGGTTCGGCAGTCGGCCAGGCCCCCCGACGAATGCCATACCTTCGGGCACGGTAAGTACGAGAGCATATCCGGCCTCCTCGAGGCTGTCCTGATCCTCGCTGCCGCCGTGCTGATCATCAACGGGGCGCTTTCAAACCTCATCAGTGGTGAGGAGACGCTGAACGTCGAAGGGCTGGGGGCTGGTATCGCCGTCATGCTGCTCTCGGCCGGAGTAAACCTCTATGTCTCCTCGCGACTGATGGCGGTGGCAAAGAAGACGGAGTCGATAGCGCTTGAGAGCGACGCCTGGCATCTCCGCACGGATGTCTACACCTCCGCAGGGGTCGTGGTCGGTCTCGTCCTCATCCGGCTCACCGGGCTTGCGGTGCTCGACTCCTTTGTCGCTCTCGGTGTCGCCGTCATCATCATGAAGGCGGGTTTTGATCTTGTGCGGCGATCGCTGGAGGATCTCGTCGATCGGAGCCTTCCGCCGGAGGAAGAAGAGCGGATCCGGGAGATCATCAACGAGCACTGCACGTCCGTCATCGGTTTTCACCGGCTGCGGACCCGGCGGTCGGGGCCGAACCGGTTTGTGGACCTCCATATGGTCGTCCCTAGGACCGCGACCCTTGAGGACGCTTACGATATCGTCAAAGACGTGGAGGCCGACGTCAGGCATGCGTTTCCCCGCACAAGCGTCACCATCCGGGTCCAGCCCTGCACCGGTGAGGACTGTTCTGCCTGCGAGGTCCTGGCCGTCTGCCCGGAGTGCGACCGGTCGATTTTCCTCGGAGAACCGGGGAAAGAGCGGTGACAGAGAGCCGGTGGTACATCAGAGCATAACAGCGAGGGTGAGGCAGGCTGCGACCGGGATGACAAGGTTATCATCCACAGGACTCAGCAGTTCGGTGACTGCCGCGACCGCGGCTGTCAGGAGGGCGGCCGGCAACGGGACGAAGAGAAAGAGGGCCGCCGCCGTCACCGTGAAACCGGCAAGCGTCCCCTCAAGGGACTTGTGGTTGTAGATCCGGGTCTTCCCAAACCGTGTGCCGGCAAGGGTGGTGACGCTATCGAGGAGCGAGAGCACCACAAGACCGAGAAAGGCGATCTCTTTTTCGAAGAAGACGAGGCAGAAGAGGGCTCCGAGTGCAAAGAAGAGCGCTCCCCGGCCCGGTGCCGCGTCTCGCCGCTCGAGGTTTGCAAGGATCGTCGATATGACCGGGATGGTGTAGCCCCGTGAGACAGCGTCGGAGAGGATGAACCCCGTAAAGAGGGCGAGCACGAGGACTGAGAGGGTGAGGTTATGGTCAAAGAGGAGTATAAATGCCGCAATCCCGAGGCCGAAGAGGAGGTGGACGACCTGACGGAGCGATTCGTTCATCGTACCAGAGATTGGCGCAGAACCGGTTAAACCCTCTGCAGGGGCGGAACCTTGACGAAGCGTTTCAGAAGCCCGGGACAGGTCTTTGCGCGATCTATCCGGTGATAGTCTCACGAGAAGGTGCCTCTCAGCCGATCTCCATGCACCTCGTGGCAACACGAGAGGGGGATTGCCAGGATAGCGCTAAAGGGGCCGGGGTGTGGCCCGACAACCTCACCGCGAGCGGCGCTTCTCGATGAACGCCCGGGCTTCATCATCGGTGATCGCGTATGTCGCCTGGGCCTCAAGGGCGATCACCCGGAGGATCACCGCCACGTCGTCGAGGCGGCGCTTGTGGTCCCCGCGGGCGTGCCGTCTCACCTCGCGGAGGTTCTCAAGCGCGGTTCCGACGTTGGCTATTGTGCAGAGCGCGCTCTCACGGGTGCCGATCTCGAAGGCAGGGAGGGTGCGGGGCGGTGTGGCGGGAGCAGGAACCATCGTACTTATCCTCACGCTCCGGGAATTTGAACCTGCTGGAACCCTCTCCGCCAACATATTTATCCGGAGACCTCAAACCTGAACTGAGTATCTCCCACCCGGGAGTTCAACCCATGACCGCGGATCCTGCAACCAGCACTACTGATATGGCTTGGGGGGGTACCCTCCTCCAGAACCCCTACCTTATCGGCCTCATAAAGTTCGTCCTCCCTCTTGCCATCATCCCGGCCGTCTTTGCGGCGCTCTACCTGACCGAGCCCTACCAGCAATTTCTCGTCATCTCCGGGCTGATCGTCGCCTACTTTGTCCCCCCGGCAGGAAAGGAGACTATCATACCGATCGCTGTACTGATGGGCTACCCCTGGTGGCTCATCATGCTCGTGATCTTCCTCCTCGACGTTGCCGTCTCCCTCTTCGTCGTCTGGAACTTCGATCTCGCTCTGAAGATACCGTTCGTTGGCCGGCTGCTTGAGAGCGGGATGGCAGTGGCCCGGAGATACACCGAGACCCTGCCCTGGCTCAGGCGGCTCTCGACGGTCGGGCTCATCCTCTTTGTCTTCTTCCCGCTCCAGGGAACAGGGGCGATGAACGGGTCGATACTGGGAAGGCTGCTCGGTCTTGATAAATTCCGTGTCTTCTCGTGCGTCTGCATAGGGTCGTTCACCTCAAGCCTCGCCATAGCGCTCGGTGCCGATCTCCTCATCGATATCTACCGACAGGACCCGGCGCTCGGGATCGGGCTGCTGGTCCTGATTGTTGCCGCCATCCTTGCCGGGGTGGTGGGATGGCGGATGCGGGAGCGCAGGCTCCACGGCCGGGTTCCCCGGTGAAGAAACCCTGCGATTGCCGACTGCGTCATCGCTGATGCGGGCGGCACGCTCATCGTCGCCGAAACGGCAGCCTACCACGGGGCCGAAGGTGCGGATATATCCGATCAGGCCCATGTCAGGTACATCCTGGCAACGGGGCGGCCGGCCATGAGCGATATGATAACGGTCGCGGAGGGATCCCCTCTGCGATCGTTACCACGCCGGTCTTTGTGAATGAGAGCCGGTCTTGTCGCCGCCAGGCCGGCGGTGAGCGGCACCCCATTCCAGGTGATGGTCGTCCAGAGGGATGGGCTGGTGCTCTACGATGCCGATCCCGCCCGTCGCAAGCTCGAAGGCTCTTTCAATCCCCGAAAACGGTTCTGCCGTCCAGGAGAATATCTTCTCGTAGAACCCGCGCCCGCGGCGGGGATGTTGAATCAGACTATCTTCGCCACACACTCCGGGTGGGGCCACCATGGATAACCCCTCCCGCCGGGGCTGAAGCCTTTTATACGCGGGAGCGGATAGGGTGTTTTATGGCGGGGCTAAAAAAGCGCAGGTTCGGGAAGACCGGGCGAGAAGTCACCTCTGTGGGGCTCGGGGGGGAGGGGATCCTCAGGACATACGGACGGCACGCGGAGGCACGGGTCGTCATAATGGAGGCCCTCAGCCAGGGGATCACCTACTTTGACTCGGCAAAGGCCTACGCCGGGAGCGAAGACTACTACGGCGAGGTCTGGCGGGATAGCCCCGATCTTCGGGCACCCGTCTTCCAGGCCAGCAAATCGGCAAGCCGGCTGCACGCCGATGCCGAGATGGATCTTGTGGAGACCCTCCAGAGGCTGGGGATCGAGACCCTCGATCTCTGGCAGATCCATGATCTCAGGACGTTTCCTGATATCCGGGATCTTGAGGGGCCGGATGGCGCCCTCTCTGCGTTCATCGAGGCACGGGACTCGGGCATCGTCAGGCATATCGGGGTGACGGGGCACCACGACCCCGACGTCCTCTTGCATGCCGTGGAGAACTGGCCGATCGATGCCGTCATGCTGCCTGTAAACCCCGTGGAGGGGGCGCCCGGCGGGTTCCTCACATCGACGCTTGAGACCGCAAGGGAGCAGGGTGTCGCCATCATCGGTATGAAGGTGCTCGGCGGAGCAAACTACATCCTATCTGACGCTGGGGTGACGGCGGAGATCCTCATACGCTACGCCCTTATGCAGGGGATATCCGTTGCCATCGTCGGCTGCTCGACGCCAGCGGAGGTGCAGGCGCTTGCGGCGGCCGGAAGGAGCGGTCCTCTTGCTGACGATGAGGCGGAGGCGCTCACTGAGGCCTTTCGCCCCTACGCCCGCGAGCTCGCATACTACCGGGGTCGATCCTGAAACGGCTCTGCTACCGATATATGCCGGCAGCGCCAACCTGAGGGGAGGAAGCGGCGGTATGCCGCGCGGAGGGAGGCTATTATGGCAGCAGAAATACTGAACCGGGACCGCATCGCCGGGCCCACCTTCGTGCTGATCGTGTTCGTCATCCTCATGGATGCGATGATCTACGGCCTCCTCATACCGGTCTTCCCGGGGTACGCTTCCCGATTCGGTGTGGATGAATCGATCATCGGGGTCGTCTTCGGGGTCTATGCCGTCATGCTCCTCCTCTTCTCCATACCTATGGGCCTTCTCTCGGATCGGGTGGGGCGCCGGCCTCTCATCGTCGCCGGGATGCTCCTCCTCGCTCTCGCAACAGCCCTCTTTGCCTTCTCGACAACGGTCACGGACCTCTTCGTCGCCCGGGCGATCCAGGGGATATCGGCTGCGGCCACCTGGTCCGCGGGGCTTGCCCTCCTTGCCGATATATCTGAGCCCTCCCGTCTCGGGGAGAGGATGGGTGTCGCACTCTCGGCGGTCAGCCTCGGGATCATACTCGGGCCGGTCATCGGGGGTTTGCTCTTTGAGTACCTGGGCTACACCGCGACCTTCCTTATCCCGGCGGTTCTGGTAGCCCTTGTCGGCATAGCGGTCCTCGCTCTCCCGGTGCCGGCAGTGAGGCAGGGGCGGCCGGATATACTGCCCCGGGGAAACCTCCTCCCTCTCGCCGCCTGTGCGGTTGTGGTCGTCGTGGTGGCCGGGACGTACGGTGTCGTGGACCCCTATCTCCCGGTCTACCTGAACACTTCTTTCTTTGCATCCCCGGCGACGATCGGCGCCGTCTTTGCTGTGCTGGCAGTCGCGGCCATCCTCGCCCAACCGGCGGTCGGGAGGGTTTACGACCGATACGGGGGGAGCCGCCACCTCATCGGCGCCGGGCTCCTCGTCTCGGGGTTTGCTCTCGTTGCGGCCATGCAGGCGTCGTCTCTGCCTCTGATCGCCGCCGCCGTCTTTACGCTCGGTGTCGCCCTGAGTTCTGCCATGGTGCCGGTGATGCCGATCCTTGCCGGGATCTACCGGGGCCGGGGCTCGCAGGGTGCCGCCTACGGTATATACAACACGTTCTACTCCCTGGGCCTTGCGGCCGGGCCGCTCGTAGGGGCCGGCATCGTCGGCCGATGGCCTTTATCGGCGGTATTCCTGTTGCAGGCAACGGTTCTCGCGGTTATAGGGGTTCTTTGCTGGCTTGCCATAGGCAGGCTGCGCTGGAGGTGACTCAGATATCATGCTCTCCTCTTTACGGGTGATGTCGTGCCATTAGATATCTGTCGCCGCCGTGCTCCGGAACTGCTGATCGCCACCTTCAGTCTCATCATCATTGTTGCAGTCTCCGGGATCGCCGGCAAAGAGGCGGGATCGTTCTTTCTTGCCGCTCTCGATGTGGCGCCCTTCGTCATACTCGCGATGCTTATCTACCTTGCCGCGGGCCGGCGCCCTGCGCTCCGATGGGTTGCGATCATATGGCTTTTTCTCCTCCTCGCAGGGATCGCCGCCGCGACAGCGGGCCTCGGGCTTATGGCAATCCTCCCGGCGGGAGAAATCGATCCTGAGTCGGTCGATATCACTCTCGCCGCAGAGGCGGCCCTCCTCCTCCTCGGCATCCTCGGGGCGGCGCTCGCAAGCCTCGCCGGGCTCTCCCGTCGGTTCAGGGTATGGCTCGCCCGATATCTTCCGTTCGATCCGAATTCGCTCCTCCACTCGGCCGGGCTCGTGGTCATCCTGGCCCTGACGCTGATCCCGCCGGTGCCCCTCCTTGTGACGGGGGTCCCACCCTATCTCTCGCCGCAGTTCATAGAACTCCTGACGGAGTCCGGGACTCTCCTTGCGGATACAGTCACGCTGAACGCCTACACCCTCTTCTGGACGATCGTCGCCTCGTTCTTCATAGCCGGCGCATGCGTGCGGAAAACACCCAAAAAGGCCCTGGAGCGCCTCGGGCTCGCCCGGCCGAGAGGGCGCGAGATAGGTTTTGCGATTGTTGCAGCTCTCGCGCTCGTCGCGGCGTTCCACTTCATCGATCCGGCGCTCGCCGGACTTGTCGGTCTCCTCGGCCTCCCCGTCACCGATACCGGGACCGTCAACCTTCTCTTTTTGGGGACGCTCACCGTTCCCGGGATCATCGTCGCATCCATCGCGGCCGGCTTCGGCGAGGAGGTCGGCATACGCGGGCTGCTCCAGCCACGGTTCGGCATCATCCTCCCGGCGCTCCTCTTTGCATCGCTCCACGCCTTCCAGTACAGCTGGGACGGCCTCATATCGGTCTTCCTTGCGGGAATCGCCTTTGCCTATATCCGGCGATACTCAAACACCACGACATCGGCGATAACGCATACGGTCTACGATCTCGTTCTCTTTGCCGCGCTCATGGCGGGGATAGCGATCTGAAGGGTTGGGATCGGGGTTTTGCCTGAAAAGATCGATACCTGCGATACGCCCTTGAGCGACGGCCGATCCTGATATACTCAAGGGACTCCTCGTAATCGGTCTCATCGCTCAGGGGTTCGTCGTCCTCAGTGGATTATAAGCCGCTTAATGATGCCTTAAAAGATCTCCCGTGCCGCTTCATCCCCGCAAGCCGCTCCTTTGTTTCGTGAGACACCCGAACCGTCGTTTGCGGCATACTCTTGATCTACTGGATCATCGTCACGATCGACCTTACCAATCGCCGTGCGATGTTATCCCCGCCATGTTGCAGGCCTGCAAAAGCCCAAAGGACATACATGTATACCGAATATCCAACAGGGCAGAGCGGATCGAACAATAACGCTCCGCACAGTAACAAAAACGCTGAGGGGGAGATTTGAACTCCCGAGGGGCTCAACGCCCCACGGGCTTTCCAGGCCCGCGCCTTACCGGTCTAGACTACCTCAGCACAGAAGGTGCATCATTAGTTGGCGCGTGAGTCTATTAATAATATCTC
>CAYPRO010000009.1:0-82447 GCA_964413225.1 uncultured Methanoculleus sp. | reverse complement strand
ACAGCAGATCGCCGACGAAGGCCTGTCGGAGTACGTTATGCTGGCAGGCAACAAACCCCACACTGAGATCCCGCTCTGGATGAACGCATGCGACCTGTTTGTTCTCCCGAGTTTGAACGAGAGCTTCGGGATTGTCCAGATTGAAGCCATGGCCTGCGGAAAGCCTATCATTGCAACAAATACCCCCGGAAGCAGGGAGATCATCGCCTCCGATAAACACGGGCTGTTCTGCCGGCCGGCAGATGAAGAGGAGCTTGCAGAAAAGATCTTGATCGGCCTGCAGAAGGACTGGGATCGCGAGGAGATCCTTGAGCTCGCGGAGAAGTTCTCGTGGGAGAGAGTAGCCGGAGATATCCTTCGGGTCTACGATACGGCAATCCACGAGTATAACGGATTAGATAGAGCAACAGAGGAAATTGTTACGCCCATCCCCACCGGATCTTCACGCCATCCGTGAACCGTTCAGAGACCGGTACACCTCCAGCAGCCTCCCCTCCATCTCCCCCCAGTTATACCGCTCAAGAACCGCCCTTTGTCCGTTCTCCCCCATCCTTCGCGCCTCTTCAGGGTGTTCCATCAGGTAAACGATCGCCTCTGCAATTGCATCCGAATCCGTCGGGTCGACCAGCACCCCACACTCCGCCTCCCTGACCACTTTACGGATCTCCGGGAAGTCGCTCGCAACGATAGGGAGGCCGCAGAGCATGTAGTCGAAGAGCTTGTTCGGGAGGCCGATGTAGGCGTTGTAGTAATCGGGCTGGAAGACGAGGAGGGCGATGCTCCCGTGCGCAAAGTCTCGTACATCTCCCGGTAGGGGAGGTAGCCGGTCAGCGTGATCTCCGGCCGCGGGTCAGTCTTTGCCGCAATCGCACCGACATCCTCACGAATGCTCCCTACAAGCGTCAGGGAGAGATCGGGGTAGTTCGCCGTCACCTTCGACATGGCGCTGATGCATTCACGGATGCCATGGAAGAGTTGCATGTTTCCGGCCATGTAGATCACGCCATGACTATCCTTTGCAATCGATGCCGGCGGCGCCGAGCCGGCAACCGAGTAGTTGGATATGATCACGGGTTCGGTTCCATTCCCCCTGAATCGTCCTGCAACACTCTCGCTGACTGCAATCTTAGCGTCGGCAAACCACGAAAACAGAAGTTCAATCGGGGAGATCACAGACTCAAGGGACCCTGTGAAAGCGGTCGCATTCGGGTGGCCGAGATCGAACGGTATCTCGCTTGGCCAGTGCTCGTGGATATCGTAGATGACCTTTCGGCCCTTCACCGCCTTTGCGAGAAGCGCCAGAAGGAGGGCATCCGGCTCATGGCAGTGGATGACGTCGCACTCCTCTCGCATGCATGCCCAAAAAGCTCGCCAGAGCGTCACCGGGTGGAGGAGAGTCGATACGGGTTTTGGTATGGTGACGACCTGCACGCCACTCACCCCCTCAACATCCCTGATATCCGAGGGGGCGATGATCGTGACATCATGCTCCTTTGCAAGGCTCTTCGCCTCTTTCTCGAATATTCGCCCGTCGTGAGGCCGATGGGTTGTGGTGAGCATGCAGATACGCATAAGCCTGGCCTCAGGCCCCTGCCCATGACCTTTTGGTTAGAAACAAGGGGCTGAACAGCCCCTCCCTTATATGGTAGTATATTTATATTTTATCCCGAATGGCAACTCCGGCAGAACAGGGGGGCTTCAGAAAGAAAGATGAACTATCGGCAAAGATGCCAGCCCCGAAGCGCTCTTATGCAGGCTTCTCTCCGTTACGCCGGCGCCGACCGGAGCAGCGATCCGGATCATGGCTGCAATGTCGTCCGGATCATGGCTGCAATGTCGTCCGGATCATGGCTGCAATGTCGTGATGATCCGGCGAAGTTTCTCTCCCCTGCTCTCCACAGAGAAGATACCGTGTACTCTCTCTCGTGCAGCAGGCCCCATATCGGAGATGAGGGCTTTTGATATAGCATCGACGGTCGCCCCGGTGTCACCGTACGGCACCACAAACCCGACATCCCCCACCACCTCCGGGAGGGCGCCCCTATCCGTCACCACGGGGACGCACTCGCAGGACATCGCTTCGGCAAGCGCCACGCCAAACGACTCCCGATAGGAGAGCTGGCAGTAGACCTTCGCCCGGCGGTACCACTGCAGGAGTTCGCCCTCGGTGGGGGACGGGATAAACTCGATGTTTGGGGGTGCGTCTCGCCTTAAGGGATCGAGCACACCATCAGGATCCCTCCCGAAGAGAACAAACCGCACTTTCGGGAGATGCCGGGCCGCATCTATGAAGGTATCGAGTCCTTTCACCACAACGTTCTCCGCGCTGACGATACATACCGTGAGGACGACATCTTCCTTCCGATCTCTCGGAGAAAATACCGAAGTATCGACGCCGATGTAGACCGTCTCGATCCTGCGAGGCCTGGCAACCGCGAGGATCTCCTTCCTGCTAAACTCCGATACCGCGAGGATGCAGTCGGCGTTCTCTATGATGTACCGGACTTTTCCTGCCATCCCCGGATCCAGGAGCGCACCATACCCGATCTCGGGTTCGTTTGCCACTTCATAGCCGGCTACAACGACAAGAGACTTCTTCTCAAGCAGCCGCGCCACCATAACCGCGAGGTAGGTATGGTTATGGGCAAACCATGAAAACGCCAGATCGGTTCTCTGAACCCCGAAAAGGATCGCAAGCCCAAGAGACAACCTCTGCATTAGGCCCCTGGCCGGCCGACCAGAGGTGACGACTTCCCTGACCGGATAATGTCCCTTGAGCATCCGCAAATCTCCCTCCACAAAAGGAGAAAGGCTGCTCGTAAGAAACAGGATCTCCGGCCGGTGCATTACAAAACCCCTCTATCCGGCCCGGGCATCCTGAAACCCGGTGAGGATCTCCCTGATCCAAAGGCTGGCATTCCCGCCCCCGAATATATCCTTCTGCCCTGTTCCGGGAGAAAAATACCGTATAGCATCGACAATCTCCCCCCTCTCCGCCCCCACAAGCACGTTCCACCCGGCCTCGACCGTCTCGACCCACTCGGTGTTCTCCCGGAGGGTGATGCAGGGCACGCCGAGCATGTAGGCCTCCTTCTGGACCCCGCCGGAGTCGGTGAGGATCTTTTTCGCATGCGCCATCAGGCGGATCATGTCAAGGTAGCCGAGCGGTTCGGTGACCCGGACGTTCTCCGGCATACCCGCAAGAAGGCCGTACTCACCGAGGTAGCGCCGCGTCCGGGGGTGGATCGGGAAGACGGCCGGCATCCCGGCCTCTCCAAGGGCGCCGAGGATGGCGGTCATGTTCTCCGGGCTGTCGGTGTTCGAAGGCCGGTGGACGGTGATAACGAGGTACTCCCCCGGCCGGACCCCGACGCCCTCGAGGATACGCGACCGCTCCTCCGCGACCGCGCGGTTGTGGTTCATCGCATCAACCATCACATCCCCGACGAGGAAGACGCCCGCGGTCACCCCCTCGGCCGCGAGGTTTCTCACTGCCGTTGCCGTCGGGCAGAAGAGGATGTCCGAGACGTGATCCGTGAGCACCCGGTTCACCTCCTCAGGCATCCGGCGATCGAAACTCCGAAGCCCCGCCTCGACATGCGCCACCGGCACATGCATCTTTGCCGCCGCAAGCGCGCCCGCGAGGGTCGAGTTTGTGTCGCCGTAGACTAAAACGATATCCGGCTCCTCCTTCGCGATCACATCCTCGATCGCGCCGAGCATCGCCCCCGTCTGGCGGCCGTGGGTCCCTGAGCCGATACCGAGGTTGTAGTCCGGTTCCGGTATCAAGAGCTCCTCAAAGAAGACCTCCGACATGCCGTGGTCGTAGTGCTGGCCGGTGTGAACGAGGATCTCCTCGTGCTCCTTTCTGAGTTCACGCGAGACCGGAGCACACTTGATGAACTGCGGGCGGGCGCCGACTACCGATACGATCTTCATGGTCATCCCCGGATCGAGTGGTTGTTCTTATCGCCCCGACCGATGCCCTTGTATATGAACCCCGCCCGGATGAACAGGTCCGGGTCGATGATGTTACGGCCATCGACGATGACCGGGTGCCCCTGTCCCGACAACCCCTTCACCCGCTCCGGGTCGAGGGTGCGGTAGTGGTGGTGGCCCGTGAAGATGACGACGGCATCGGCTCCCGCAAGGGTTCCGTCGAGGTCATGCGAGACCTCGATGCCCGGATACGCATCCACAAACGGATCGTGGATCCTGACGTTCGCCCCGGCCCCCCGGAGCGCCGCAAGGTATGGCTCTGCCGGCGTGTTCCGGGTGTCGTCGGAGTTCTGTATGAACGCCCAGCCGAGGAGCGCGACCATCGCACCCTTCGGTACCTTCCCGGCCCGCCTGAGCCCCTCGACGGTCAGGTGGACCATGTGCCGGGGCATGAACTCGTTTATCGCCCGCGCCACTCCGAAGATCGACTCAGCACCGTGCGGGTACCATAAATCGCCCCCGAGAACCTGCGCGCCCCGTTCAAGGTGCCAGGAGTCCTTCGTGAGGCAGTGACCGCCGACGCCCGCCCCCGGCCAGAGGATCGCCCGGGTTATCCCCTCGCCCTTTAGGGAATCGATCCCTGCCCGGACATCGTAGACGTTGACCCCCATCGCCTCGCAGTGGAGAGCAAGCTGGTTTGCGGCGGCGATCTGAAGATCGCGGAAGGCGTTCTCGGCGGTCTTCGTCACCTCGGCCGCGGTCGCGCTCATTGGTATGATCTTTCCCGCCGTCAGAACCGGCCGATAGAGTTCGATCGCCCGCGCCGTCGAGACATCGTCGATCCCGCCGACGATCCGGTCGTGTTCGCGTATGTTCCGAAGCAGCCGCCCGACCATAACCCGCTCGGGCGCATGGGCGAGAGCAAAATCCTCTCCGGCGGCAAGCCCGGACTCCGTCTCGAGGATCTCACGGGCCATTCCCATCGTCGTACCCGGGGTGACCGTCGACTCGAGCACAACAAGCGTACCCTCGGAGAGGTTCCTCCCCACATTCCGGAGCCCCTCGGTCAGGGCCGAGAAGTCGGGGATGAGGTCTTTAGGGTTGGCAAACGGAGTCTGGATGGAAAGAGTCACGGCATCGCACGCCAAAACCTCCGAGAAGTCCGACGTGCACCGGAACTTGCCCGCGCCGGTGACCTTTGCAAGCAACTCGCCAAGCCCCGGCTCCTCACCCTTGAGGGGCGACTCCCCGCGGTTCAGCATATCTATCTTGTAGCCGGAAGACGGAGAATCCCTCTGAAACCCAACGACCGACGTAAACTCCGGAGCGTCCGCAAAGAGCGCCGCGGCAGGTATGCCGACGTAGCCCATACCGACGACGCCGATTTTTTTGATCGGGCCTCTGCTATCGATGATCGATTGTAACCTCTCACTCATGCAAAACACCGTGCAACATCCTCGCATATCTCCATGTTCAACAGCGCCTGTGCGGGGCTGACGGGAAACTCCCTTCCCCGGGCCACACAATCAAGGAACGTCGAGAGTTCGAGTTTCAGCGGTTCCTGCTTGTTCACAAGCACTTTCTCTATGATGTTCTCCTGGACATAGCGCTCGTTCTCCACCGCGTATTGCCCGGGTTTACGGTGGATGTATATCTCCTGGGCCATGAAATCCCCCTCGATGGTGAATTCTTCCTCCTCAATGTATATCATGCGGATCTTCTTTGATGATTTCCTGCTTGCGGAGAGGTAGACCGTCGTGCCGCCAAACGAGAAGAGAGCGCTGCATATGTCCGGGTTCCCGCTGCCGGCAAGGTTATAGACCCCATTCGGGAGGAGGACGTTTTTCATGATGTCCACATCGTGGATCATAAGATCCTCGACGACCGAAGAGCCGCTCACCCGGGATGAGGCCGGGTTGTGCCGCTTCATCTCGATGTAGAGGGGGTCGCGGACGATCTTTCTGATCTCGGGGACGATCGGGTTGAACCGCTCGATATGCCCGACGCCGGCGACGAGATCCTCCGGAACCATATCGATGAGCCTTCGCGCCTCCTCCACCGTCGCGCATATGGGTTTCTCGACGAGGAACGGCACCCCGGCCTCTATGACCTTCTCTGCAACGGAGAAGTGGTAGGGCGTCGGTACGCAGACGCTCACCGCATCCACGGAGCAGAGCAGATCCTCGATGGTCGGGGAGGCCGTCGCCCCGAAAGCGCCGGCAAGGTCGCGTGCCGCCTTCTCGTTGAGGTCGTACAGGTAGAGCGAGTCCACCGCTTTCAATTCCGAATACACACGGGCATGGTTCCTGCCCATCATCCCGACACCGATTACCCCTGCGTCCAATGTTTCACCGCCGAACAGTCTTGTGCTCCCTTTTGAGAGCGTATGATACTATACATGTGCATTGCTCTGCTATGACCGTATCGGGAACACCTGGGAGGGGCTGCCGGTACCTTCCTTTCGATTTCGGGGTGCACCCGGCTGAATGCCCGGATCGGTTGACAACCCATAAAGCCTTTCACGGCAAAACCAATCCTCGTGTTCCGGCCCTCCGGGTATATTGCCCGTGTCATGCGCGTCGACCCTGTCCAGCGCCAGAGCCTCATCAGCCTCGCCTCGACGATAGGGCTTACAGCGATCGGGTTCCTCTCCACGATGTACTTCGCCCACACCGTCGGTCCGTCGATACTGGGCGCCTACTTTCTCTTTGTCGCCTACTACAGCGTCTTCAACCTGATCGGAGACGGCGGGTTTGGAGGCGCCGCGGTAAAAAGGATCAGCGAGGGGGAGGACCAGAACGCATACTTCACTGCGTTTGTCCTCCTCCGCATTATGCTGCTCTTCGTCTCAGTCGGCTTCCTCCTCATAGCGCGGCCGTACCTCGTCGATCTCACCGGGTCAGGAGTCCTCCCCTGGCTGATCCTCGCTCTGATCGTCAGCGTCTTCACGAACATCGCCTCAAACAGCGTCTACGGCACCGGGAAGGTCGGTGTCAACCAGATCAGCGGTCTGCTCGACACCCTGATCCGTATAGCCGTCCAGGTCGCCGCGATCATCCTCGGCTACGGGGTTGCCGGCCTTGCCGGCGGGTTTGTTGCCGGTATCCTTGCCGCCGGCTTCTTCAACTTCCGGTTCCTGGACCTCTCGCCGGCTCCGTTTCGACGCTCGCACATACAGAGCCTCTTTGCATTCTCAGTCTGGACGTTCCTCAGTTCAAGCGGCTACCTTGTCTTCTCGTATGCCGATACCATCATGATCGGCCATTTCATGGCCGAGACCGATGTCGGGATATACCGGGTGGCGCTCCAGCTCACGACGATTGCAACGTTCGTTGCCATAGCGCTCCACACCACCCTCTACCCGAAGATCAGTTACTGGGGGAAGCAGGGCGACCTCCCCTCCGTGGAGCGCGCGCTCTCCCGCGCTTTCACATACTCACTCCTGCTTGCCGTCCCGATCGTTGCCGGGGGCTGGCTCCTCGGCGAGCGACTCCTCTACTTCTTCTACGGGGCGGCATTCTCCTCCGGGGCGGGGGCGCTTGCCATACTCCTGCTCGTCCAGATGGCGAGCGTCTTCATGTACCTCCAGACGATGTGCCTGAACGCCCTCGACCGGCCGCGCGACTCCTTCAAGGTGACGGCGGTTGCGGTTGCCGCAAACATAGGATTAAACCTCCTCCTCATACCGGCATACGGCATCGTCGGGGCATCGGCGGCAACGCTCGCAACCATGGTGCTGAACGCCATACTCGCGTACCGCGCCCTCTCCGGGAGCATACGCGTGCGTATAGAACCCCGGGCCGTGGGTCATATCATCCTTGCCGCTCTCGCGATGAGCGCCGTCATCGTGGCCTGCCGTCTTGCCATACCGTTCTCAAACGTTCTCATCGTCCTCGGGGCGGTAGGACTCGGCGGGCTGATCTACTTCCTGGCCCTCCTCAGGCTCGATCCGGGTATCCGCGACGAACTCGAAGGTCTGGCAGGGCAGCTCGGGCTTCCCTGGCCCCGCCTGCTCTGAACGGCCGGCGGAAAACCCCTGCATCACTTGAAATAGCCAGCGCGGCAACGTCTGGTCATACACGAGGAAGACGATGAAGAAAGAGATCCGCGAGTTGAAGCACGAAGAGTTCCCGCTTGCAGAGAAGGTCTGGACACATTACCGCGACCAGAAGGCAAACCCTGACCGGGAGAGGATATTCGGCGTCTTTGTCGACGGCGCCCTGGCAGCGACGGCCCGCTGTACCCGGCACACGGGCGGCCTTGAGATGGACTGCGTCTTCACGCTCGATGCGTACCGTGGGGGCGGGTATGCGCGGGAGGCCGTGCAGCTCCTCCTCGACGAATGCGGTTCTGAGACGATCTACATCCACTCGACCCTCCCCCTGGTCGGGTTCTACGGGCGGCTCGGGTTTGTGCCCATACCTGAGGCGAGGCTGCCGGCAAGCATAAAGGAGCGGTTCATCTTCTGCTTTGGGGAGATGGCGGGGTGCAACGTCGCCCCCATGATGCGAAAACCCCCCAGCACATAACCCCGGCCCCCTGTGCAACCGCATGGGATAAGGCCGGGCATTCGCCGGCAAAAGTACAATTGCGAGATCGTATCGTCGGGCGAAGGCCCTGCGGTGCTCAAGACTCAGGCAGAGAAGAGGCAGCCGTGGCCGGCTCTAATGTTCGATCTTCCTGATATGCCCGATAGCGTTCTCCGCGAGCTTCTCCCGCCCTTGCAGCTCGGCGACATCCCGTATAGCCTCGAGCATATGGACGGAGTCTTCAAGGAAACTCAGTATATCGGCGGGGTAGAGGTCGATCCCGTATTCATCGAGGAGATGGGAGCTGATCTGGCGGTGATCAAGACCCATCTCCCGAAACTCGATGATGGCGAGGGTGAACTTTCGCTCCGGGCACCCGCAGAAAGGGGCGTTTTTACACTTGCAGTCCATGAAATCGCGGAAGAAGGCCAGGAGCTGCTCCTGCATCCGGCGGTCGAGGTGCTCGAAGTTGATCGCCTTTCCTAACGACTCAAGGAATGCGCCTGAGAAGACGTGATCCGGGAGCCGGAACCCCGCCGCCCGTTCGAGTTTCCGCGCCGCCCGGAACCGGGCCTTGTTTGCGATCACGAAGCTTCTCCGGGTTCCTCATCAAACTTCGCAAGCGACTTCATGGCGTTGCTCATGGTCTCGATCTCGATGAGCCACTCATCAAAGAGGCCGGGGTTCTCCGCATCGTCCTTGATGTACTTCGCGCAGCACGTGGCCCCATCGACGACGGCGGCCCCGATGTTTGCCGCGACCTCAAGTGCCTCCTCAAGGTTTTCCTCATCAATGCCCCGGCCCTTCTTCACGAGCGCCTTTATGTCCTTGTCAAACCCGCCCTCGAGATACTTCCGGCAGGCGGTGAAGAGCACGAGCAGAGAGAGCTGGAGCGACCCGATGATATCCTCGAGATCACCTTCGGGAAGTCCAGTCATGACGATCAGTTCAACATCATCGAGCTTCTCTATGGCCTCCTTCTTCGTGAGCCGGTCGTTCTGGTAGAGGCGGATGATCTTCAGGACCGAGAGGGTGATGTCTTCGGTGAAACTGTAGAGCATCTGCTCGCCCTCGGAGACCTCTTCGCCTCCGGCCTGCTCGAAGTCAGCATCCTCAAGCGACTTGATCCAGTTGTCCCAGCGCTCCTGATTGTAAAAAATATAGAAGAGTTTCATGGGTTCTGCCTGTTTGGCCTTTGCTTTCTTCGCCATATCAGTACACATTCGGAGTGCCTCTGTTAAAAATCATTTGCCCCCTGCGCCCGAAGCCCGAACTGCCGTGTTCCGCGAAGATTCATTATATCCGGCGAGCATATGATGAGCAGATGGCGCAATATGCGGATCTCGTTGTACTCCTGAAGTCTTATGAGCCCATTGCAGTCGCTCTCTCGGGGGGGACGGACAGTTCGGTGCTGCTGGCCGTCGCCCGTCGGCACGGTGTCGGGGCGATCGCTATAAGCGTCGATACCGGCCTTACTCCTCCGGGGGAACTTGCCGCGGCGCGGGAACTCTCAGAGCGCCTCGGCGTCCCGCATCTCGTTGTACCGCTCGATGCCCTTGATATCCCCGCGGTCAGGGAGAACCGGCCGGATCGGTGCTACGCCTGCAAACGGGCGATGATGGAGGCGATCATCCGCGAGGCAGAGCGTCGCGGGTGCCGGACGGTGGTCGACGGAACCCACGCCGATGACCGATCTACGGTAAGGCCCGGTATGCGGGCACTCACCGAACTCGGAGTAAAGAGCCCGTTTGCGGAGTGCGGCATGGGGAAGGTGGATATCGAGGCCCTTGCGGCAGAGATCGGTCTATCCGTCCGCCCGCCCTCCGCATGTCTTGCGACGCGCATCCCCGCCGGGGAGACGGTCACACGGGAGTGCCTTGCTCTTGTTGCAGCCGCTGAGGCCCTCATCGCGCGGGATATACCGGGGACCATACGGGTCCGGTGCACCGGCGGCCGGCAGGCCACAATCGAGGCCGATCCGGTATACCACGAGAGGCTCGCTGAACTGCTCGACGCGGTGAAAGATATCGGGTTCAGCGATGTGGTCATAGCCCCGGGGGGCTACCGGGAGGGGGGTTCAGAGAGATGGAAGCGGTGATGATCCGATATGGTGAGATCTTCCTCAAGAGCGAGCCTGTGAAACGGCGGTTCGTATCGATCATGGCGGAGAACATCCGGCTCGCGCTCGAGGCAGAAGGGCTCTCGCACCGCATCGAGGCCCCCCGGGGGAGGATCCTTATCTACGGCGACGAGCCCCGGCGCATCGCCGCAGTCGCTGCCGGGATATTCGGTGTGGTGAGCGCGAGCGTCTGCACGGTGACCACCCCCGATATAGCCGGTATTGCGGCCGTAGCCGTGGAACACGCAGTACTGCACCTCCGGCCGGGTATGTCGTTTGCTGTTCGGGCGCGCCGGACGGGTGTTACGGGATTCAACAGCCAGGAACTCGCGGCGGCGGTCGGCTCGGCCATCCTCGACCGGGTGGGGGAGGCGAAGGTAGACCTGACGGCGCCCGACTACGAGATCTTCGTGGAGGCCCGGGAATTTGGGGGTCTCGTCTACGATGAGAGGCTCGGCGGGCCGGGAGGGCTCCCCTACGGGACTCAGGGAGAGGTGATGGCCCTCCTCTCGGAGGGGATAGACTCGCCCGTCGCATCGTGGTTGATGATGCGCCGGGGATGCCGGATGGTGCATATCCACATGCACAGCGGGCGGTTCGGCGGGGCGGATGTGGAGGAGACGGTCCTCCGGCACCATGCCCGACTCTCAGCCTGGGTTCCCGGGCACCCCCTCGACCTCCTCATCGTGGATATGGAGCCGTTCTTTGATGTCATAACGGCCTTAAAAGAGCCTCGCTACCGGTGCATCCTCTGCAAACGGTTCATGCTCCGGGTAGCCGGCATACTTGCCGGGGATCGCGGCGCCTACGCGCTCGTCAACGGGGACAACCTGGGGCAGGTGGCGTCGCAGACGCTCGCGAACATGGCGGTGATCGCCCCGGCGGCGGCCGTGCCGGTGCTCCGGCCGCTGATCGGATTCGATAAGGATGAGATAGTCGAGCGCGCCCGCGCCATCGGGACGTTTGAGGCCCGGCCGGGGAGCACCGGGTGCACGGTCGCGCCCCGCTACCCCTCGATCGCGGCACCCGCGGCGACGATCGCAGAGATTGAGGAGGATATCGGTGCAGAGAACCTCGCGGCCCGGGCGGCGGGGACGGTGCGGGTCTGCCACGCGAAGAACGGAGAGATCGGGTGAGAAGGTTCTCTCCCGAAATCCGGATCTTCAGATTATGTTCAGCCCGTTCTCCCGCGCAACCCCGACGAACGAATCCCCGACATGCCGGGTCTGCTTATCGGTCAGACCGAAAGTGTTGTACTTCCAGATACGGGTCGATCCCGGTATGACACCGGTGATCCCGCGTCTCTTCATGTCACTTGAAAGGAAGAACCCGCGCTTTTTATGCCGTTCGGCCACCGTATCGAAGGATCCCCGGGTATCTATCCGGGTCAGAGAGTGCTTTCGCGGGTAATCGGAGAGGACTTTTGTCCCCTCGATCGAGAGGAGGGCATCCGTGACCGCCTGTGAGTGCGCAAGCTCCGTATCCCAGTGCTTAACCCGCTCCCTGACGTGGGGGAACGAGGCCATCATACCGACGATGGTGACGCCCATAAGGGTGCAGCCCATCATCTCCACCTCCTTCATGCCGAACGTCCGGCCGGTCACGTCCCCCTTTGCCTGCGTCATCCGAAATACCCTTCCCGCATGCTCATCCGTCGTCGCAAGGAGGCCGGAGGGCGCCGGGGCGGCCATGCTCTTGTGGCCCGACCCGACGACGAAATCCGCGTCGAGCGCTCTGCCATCGACGGGCATGATACCGACCGTGTAGGCCCCGTTGACCAGGACCGGTATGTCGTACTGGTGGGCGACTCTGATGATCCCTGCAACGTCGTGGACGTTCCCGAACTGGTAGTCGACGTGGTCGATGAAGAGCAGCGGCGGCGTGCGCGAGAACTCCCGGATCACCGCCTCGATCTTCTCCGCCGCGGCGTCGGAGGTTATGTGGTTCTTCGCATCTTTCGGTATCTCGCGCGGAACCCCGCCGGCCGCCTCGACCGCCATGAACTCCGTGTAATGGGCAAGCGCCGTCACGATGACCGGGTCGCCCTTCTCCACGTATGTACTTGCGACCGCCTGGAACCCCCGACGCGCCCCCGGCACCACCCGCACCGCATCCATATTCAGCCATGCCGCAAGGTCCGCGTGGAACTGTGCGATGGGGGGATTTCTTATGTAGTCGAGCCGGGGAGGGTTACGGCAGTTGTCGCAGACCGAGTAGCCGTCGCCGAACGCGATCGCCGCCTTCATGGCATCGGGAGTGAGCCGACCGCCCGCCTGGATGGGGTCGATGTTTATGTACATCTCCTCGATGTCGCGGGCATCTATATCGACTGCGCACTTCACTGCATCAGCTCCTCTTCGATGATCGCGATCTGCCGCTTAACCTTCTCGATGGAGGTCGCGGCGCGCTTCCTTTGCGCTTCATCCAGGTCATGCTCCGGAGCGGTCTCCCGCAGCAGGAACCGGATATCGG
Source organism: uncultured Methanoculleus sp. (assembly GCA_964413225.1). Classification (GTDB taxonomy): domain Archaea; phylum Halobacteriota; class Methanomicrobia; order Methanomicrobiales; family Methanoculleaceae; genus Methanoculleus. The sequence continues at coordinate 69,388 of CAYPRO010000009.1, read as the reverse complement.
AGAGGATGAAGAGCGCCTGAAAAACTGCATCAACGGCTCTTTTTGACATGAGATCACCATACAACTATTGTTGAGATTATTAATATAGTAGCATTAACGGCGAGAAATTTTATATCGGCGGCCGCCACGGGCTTTAGCCCATGGCTTTCCCGCACCCAATATACCCCGGAACGGTAAAGTTCGGCGCCTGTTCTCTACTCGTTTGACGCATCTGTTATCTACCTGTATCCTCATTATGACTCTGTTCCCCGCACCGGCGAGATAACTCCCCGACTCCAGGGATGATTTCGCCTCAATGAGGTGATGATATGGCCAGAAGATCAACATATCTAATAATCCTTATCGCTGTTCTCTTCCTTGCAGCAGCAGCGATGATTACCGGGGCGATTGCATTCCCGGATGTATCGAATGAGAATATCCCGGCAGATCTCGCACCACCCTTTCCTCCCACGCCCGCCGAGGAGCCCATTGAGCCGGTAGATAATTCGATGCCGGCAAAGCCCACACCTACACCAACCACCCGCACCAGAACATCCCTTCCAAGCAACGTTTCGTCACAATACGACACACCACCTACCCCTGCCCCTGCAACCCTCACTCAGACCCCCACCATGCTCTCCACACCCGCGATCACCTCAGAGCCTATCTCTACCGCCATAACCACCCCTGCCCCGCCGCCTATCGTCACCCCGACCCCAAACCCCACCGTCGTGTATCCCCCCTTTGAACCGCTCGGGAACAGGCCAAACCCCGATATCAACGCCATACGCGACCGCCAACCCATAAGGGGCACGATAGATGGATGGCCTGAGACACTTGAATACATCTGGATCGACAGATACGCGGGAAACACCGTTCATCACATCACAGCAGATACGGATTTCAAGAAAGCCTCTGTTGAAGCGGCATACATTATCCCCTCCTACTACACCGAGTACGGGAGCGATGAAGAAGAACGGTTCTTCATGCGCGAGGTGCGAGCGAAAGTCCAATCCATGCAAGATTGGTATTTTGGAACCTGGGATTTCAAAGATTATGATGGAAAGTTCAATCCGGATTGCCGCCGGCTTCACGCTGGATTGTGGACGTATGCGGATGGGAGAACGGTTCCTTACCACGAGTGGCAGCAGTACGAGATTCGGTTCGTGCGATTGAAATTCACATCTGAGAACGGGCGATTCAGCGAAACAGCGTTCCTCGTTGGCGGTCACGATGTTACCTGGGGGTTTTAAGGGACTCAGCCCCCCTTAAGTTCACTTTTAAAGAACGCGGAAGAGAAGGAAGAATAGTAGGAATAATGACATAACCGCACCATATCAGGTTACGCATACCCCGGACGCCGGGCCGGCAACAAACACTTTCACACCGCTTCCAGCAGCCATTTATCCCCGGAGCACATGGAGATCAACAGGGCATGAAGATCGTTCATCTGGCGGACACGCATCTTGGATTATCGGCATTTAATCGGATCGATCCCGAAACCGGGATGAACCTGCGCGAGCACCTCATATACGAAAACTTCCTTGCAGCTGTCGACCGGATCATCGCCATGCGCCCCGATGCGCTCGTCCATGCCGGCGACCTCTTCCACCAGGTCAAACCCAAGACCCGCGCCTACACAACAGCGCTCGACGCCCTCTCCCGCCTGCAGGATGCGGGGATTCCGGTCCTCGTTGTCGCCGGCAACCACAGCATGGCAAAGACCCGCTACACGGCGTCGCCGTTTGAGGTGCTCGAGCGGGGCGGCTACCGCGCAACCGACCTCTACGTCGCCCACCACAACCGCTACCGGCAGGTCGAGGTTGAAGATACACTCTTTCATCTGATACCGAACATGCTCGAGGCGGAGGGCTACCGGCGGGCGTATGACGACCTTGAGTTCTCGGCCGGCACAAACGTCCTCGTCACCCACGGCCTTGCGAGTATCTTAAAGGACAGGCGGTTGCACACCGTTGCCGAGCACGAACTGGATGCGACCATACTCTCCGACCGGTTCGACTACATAGCCCTCGGCCACTTCCACGGCCAGGTTAAGGTCGCCGATAACGCCTGGTACAGCGGGTCGCTTGAGTACTGCAACTACGGCGAGATCGCGGATGTCAAGGGAGGCCTTGCCGTAGACATCACGTCAGGGGATGTCAGGCATATCGATCTGCCCCACACACCCATGAGAAACCTCGGCCGGATCAACTGCGACGGCCTCTCCGCCCGCGATGTCATGACCGGCATACTCGATGCGGTCGACAACGCCGGCGAGAAGACCTTCCGGGCGATCTGTCAGATCACGCTCGATGGTATACGCCGCGAGATCCTCCGCTCACTTGACCAGAAAGCCCTCGCGGAGGCCCGGAGCCGTATGCTGGACCTCAAACTCCAGATCCTTGCCGCCGACGATCCCTCCCGTATGTTTTATGGGGATTCGCTCGTCGGCCTTGACTACATCGCCGAGTTCGAGCGCTTCGTGGAGGGGGAGCACCTTGCCCCGGGCGACGAGGAGTACGTGAAGAAGACCGGGACGGCGGTCCTCCGCTCGGTCATAGCGCGCCATAAAGAGGGAGAGAATGCTGCTGAATAAACTTGCTATGCGGAACTTCAAGCGCTTCCGTAACCAGGATATCACCTTCCAGGACGGGATCACCGGGATCGTCGGGAACAACGGGACCGGCAAGAGCAGCATCGTTGCCGCCGTCCTCTTCGCCCTCTACGGCCTCCAGGGGACCGGGCTTGACGCAAACTACATCGTCAGCTCGTTTGCCGGCCCGCAGGATATCTGCGAGGTCCGCCTGGACTTCGTGGCCGGCGGCAACGAGTATGCCGTCGTCCGCAGGTTCAAGCGCCGCCCTTCATCAAACCTCCACGAGGCAAGCCTCTACCTGAACCAGAGGCTCCTTGCAAGCAGCGTCCAGAAGGTGGGGGAGGAGGTGCAGCGGATCGTCGGCATGGGGCCGGGTGACTTCAGAAACACCATATACGCCGGGCAGAAAGAACTCCTCGCCCTTATAGAGAGCAGGGCCGGATCCCGGAAGGATTGGTTCATGCAGGTGCTCGGGATCGATTACCTCAGGAGAGACAGCATGGAGGATCTGAAACGGGTCATCGATGCCCGGGAAGGGATATCTCTGGAACTCTCCGGCCGGCTCCGCGAGCTCGACGCCGCCGCCGTGCGAAACCACCTCTCGGTGCTCCGTGCCGACCTGGCTCAGGCAAAGGAGGAGGCGGAGCGTGCCGGCGCCTCCGAGAAGAGAGCCGCCATGGCTCTTGACCATGCCCGGAAAGAGCGCGACCGTCTGCTTTCCGTGCGCGACCGCTTCCTCCACCTCACACGGGAAGAAGAGACCCTTGCGCACGATATAGCCCGGCTCGGCACCGAGTGCCGGGAGGGAGAGGAGGAGATCGAAAGGCGCAGGAGGCTGCAGGCCGACCTCGATGGCCTTGCCCCTCTTGCCGGTCGCTACGAGCCCTTGAAGGCCGAACTCGCCTCTATAACGGAGGTGAAGGTCACGCGAGACCGCCTGAGTCTTGAGGCCGGCACCCTGGGTGAACAGGTACGGGAGTACGGCGAACGCCGCGCAAACCTCAAGGCCGATCTCGCCGCACTTGCCCGGGATGAGGAGACGGTTGCCGCACTTGCCCGGGATGTCGCAGAGCGAGAGGTCCTCCGCGACCGTATCGCGGCGATGCAGGCTCTCCAGCCGGAGTACGACCGGCTCCGCGAAGAACTGGCCCGCATGGATGAGCGGTTCGTCCAGACGGAGCGCCGCGCCCGGGAGAACCGCAGAGAACTTGTGGATATCGAGGAGAAGAGCCGGCGCCTCATCACACTCGAGGCCGAGGTCGCCGACTACGATGCCCTCCGGGCCCATGAAGATGTCTTTCTCAAGGCCCTCGAGTACTCCGGGCAGGAAGAACGATGCCTGCGGGAGGTTCGCGCCGGGTCTCTGGAGATGAGCCGGCTTGAGGCCGAGATCGTCGGGCTTTCCCGCCAGCTTGCCGGCATGGCCGATATCGAGGAGCGTATAGAGTCAGCAGAGAGCCAAAAGGAGTACCTGACCTCACGGATCAGCGCTTACGCCGAACGGGGGGAGGTGCTCCGCGAGGAGATCCAGAGGCTTGCCGGAGATCGGGCGGATATCCTTGCCGCAGGACCGGAAGGGTCCTGCCCGACGTGCCGCCAGAGCCTGGGCAACCACTACGAGGAACTGGTCGAGAACCTTGCCGCCGCCAGCACATCGATGGAGGTGGCGCTTGCAGATCAGGAGGACGGGCATGTACGGGCGATCGCCGATCACCGGGGCCTCGTTGCCGAACTTACCGGTCTCCGGGAAGAACTCACCGCCTTCCGGCGCTTAAAGGAGCAGCACGCGCTCTGCTCGAGCCGATACGAGCAGAGCGCGGGCACCGTGCAACGGTGGCAGGCCGAGGCCGCCGGGCACCGCGCCGAGATAGAGGCGCTCGGCATGGATGGCTATGACCCGGCGGCACATGCCGCCCTCAGGGGACGGATCCGGGATATCGAGGAGAAACGAACGGCGGCCGATACCCTTCGGGGTGTATGCGGCCGCCTTCCCGCCCTCCGTGAGGAGCGGCGGCGGCTTATGAGTGATGTCGAAAGCTACCTCTCCCGAAAGGAGGAGATCGAAGCAGAGATCTCCCGCATCGGGTTTGATCCGGCGGTTCGGCAGCGCCTCGAGGCGGATGCCGAGGCGCTCGAGGCATCCTGTCGGAAATACGCGGAGGTGAAGGCCCGCCTGGCGCGGCGGCCGGCCATAGAGGAGGAACTGAAGGCCGTTGCCGTCCGGATCGACGGGCTCTGCGAGAGGCTGCAGGCCGTAACGGATGAACTCGCCCGCCTCGTGTTCGACCCGGAGAGATTTGCAGATCTCGGCGAAGAGTGCAGCCGGGCTGAGGCGGCTCACCGGAAGGCGCTGGAGCTCAGGGTCCGCCTCGAAGAAGTCCCGAGGCTTGCCGGAGCGCTCAGGGCAAGACAGGATCTCCTTTCGAACCGCAAGACCGAGCACCTCCGGGTTCGGGAGGCCCTGGCCGATCTCGGTTTTGACGAGCGGCAGGTTGCGGCGGCAGAAGAGGCTCTCGCGGGCCGTGAGGCGGATCTCATGACCGCTCGGGAGCGAAAGTTCGCGATCGCTGCCCGCGTGAGCAACCTCTCGGCCGATATCGACGAGGCGGCAGGAAGGCTCTCCCGTGCGGATGACCTCCTCAGGCAGCAGGAGGTGCTTGCCGGGGAGATAGGGCGCCTGAAACTCACCCGCTCCCTCATAAAGGACTACACCGACTACCTCCTCGGGGTGGTCAGGGATCGGATCGAGGAGGAGGCGGGGAGGGTGCTTGCCGAGATAACCGACGGCCGCTACGGAACGGTGATGCTCGACGATGACTTCACCGTCCTCGTCCATGATATGGGAGACGACTACCCGGCCGACCGGTTCAGCGGAGGAGAGCAGGACGACATAGCCATCGCTCTTCGCGTTGCCCTCTCCCGGTTCCTTGCCGAGGTGAACGGCGTGCACGACTCCACGTTTCTCATATTCGACGAGATCTTCGGGAGCCAGGACGAGGGGCGGCGGGCTAACCTTCTGCGCGCTCTCCGGACGCAGGAGGCCCATTTCCCTCAGATCCTCCTCATATCTCACATAACCGAGGTCCAGGATGAGTTCTCGACGACGCTCCTTGTCGAGATGGGGGCAGATCAGGCAAGCCTGGTCAGGGAGTGTGAATGATGGATCGCGATTCTCTCTACCGGGACGCCATCCGGCGGGTTGCAGGGAAGATCCTTGATGTCGTCCCGCCGGAGATCGCGGAGCGGTTTTCGACCGCCGGCGGGTTTGGGCCGGCATCCTACCGGCATTGCCGATCCGGGTTTGGCGGTGCCGTCTGCGCCGTCGACGGGAGCAACACCATCGTCCTTGATGCGGGCTGTTTTGCCGTTGCCGCCGTCCGGGCGTCGGCCAGCGCGTATGTCGGCAGTGAGCGCCGCTACCACAGGACGACGCCTCTCTCCATCGTCACGGTCAACCCCGGCCCCGGGAATGAGGACTTCGATGCGCTCTTCTACGACTGCTTCCACCGGCCCCCGAAGGTTCACCTCGACCACGACGACCCTGAGAGAAACGCCGCCGTCATACGGGATACCCTCGAGTACCGGGTGGCGATGGAGATGGCCGCTGACCTCGACACGGGCGATCTCCTCGTCCTCGACGGCACGCTCCAGGTCCGCCATGCAAGTCACGACGAGATCGTCGAGAGCCTCCTGAACCTCTGCAATCTGCGCGGAGTCCTCATAGCCGCCGTGACGAAGCGAACGTCGCTCACATGGGGCGGGGGGTACCCGATCGTCCCGGCAGCGGAGGGGCTTGCCCGCAATCTTGGCATCCCCGAGCCCTGGTACATATGCGTCTCCGCCACCGACGGCCTTCTCGACCGCCGGGAGACATCCGCCTGGAAACAGAGGGGCGAACAGTACGTTGCGCGGCTGCACCCGCGGGCGGACAGAGCGTTCAAGGTCGAGGTTCCCCGTTACTACAGCCCTGAGAAGGTAAAAGAGGTCTTCTCCGCGCTTGCCTCATTTGCCGGCGACGGGAGGGTCACGGGATATCCGTACCCGCTCCTTGACGCCCACATCACCACCCGTATAGGGAAGGATGCTGTCGAGCAGGTCCGCCAGGATATCATACGGGATATGGACCGGCTCGGCATGAACTTCGCCGATTACACCGGCATATTCGGTGATTACCATGATGAGTTTGATCGATATTGATGGCGATGACGCCTCGAAGTACCGCCTGATCGGGGACCGGGTGCTCAGCTACCGGTTTGCCGTCCCCCACGACGCAGAGATCTATCTCGGAGATATCTTAAAGATCACCGATAACGTCAAGGGATTGACGTTCTTTGCGAAGGTGAGCGACCTACTCCACGACTGCAACTTCTCCGACCCGAAGTGGGACACCCGCCCCCATACCGAGCACTTCTACGGGATCGGGGAAGATGTCTTCATACTCGTTGAGGCGGCCCCTCTCGGGTGCATAGGAGAGGACGGCGCCTTCCGAAAACCCCGGACGATCCCGGCGAAGTTCTCCCGCGTTGAACTGCCGGAGTCCCGGGACTTTGTGTTCCTCGCGCAGGTTATGGGTGATATAGAGGTCGGCGTGATGAAGACCGGCCAGGGTGTCTTGAGGGACGTGAAGGTGGCGCTTCACTCGGTTGTGATGCGGCAGCACATGGGCGTCTTTGCGACGACAGGGATGGGGAAGAGCAACTTCATGAAGGTCTTCTGCGCCTCCTGCATGCGGGCAAGGGCGTTTGGGCTCCTCATAGTCGACCCGCACGGCGAGTACGTGGCTGGAGGACGGTCGTCGAGCGGAGAGGCGACGAAGGGGCTCCTGCACTACCAGGCCGGCCGCGACGGCCTTGCCGTCTTCTCTACCCGGCCAGAGGAGTACAGGAAGAAGTACCGATTGAACCAGCTCTACCTGGATTACGATGACTTCAGGATGCCCGATCTCCTCCTCCTCTACGAGCACTCAGTGCCCCAGCGTGAGGTTGTGGAGATGCTTGAGAGCGTGCCCGGCTCGGATCTGATCGATTTCTTCCAGGAGATCGACGCCGCGACATTCGATGCCGCGACATACAACGGTTCGCACCGTGGGATTGCTCGGGACCTAAAAAACTTCTCTGCGAGTACGCTTGCCGTGATGCAGCGGCGTATAGCCGGCATGCTCAACCGAAACCGGAGGTTCCTCCGGAGGCAGGGGTCATCGATCCCCGATATCATGAAGGTGCTCCACGAGAACAGAGTCGTCCTGATCGATATACCAGGGATGAGCGAGCAGAGCGAGCTCTTCGTCCTCTCGATCATAACCCGTATGATCATGCGCAACCACCAGGGTGAAGATGTAAAGAGTGCAGAGGAGGCAAAGCAGGTTCTGATCACCATCGAGGAGGCCCAGCGGGTGCTGGGGTCGGGGTCCGGGAGCACCCGGGTATTCCGGGAGGCCGCGATGGAGGGGAGAAAGTTCGGCGTGGGGCTCTGCGTGGTCACGCAGCAGCCAAAGAACATCGATGCCAGGGTTCTTGCCCAGCTGAATACTTTCGTCGTTATGGGGCTCTCCGACCGGGGGGATCGCGATATGATCGCGAGCAGTGCAAAACAGGATCTCTCCCGTATGGACATAGAGATCCAGACGCTTGAACGCGGAGAAGCGGTCATCAGCACCATAGGGATACCGTTTCCCGTGAGCACCCGGATCCACCTCTTTGAGGATTACATAAGAGATCTCAACGAACGGCCGGGAACAAGACCGATAGACGATGGTCTTGACAGAACGTTCTGATAAGAAGATGCGAAGGTGATGGCGGCAGGGCCCTGCCCTGTGTCGACCGTCCCTCCACTGAACACTCTGGCGCCCGAAGGCGTCAGGATCACTGAACTTTCTCGACTTTTCGGATAGAGATACAGTTGATGACCGCATCCCCTGTCATGATATAGCGTTTGACGACTGTTCCGAGCACCTCAACCACATCGCCTTTCTGCACATCTTCCGCCGGGGAGGTGAACATCTTGACCGATATCTCACCTGTCCGGTCGGCTACGAGGTACTGCGGCCGGTTGAGGAACTGGAAATACACCCGCTCGACGACGCCCTTGATGCGTACCGGTTCGCCTAGCATTTTCAGGTTGACTTCCCGGACGCGGACTGTTCTTGCTTCCGCTTCGTAGACCGGCACCAGCGATGCATACTGCGTCTGGCTCATGTAATTGAGAGCCACGGGTATGACAAGCAGCATGATGGCCGCCGGAACCGCCCAGATCAATGAGCGCACATCTCCGGTTATGTAGACGTACACCGCGATCAGGACTATAAAAAAGAGGAAGACAGCCAGTGCAACTGGCGTCACCCTCACTTTAGTATTTCCAATCTGCATTTTCAATCAGGTTTACTTGAGGGCTACAATTTCCTTTCTGAACGCGACCCAGTAGATGACACCGACAAAGAACATAGCCCCGACGATGTTGCCGAGCGTGACGACGATGATGTTGTTGGTCCACATGGTCACCCAGGTGAGCGTCTCGACCGCCTTTGTTGGGTCAAAGCCCGTACAGAAGAGACCTGTCGGGATGAAGTACATGTTTGCAACGCTGTGCTCAAACCCGGTGGCAACGAAGGCGAAGATCGGGAACCATATACCGACGATCTTACCGATCGCATCATCAGCGCATATGCCGAGCAGGATGGCGAGGTTGACGAGCCAGTTACAGGCTATTCCCTTGAGGAAGGCCGACCATAGGGCCATACCGCTTACGTAACTTGTTTTTGCCGTTGCTATGGCAATCGCTCTCAAGCCAAACGCCGTGAGCGTTGCGGTTCCGGCGCTATCAAAGCTGACACACGGGCCGTATGCCATTATGTACGCAAAGACTACGGATCCGATTATGTTACCGATATACACCCAGAGCCAGAGATTGAGCACAGCGCCCCAGCTGACCTTGTGGATGAACGCTGCCATGGGGGCGAGCATCGCGTCGCCGGTGAAGAGTTCTGCACCGGTCATGACCGTGATGATAAGCCCCACAGGGAAGACAGCACCCAGGATGAACTGGGCCATACCGGCACTTGCGAAGCCGGACCTCAGTGCAACGTCGGATGCCAGGACACCAGTCGAACAGACCGTTGCGAGCGCACCGCCCATGGCGATGTAGGCGCCGGACATGAAGCCACGCACGATCATGTTCCAGACCGGCAGCCCGGTCTTGTACTTCCCGGCATCACCCGCTTTTGCTACGATAGCAACTGGAGGATGGAACACCATTTTTCATACACCTCTCTAAACGTCCTACCTATACCATCAAGTAATCAGACTGTATAGGTCTAATTATTCAGTAATTGGAGAGGCCTATTAATAAGTTTCGAAATGATCGCCCTGCAAGGGGAGTATAACCCGGATTGGGGCGCTTATTATCGGTATGGGTAAATTTCCCCTGTTAAACATGAAGAATCGATAAACGAGGCTTCGGGCTCATTTTTTGAGACCGCGCGAAATATAGGTGAATTTGGGATGATATTTGAGCAGGTACGCAGAGGCAGGCGCGCAGATCTATCAAACACCGCCTCTCCCCATGCCCATGCGATGAATTCCCGGCAAAATCACCGTAGATGCCTGCGCGTCGGAATGCGCCGCCGGGACAGGTCAAAAAACATACCATTATCGTCTGTTTGAGGTATCAGGGCTATTTCTCTCAATTTTAGAAGATGAACCGGGTCCGGGGTTGAGTCTTTCTCAGGGTGGTTTTCGGGGGTCGGCGGGACCCGCCTGCGGCACCCCGCCAGGCACGGCATCCGGCGTTACGGAAGGGCAGATGCGCGGGAACCTGGTGCCTCGAAACAGATATAGGCACCCCGTCTCCCGATCCCATTATGTCCCCGTATCCCCTGAGGGCGCCTGTACTTCTCCTCAGGGTTGCAGCTCGCTGTCGGGTAGAACTCCGTCCTGGCGGGAGAACCGGGGCTACAGGAGCACTATGTGCGTCTCAGGGGCTATGCGGCATGATCGGGAAAGTGAAGTTCCCGGATGGCCGTTACCTGAATATATCAAATATTGGCCGCTACCGGTGGCAAGGAGACGGCCGCGCTCGGTTCTCTCCTTGGCAAGCGCGAGCACCGGCGGGGTTATCGTGCCGGTATGCCACTTCGTGCGGCCGGTGGTGAGGGCGAACTGATACTCTGCATGGGAACTTCTGCCGGCGGCCTCCACCCGATGGCGGAAAGGACTCCAGGTCCATCCGACGTGACTAACTTCTCCCGGTGAAGGATCGGCGTTTCCGGGCGCTCTGCCGTCGGGCAGGGCCGGTGCAGGCCACCCGGGTCGAGGCGGGCGTAGGAGATGCCACGGCAGGAGGGGGTGACGGCGGCGATCCTCTCAAAGATCGCCTCGGGATTCTCGAAAGCAAACTGCTCACCATAGCCCATCCTCTCTGCGGGATCGCAGAGGATTCGCCAGTTGAGTCTCGCCTCTCCCCGGGGCCCCTGGGCCTTCCTCCAGCGCTGGGCGCGCCGCTCGGTGTTTGTCTGGGTGCCGTCCTTCTCCGCGTAGCAGGCGGCGATGAGCACCCCCTCGGCAAGGCGGGCTGGATCGCCGGTGCGGCGAGCGGCAGGATGGAGCGCGTTGGTTCTGGCGTCTATCTCGCGAGATGCCGGATCGCTCTCTTCATGGCGTATAACAACGTGCGCCGGCCGGCCTTCAGTCCCACACCATCTTCCAGTGCGCTTCAGCGATCCGGTTCTCTGCAATCTTCTGGTAATCAGAATCGATCTCAAACCCGATGTAGTCGGCGCCGAGGGCTATTGCTGCAAGCGCCGTGCTCCCTATGCCCATGAAGGGGTCGAGGACGAGCGTTCCGGGCCGGCAACCGTGGAGCCGGATGCACATATCGGGGAGTTTCTCCGGGAAACTGGTCGGATGGGGCCGCGAGGAGCGGATGGTCCTGTAGGGGATGAACCATGTGTTCCCCCGGTCCCGGAGGTCGCGTTCCGCCGCTTTCCACCGCCCGATGTTGCTCTTGTCCTGATAAGGTACACCTATGCCGTGTTTGTCGAGGGTGACGTCTCCCTTCTTTGTGAAGTGGAATATGTGTTCGTGGCACTGGCTCAGGTAGCGGGGGCTGTTCACCGGCTGGTAATGGCCGACGGCGACATCGTCGGCGATGTTCTCGTAGTTGCCCACGTCCTCTTTTGCTATCGCGATCGATTTGACCCAGTGTATGACGTTCTGCAGTTCAAAGTGGGGGCGAAACCGCTGAATGACGTCGAAGGGTATCCAGGGATCCCGGGGTTTGCCGCCGATGTTGAGGAAGAACGACCCGTCATCGGCGAGGACCCGCGCTGCTCCGGCGGCGACCTCCCCCATCCAACCGAGGTAGTCCTCCCGGGGCTTTTCGTCGTCATAGGAGTTGTAGTCCTTTCCGATGTTGTAGGGCGGCGATGTGACGATGATATCGACAAAGCCCGCCGGGAGGTGCTGCATGCCTTCTATGCAGTCCATGGTGTGGATGGTGTTGATGGCAAGACTGCCCGCCTTTTTTCCTTCTGCCACTCTGATCGTCTATAGGTTCGCTGTCCTCACCAAAAAAGGTGAACGGAATGGGAGGGGACAGGCTGTGCCCGGAGGGTTATCTGGATCTGTCCTCGCCAAGCACCCTCTGCCGTATCCTCTCGAGCGCATCGATGAGGTCCTCGATCTCGTAGGGGTTGAGCCCTCCCGCGCCCTCGGGCTCGAGGCGTACGACCTCAAGGAGCGCATCCTTGAGGATCTCAAGCCGGCTCTCCGTCTGGAGGATGATCTCGAACCGGCGGAAGATACGGTCGGATATGCAGATGAAGTCCCCGTGGATGGAGGCAAACGTCAGGATCTCGTCTGCGGAGGGAACGTCGGCCTGATCGACCTCGACATCGAGCAGCGCCGGCGAGGCCGCGGGCCTGGTGGCATCTACTTCCTCAAAACAGCGGATGACCCTGATCTTCGTGGCTGCTCTCCCTCCGGTTTCGGTTGAACTGTTCTCCACACAGTATGATATAATCATGGTGACGGCGGGGTCGTGCAGAACGAAGGGTGGGGTGCATCCGCCGGCCGGATCTCTCAGGATACTCCTGCCCCAAAATCTCAGGGCAGAGGCAGAAGGGCGGGAGATAATTTAGATACGTTTATCTGGTATACCAAGGAAACCTCCATTATGAGGCCCCTGTATCTCCTCCTCGCCCTGGCGCTCGTCGTCCCGGCTACGGCAATCGTTCTCACGTCATTGGATGCGAAGGCTGCCAGTCCAGAGCAGGTTGCCACGTTCGGCAACGGCACGCGCTACGAGGCGGGACCGTACCACGTCGTCGTCCTCTCCGGCACATACCGGGAGATGGGGCGGCAGTACGGTACCCTGATGAAGGATGAGCTCCGGGCCGAGTATGCGATGCTTTGCTCCCACTTCATGGCAAACGGCTACACCGAGGCGGAGATAGGCGAACTCGCCCGGGCAGGAACAGCGCTTCAAGCAAAGCGCATGAAAGAGATCCGTGCCGGCATCGCGGAGACATCAGGTCTGACCCTCGAAGAGGTCGATATCCTGTATGGAGGCCTGATCGTCTACCTCGTAACCTTCGATGCAAAGGCAGGGTGCTCGTTTCTGGCGGTGTGGGGCAACTACACCCCGGACGGTTCGGTGATACTCTCCCGAAACTACGACCTGCCCGACAGCACCTCGGTCTTCTACCCCTACTACACCCTCGCGATCTACAACCCAACCGACGGGAGCAACGGCGTCGCGACCTTCGGCCCGGCAGGGGTGCGCCCCGAGACCCTGATGAACAGCGCGGGGCTCTTCATCGCCGACAACAACGCTGCGGACTCAGGCGGTACAGTCGATATCGCCGGCAGGCCAGACCTGGTTGGTGAGTTCTTCCGGCTGATGCTCGACTACTCCGATATGGAGGAGCTCGATGCCGGGGTCATGACCACCCGCGCGAGTTGCGCCTGGATTGTGAACGCTGCCGGGCCGAACCGGGCCTGCTCCTACGAGGAGACCGTCTACGCCATCAAGTGCCGTGAGGGGCCGGGCGTGATCGCGGCCGCAAACCACTTCGTGGACCCGTCGTGGCGGCTTGCGATGCCCCCGAAGGAGCACTCGACCACGCGGTACGAGAACCTGCTCCGGCTTGCCGAGGAGAACAGGGGAGCTATCGACGGCGAGCGGATGACAGCGATCCGCAACGTTCTGCTGGAGGGCGGAGGCGCGACCTTCCGGCACAGCATGATCGAGGGTGTGCAGTATTCCTCGGAACATCAGGTGGTCTTTGCCCCGGCGACCCGTACGCTCTGGATGAAGGTCGCGGATCGGGACTGGCAGAAGGTGGAGCTTGGAGAGTTCTTCTCGGCGTGAGAGAGACGGCAAACCGGGGATGGAGGGGGTAGCCTCCCGGCATACTTCTGCCCCCTCCAGAGTCGTCGTCAAGATCTGGATATCCTCAATAGAGTCCCGGCCGGGTTACTCCCTGAAGTGATCGACGATATTGTGGAAGAACCGCATGTTCACCGATCCGGCGGGTAGCGGCTTTCCTTCGCGTCTCAACCGCTCTTTCCTGATCGGCTAGTCGTAGAGGTTCACGAACTCCATCGCCCTCTCAGGATGCGGCATCAGCCCGAGCACCTTCCCATCCGCTGAGATTATACCGGCGATCCGGTTGAATCGTTCTATCCAGGATGTAATATCGCTGTGATAGATAGAACCCATAGAGTTTTCCAGCACATTCCCGGACATATAGCGGTCGCCCGCTCAGCCGTTGTTGAACCCTTGCCCGGCGCCTGAAGTTCGGCCTGCCAGGGTATGCAGGGCAACCGCTGGAACTGGAGACCACGCGCCCGGATGAGGGGCTTGCCCACCCGATGAAGCCCGGGGTTTTGGATGCCGGATCCGGAGGGTTACCCCGGGCATGCGCCTCTTCCTTGCAAAAACCAGGCCCGGGCACGAGGGAACAGACTTGTCTGCATCCCCCTATCGGCCACAAAGATGAGGTCTTTCCGAGGAGATGCGCATGTCAGGCAATCCTTCAGTGACTCTTTGACTGCATGAATAGCAATCAGATGCGACTTGCGGCTTTGCTTAAAGTATTTCAACAAGCACGTGGATACTACCTGGATGGTGAGTACGGTATCTCAAAAGAATACCCCCGGAGGTGCAGGTATGACGGAGAAATATGATCATAAACAGATTATCGGGCAGGAGTATGAGCGGGGTATGCTCCCATACGGCGGCGCCGTTGATTTCAGGGGGCGAATTGTATACGCTATCAGTGAGGAAGAGCATAATCTCCTGATGAAGCGGATAAAGAACCCCTGAGCACTTCATGGATAACCTCATCTTCCTTGATACCTGCGTTTTCTACGATTGCATTGAGTATCCGCGATGCAAACAGATCGTTGACCGAGCTCACAACGTTGGCTTTGGTATCTGCACCTCAATAACTGTTTTAGGGGAAACACTGGTTACCATGCTCAGGAAAGATGACTCCGGGCAGAAAGTATCAAGGTTTGTCGCTTTAATCAAAGAGTGGGAGATGCATTTTTACGTACCCAACGATAGTATTCGAATCATCTGTTATGAGATGGGTGAGGATCACATCGACTCCAGAATGATGGGACAGATCACCGATAGAACCCATCTGGCCTATGCAATTGCATACGGGTTAAAGTATTTCGTAACCACTGATACACTGATCAGATCATACCAGATCCCGCACACATTGACCGAATACGGGTTCAGTAAGCCTGAGGTTCTGAACCTGGGCGAATTTAGAGATCGCGTTCTGGATCGTTAGCGTTTCTGAAAGTTTTCCTGATCCGGAGTATAAACAATCGCGATGTGGTGGAGATCTTATGCAGGCGGGATGGGGGGGGCCGGCCTCCCGGCATACTTCTGCCCCCTCCAGAGTCGTCGTCAAGATCTGGATATCCTCAATAGAGTCCCGGCCGGGTTACTCCCTGAAGTGATCGACGATATTGTGGAAGAACCGCATGTTCACCGATCCGGCGGGTAGCGGCTTTCCTTCGCGTCTCAACCGCTCTTTCCTGATCGGCTAGTCGTAGAGGTTCACGAACTCCATCGCCCTCTCAGGATGCGGCATCAGCCCGAGCACCTTCCCGTCCGCCGACGTAATGCCGGCGATATCCGCGAGCGATCCGTTCGGGTTGTAGGGATACTCGCCTTCTGCGGGGGAGAGGTCGTCGCGGGCGTAGCGGAAAGCGACCATATTCTCGCGCTCGATCCGCTTCAGGATCTCCTCTGAGCAGGAGAAGTTCCCCTCGCCGTGGGAGACCGGACAGTAGAGGTGCGTGATGCCCCGCGTCCAGAGGTTCTCCACGGCAGGCTTCAACGTAACGAACCGGCACTCGAGCACGCCCCTCCTGTTCGGCATCAGAGCGATCTCGCGGGGGCGGCCCTGATCGAACGCGGGGACGAGGCCGAGGTTTGCCAGGATCTGAAACCCGTTGCAGATCCCGAGGACGAGGTTATCCCCCGAAAGGAACTCTTTTACGTCGTTCCAGAGGTTGTTTCTGATGCGGTTGGCATACGCGTTGCCGGCACCGGCATCGTCGCCATAAGAGAACCCACCGGGAAAGACCATCAGGCGGTAGTCAGAGAGGGCTTTTTCCCCCGCAATGAGATCGTTTATGTGAACTATATCGGATGCCATGCCGGCCCGCAAAAGGGCCTCCTCCACCTCCATCTCGGAGTTGATCCCGTAGCCGCTCATGATGAGGGCTTTTTCCGGGGTTCTGATCTGCGTGCGAACCATTTCAGTACCCCCAAAAAGGCGCTTTGTATGCTGCTTCCATCGCTGTGATAGGTTGTTTTATGAGGATTCCTCCTGCCGATACCGAGAAGAGATCGCCGTCGACGCGCCCCAGGAGGTGCGCGTCATCGCCAAGGATCTCCTCAAACGCCTCCTGATCCGAGGGGGCGACCGTGACGACGAATCTGCCGGGCGACTCGGAGAAGAGGTAGTGGTCGGGGCGCATACCGCCGGGTATGGCAAGATCCATGCCGACCTGTCCGGCGATGGCAACCTTTGCGAGGGCGACGAGGAGGCCTCCGTGGGTGACAGGGAAGGCGGACGCGATGAGCCCCTGAGAGATTGCATCGGTCATCCGGCCGTAACGCACCTTTGCAGCCTCTATATCAAGGGATGGGACATTGCCCCCCGGTATGCCGAGGTGCAAGAGATACTCCGATCCGCCGAGTTCCTCTTTGGTCTCCCCCACGACGTAGACGATGTCGCTGGCAAACTTTGCATCCATCGAGACCGCGGTGGCAACGTCGGGGTGGATGCCTATCGATGTTATGAGGAGGGTCGGGGGTACGGATACCCTGATCGGGTTAGAGTCTGCGTCATACCCGGAGAAGTCGTTGAACATACTGTCTTTTCCGGATATATACGGCGTGCCGAATCCGAGCGCACCATAACGGCACCCGAGCGCGGCGTGCTTGAGCTGCCAGAGCCTCTCCGGCTCATCGGAGGAGCACCAGCAGAAGTTATCGAGGAGGGCGATCGTCGCGAGCGGGACACCCATAGCGATCAGGCCCCGGACAGCCGCATCGATCGCGGCGATGGCCATGCGGTAGGGATCGAGCTCCGAGTAGGTCGGGAAGAGGCCCTGCGAGAGGCCGACACCCTTTGCCGAGCTCAAAACGACCTTTGTGAGGGTGGCGCAGGCCTGGACCCGCCCGCTCCCCTGCACGGGGCCGAGGATGTGCCCTCCCTGGACGGTGTGGTCGTATCTGGTCGATATGAACTCTTTAGAGCATATGTTCTTTCGCGCGAGCATAGCAAGGAGGAGATCGTCGAGCCGGTCGGGGCACCCGAAGTCGGGTTCGGGACAGGCTGTCTCCACGGGCTTTGTTATGAGGTGTTTTTCCGGCAGGCCGTCGTGGAGGAAGTCAAGATCCATATCCATGACCATCTCGCCGGCATACTCCACGACGCACCTCCCGGTAGCGGTGAACGTCCCGATGACGGTCGCCTCGACATCCCTCCTCCGCACCAGATCCATGAAGGCGTCGACCTTCTCCTCCGGAACAGCGAGCGTCATCCGCTCCTGCGACTCGGATATCCAGATCTCCCAGGGCGCCATGCCGGGGTACTTCAGCGGCACGCGGTCGAGGAGGACATGGCACCCGCCGGACTCCTTTGCCATCTCCGCGACGGAGCAGGAGAGCCCCCCCGCCCCGTTATCGGTGATGCTCCGATAGAGGTCGAGGTCGCGGGCCTCCTTGACGATGACATCCGAGAACTTCTTCTGGGTGATGGGGTCGCCTATCTGAACCGCCGTCACGGGGCTTTCCGGGTCGAGGGCTTCTGAGGAGAATGTGGCCCCATGGATACCGTCTTTTCCGACCCGTCCGCCGACCATGACGATGAGGTCGCCGGGCCGGGCCTGCTTCTCGTGGAGCAACCTCCCATTGTGGGCACGCGGCATAACGCCGACCGTGCCCGCAAAGACGAGGGGTTTACCCACGTAGCGGTCGTGGAAGTAGCACCATCCCTGCGGTGTCGGTATGCCCGAGCAGTTGCCGCCGACGCCGACGCCGCTGACGACTCCATCGAATATACTTCTCGGGGGGAGGATTGGGTTTGACCGGTTCTTCCCGCGGAAGAGGGCCGGCTCGGTGTCGGGGTCGCCGGTGCAGAATCCATATATGTTGATGCAGGGTTTTGCCCCGAGGCCAAAGCCGATGGTGTCGCGGTTCACCCCGACGATCCCTGTGAGGGCGCCGCCGAAGGGGTCGAGGGCGGAGGGGGAGTTGTGCGTCTCGACCTTGCAGGTCACGAGGTACTCGTCGTCAAAGACGATCGCGCCGGAGTTGTCGGTGAAGACCGATATGCATATATCTGCGTCGCCTCGCTCCTTGCGGATGGCGTTGGTGGGGGCCTGTATGCATGTCCTGTAGAGCCCCCGCGGGATATCGTCGTCCATCGCCGATGCAAAGATCGTGTGCTTGCAGTGCTCGCTCCAGGTCTGGGCGAGCGATTCGAGCTCGACATCTTTTGGTTTGCGCCCGAGCCCTCTGAAGTAGTCCCGTATAGTATGGAGCTGGGCGAGATCGAGCGCGAGCGGCCCGCGCCGTTCCCCGGTCAGGGGATCGATGATACCCTCTTTTCCTATGCGCGCAAGGTCTGCGTCGGGAAGGTCGAGGTCTACATCGCCGGCTGTCTGCGGCTCATCGAGGCGGACGAAGGGCGTGATCGGGTCCATCCCCTTTCTGTCATACTCCTCGCGGCTTTTGATGTGGATGCAGTTGATGAGTGGGTTTGCGAGTGCGGCCGTGAGATCCTCGAGGGATTTTGGGGAGAGGTCGCCGGCGGCAAAGTAGAGTTGCGACGAGAAGACTGCTTCCCCCTCGCCGAATCGGAACCCGAAGTAATCTTCGATGGTCTGTTTTGCCGTCGTCCCGGCGTTATCGGTGACCCCGGGCAGGAACCCGACTTCGATTGCGTAATCGAAGTCAGCCTCGGTCGGCCGATCTACGGAGTAACTCTGGACGATGGGGTTGCTGAGCTGCGCGCCGATCTCTGCGAGGTCATCGGGGGAGAAGTCCCTCTCTGAGGTCGCTATGGTATAGACGTTGACGAGATGCAGCTCGCGCAGGGGGATACCCAGCGAGCGAAACCTCTCGGTACGTGTCTGTAACCGTGGATCGCGGGGATAGTGTACCTCTATCCGGTGGACATGAGAGGCCATGTATATATATGGGCGCGATCGGGAGAAAAGGGCTGCGGGGGGTGGGGGATGGAGAGAGGGATTTGAGGCGGCACAATCATATCCCCTCTCTTCGGCATGAATATGCCACCCGGGCGCGCTGAGCCCTTTCCGGATGCATACTCAGGAATGTTCAAGCGTCTCTGGATCTTTCCGCGCCTTGATGATATGTATGATGTCAAAATAAAAAGGAATGGTATCTCTTGGCGGATCTCCTCGATTGACCAAGGCTCTTTGGAAATCTGACTTTTCGTAGAATCCTACAGAGGCCGGTTTAGCATCAACGGTTAGGATCCTGCAGCCGATATTCTCAGTGATGTCGCCTACTATGGAAAAGATCTCTATCAGCATGTTGATCCCGATATTGCGATGCCGGTAATCGTCATGAACCGCCAATCTCGCAATTTTTATTGCCGGGTAAAATCGATATTTACAGCCTTTTATCCGATCCTTGCGCGTCATTTCCTCTTTCTTGATACAGTCGGTTACAAGTGTAAAATACCCGACAAGAACTCCCTTCCAGATAACAACACGGGTGACGGAGAAAAAACTATTCTGGCACCTTAATGCATCCTCTTTAAGAAATTCCTCTAAATCAGCTTCTTCGGGGTTACTGGAACAAGAAAAAGAGTTTACATCAATCCCTTCATGGAGGATGACGTACTCCAGTTCATCATCAGGAATTGGTTCTACCATTAAGACCGCTTTTGAGAACGTTTCGCGGCTTCCCTGACTAAAAACCGACCGCGCGTACTCAGGGCATTATGTTCAAGGAATCTCTCGAACCTGCGAGCATCCTCACCCTTTAATTTCAACCCTAACTCTATAGTTTTCGCCATTACGTCCACCCGCATACAGCGTGCGTACATGTTAGATATTCAATATGATATACGCATCTGAAATGCACATATGCCTTTTCATATCTCTCGCCGGAAGTATCATCCTGTAACATCCACCTCCCCGCGTGCCCGTGAATGACCGAAAATATATCCCAATCTGGAAACAGGCTTATACTATGACGTTCGAGAGCCCCAGCCGTGATTTGAACACGGGACCTGCTGATTACAAGTCAGCCGCTCTGCCAGCTGAGCCACTGGGGCATACCCTATGTTGTTGATCGTCTGCGGTAAAAAAGGTGGCGCCGGATAGCCTTCACCCCCCCTTCTCCCACACAACACCACCCTCATACAATACCCGCCGGATCCGGTGATAGGGGATACAGGCCACATGCGTCCCGGCATCCACCTCCAGGTACTGCGCATCGAGTGCGAGGATCCGATCGCCCTGCACCATCGAGCGATCCCCGGGTGCCCCCCGGTCGACATACTCGACATCGACCTGCGAGAAGTCATAGCCCGGATCGTGGTAGAGCCGGAGCAGCAGCCGGCGGCTCGTCCTCATACGACAAAACCTCACGGTGCCGACCCATAAAGGTGCCGCCGGAACAACCGTTTCCCAGACCTCCCGATCGGCCGGCGGCGCGCAAAAGAGCCGGGCCGGCTCTGCAATATTCATAACCGAGGAGCACAGAAGTACCAGCAGGAATGTCGCATCTCACCGTCGATCTCGGGGGCCGGCCCGGCCTTGACTGCCGGGGATTCTGTTCGTACTGCTACTTCAAGCACGTCAAAGGGACGACATCGTTTGGCTGCAAATACTGTCTTCCCTTCCAGAAGGGCTGCGATTACTGCACCCGGGGCGTGCGTGAGGGGTATACCGGGTTCAAGAGCCTCCGCACCGTCGCCGACGAGACGCTCGGAAACCTCCAGGTGATGAGCGACGATGTCAATCGGGTCACCATCAGCGGCGGCGGGGACCCAAGTTGCTACCCCGAGTTTTGCGACCTCATCGAACTCCTCGGCAGCATGGAGGCGCCGCTCCATATCGGCTACACGAGCGGCAAGGGGTTTGACGACCCGCGTATAGCCGATCACCTCATCGAGAACGGCCTCTCAGAGATATCCTACACCATATTTTCCGCCGACCCGGAGCTCCGGCGGCAGTGGATGCATGACCCGACACCGGAGGCCTCGCTTGCGGTCCTCAATCGGCTCTGCGGTGAGATCGATGTATACGCAGCCGCAGTCGTCATACCTGGCGTGAACGATGGCAAGATTCTCGAGGATACCTGCACGTGGCTTGATGAACGGGGCGCAAAAGGGCTGATCCTGATGCGGTTTGCAAACCGAACCGATCAGGGCCTCATCCTTGGGAACGCGCCCATAATTGAGGGGCAGGGGGTCCATACCGTCGGCGAGTTCCACGAGCTCATCACCGACCTCAATGACCGGTTCTCGATGAAGATCAGCGGGACACCCCTCGGGGACCCCTCGATCGGCTCGCCTTTTGCGATCCTCCACGAACCCGACCTCTTAAAGAAACTTCCCCGGGTCCGGGGGCGTGCGACGGTCATCACCGGGAGCATCGCCGCCCCCTTCATCCAGCGCGTCCTCTCGATCCGCGGCTCGATATCGAGAGTTGTTGCGACAAGAAAAGAGATAGCCTGCCTCATCACCGCCGAAGACCTGACCGGGGTGAACCTCTCAAGACTCGAGGATGTCGTGGTCATCCCCGGCCGCGCGTTCATCCATGATGCCGAGGCCCGGGCGATCCTCTCCGCCGACGGCGTCGACCGCGATATCGTGCGCGGCCCCGATATGCTGACGGCCGATGCAG
The DNA here is from genome assembly GCA_964413225.1 of uncultured Methanoculleus sp. Lineage (GTDB taxonomy): Archaea > Halobacteriota > Methanomicrobia > Methanomicrobiales > Methanoculleaceae > Methanoculleus. The sequence goes on along the minus strand of CAYPRO010000009.1, from coordinate 47,398 downwards.
AGATGAGCATGGGCATGACCCGGACGGAAGTACTCGAGATTGAGATGGAAGGGTTCTCAGCCCTGATCAACACGATCAACCAGCACGGCCGGTGATGGATCGGTGGCGCCGGGTCTTACTCTTCTGCCGGGACACACGAGCGTTACAGGGTATCCTCCACCATCTGGAGGAACCGCTCCACGATCCACTCGTTTCTGACCTCGGGGTGGAAGAGGAGGCCGTAGAGCGGGAGCGAACGGTGCCGGATTGCCTGGATGCACCGATCCGAGGCGGCGATTGGCGTGAACCCGGGAGGAACCCCCACGGCAACCTCGTGCAACTCATATGCCGCGAAAGCCTCCCTCCCGGCAAAGAGGGGGTCCGGTGAGGTCACCCGGATATCCGTCATACCGATCTCGCAGCACGGTTCGGTAGCGCCGCCATAAGCAGCCGCGAGGGCCAGCATGCCTGAAGATATGCCGAGCACCGGGCGCTCGAAGAGGGGCAGCCACCGGAACCGTTCCGGCCGATCTGCAAAACCCGTATCCTTCAGCGCCGTCCCGCAGAGGATCACCCCATCCGCACCCCTTATATCCTGTGGGCTGACGGCGGTATAGTGACGGACGACAGGCTCTGCGCCGGCTTTCCGGAAAATCTGCTCGACCGGCCCGATGAACTCGGCGCGGGAGAGCGAGCGATCGCGGTAACAGAGGTCGACGATCAGGATCACTTCTCCACCAATCCCGCTCGTTCGATCCGGAGGATGCCGTTGTAGTTCCGGCAGACCGCCGATGCCTCCTCTATCACTATCCTCCGGGAGAAGAACGGAGCATCGGTGACGAACGTCTCAAACTCCCCGCCCTCGCCGGTGAGGGTGATCCGGTACTTTCGGGCGGCCGCTAAGAGATCGTCGAGGGTTCGCCGGTCGATCTCTCTCCCGAGCCAGGATGCATCGAAGGGAGAGGAAGAAACGCCTGCTATGATCACAGAAAAGCCGGCTCCGATGATCTCTTCCATGTAGGCCTCCTGGTCCGCGTGCCAGAGCGGGTTGAAGCACCAGAGGTCCAGTTCGCAGCAGACCTTCTGGATCCGTGCGGCCTGATAGACCGAGAGGATGGCGCCGGTGACGACCCCCTCTATACCGAACCGCTCCCGGGCCAGGAGGAGGGCCTGTTTCAGATCCAGGATCTCGGTCTCGGGTTCACCCGCCGTCTCCACCTCCACAAGGGGGAGGTTTGCCGCCGCGGCCTGCAGAGCGGTGAGGCGGATGTTCGGTGTATGGAACATATAGCTCTCGGGGTTTTTAGAGACGATCGTGATCAGGCAGGCCACCTCCTCCTGCTGCATCGCCTTCCAGCAGGCAAAGAGAGAGTCTTTCCCGCCCGAGAAGAGAACGCCGAGCCTCATGGTCCGTCCGCGTACCCGTTCTCCCCCGGGCATGATAACCCCTGCGCCGGCGGTCTGCGGGTCGGAGGTTCTCTCTGCCTGCCAGCACGGCCGCAGAGGCATCCGCTGACCGCCGGCATACCTCTCCGGATCTATCGGGCTCTGTCTCACGGGGGTGAACAGGGTTATATGCTGAGGGATCTCTCAGTCGTATGAGCACCCGGTGTGCGCATCAGGGGTATGAAGCATGAGAGAGAACGACGATGATCCTGGAGAACGGATAGGGGTGGTGGTGGATTGCATCCTGGTCGGCTACCCGGGCGACCCGGAGGCGCGGGGCCGGATTGCGCAGGCGGTCCTTGTGTGGGCAAAAGAGCATCCCGACGAGTGGGACGAGCTGCAGGCCCGGTGCCGGCATCGGCATGAAGTGTTTGTGTAAGCCCCTTTCGATCGAATATCTCTTCTTTCGGCCCGGGATCAAGGGATCGGCCGGCAACCGTTCATGCAAAACAAATGCGAGGGGTGAGATTCGAACTCACGAACTCCTACGAGACCAGGCCCTCAACCTGGCGCCTTTGACCTGGCTTGGCAACCCTCGCCCGGGGTAAAGAACGTGATGAACGCAGGGAGGAGAATACGCTGATTGCGCTTTCGTGCCCCGCTTACCTTATTCAATCTGTTGTCCTACATAAAATACTTTTGTGCTGGCGGTTTTCAGTGCATATCCCGCCCATTCGCCCCGGAGGAAAGGATTATATCGAGGAGTTCATCATTACCGCGCAGGGCGCCGGCACAAACCGGTACCCGGCTACCTTCGAGGAGATAACCAATGGCAAAGAGCATGAAACCCTATCGATGTGGGGCCTGCGACTACATCTACGACCCCGGGAGGGGAGAGCCCGGGCAGAAGATTCCGCCCGGGACTGCTTTTGAGGAACTGCCGGCAGACTACACATGCCCGATCTGCGGGGCGGGACCGCGGGCGTTCCTGGCCCTGGCTGAACGAAAAGGGCGGTATATCTGCGTGGCCTGCGGCTACATATACGACCCTGAACGGGGAGAGCCCGGGCGCGGGATAGCCCCGGGGACAACCTTTCTGGATCTTCCCGAGACCTACATATGCCCCGTCTGCGGCGCTTATGCTAAAGTCGGGAAACAGGCCTTCATCGCCATCGATTAACCTGATCTTTCGGGTGGGGCCGGCCCGCCCTGTCCCGCTCTACTTTCCCGTGCGGTTCGTCGACGGGAAGGTGCAGAGGCTCGTCCGCTTAAAGCAGATCGCGGCGGCCGGCGGTCTCGGGGTGAACACCCTTCTCCTCAACCGCCGATTTGGCTCAAGGCTGCTGCTTGCCGGCGTCGTGACCGGAGCCCCGGCCCAAAAAACCAGAAGAGACGATAGCGATGCACCGCTCTGCACCGGGTGTGGGGCCTGCATACGTGCATGCCCGGAAGGAGCGCTCGGGCCGGCCGGCGTCGATGCGTTCCGGTGCAGGAACGTGCGGGCATGGATCCCGCTCCCGGTTGCCCCGGCCGCCCGGGGGCGGCCTGGAGGTGTGACCCCGATTGTACCCCGGGTCACCGGGGCGGCACCGATCCGATACAGCCTCTGCGCCACTGAATGCCCGATCTTTCCAGGGGAAGAGGGGAGAAGATAAGACCCGGAGATCTCCCATCCGTGATGCGTCTTGGCCCTCGCCGGCTCCTGGCGCGGGCTTATCGATGAGATGGGACTCCCTGTCAGTTTGGGTTGGTGCTGTGAACGCTCCACTACGGAGAGGTCAGAAAAGAAGGTACAAATGCGTCTTCTAACAGATCCAAACCAGAACAACATATGCTGCGGGTGGGATCCGAACCCACGATCTCCAGATGTCCCAGGTTTTGACGCGCCGTTTTTCTCAAAAACCCTATGAGTCTGGCGCCATAACCGGCTAGGCCACCGCAGCGCACAAAGTGCACTACAACAATGATGTATTGGCAAATAAACCTTGTGCATCCCGGAAAATTGAGATGGGAGGTCACTTCATGTTTTTTTGGAGGTAGACATCGACCACCGCTGTGATCGCCGCCACCTTCTTCCCCTGCCGGAGAGATGCCGCCAGCGTCTGCATGCGCGTCTCCTCCTCGCGGAGGTAGCGGCGCAGGCTAGCCGAGATGTGCTCCTCCTGCAGGAAGTGCGTGTGCGTATCGCCGGCTATGAAGTGCGGGTTCCTCATGATCGCATAATGGAGCGGGAGCGTCGTCTTCACGCCCAGGATGACATACTCGTATATGGCCCGGCGCATCCTCTGTATAGCCTCCTCGCGGTTGGACCCCCAGGCACAGAGTTTCGCTATCATCGAGTCGTAGTGCGGGGGGATACTATAGCCCACATGGATGCCAGAGTCGACCCGTATACCCGGTCCACCGGGAGATCGGTAACGGACGATCTTGCCCGGATCCGCAGTGAAGTTGTTTAACGGATCCTCCGCATTGATCCGGCACTCGATAGCGTGCCCCCGGATGCTGATATCCTCCTGGCCCATCGAGAGGTCTTCGCCGGCGGCGACGGCGATCTGCTGCTTCACGATATCAATACCGGTGATGAACTCCGTGATGGTGTGCTCCACCTGCAGGCGGGTGTTCACCTCCATGAAGTAGTAGTTGCCATTTGAGTAGAGGAACTCCACCGTACCGGCGTTCTTGTAGTTCGCCGCCTTTGCCGCGGCGATGGCCGATGCCGTCATCTTTTCCCTGAGATCCGGTGTCATGATCGGGCAGGGCGCCTCCTCAAGGAGTTTCTGGTGCCGGCGCTGTATGGAGCACTCCCGGTCGTAGAGGTGGAGGGTGTGCCCATTTGCGTCAGCAAGGATCTGGACCTCGATATGGCGCGGCTTTGCAAGGTATTTCTCCAGAAAGACCGTCGGGTCCCCGAAAGCGGAACCGGCGATCCGCATCCCTCCTTCGATCGCCTCTGCGAGCTCCTCCTCGCCCTCGACGATGTGCATACCTATGCCGCCGCCGCCCGCGCTCGCCTTCACGACCACCGGGTAGCCGATGGTCGCCGCGATCTCCTTTGCCTCATCGAGGCAGGTGATGCCCTCTGGAGTACCGGGAAGGACCGGGACGCCTGCCTCACGCATCATCTGCTTTGAACCGATCTTTGAACCCAGCGCCTCGATCGTCTGCCACGAGGGCCCGATGTATGTCAGCCCCTCATCCTCGACTAATTTTGCAAACCGATAGTTCTCGGCGAGGAACCCGTATCCCGGGTGGATCGCCTCGGCTCCAGTCTTACGCGCGATGTCGCAGATCCGTTCCTTGTTCAGATAGCTCTTGGACGGATGGGCCTCACCGACAAAGAAGGCCTCGTCAGCGTATTTGACATGGAGAGCATTCTTATCGGGCTCCGAATATATCGCAACTGTGTCGATCCCGAGCTCCCGGCAAGCGCGCATAACCCGGATGGCGATCTCGCCGCGGTTGGCGATCAGGATCTTGTCAAAATACTTCATCGTATAGATCCTCTTTTTTGGCAGGCGCCCATCACTCGATGACCATAAGCACGTCGCCGTTCTGTACGACGTCCCCAGCGTTCACATATATCTCCTCAACCCTGCCGTCACGCGGACTGCGGATAGGGTTCTCCATCTTCATAGCCTCAAGGACGATGAGCGTATCCCCTTTCCTGACAGTGCTCCCCTTCTGGGTCAGCACCTGAAGAACCATCCCCTGCATGTTGCTCTTGACGCCGCCGGCGACATCTCCGCGGGGGGCCCTCTCTTTGGCCGCCGAGGCGCTCGCCGGGACCGGGACCGAACTCCCCTCCACGGTGAGGATCCGAACCGAGAAGATCTCACCGTCAACCTCCACCTCCATGGCGCTCGGGATCTCCGCTATCCGCGCTGGTACGGCTCCTGCAGGCTTAGGGATCACCTCCGCCTGGCGTTCACCCCTGAGGAACGACGGGGCGATGCTCGGATAGAGTATGTAGGTGAGAACATCCTCCTCGCAGGTGACGAGCCCCTGATCCGTCGCCTCTTTGCACATCTGCGCGCATATGGGCGCAAGGAGATCCGCCGGGCGAACCGTGACCGGTTCCTCGCCATCGATGATCAACTCCCGTATATCCGGGCTGATCGGGGCGGGAGGGCGCCCGTAGAGGCCGCGGACGTAGTCTTTCACCTCCGTCGTAACGTTCCGATAGCGCTCTCCGCCCATGAGGACGTTAAAGACCGCCTGGGTGCCCACGATCTGGCTCGTCGGCGTCACAAGCGGCGGGTAGCCGAGGTCCTTCCTCACCCGGGGGATCTCCTGGAAGACCTCTTCCAGGCGGTCGAGAGCATTCTGCTCCTTGAGCTGGGAGATGAGGTTGGATATCATGCCGCCCGGGAGCTGGTATATCAGAACATCCGAATCCACCCGATCCGCGATGGCATTAAAGAGCGGTTCGTACTTCTCCCGCATCTCCCGGCAGACGTTGCGCACGTTCCGGAGCGGGAGCAGGTCGATGCCGGTATCGCGCGATGTCCCGATGACGCTTGCAACAACGCTCTCCGTCGGGGGCTGAGATGTCCCGAGAGCAAACGGCGACATAGCCGTATCCAGTATATCCACACCCGCCTCGATCGCTGCCTGGTAACTCAGAGGCGCGACGCCGCTCGTGCAGTGGGAGTGGAGGCAGACCATGACGTCTACCGTCTCCTTGATCCCGGCGATCAGGTCGCGGGCATCGTGGGGCATGATCAGCCCCGCCATATCCTTGATGCAGATCGAATCGCACCCAAGCGAGTACAGTTCCTCGGCCATATCGATGAACGATGCGACGGAGTGAACCGGGCTCGTCGTGTAGGATATAGCGCCCTGAAGGTGCGCCCCGACGTTTCGCACCTCTTCCATCGCCTTCTTCATGTTCCGGATATCGTTTAAAGCATCAAAGACCCGGAATATATCTACCCCGTTCTTTGAAGACGCCTCCACGAACTTCTCCACGACATCATCGGGGTAATGCCGGTAGCCGACAAGGTTCTGGCCCCGGAGAAGCATCTGGATTGGAGTGCGCCGGAGCTCGGCCTTCAGCACCCGGAGACGTTCCCAGGGATCGTCATTTAAGAACCTGATGCAGCTGTCAAAGGTTGCCCCGCCCCAGGCCTCGACTGAGAAGAAGCCGACCTCGTCGATGGCCCGGGCAAGAGGGAGCATATCCTCTGTGCGGAGCCGGGTAGCGATCAGCGACTGATGCGCATCCCTGAGCGTTGTATCGGTTATATGGAGTTTGTCAGATCTGGCAGCACACATCGAACTCTGCACCTCGAAGGGCTGAGGAGATAGCAATAAAGCCTCTAAAAAATTCACTGTAATAATATAAAAACATCACGAAGGGGCAGGCAGGATAAAAACCCGAGCATCACCGCCGATAAGGATGCCAGGATGTCTTGCGGGTCCGTTTTGAATCGGGGACATATCCGCCCACCGAGCGTATATCCCCGTACTACCAGTAGTCTGGCGACTTCGTCGGCCCTCCGGATCTGGGTGACGATGAGCAGAACGGCGATCGGCACGATCGAGCGGACGCCGACCTTAGCCCCCTTGAGCGCCAGTGCAACCCATATCTGGTCGATCTCCTGCCGGATCACGAGGAGCCCCGTAAGCCCCATCTCGGCGATGAGCCCGATCTCAAACCCGATCCGTCTCCCGAGCCCCCAGACCGCCACGGCAAGCACTTCTCCCTCCTCTGTCTCGGCATACGCCCACGCGGCAAGGAGCAGAACCGCGACCATCCGGACGAAGTAGGAGAGGCCGGGACCGCCCCCCAATTCCGAGACGAGCGCCGTTACCGCGATCATCGCTATGAGGGAGAGGAGCACCCCGGGCCGCGGGAGAGCCTTTGTGCGCGGCGTGAAGGCGAGCCACCAGATAAAGGCAACGATTGCGCCTGTCGTGCTCACAAACGCGGCAAGCGAGAGGACAACGGTGGAGAGAAGCCTCAGCCTTGGATCCTGCATATCGCCTCCCGCGCATCCCGGAGTCGTATGTTTTCCGGGCGGGCACCCCGATCGAGGGCGTATACGATGTAGGGGGGTGCATGGCGCCACCGCGGGATAGCGTCGGGCACGCCCCCAAGGCCGGTCAGGGTCCCGCTCTCCATCTCCCAGAGAGTGTCCACCCGGGGGAGGACCGCGCGCTCGTGCGAGAATATGATAGTGATCCCCCTGCCTCTCTCCTCGATCATCCTGCAGGCCTTCTGCTTGGCGGCGCAATCGAGCGAACCGAACGGTTCGTCGAGCATCAGAAGATCGGGGTTTCGCATGACCGTACAGGCCAGAATCAGCCGCTTCAGTTCACCGCGGGAGAGGTGGAGCGGATCGTCATCGCCGCGCCCGGATAGATCCGCCTGAGCGAGCAGATCGTCCGGTTCAAGCCCCCAGGACGCGACCTCCTCGGCAACAGTAGGGCAGGTGAGATGGTACTCAGGGAACTGCAGCAGGAGCAGGGCTGACGTTATCCCCTGCCGCCGGATCGATCCGCTCTCCGGGCGGAGAAGCTCGGCAAGCAGGAGGGCGAGCGTCGACTTCCCGCTCCCCACCGCCCCGCTGACCAGATGCACGCCCTCATCAAAGGAACCGCTGCCTCGAAGGGTGAATAGGCCCCGGGTGAGGAGGATCTCCTCAAGATCCACCCTCACTGGCGGATCCTCCACATCGTGGGGTAAAAACACGTCTCAGCAAGCCTCGAAAAGACCTCTTCGGGTGTACCGTGGTGCCGGATCGTTCCTCCCACCATGAAGATGACGTGGTCAGCCTCCGCCGCGAGATCCATCGACTGCGTAGACCAGAGCACGTGGGCCGCCGTGCTTTTCTTCACGGCGCTATGGATGCGCTCGGCCGTCCCGGCATCCAGGTGCGAATCGGCCTCGTCCAGTATGAGCACCTCGGGGTCGTCGACACTGGCGGCGGCCAGAGCAACGAGAGCCTTCTCACCCCCCGAGAGAGTCGATACCTTCGTTTCGAGGAGGTCCTGTATGCCGATCGATCCGGCAGCTGCACGGACCCTCTCGTCTGTCTCAAGGCAGGAGCGGTGGCGGAACCGGGGAGACGACGCGATCTCGTCGTATACCCGGGAGAAGAGGAGCGTCCGGTCGGGAAACTCCCCCACCCACCCGATCCTCACGGCGGCCGGCGGCCTCTCAAGGAGCCGGATCGATCCTCTTCGAGGCTCCTCGATGCCGGAGCAGACCGAAAGGAACGTCGTCTTGCCGCTCCCATTTGGACCTATCACGGCAATATGGTGCTTATTTATCGTCAGATCGGATATATCGACGAGCCGATGGCGGAGATTGACTATACGGATCATGCCACCCGCTTTCCTATGGTGTATGCGGCAGCCGCCTTCAGCGTATCACCGATGAGAAACGGGGCGACGCCGAGAAGGATCGCCTGAAGAAGCGGGATCGAGGCCGAGTATGAGAGCCATACGACGCCGGTTGAGAGGTAGATCGTGCAGGCCGCAACCAGCCCTGCGACCCGATACTGCGGTGACTCCTGCTCATAGGCAAGCCCGGCAATGAAGGCGGCAGGGATGAAACCGATCAGGAACCCTCCCGTGGGGCCGAGGAGCACCCCAAGGCCCGCCGTGCCGTTGTGAAAGATCGGGAGGCTCATTGCCCCGAGGAGGACGTAGAGGGCAACGGGGATAACGGCGTAGCGCTTCATGACGATCCCGGCAAGGAGCACAAAGAGTGTCTGGAGCGTCATCGGGACGGGGGGCAGCGGTATGGATATCCAGCTTCCGGCTGCGATGAGCGCAACAAACGTGCCGCTGTAGGCAAGGATCTGGGCGCGGTGTTTCATATGAACCATCTTACATTGGCGGGTTGACGGTAAAAATTCTGTCAACCAAAAAATTATTGGAGGTCAACATGACCCCGGAACGTTAGAGCTGGAAACAATCGCCGGCGATGACCCGCTCAATTCTCCCATTATCCTTGCGGATTATCAGAGCGCCGTGATTGTCGATATCAATCGCCACCCCCTCGAATGTCTTGTTGATGGTCCTGATGGCCACCCGCTGGTCGAGCGTCAGAGAGAGACTCTTCCATTCGCGTATGATGGAATCGTACTCGCCTTCCTCGAGCTGCTGGTAGCGCAGCTCGAACTCCCGCAGGACCCGGGCAAGGAGCGCCACGCGGTCGACCTCGTGACCGACCTCCGCCTGGAGCGAGGTCACCGTATCTTTCAGGTTCGGCGGGAGGTCGGCAAGCGATATGTTTGCATCGATCCCGATCCCGAGTAGGCCGTAATGGACGGTATCCGCCTCTGCGGCGAGTTCCAGGAGCAGCCCGCCGACTTTTTTATCCCCGGCGAATATGTCGTTGGGCCACTTGATGAGCGCACTGATGTTGTACTCTTTCCTTATGGCGCGGGCGATCGCGATCGCCCCGGCCATGGTGATCATGAAGAGGTGATCGAGGGGGATCTTCGGTTTTAAGATGATGGTGATCCAGATGCCGCCGGCGGGCGAGACCCAGGCGCGCCCGAGCCTCCCCACGCCGCCGGTCTGCTCCTCGGCGATGATCACCATGCCATGCAGTTGCTCAGGATCGGTCTCGCTGGTGAGCTGCTTTGCAACCCAGCTCGTCGAGGCGGTGCGGTCGAAGTGGCGAATCTGCTTTCCGATGAACCGGGTGCGGAGCCTTTTATGGATCTCGTACGGGAGGAGCTTGCCGGTCGGCGACTCAAGGCGGTACCCTTCTGTGCGGGATGATGCTATGCCGTATCCCAGCCTCCGGAGTTCCCGCACCTGTTTCCAGACAGCCGAGCGGGTGATACCCAGATGCTCTGCGATCCGCTCACCCGATATCGGGTCACTGGACTCTTCGAGGACTTTCAGTACATTGATTGCCGTATCCTTCATGCGCCTCACCTTTTCGCTGCAGGCGACTCGGTCGGGAGCGGGCACGGATCCTCACCGCACACCTGCTTTCGGATACCCGAGTTCTGCTCCATATAACCCGCGAGATCGAATATGCCGGTCACGTCGACTATACCGATTGCACCGATAGCCTCGCCCCCGCCACCTCTTACCGGCGCTACGACCACAGGGATGCCCCGGTAAGGGCCGGTGGAGGGTTGGATCCGCTTCATCACATTTTCAGCAAGGACCTCCTCAAGGACGGGGCCCGTGTAGGCCTGATCGACGATCTTCCCATCCTCGATCCTTATTCCGGGGTGATCACGGGACCGTGCCGTGACGGGCAGGCGGCCGAGCAGATCATGGACGCACATCATGATGGGAGCGAGATCGCGTGCTGTCGAGGTGGCAGAGATGACGTATTGCTCCATGGTCATATCCATACTTTTCATCATGTTATAGATAGAATAAGGTTTCCCTATCGCTGCAGACGAACTCCCGGAGGAATTCGCGCGAAGGGTATTCGTGAATGCTGGAGATCAGGATCATGCCGCCGCCGATCGCTTTCCCGATCAAGAGCGCCTCACCGGTCGATGAGGCAGCAAGGGTCTCGCCCCCGTGAACCGGGAAGAACCCGTCGCACTCGATGGCGGCAGGATCGTAGCCCATAACCATGGAGGAGTACCCGCCCTCCCCGGTAAACCTGACGGAGCGCGGCCCGTACCAAAACGAGTAGGTCACCGGGAACGGAAGCCAGTCGTATGCATCCTCCCGCGGACACCCCGCGCCGAATACGAGCAGACGCCCGCCGTTCTCGATGAAGCGCCGGATGCGCCCCTTAGAGGCCCGGAGTGCCGGGAGGAGGTTTGAATAGGCAGGGTTTGCAAACCCGGTCGGCACGATGAGGCCGGCAAACCGCCCCCGCCAGAAGGGAGAGGCAAGCATGTAGGGGTTTATCATCTCGCAGAAGGCGCCGCAGCCCTCTATGAGCCGCGAGAAGATGAGGGGGCTATCCCAGAGCAGCCCGATCCTGCCGGTCACCCCTTGATCACCCCGAGCGGGTTTAACCGGGCGACGATGCCCGAGAGGCCCGCCTCGTGTACGATGCGCACCACCTCATGGCTCGGTTTATACACATCGGGTGCCTCCTCCGCGAGGACGGAGTCGTGGGGGGCACGCACAAGGATCCCTCCCTCTGCGAGTTGTTCGCGGATCTCTCTTCCCCGGACCTCTTTCTTCGCCTTCGAACGGCTGAGAACCCGGCCAGCACCGTGGCACGTGCTCCCCCAGGTCTTCTGCATGGCGGTCGTCGTGCCGCGGAGGAGGTAGGAGGATGTCCCCATGCTTCCGGGTATGATGACCGGCTGCCCGACCGCGGCGTATTCGCGGGGGATCCCCGGGGTAAGCGGCCCGAACGCCCTTGTTGCGCCTTTCCTGTGGACGCAGACCTCTGTCGGCGCGCCGTCGACATCGTGGCGCTCGAACTTGGCGACGTTGTGCGCGACATCGTATATGAGGCGCATATCGTCGTAATCGATCCCGAAGAGTGCCGCAAATACCTTCCGGGCCTCGTGCATGATGACCTGCCGGTTGGCCCAGGCGTAGTTTGCGGCACAGGCCATGGCACCGTAGTACGCACGGCCTTCGGGGGAGTCAACCGGGGCACAGGCAAGTTGCCGGTCGGGGAGCTGGATCCCGTATCTCCCGAGTGCGCTCTCGAGTATTCGCAGATGATCGGTGGCGACCTGGTGGCCAAGGCCTCGCGAGCCGCAGTGTATCATTAAACAGACCTGCCCCTCGGTGACTCCGAAGGCCCGCGCCGCCTCCGGATCGACGATCTCCTTCACTACCTGGATCTCAAGGAAGTGGTTGCCGGCGCCAAGCGTCCCAAGCTGCGGTGTGCCCCGCTGGCGGGCTTTGGCGCTGACCGCGCCCGGGTCCGCACCGGGCATCGCGCCTTCCTCCTCGCACCGGATGAGATCTTCATCGGTCCCTAACCCGCGTTCAACCGCCCACCGCGCGCCGTTCACCATGATATCGGCAAGCTCCCTGTTTGAGACCCGGAGCGTGCTCTTTGTGCCAACGCCCGTTGGCACGGCGGCAAAGAGCCTTTCAAGCAGGTCCCGTTTCCTGCCGGCGAGATCGGCCCCGGTGAGAGGCGTCGTGATCAGCCGGACGCCGCAGTTGATGTCAAACCCGACCCCGCCAGGCGATATGACGCCTTCGGTCATATCGAACGCTGCGACGCCGCCGATGGGAAATCCGTATCCCCAGTGGATATCGGGCATGGCAAGAGAGTGTTTCACAATCCCGGGCAGGGTTGCGACGTTTGCAAGCTGGCGGACGGCTCCTTCCTCAAGCGTCTCCGCAAGGGATGGGGAGAGGAAGAAACGTCCCGGTACCCGCATATTGGCGACGTACCCTATGGGGACCTCCCACTCGAGGTCTCCGACCTTATTGATTCCTTCAAGCATAGCGATCCCTCAGATATCGAAGATGATATCCACCACATAAGCATTTTCTTCTTTTATGATCTCAAGCCCGGAGTAGGATACCCCTTTGATGAGCGCACCTGCTGAGTGCCGCGCGGGGTCGAAGGGTTCGCCCCGGGCAACGGCGGAGAGCCGGGTGTCCTGGATATCGAGATCGAATGAGCAAAAGACGATGTTCTCAATGTCGGTGATGAAGAGCAGTTCCGAGAGGTAGTCGATGAGGAGGGACTCAAGGTCATCCGCCTCAAGGGAGAACCGCCGCTCGGCACCGCGGTCCTCGCAGGGGCCATACATCACGTGGAACATGGCCCGGCCTGCGTCGGAGAAGACCTCCGCTATGGTTGCGCCCTGTACCCGCATGAGGATGTCAGCGGTGTGGTCCAGTTCTTCAAAACTCATGATCTAAAAATCTTCAAAGAATATGGGGATCATGCCCCGGTGGATGACGTCGATGTAGCGCGCCTGGTACTTCGATATATAGACGGTATAGTCACCGACCGTGACCTGCAGGTCGGTCGGTTTAGCCGGCTTCACCGATGTCGGCAGGAGGATCGGGCCGCTGCAGGATGTGCTGACCCGGAAGTCGCGTCTCCTCTGGAATATGTATGAACGGACATCGTCTGTGATGTGTATGCTCCGCGGTTGCCCCGGCCTCCCTGTATCGCTCTGCATGGTAGTCCTTAACGTTGGTTTGAGGTGGAAAAAAAGGATGTGGTTTTGAGTTTATGTGGTCCCCAGGATCCTCGCCACCACGTCTACGTACTGATCCTTCAGTTCATAGATGGTGTTCGTTCCGTCCGCATTCCGTCTCACATGCAGGATGCCTATCCGGGACGCGATGATGCCTACCATTGATGCAACGGAGTGATAGCTGATGGAGAACTGCTCCTGCAACTTCCCGTAAATCTGGGGTATGGTCAGGGATTTCACTTTTACAAAGAGGCTGAGCAGTTCGTGCCGGATTCCGTCCCGGTCCCGTGAGAGATAACCTTTGAGTCGAGCTTCTATCTCGCCTTTGAGCTCATAGGGTGATCTCATATGTGCTTGTGATTCGGTATTTTATATATATTTTTTCTTTTCATTTGTTTGCTCAGAGATTATGCTCCGGGGACGACAATTGTCTGACGGAATGGGGTTATGGTGGGTAGGGGAGCCCTGTTTACCCAAATGACTTTTATAGAGCCCCAGATCTTCATTTAAGAAGGTATCCGCCCGCATGGCCCCCCACGCAGTGCCGTCCAGGCTCGTCGCGAGCGCCGGGAGGTACTCCGGAGCGCCCACCCTCCCTTTCGCCGGGTGATATGGGATAATGGAGCGCCACACAGGAAGAACCCGATTCACGCCTTATATCCATGAGCAACCCTTTAACCTATCACAATCGTACACTAATACAGCATGGAATTTGCCAGATATGACATCAACAGATACTCTCCGCGGCAGATGGTAGCGCTGCCCCTCGTCCTCCTCCTCCTGGCCGGAATCCTGCTGGGCTATACCACGCTCGCCACCGGCCTGCCCTTAAAACCGGGCATCGACTTTGCGGGAGGAACGGCGGTCACCGTATTCACATCTGATAGCAGGGAGACAATAGAGGCGACGTTCTCCGGGTACCCGCTCCTATCGGTGGGCGAAGGGATCGGCGGCGGGAAGTATATCCAGTTCGGCCCCATGGACGATGCCCGCTACCAGAGCCTGGTTGCACTCATAAACGAGAAGTATCCCGATGCAAAGGTGGACCAGATCGGCGAGACGTTTGGTAAAACACTCCAGGGCCAGGCATTCCTTGCCCTGCTCTTCTCGTTTGTCGGTATGTCCGCCGTGGTCCTCATAGCGTTCCGAAACCTTGTGCCGGCGGGTGCGGTCGTCCTTGCGGCGTTCGCCGACATCGCCGTCACCGCCGCGATCATGCAGATCATCGGCATCCCTCTCTCCCTCGGGACGACGGCGGCCCTGCTGATGCTGATCGGCTACTCCGTCGACAGTGATATCCTGTTGACAACGCGCCTCCTGAAACGCAAGGGGAAACTTGACGAGAAGCTCTCCGGGGCCTTCAGGACAGGAATCATCATGACGACCACGACGCTTGCGGCCGTCGCCGCCATGTGGGTCGTCTCCACGGCAGGGCAGGTCCAGATCATCAGCGATATCGCAAGCGTCCTTCTCATAGGGCTCTTTGTCGACATGATGAACACCTGGATGCTGAACGCCGGGATCCTCAAAGAGTACATCCTCAGGGGCGGTAAGTAATGAAGAGCGAGACCATAATAAGCCTCATCAAGGACTGGCGGGTTGCCCTGCTGCTTGTGCTGGTCGCCAGTTCCCTCATAGGCATATACCTTACCCCCCCAAGCCCGGAAAAAGGGCTTGAGGGGAACCTCCAGTTCGGCCTCGACCTCCAGGGCGGTTCATGGCTGCAGATGGAGTTCCAATCTGTAATCGTGGCCTACTCGACCGATAAACCGGTTGGAGACCTCATAGAGAACCTCGAGAAGAGCCTCGAAGCGGACGTCATCCAGATCGACCAGGATCATCTGGAGATCAGAAAGAGCGTATCGCGCACCGATCTCGAACCGATATTTGCGGCATCAGGTGCAAAGATCGTAGGCTACCAGAGTGGTGTGTCGGCGTTCACCGCAGACGATGTGAAACGGATCTTAAACGACAAGGTGAACGCCCTCGGCATGCAGGATGCGCGGATAAACCTCCTCACCCCGACGGGGAGCGAGTACCCGCAGTACGTGCGGATAGAGCTTGCCGGTGTGGATATGGCGACTGCGCAGGATATCGTCGGCAAACAGGGTATGTTTGAGATCCGGATCCAGACGACCGAAAACCAGACCGAGCATGTCCTCTTTGGCGACCAGATCACCAGTGTCGGCATCCCGCAGAGAGACACCCGAACCCAGGCGTGGGGCGTCGGGTTCACGTTTTCCGATTCGGGCGCAGAAGCTTTCCGGAACGCTGCAATCCGGTACGGTGCCCTCGATAACCCCGATGCCCACCACCTCGTGATGCTCCTTGACAACAAGACCGTCTACAGTGCCCCCCTTGCCGGGAGCCTCGTAGGGGAACTTCGGTCGGGCCCGGTCAGGTCGCTCTCTGCGAGCACCGGAACCGGTGATGCCGGGCTTAGCGCTGCGATGACGCTTGAGATCCATCTGCGCGCCGGCGCCCTGCCGGTGAAGGTGGATATCGTCGGATCCGGATCGGTCCCGGCGGCTCTCGGCGAGCACTTCAAGATGACGGTCGCCGTTGCCGGACTGCTTGCTCTCCTCACCGTGGGGATTGTCATATACTACCGCTACCGCGAGCCCTCGATCGTTATACCGATGCTTGCCATCAACTTCTCCGAGATCATCATCCTGCTCGGGATCGCCCGATTCATCCAGCAGCTCGATCTCGCCGCGATCGCCGGTCTGATAGCCGTGGTGGGCACCGGTATCGACCAGCTCGTCATCATCACCGATGAGGTCCTCCACGAAGGGCGTGTTCCATCGCCGAGCCTCTACATGAAGCGCTACGGACGGGCGTTCGGCATCATCGCCGTAGCGGCGGCAACAGTCATATTCGCCATGCTCCCGCTTGCCATGATGGATCTCTCCACGCTCCGGGGGTTTGCCATCATAACCATACTCGGCGTCTTTGTAGGCGTCCTGATCACGAGGCCGGCGTACGGAAAGATAATCATGCAGATCCTCTCAAAATAACACCTTATTTTTTGCCACCTCCTGGGCATGCTCGCAACAAATCTCTCTCGTGCCTCCTTTTGCCTGAATCCTGCACACAAAACGCTCTGTTGACTGAAGGATAAAAACCTTTATTGCCCCGTTCACACACAATGTGTGAATGGGGTAGAGTCTTATGGGAAAACCAGTTCTAATGGACTTTTTTGCCGAGTGGTGCGGTCCGTGCCACCAGCAGACACCGATCATCGATGAGCTCAAGAAGAAGATGGGCGATAAGGTTGACATCAGGAAGATAGATGTCGGCGTCGACTCCGAGCAGACACGGCAGTATGCCGCGAAATACGACATCCAGTTCGTACCCACCCTTATCATAGAGAGAGATGGGGCTCTCATCCGGAAACTGGTGGGGGTTCAGGACTTAAAAACCCTTGAGAACATCTTAAAACCGCTGGTGGGGCAGTGAAGATCGGCATCGTCGGTGGAACCGGCGATATCGGGGAAGGTATGGCGCTCCGTCTCTCCTCGAAGTACGATGTGATCGTGGGGTCGCGCGAGGAGACAAAGGCAATTGCAACCTGCGATACCTGCCGGGAGGCACTGCGGGAGCATGGCCTCGCGTGCAGCCTTGCCGGCACAAGCAACCAGCGTGCGGTCGACGAGGCAGATATCGTCGTCCTCGCTATACCGTTCAAGCACGTAGCCCCCACCTTAAAGGTCCTGACGGGGTTTGAGGATAAGATCGTCATCAGCCCCGTCAACCCGATCGAGCGGACGACCTACTTCTACTACGCTCCTCCGCCGGAGGGTTCGGCGGCGATGATGATCAAGGGGATGCTCCCCGAAAGCGCCATCGTCTGTGCCGCGTTCAACAACATCGCCGCAAACCGGTGGCAGATGCTCGACGAGGAACTGGACTACTCCGTCGCCGTCTGCTGCAATGATGACGGTGCAAAGAGGGCCGTGATGGATCTCGTCGACGGTGTCTCAAGCCTCCGCGCCTACGATGCCGGCCCACTCGCGGCCGCAGCAATCGTCGAGAGCGTCACGCCCCTCCTCCTCAACATAGCCCGCTTCAACAGGATGAAAGACGTCGGCATAAGGTTCATATAAGATCACGTTCTTTTTTGGCTTCCGCGCAGAAGAGTGCGGGATCCCCTCTTATAGCCCGGGGATGGATGAGTGAAGCGGCATCCCCCCTCCGCGCCGGGCAGAACAACGGCATCCCTTCGCGTGCTTCGGGCAGGGGCTCATCCGGGAAAACCCGGCGCCAACCCCGGGAGGGACATGCAGATATCTCCCGGCGCGCCAAAGTATCCTTTGCAGATGATGCTTGATCATGAATTTGAACGGATAGGTAAGCGCCTATTCCTTGAGGGGCTGGTCGGAGCGAATTTTGGAAACATGAGCGTGCGCACCGAAGGGGGGTTGTACATAACCCGGACAGGCGCTTACCTTGACGCCCGGGAGGCGCCGGTCTACGTGCCGGAGATCGGCGACGCCCCACGCGAGGCCTCAAGCGAGTACCGTGTCCATCGGGCGGTCTACCATGAGACGCCGCACCACGCGATCGTCCACGCCCACCCTGTCCACGCAGTCGCCGCATCGCTCAACACCGATATCATACAGCCCGCCGATAGCGAGGGGGGGATGCTCTGCCCGGCAATCCCGGTCGTCACCGGGGGTCCCGGCACCGATGAGATCGCACGGAATGTCGCGGAGGCGCTCCGCGGTGGCCACATCGCCATCGTCAGGGGGCATGGGACGTTTGCCGCCGGCAAGACGCTCGACGAGGCCTACATATACACGTCGGTTGCCGAGTACGCGTGCCGGATCCTCTTTTTATCGGGGCGGCTTTGATGCATCCTGCAACTGCTCGATCTGGCGGACAACCTCGCGGTGGAACCCAAGAAGCATATCGCTTATGACCCCGAACATGAAGATCTGGAACCCTATGGTGATCAGGAGAACCGTGAGGATGGTGAGCGGCAGGTGCTCGATGTTCTTGAGCCATTCAAGGACGACATAGACGCCTATGGCACCCCCGGTAAGCGATATGAAGAGGCCGATGATCCCGAAGTAGAATATGGGGTTGTTCATCTTTGCGAGCCGGTATATGGTCGAGAAGATCCTTGCGCCGTCCTGAAGGGGGTTTAACTTGGTGGCGGTGCCGGGCCGTGCAAGGTATTGGACCGGGACGACCGCTATCCGCTGCCCGTGCCTCACCGCCTCGACCGCCATCTCCGTCTCGATCTCAAACCCCGCCTCTTTGAGGGTCATCTGCCGGATCGAGGGGAGGGTAAAGGCCCGGTAGCCGGAGAGGATATCGCGGAGATCCCGACCGTGCGCTATCCTGAACATGAGGTTGAGGATCTGGTTTCCGAGGAGATTGAGAGGGGTGAACGCACCTCCACCGGGCTCGCCAAGCCGGTCACCGATGACATGATCGAATCCGAGGCCGAGCGGGTCGAGCATCCGCTCCGCATCGTCCGGTGCGTAGGTGCCGTCGCCGTCGAGCATGAGGATGTAGGGCTTATCGATGATCCCCACCGCCTCGATGATGGCGTTGCCCTTCCCCCTGCCCGTCTGGGTCCGGACGACCGCTCCGGCAGATCGGGCGATATCGGGCGTTCCGTCGGTGCTGTTCCCATCCATGATGAGGATGTGCTCGTATCCTCGCTCCCTGAACTCCCCGACCAGCCCGGCAATCGTCGGGGCCTCATTCAGCGTGGGAATAAAGATACAGACCTCATCTCGCTCGATGTTCATCGTGTACTATATCCGATTGAGCAACATAAGGACTTCGCATGCACACAGCCAAACCGGGGCTCCGCGCTCTCGGTATCGCTGAGAGTTACTCAGGAAGGGAGCAGTCCACCCTGGCCGGCGTCGTGATGCGAAAGGACCTCTTGATTGACGGGGCGGCCTTTGAACGGGTGACCGTTGGAGGATCAGATGCGACCGATGCGGTCATCCGGCTTGTTGCCAACCTCGTACGCCGTGATATCAACCTCCTAATGATCAGCGGATGCGTCATCGCCTGGTACAACATAATCGATCCCGCGGCAGTGCGGGAGGCAACCGGTCTTCCCGTCATCGTCGCCACATACGAGGAGTCGGAGGGGCTCGCAGATGATATCCGCCGCCACTTCCCCGACGACCCCGGCAGGCTCGCGGCATACCGGCGGCTCGGCGACCGGACGCCCGTCTCGCTCCATACCGGGTATACGCTCTTCATCCGCCCCTGCGGTCTCTCCGTCGATGATGCAACAAGGCTCTGCAACGACTTCACGCACGAGGGGCGGGTGCCCGAGCCCATCCGGGTGGCGCGGCTCATCGCCCGCGGCGTCGTCAGGTCGGCCCTGTGCGGCGGTGCCGTCAGCCCCTGACGACCATGACCGTCGATACCGCGTGGTCGACGACGTAAGAACTGACGCTCCCGAGGAAGAAGCGGTCCAGCCGGCCCCTGCCGTGTGAACCGACGACGGTCAGATCGGCACCGAGCTCCTGCGCCAGAGCGGTTATGACGGCTCCCGGGTGGCCGTTGTGCTTATGGGTGGTTATACGGAGGCCGGCACCGGCAGCACTCTGCTCTGCATCGGCAAGAATCCTCTCCCCCTCCCGTTCGAGGGAATCCAGGAGCGCCTGCCGCGCTATATCGGGGGGTTCGAGCTCGCCGGATGTCAGTATGGGGTATGCTCCCGTCTGGACGACATGCACGGCATGCACGGAAGCCTGCATCACCCGGGCGACGTCCAGGGCTTCTGCGAGCGCACGGCGGCTGATATCCGATCCATCGAGCGCTACGAGTACAGATCTGAACATATCGATCTCTTGAAGCGTCCCGGTACAAATAGGTGCGTTTGCAGTCATGCCTTGACGGTATGCTTCGATATCATCTTGTTGGTCTGTTTATCGATGATCTCCACGGTGATCATCACTCCCGGAACTATGTTCCTATCGGCAAGGTCGATCTCCATCACCTCACCAGGGTTCCAGTACGGAGAGCGGCAACCCTCACCTTTGATGTAGCGAACCCCGTAATGGTGCGAAGGTATGAGGAGATGGCCATTTAAGGTCTTGACGGTGCAGAACTTCCAGCCGTCCCGATAAAAGACCGCTTTCAGGCAATCGTTCTCATAGATCGTGCTCCCGTTGTTGAGGAGGTAGACCCTGCCCGCATACGTCAGTTTTCCTGTAACCCCGCTTGTGTGGACGATTTCGGTTATGACAACCGGCGGCAGCTCGGGCTCTGACCACGACCACGAGGGGATCATCGCCAGCAGCATCAGGAGGAGGAGGATGGCGAGGATGACCGTTATGGCGACCATCAGGAGCGCAGCATGGGTATGCGAGAGGCCGCGGTCATCTGAAAAAATCTTCAAGCGCCCCGGAAGGGATCTCGGTGCCCTCTTTGCGGCACCCGATTGCCGGCCTCTAATACGGCACCCCGTGCCGCCGGGCCAGGTTCCGATACCGCCCATACGTCTGCCGATCGAATCCATCATCCACGCTGAGAGCCTTGCTCCATCCGGCAGCGCCGGTGCGCTCCCGCCCGATCCCTTCAGGGGAGCTTCCATCCGCTACGGTGAGGAGCTCGGGGCGATCGATGACCACGTGACCCGTACCCAGGCAATCCCGGGTGACCTGAAGGGGGTCAGGCGCGTCCGGCACCCCGGTCGATGAAGAGGCTTCTGCACCCCGGATGAGGACTGTGCCGATGATGGCGGGTAGGGCGATCAATCCGCCGGAGGGAATTCTCAGTCTGCGGCTGCGCGCACGGGTATATCCGCCGGGCATGTGGTAATGAGGTGTCTGTTACACAGAATTTAAGCGTTGTCAAAATTACTCTTTTCCCGGCGGGGAAAATGGGAAATAGTATTCGAGGCGGATCATGATGCCGCTGTTTTATGCTGTATCCGGGGGATCCTGCAGAGAAAGCGTAAGACGGCCGTCAAGCACCCTTCCGCTGCCATATCGCCCGCCGAGGGGCGCGGCCTGCAGGCGGTGTGGTAAGCTTTCTTCTGTCTCATGCCCAGGAGAGGAACATGGCTGAAGCACAACGATCACAACAGCCCGGATACCTGCACCTATCCGGGAGCGGAGAACTGGAGGAGCGGGCACGCCGGGCGCACGAGGTGCTACGCGACTGCATCATCTGCCCCCAGGAGTGCCGCGTGAACCGTATCGAAGGTGAATCGGGGTTCTGCCGGATCGGCCTTTTACCTGTGGTCTCAAGTTACAGCCTGCATTTTGGCGAAGAACCACCGCTCGTCGGGAGGCGCGGGTCGGGGACGATATTCTTCTCGGGCTGCAACATGCGCTGCGAGTTCTGCCAGAATTTTGAGATCAGCCAGTGCAACATCGGCACGGCGGTATCATGCGAAGACCTCGCCGCGATCATGCTTCGCCTGCAGGAGCGCCGCTGCCACAACATAAACTTCGTCTCCCCTTCCCACGTCGTCCCCCAGATCCTCCGCGCGGTCGCCATCGCCGCACCCCTGGGCCTCTCCCTCCCGCTGGTCTACAACAGTGGGGGTTACGACTCCATTGAGACCCTGCGCCTCCTCGATGGTGTCATCGACATATACATGCCGGACGCGAAGTACGGGCGCGACGATACGGCGCAGGAGCTCTCCCATGCCCCCGGCTACACCGGTCATATGCGTGCCGCACTCGTTGAGATGCACCGGCAGGTAGGGGATCTGGTCGTCGATCCGGATGGCATTGCGGTGCGGGGTATGATCATCCGTCACCTTGTACTCCCGGAAAACCTTGCAAACAGCGAGATCGTGATGAAGTTCATCGCTGATGAGATCTCGCGGAACTCCTACGTGAACATCATGGTCCAGTACCACCCGGCATGGAGGGCGGCCGAAGGGGGAAGGAACCCTGTGCTTGCGGCGCTAGAGCGCCCTATAACGGCGCGGGAGTACGCGTATGCCACTCAATGCGCAAGGGAGAACGGGCTATACCGCGGGTTTTCATGAGAGGCGGAGAGCATCGCCACCAAAAGAATATGCGCCCGGGCGTCAGAGAAGGTGCTGGTGCAGGAGAGGTGAGGAGAGAATCCGGGCTCCGGTATGCGGCGGCAAGCGATATCGGCGGGCGAGAGCAGAACGAAGATGCATGCTTTTCTGGCCGGATAGCCGGGTACGATCTCTTCGCGGTCGCAGATGGGCTCGGGGGGCATGCCCGCGGGGAGGTTGCAAGCCAGATGGCGATCAGTATCCTTGAGGAGACCGCAGAAGAATGCCTTTTGGAAGGATCCGAGCCCGCAGAAGTGCTGAAACTGGCATTCTGGCATGCGAACGCTGCAATATATGCATATAATCAGGAGAAACACCTGAACGCCGGGACGACGCTATCGGCCGCGATCGTCAACCCGCAGGGCAGGTGCTCTATCGGCACCGTGGGCGACAGCAGGACATACGTCGTCACGCCGTCGTACGTCTGGCATACGCGCGACCAGAGTTACGTCCAGGGTCTGGTTGACGCAGGTCTCCTCTCCCCTGCCGAGGCGATGCATCATCCGCGAAAGAATGTCCTGGCGCAGGCGCTCGGCCTCTCGGGTACGGTGCAGGTTGACCTTGATGTCGCGGAGGTTGCCGGGGCGGTCCTGCTGCTCAGCACGGATGGGCTTCACGATGTTATCCCGGAGGATACGATCCGGGATATCGCCCTCGCATATGATCCCGATACGGCATGCCGGAGGCTGATCGATGCCGCGAAGGATGCGGGAAGCACCGATAACATAACGGTGATCGTCGCGAAAATGTGAGGCTCAGGTGCCTTCTGCTCCCACATCGCGGAGGGCCGCACGGATTGTCGCACGAACGCCTTCGTCGGTCTCATCATCGAGCGCCGCGCGGAGCAGGGTGATCGCCTCCGCGCCGCCGAGCACGCCGAGGGAACGGGCGGTGATCCGCCGCACGAACTCGTTCTCATCGCGCTGCATGGCCCCCAGATGCGCAACCGCACGGGAATCGCCGAGCAGGCCGAGCCCTTTTGCCGCCATGTAGCGGACGTGGTCTTTTTCATCGGCGAGCACGGCAACAAGGGGCATATACGCCTCGCCATCGCCTATCAGGCCAAGGGCCTCCGCCGCGCGGTAACGCACCCTCCAGTCGATATCCTTCAGCAGGGCGACGCAGGCCGGCACGGCGGGTTGTCCAATCACTGCAAGCCTCTGCATGGCCTCTGCCCGCACGGCCTTATCGGGGTCAAAGAGCCGGGAGATGAGGGGTTGCAGATCGTCGTCTCTCTCTGGCAGCATAGCGTGGGTCATATCAGGTCACATCCACGGGTCGTAATGCATCAATGTTGAGGCGGAGATGGGATAAGGGTTGATCATGCAATGGTGGTGGGGATGCTTCCGGATAGGAAGCATCCGGCCGACGCCCGGCACAGACCACACAAGGGATATCGCGCATGAGGGTTCCCCAGCCATTGGGAGCCTTCACGCAGCACCATATCCTGGCGGCCGCGATATGCCGTCAGATCAGGTATCCCCAGGTATATACTGCCAGGCCTGCAAGAAGGAGAATACCAATCCCGATGATGAGAGTGCCCAGTGTCTCGAATACGGGATCGCCCTCAATCCATTTTACAAGAACGTGCATGGCACCGGATACAGCACCCCGGTATATATATTTTATCTTTGAGATAAAAATAGGTTCGAGTATTTAACGGTATTCCGTCACGCTGGATACAGAAAAGATGCAGTTAGCGGTTATCCGGCAACTCACGATAGCCCCCGGTCTATTTCAGGCACCAGGGAGCGGTTTTCATCCGGCAGGTGAAAGATACGCTCTGCTCGACCTCTGGAAAATGGGAGAAAATGACGCCCAGGACGGAATTCGAATCCGTGTCGACGGCGTGACAGGCCGTCATGATAGGCCACTACACTACCTGGGCACTCTTGGTTGGAGATCCCGCCTCCCGGATTCGAACCGGGGACATCGCGGTAGCCGCGCAGTTCGCCCGAGAGCGAAGACCATACTACAGCCGCGCACTCTACCAGTCTGAGTTAAGGCGGGTTTCTGCTCTAACAATGTTGTTGGCGGTTATTATTAAATATTTCGTCGAAATCTGGAAAGACCGCACGCCCCGGAGCTCGGAGTATATATACAACCTCTGATAATGAATACATATGAACCCTACAAACGCCGAAGCACCCAGGAACGCTGAAGCGTACTGTCTTCTTCACCGATAGCCGTGCGAAAAAGAACATCACTGTTTTCGACACAACACTGCGCGACGGTGAACAAACGCCGGGCATCTCATTCACGCGTGAAGAGAAGCTCGGTATTGCAGAACAGCTCTCGAACATAGGAGTCCATACCATCGAGGCGGGCTTTCCCGCGTCCTCCGCATCCGAGTACGATATCGTCAGGGCCATAAGAGGCCTCGGCCTCTCTGCAAAGGTATGCGGCCTTGCGCGATCGATCCCTGCCGATGTGGATGCCTGCATCGACTGCGATGTCGATATGGTCCACGTATTCATACCGACATCCGACGTCCAGCGCGAGTACACCATCAAAAAAACCCGCGAACAGGTCCTTGCGGCCACCGGCGATATCGTCGCCTACGTCCGCGACCACGTCGACCTGTGCATGTTCTCTGCCATGGATGCGACGAGGACCGACTGGGATTACCTTATGGAGGTCTACCGCATCGCGGTGGATGCCGGGGCAACGATCATAAACGTCCCCGACACCGTCGGCGTGATCACCCCGACGGCCATGAAGCACCTCATCACCCGTATCGACCGGGAGGTTAACTGCCCGATAGACGTCCACTGCCACAACGACTTCGGGCTAGCGGTGGCAAACACCATCGCTGCGGTCGAGGGCGGCGCTTCAGAGGTTCAGGTGACAGTTAACGGCCTCGGCGAACGGGCGGGGAACGCCGATCTCGCTCAGACGGTGATGATCCTCTCATCCATATACGGGGTCGAGACGGGCATCAGGACGGCAAGCCTCGTCGAGACCGCAAGACTCGTCTCGCGTTACGCCGGCATGAGCATCCCCGCAATACAGCCGGTCGTCGGCGAGAACGCCTTCGCCCACGAGAGCGGTATCCACTCTCACGGCGTTATAACGCGGTCGGATACATTCGAGCCCGGGATCATGACGCCGGAGATGGTCGGCCACCGCCGCAGGCTGAAGCTCGGCAAACACGCCGGAAGGCATGCGGTCAGGCAGATGCTTGCCGAGGTACATATGGAACCAGACGATACGCAGCTCGACGAGATCGTCCTGCGCGTGAAAGCGATTGCCAGCAGGGGCAAACGGGTGACAGACGCAGACCTCTACGAGATTGCAGATAGCGTCATACTGGTTGCGCCTAACGAAAAGACCCTGAAACTCTGTGACGTCGCTATCATGACCGGCAACCACGTCATACCGACAGCAAGCGTCAGGGCGACCGTCGATGGAGTCGAACACGCCTTCTCAAGCATCGGCAACGGGCCGGTGGATGCGGCCGTCCGGGCGATCCTCGGTATCATACCCGCCCCTGTTCACTTAAAAGAGTTCAACATCGAGGCCATATCCGGAGGCACCGATGCCCTCGGGCATGTAACCATCACCGTCGAGGACGAACGGGGCCGGGTATTCGATGCCAGCGCCTCAAGCGACGATATCATCCTCGCATCGGTCGAAGCGGTGGTCAACGCGATCAACCTCGTCTGCCGGACGCAGAAGAACGAAAGAACAAGGGAAGAGTGAGCACCTCACCCTTCCACGTATATATGTCGGGTTCAGGAAGCGCCGGGAGGCTGCTGTTTGCCTTCCAGCGCCCCTCTGACCTGTGAAGAGAGCTGCTCGAACCGGCCCTGCAGGGCCTTCTCCTGCTTCTCAAGCGACTTGACCCGGAGCTCGAGCGTCTCGACCCGCTCGTTTAAGGAAGCAAGCACCCGTTCTCTGCTCTTCTGCATCATGACGCTGCCGACGTTCATGAAGACCGCCGCATCCTCGGGGACATCGCTGAGATCCTCGATCGCCCGCCTGGCTTCGCGGATCGTCAGTTCATACTGCGCTTTCTGTGAGACCACGGTCTGCAGCTGCTGCTGCATCTGCTGGAGCATGGCCAGCTGGTTCTGGACTTTCGGTGGAATATTCTCCATATGTACCAATCCTCCTGGAATGTGACGGAAATAAGATCTCGGGGAGCAGGGGGCCGCATAGGTCCTCCATCCACTCTCTACATGATAGGGCGCAGAACCATAAAAGGTGAGGGTTCGAAAGAGGGAGCGTTACCGCCCTGCTACGGGACGACGATCTCGTGCATCTCGATTGCTATATTGATCAGCCGCAGCCATGTGTTGAGGGCCGCACGGAGCGCCGGTATATCGGCGGCATTCACCTCAAGGAGGAGCGTATCGTCGCCCGCGAGGTGTACGCTGGCGGATGACCGTCCTCCCACGTCGTCCGCCTCCTGACAGACGGAGAGGAAGAGGGCACGCACATCGCCGGTCGTGAACCGGAATACTGCCGTATGCATCACGGGGCAACCACCAGGGTGTAGCGTCTCCGCTGCGTCCCGTCAAAGACGATCCGGTGTCGGGGGAGGGCCTCACCGGCAAACGCAACATCGAGTTGACCCTTAAGCGCCTCGTATATGGGGCGGTCAGATATGAAGAGCCCGCGGGCAAGCTCCCCGACTCGTTCTTCAACGGCAAACGACCGGACGGCGATCTCTGTTACCATCTCGCCGTTTACAAAGGTCTGGATGAAAAAAAAGGGACCTGATTTTGAGATAATCACGACCGAACCGTCACGGGAGAAGAGGTCACCCATGCCCGCCTTGCCACGGGTGATATACCCGGCACCGATCGCGAACGCCAGATCCCTGGAGAGGGAGCGCATCTCGGGGAGCGGTTTGCGCGACGTTGTGACGATCGTCATCGGGCCTTCAGATCTTTTATGCCGGCCCCGCGCTCTTTGAAGAGGATACGGTGTCCACAGTAAGGACAGCGTATATTGACGTCGATCTCCACCTTCTGCTTGCAGCGAGCACACTTATAGGCAACCACGACTGGTTAGCCCTCCTTCTGCAGAGAGCGCTCGATGCTCCGGAGAGCAACGCGCATCACCGGCGTCTCGGGGACGTAGCTTCCGCCTGCAAACTTAAATCCGCACTTGCGGCACGCCCAGATCCCGGTACCTTCACGCCGAACCGCCACCTGGTCGCAACGGGGGCACGCGTGGTTCACACGGGAGACCTGCTCGATCTGGTTTATCCTCTTCCGTATAAACCGGCCATACCGCGGCCCAAACCGCCCTGAACTACCGACTACCCTGCCTTTGGCACTCTGTTTGCGCCTTGCCATTTCGCGTACCTCTTATATGTCCTCTAATTTTTGTGCTGTCGATTAATATAGTTACTCACGACCTGCGCCCGATGATCCGGGTCTCCGCATTCCCCCGGGATATCTTGTTGACCAGGTCATAGAACTCTTCCTGGGCACCTGCCGGGATCCTGACGACAGCGATCCAGGAGCCATCCTTCTGCCACTCATTCTGCTCAAGCGTCACCGCGCTCTGGACCTCGCCGTAGGCCCGCGCAGCATAGTCCGCCGGGATCTTCACGGCGATGCGGATCTCCTCGAACCGTATGGGGAGGAGGGGCCGGAGCGCTTTGACCACCTCTTTAACCTGCTCTTCGACGGACTTGAAGGGGTCGACGTTCACCCTTGCCTCTTCCATGGCAAGCTCTATGCGCTGAGGAGGGTGGGGGAAACCGGTCTGAGGGTTGACCGCATTCCTCGCTATGAACGCTATGATCCGGTTTCGTTTCTCGGCGATGAGGTGGCGGCGCTGCTCCGATGTGAGGTGGATCTCACCTTTCTGTATGATCCGGAGTGCCGCCGGCTCGAACTCGGTCGTCTTGAAGGCCTTCAGGAGGTCCTCGTCGGATGCCCGCTCGGCGTGGGCGGCGTTTGAGAATATGTGGATGGCTGCAACGACATCCTCGATGGCGACCGTCTCCCCCTGTCGGATGCGCATCGCCTGATCGGGGTCGACAAGCACCTCAAACCGTTCACCGTGGCTCTCAAGCCGCGCTACAACTGCCTGGTCGAGAGGTATCATAGAAGGTGCCGCTCACTCTTCAAACTGGTCGACGTACGTCTTTACTTCGTCTTTCTCGAGCTTCCGGAACTCCCGGGTCGCTATGGGGACAATGGCGATCTCGATGGCGCTCACGTCCAGCTTGCCCTCTGTTGCGGCATGCAGGGCCTTGATGCCGAGCTTGATGGCAGCAGCGAAATCCGCATCCTCCTGGTACTCATCCTCGAAGATCTTCCTGACTGCCGGCTGGCCCGTTCCGATACCGGTCGCCTTGTACTCAAGCAACGTGCCGCTCGGATCGGTCTCAAACAGCCGGGCTTCCCCATCGCTGACACCGGCTATCAGGAGGGCGGTCCCGTAGGGGCGTGCGCCGCCGAACTGGGTGTAGGTCTGCATGTGGTCGCAGAGCTTTTTGGCCAGGATCTCGACGTTGATCGGCTCGTTGTAGGAGACCCTGTTGATCTGGGACTCGACCCGTGCTCTATCCACGAGAGCCCGCGCATCGCCGACGAGGCCGGAGGATGCCACGCCGATGTGCGTGTCGATCTTGAAGATCTTCTCGACCGATGCGGACTCAAGGAGACGTGACGTCACCCTTTTGTCCACGATCAGAACGACACCTTCGCGGCACTTGATGCCGACGGCCGTCGTTCCCCGTTTCACCGCTTCTCTGGCGTACTCAACCTGGTAGAGCCTTCCATCCGGGCTGAATACCGTGATCGCCCGGTCATATCCCATCTGATATTGTGGTTGCATTATCGTTCCTCCAAATCGGCTTCGGTGAAAAACAATGGCTTCTGATGCTTAATACTTTTTTCAACCAAATCAACCTTTTGACGGGGATAGCGGTACACCGTAAAGCAGTTATCCCCGATCTTTGCCTCCTCCGCCTCAGAGAGAGGACAGATCGGCTTTATCCGGCGCCTGAGCGCACGGATGGTCCCGGAGACCGCGACCGTCCGGAGTGCGGCCCGACGATCACCGAATGCGATGACCGTCGCAAGGACGGTGGCGATCTCCTTCTCCGTTCCCCGCCGGCACCGGATAACGGCATATCCGTCGTCGCAGAAGACCACCGCCGGCTGTGCGAGACCGACGGCCGCATCGCCGTAGAGCGATGTCGCAGCCTCGATGACCGAGAGGTAGACCTCTTTAGGGTCCACGGTAATCCCGTATGGGAGAATTCGCACGAGGATGTAGCGCCGCTTTGTCCGCATGGCCGGAGGTCTCGGTTTCACCCGACCACCCGCACGGGCTGCTCTGGCTCGATGATTCGGCCAACGGACGCGAGGGCCTCGCTCACTTCCTCCTCTGTCATCCCAAAGAGCGCGCAGAGGCCCCGGATATCACGAACCGACCGCTGATCGAGTATCGAGCATGCGCCTGAGGATATCGTCAGAGGGAAACCGTAGCGCCGGTGCAGCAGGAGTATATCTTCGTAGCGCTGCAGCGCTCTCTGGCGCTTTGCCCCCCGGTGCTGGATGAGGGGGGCCATCGATATATCCACCGCCACGCCGCGCTCCGCCGCCGACCGTGCGGCGACATGGTCGAAGGCATTCTTCCGCGTGGTGTGGATGTTTCGGAGCACCTGTACCTCTCTGATCGAGATGACGGCACGGTTGAAGGATATATCTCCTGCGTTGACAAAGACCACGTCTGCACGTCGGGTGACAGGTTCGCGGACCTGCCTGATGACCTCCTTATGGGATGCGGCACCGATCACGGCGCCGTAAAGGACCCTCACCCCCCTGACTGGAAGGTTACCCTCACCGACGGCGACAATGCTGTCAAATCCGAGTTCCGCCGCCTCAGCCGCCATCCGCGCAAGCGTTGAGTCGCCGGCGGGATAGGGACGCAGGCATGCATCCGTGATCTTCATCGTCGATAGGCCGTATGTAAAAAAAAGTTATTTATTTGCCGCGGTTTGCGTGAGAGCGGATGCTCGGGCGGGTCTTCTCGGTCCCGCGCCCGCGCGTCTGCATGCCGCGGCCCTTCATGCCTGCAGATGTCTTGCCGCGCTCCGCCCGGCCCCGGTGAACCGGGTCGGCCAGCCACGCGAGGTTGCGGTCACTCCGGATCGACGGGTGGTGACCATCGACGAGTATGACCTCAAACCATTTAGACCGTCCATCTTCTCCGACCCAGTAGGAGTTTAAGGCCTCCATGTTCGGGTATCTGCGGGAAGCACGCTCCTCGGCCATCCGCTGCAGGCTCTTTGCCGGGGTCATCCGGCGCATGCCCATGCGTGCGGTCCTGCGCCCGCGGATGTACCGGGGCTTCCTCCGGCCGCCGCGGCGGATCTTGACCCTCACGACGATGATACCCTGTTTGGCCTTGTACCCAAGCGAGCGGGCCCGATCGATCCGGGTCGGGCGCTCCACGCGCACGACGCTCCCCTCGCGGCGCCACTGCTGGAGGCGCTCCCAGAGGAGGCCTTTCACTTCCGACCTGTCCGGCCGTTTCCATGCCTCGCGAACGTAGGCATACATCGATTTTGCCATTCTCAAATCACCTCAGGTT
The DNA here is from genome assembly GCA_964413225.1 of uncultured Methanoculleus sp. Lineage (GTDB taxonomy): Archaea > Halobacteriota > Methanomicrobia > Methanomicrobiales > Methanoculleaceae > Methanoculleus. The sequence goes on along the minus strand of CAYPRO010000009.1, from coordinate 16,378 downwards.
CAGCGTTTCCGCCACATTCCTTTCCGGGACGTATCCCGTGGTTCCTAACAGGTTGGCGGGAGCGCTAATAAAGAATTCCTTTCTGCCGGGACAGCGTGCCTGGGGGAGGTCTATATCCCTTTGCGCTTCTCCACGACGCGGATGGCATCGATCCGGGTGACCGGGTACTGCCCGTTTTCATCCTTCTCCGCCGACTTGACCATATCCCAGACGGTGAGGAGGGCGACCGAGGCGCCGGTGAGGGCCTCCATCTCGACGCCCGTCCTCCCGTATGACTTCACGCGGGCGGTCGCCTCGATGTAGCCGTCACCTTCCGCAAAGTCGATGGTGATCCCCCCAAGCGGTATGGGGTGGCACATGGGGATGATGCGCGGCGTATCCTTCACAGCGAGGGTGGCCGCCACCCGTGCGGTCGCGAGCACGTTGCCTTTGACCGCGGTTCCTTCTCGTATGGCCCGGAGCGTCTCGTCCCGAAGGTATATTCTGCCGCTGGCAACCGCTATCCGGGTGACCTCGGTCTTCGCCGTTATGTCCACCATCTGCGCGCGGTCGTTCTCTATGTGGGTGAAGATCGGAGTCTCGCCGTGTTCGTTCATGGGTATCGCAGGAGATCGTCTCTCTTTTGAGGGATAAAAGAGGGTGTATCGGGGAGGAGGCTACTCCGGTGCCCCTGGGCCGAAGAGTTCTTCCGGTATGTAGCCGGGCATATCGGTTGCAAGCATACCGCTCCTTCGCCCTCTGGCTGCCCGCATGCCGGCCCTCCCACATACGTAGGCGGCGATGGAGGCCGCCTCGAATGCCGGGAGGTGGCAGAGAAGTGCTCCCGCAACACCGGCAAGCAGGTCGCCCGTTCCCCCGACGGTCATGGCCGGTGTCCCGGTTCGGTTGAACCGTACCCGCGCCCCGTCAGATATGATGTCGACAGGGCCTTTGAGGAGGATGGTCCCCGCCGTTGAGGCCGCCTTCACGGATCGAGCTCGAGCGATGAGGTCGGTCGGGGGTTCCCCCCCGGTCATCCGGGCGAACTCGCCCGCGTGCGGCGTGTATATCGTCTCCTCTGCTGCCGGCAGGGGAAGGGCGAGGGCATCAGCATCAAAGACAGCCCGCTCTGCCGCCCCGGCTATGGCAAGCACGACATCGTGGCTTTCTCGCCCAAGGCCCATGCCGCAGACGACGGCGTCGGCCCGAGCGACAAGGGGGAGGATAGCCGCAAGGTGCTCCTCAGTGATCACCCTCCCCTCCAGGGGCTCGTATATCAGGTCGGGCATGGGTATGCAGGCAGGGGAGGCGACCCTCACGATGTCGGCACCGGCACGTAGCGCCCCCAGGGCCGCTATGTAGGGTGCTCCCTGGTAAGGCCCGCCCCCGACGACGAGGACTTTGCCGCCGGCGCCCTTGTGGGCACCGGGTGAGCGCGCCGGGATGAGCAGGAGATCGCCGGGGCCGGTGAATATCTCCGCTTCGAGAGGTATGCCTATATCCACGACATCCGCGCCCTCGACCTTGGGCCGATGGAACGATACGATCCGGTTCGCCCGGATGCCCGGAGTGGGTATATCGACGGCGATGATCGGGACGGTGCTTGCGTTTGTCCGGGCGACGAGGGTTGCAAGCGGTTCGCGCACGGCGCCCGACGCTCCGGTCCCGAGCATCGCGTCGACGATGAGATCGGCCTCATCAAAGAGGTGGCCGAGAGGCTCGACGTCAGCCGCACACCTGACCGGATGGAGGGTGACGGAGCAGTGGCGGAGGAGGGATGCCTGGGCTGCGGTCGAGGGGGTCATCGAGCCGGAGTCCGTGTGGATGAGACCGACCGCGCCGATATGCTGGAGGTAGCGGGCTGCAACCATACCGTCGCCACCGTTGTTTCCCTGGCCGCAGAGGATGAGGATATGGTCGGGGTTATAGGAGAGGACAGTCTCCGCGACCGCCCGGCCGGCGCTCTCCATCATGAGAAGAGCCGGCTGGCCGAGCGCAACGGCGTTCTCCTCGATAGCCCGCATCCGACGCGCATCGATCATGCCGGTCTCCAGAAACTCTCGCATACCGTTTCTTCCCATATATTGCCCTCCCGGAGGGTTTGCCTGATGGGTGCTATGGAATTCCTCTCTTAGATACTTTTTGAGGCACCATGGTTTATCGGTATCCACGGCGCACTACTATGGAGATGGGCCTTGAAGGTGATGCGCGGAGGGCGGCGGATCGGATCGTCGAAGCTGAATCGGTGACGATCATATCCCATATCGACGCCGATGGCATAAGCACGGAGGCGATCCTTGCCCAGGCGCTCGCCCGCGAGGGGATACCCGTCACATCCGTCTTTGTCCGCCAGCTCGAACCGATGGCTATGCGCCATGTCCCGAAGGATGATTCCCTGAAGATCTTCACCGATCTTGGGGCCGGCCAGCAGGCGCTCCTTACGGAGCATGGTCTTGATGCAGATAAGGTTCTGATCATCGATCACCACGTCAGCCAGCCCTGCGGCACGGCCTACCCCCAGGTGAACTGCCTCGATCACGGCATCACCCGGATGAGCGCCGCGGGCATCGCCTACATGGTCGCAAGAGCCATCGATACGGCCAACATCGACCTTGCCAAGCTTGCCGTTATCGGGAATGTCGGCGACATGATGGCCCGCGAGAACTGCGGTCTGGTCGGCCCGGCGCGCGATATCGTACAGGACGGCGTGGAATATGGGAACATCGTCGTGCAGAGCCGGGACCTGAACTGCTACGGTATATCCACCCGCCCCATCCACGTCTGCCTCGGCTACTGCGATGACCCCTACATCGACGGTATATCGAACAGCACAACCGGGGCGCTCCGGTTCCTCGAGAGACTCGACGTGACGCTGAAGAACCCACAGGGCGGCTGGCTAGTCTGGGAGGAGATCCCGTTCGATGACCGGCGCAAGATCATAAGCGCTCTTGCCCAGCAGCTCATAGCACACGGAAGGGAGACCGATCGCCTACTTGCCGAGACATACATCTTCCCCGACGAGCCCGAGCGGACGGCGCTCAGAAACGCTTCTGAGTATGCCACCCTCTTAAACGCCTGCGGCCGGTGGGCCAAACCCGGTGTAGGGGGCAGTATATGCCGAGGGGACCGCGGGGACGCCTATCGTGACGCGGAGTATATGCTCGCCCACCACCGCTCGGTCATCCGCGACCTTCTCCAGTACATACTCGATACCGGTGTGACGGAGCTCTCCCATCTCCAGTACGTCCACACCGGCGACCGGTTTCCCGACACCATCGTCGGTATCGGGGCGGGCATGGCGCTCTCCAAGCTGAACTGGAGAAAGCCGATCATGGTGCTCGCCGCCATGGTGGATGAACCGGATGTCATCAAGGTCTCCATGCGGACGAACGAGTGGGCGCTCGCCAGGGGAATCGATCTACAGGGAGCGCTCGTCGAGGCGTCGGCTGCGGTGGGAGGCGCAGGCGGGGGGCACCGGATCGCGGCCGGGGCATTCATCCCCCGCGATGCAGAGGAGGAGTTTGTTGATGGTGTCAACCGAATACTCAAACGACAGTTCGCTCCGGCGGGTACGAATAATAGCTGACTTCCAGTTCGGCACAGGGGCGGGAGAGGTCCTCTTCTCCGACGGGTGCACGTTTCAGTTCTCAACGACCGGGCGCATCCGCCAGGTGCGGCTCGGGGATGAGCGACTTGCAACCGTTCGGGCACAGGACGGCCGCCTGACCCTCAGTATCGCCGGGGCGGCGCGCCTTGCCGCCGCCCTCGCCCCCCCGGCCTATCGGGTGGCGGTGCAGGAGGATGTGGCGACGTTCGTCGCGGATGGGAAGAATGCTATGGCAAAACATGTCGTTGCTGCCGATGAGAGCATCCGCGCAGGGGACGAGGTGCTTGTGGTGACCGGAGACGATCTCCTCCTTGCCACGGGCGCAGCCCTTCTCTCCGGCCGGGAGATGCTGGCATTTAATTACGGTGTAGCGGTAAAAGTACGACAGGGAAGGGGATCTGAATGTTTCCAGGCAAGATAAACCCAAAGAAGATGAAGCAGATGATGAAGCAGATGGGCATGGAGATGGCGGAGATCGAGGGCGTCGAGAAGGTGGTGATCTATACGCCCGCGGGAAACTACATCTTTGACGATGCTCAGGTTGTCGCGACCACGATGCAGGGGGTCACCACCTACCAGCTCAGCGGGGAGGCACGGTTTGAGGAGGCACTCCCGGATATACCCGACGATGACGTCGCCCTCGTCGCATCCCAGGCCGGAGTTGCCGAAGGGGCCGCGAGGAAGGCGCTCATCGAGACCCGCGGCGATATAGCCGAAGCGATCCTGAAACTCGCACAGCAATGATCGAGGCCGGCGAACACCTTCTGCTCGTCGGTGAAGACCGCGAGTATTTCGTAACGGCGGGCGAGGGGCAGTTCTCCACCGACCGGGGGATGATCGACCGCGGAGCGCTCGTCGGGTTGAACCCCGGCGATGAGATCAGGACCCACCTTGGCGCCCCGTTCACGGTTCTCCGCCCCCGGGCGACCGATTTCTTTGTCCACGCAAAAAGGAGCGGCGCCCCCATGCTCCCGAAGGATATAGGCATCGTCATCGCCTACACGGGGATGAACCGCGATGATATAGTTCTTGATGCCGGTACGGGGAGCGGCGTCGCCGCTATATACTTCGGGGGGATCGCCCGCGAGGTGAAGACCTATGAGGTGCGCCCGGAGTTTGCCCGGCTTGCGGAGAAGAACATCAGAGCCGCCCGTCTCGATAACGTCGATGTGATCGCGACCGATATGCTTGAAGCGACCGGCACGTTCGACGTCGTCCACCTGGACCTCACGATGACACCAGCACATGTGGAGCATGCCTTCTCGCTCCTCTCGCCTGGCGGCTACCTTGCGATCTATACGCCGTTCCTTGAGCATACGTTCGTCGCGCTCGACGCCGCAACACCGCTCTTCCGCGACGTCCACTGCTATGAGTGCATGGAGCGCGAGCTGACACGCTCCGGCCGGGGGACACGGCCGTCGACCAGGGTCGCCCACAGCGGCTACGTCACGATTGCACGAAAATAGGGATTAGTACTCCTTTTGCGGGCGCTCCCACCCGGTGTAGCCGCAGTAAATGCAGCAATCGCCGCCGCAGTGCGTGCATTTCCGGGGCGGCTTTTGCACCATCACGGTCCCTTTTTTGTCACAATACAGGCATCCGAGACCGCCGCAGTGACAGCAGACCTCGGAGACATACTCTTCCTCTGGTTCAGGCATAGATTCTCCTCCCGGAGTAGTGTCAGGGGGCAAAGGTGAGAAAGGTTGCCATGGGGAGCGATCGCGGCTCCAGAAAAATTATTAGAGGAAGCGGAACGCACCTATATTCAGGAGAGAAGAGGGGTTTTATCCGCGCCCGGGCGCGGGAAGGGTGGATCTTTTGATTTTTGCCCCATGCGCCGGCCGGACGGGGAAAAAACCCGGAGGGTATCCACACGATGTATCACATTATATCTATCCGCGATCTTGAGAGGAGCGATATCGATTACCTGCTCGACCGGGCAGGGGAGTTCGACACCGGGGGATACCAGTCCCGGGCGCTTGAGGATAAAATTGCCGCCCTCCTCTTCTTTGAACCGAGCACCCGGACACGGATGTCGTTTGCGACGGCCATGGCGCGTCTTGGCGGAAGATGGATCAGCGTGGATTCCGTCGAGGCAAGCTCCATCGTCAAGGGCGAGACGCTGGCCGATACTATAAGGGTGATGAGCAACTACGCGGATGCCATCGTGCTCCGCCACCCAAAGGAGGGAGCAGCGAGGCTCGCAAGCGAGTTTGCCACGGTGCCAGTCATAAACGCCGGGGACGGCGCGGGGCAGCACCCGAGCCAGACGCTGCTTGACCTCTACACCATCAAACAATCGATGCCGGTTGACGGTATCGATGTCGGGCTCCTCGGGGATCTGCGTTACGGGAGGACGGCACATTCGCTCGCGCTTGCCCTCTCCCTCTACGGGGTCACGCTTCACACGATCGCGCCGGGAGGGCTCGAGATGCCGGCGAGCATAACCCTTGAACTCCGCGAACGCGGCATGGAGGTGATCGAGCATGCAGATGTCGGGGAGGTGATCCGCGACCTCGATGTCCTCTATGTCACAAGGATCCAGCGCGAGCGATTTCCTGACTCGGCATCCTACTACAACGTCGCGTCCAGTTACCGTATAACGCCCGATGTCCTTACCGATGTGCGGGATAACCTTATGATCCTCCATCCCCTCCCGCGCGCCGGAGAGATCGATCCGGCTGTTGACCGCACACCGTATGCGCGCTACTTTGAGCAGGCAAAGAATGGTGTGCCTGTCAGGATGGCGCTCCTCCATGAGGTGATGAAATGAGCAGGAAGGATCCGTCAGGAGGGCTGCTCGTCAGCCCTATCAGGAATGGCACCGTCATCGACCATATCACCGCCGGCGAGGCGCTCAACGTGCTCCGGATCCTCAAGATCACCGGATCGACGCGGGAGTGCCTGAGTATAGCAACAAACGTCGAGAGCAAGCGGCTTGGAAAGAAGGATATCGTCAAGGTTGAGAACCGGGAGCTCCGCACAGAAGAGGTGGATCGGATCGCCCTTATAGCGCCGCACGCAAAGATCAATATAATCCGCGACTACCAGGTGGTGGAAAAGAAAGGCGTGGAGATACCAAAAGTCCTCAGAGGGGTCGTCAGATGTCCGAACCCCGGGTGCATAACGAACACGAACGAGCCGGTGATAAGCACGTTTGAGGTGCTCGACAAGGGGCTGCACTGCCTCTACTGCGACTGGCTGATCAAGAACGATATAGCCAATCACATTATCTGATCAGACGGCCCTGCCGGTCGATCTCCCCCCGGCATATCCGGGTGCTCGATATCCGCCGGCCGTCTTCGGCGAGGACGCATGATATCTCATGGAGATCCACTCTCCTCTTTCCCCGCTCTCGCCGCAGGCTATTTATCTCCACGGCGACCGGGAAGGTCTCCTCTGAGACGACAAGGATGTCGAAGTCAGCATCGAGGGCGCTGCCATAGCGATCGGCAAGCGGCTCAACCTTCCATGCCGCCGTATAACCGTGCTCCCTGATGAAGGCCGCGACGTTTGCCAGACGTTCCTGGTAAGAATGGACGGGGTGTATCTTTGCCCCGGCAAACTCATCGGTCGTCAACCCTATGACCACCTCGCCGTCGGGCCCGGCGAGGTCAAAGGTGCGGGCGAGAAGCTTCCTGTGCCCGGCATGCAGGGGGTCAAACGTACCCCCGACCATCACTCTCATCAGGAGGGATTTGCCGCGAGGAGGTTTATGGATAACGTATCGATCCCCGGCCAACATCCTCTGCGGGAGGCGTGGCGACCGGTTACCGCACCGCGGAGTGCATCCGGACACTGCCTCCATCCTCGCGAATATGTGCTTATCCGGCGCGGAGGGTCAGGGCTCCACCGCGCCGCCCTCCCCTCACCGGCAAGGGAGAGGATTTTGTATCGCCGCAACCAACAGTAGACATACTATGGGGAGCGGAAGAGTTGTGGGGAGCCGCGTCTTTATCGCAGAGAATGCAACCGTCATCGGGGATGTGACGCTCGCTGACGATGTGAACGTCTGGTTCGGTGCCGTGATCAGGGCCGACAGGGATGCAGTCGCCGTGGGAGCGGGCTCAAATATACAGGACAACGCTGTCGTCCACACGACGATCGGGTTTCCGGTCGATATAGGGTCAGAGGTCTCGGTCGGCCACGGCGCCATCCTGCACGGTTGCACCATCCATGATGGGGTGCTCGTCGGTATGGGCGCCGTCATACTGAACGGTGCGGCAGTGGGGGAGGGCTCCATCATCGGCGCCGGCACCGTGGTGACCGAGGGCAAGGAGATCCCTCCAAACTCGCTGGTCCTCGGTGTTCCCGGCAAGGTGGTCAGGGAGACGACGCCCGAGCAGCGGGACGGCATCATCCGCAACGCGCGCGAGTATGTCAAACTCGCCGGGAGGTATCGCCGTGGCTGATGTCGTGGTCATCGGCGCCGGTGTTGCCGGCATCCAGGCCGCTCTCGACATTGCGGATCACAGGATCCACGTCCACCTCATCGAACGCGAACCGACCATCGGCGGGCATATGGCCCAGCTCGACAAGACGTTTCCCACAAACGACTGTTCCATGTGCATCCTCTCTCCAAAGATGGTGGAGGTGGCCCGGCATCCATACGTCACGATCCATACCTGCTCCGAGGTCGAGTCGGTCGAGGGCGAGGTGGGGAACTTCCGGGTCCGGGTCAAAAAACATCCCCGCTACATCATAGAGAGCGAGTGCAACGGGTGCGGAGACTGCATCCAGATCTGCCCTGTCGAGGTCTACAACCGGTTCGACGCCGGTATAGGCGTTCGGAAGGCGATATACAAGCCCCATGCCCAGGCGGTCCCCGATATCGTCGTAAAGGACAACGAGCACTGCATCGAGTGCGGCCTCTGCTACGATGTCTGCGGCAGGGAGGCGATCCTCCGCGAGGATGCGGAGCGGGTTGTTGAGATCACTGCGGCAAGCATCGTCGTCGCGACCGGCTACCAGACGTTTGATGCCCGGAACAAGACGCAGCTGCGTTACCTCGCCATCCCCGATGTCATAACGAGCCTTGAGTTTGAGCGTATGATCTGCGCGAGCGGCCCGACGGGCGGCAAGCTCCGGAGGCTCTCAAACGGCAACGCCCCCCGGAGCATAGCCTTCGTCCAGTGCGTCGGCTCCCGCGACATATCTGCCGGCCGCCCCTACTGCTCGGGGGTCTGCTGCATGTACGCCATGAAGAACGCCATGCTCATCCGCGAGAAGAACCCGGGTATCGAAGTCACCATATTCTACAACGACATCCGGGCATACGGCAAGGGCTATGAAGAATACTTTGAACGGGCGCAGAGCCTCGGAGTCCGGTTCGTCCGCGGGTTCCCGGGTGAGATCTTCGAGGAGAGCGATCATCTGGCTATGATCGCGGAGAACACCGAGACCGGTGAGGTGGAGAAGTTCCACCCCGATATCGTTGTGCTCTCCGTCGGCCTTGAGCCGGCAAATGGCACAGGGGAGATCGGCCGGATGCTCGACATACCCCGGGATGAGTCCGGGTTCTTCGGGGTTGCCGATCAGAAACTCGGGCCCGTGCTCACGGCGAGACCGGGGATCTACGTGGCGGGGACGGCCACCGCACCGCGCGATATACCGGACTCCGTCACCATGGGCGAGGCTGCGGCGATGCGGGCATTCCTTGATGCGGTCAGGGCGGGATGACGATGCCGGAGAGCGAATCCAGCACCATCGCGTGGGAGGGGGAGACCGGAAGCATCATATATGTAGACCAGACCCTTCTCCCCGGCAGGTACGAGGTGATGCGATGCACAACCGTCGAAGACCTCGCCCGGGCAATCAGGCGGCTTGAGATCCGGGGAGCCCCGGCTCTCGGCATCGCCGGCGCTATGGGGGTGGCCCTCGCGGCCGTCCGGAGCACGGAGACGGCACTGGATCGGTTCCTTGCGGAGGTCGACCTGGCAGCCGGCCTCCTCAGGAGCACCCGCCCGACCGCCGTCAACCTCGCCTGGGGGATCGACCGTGTGGCAAGAAAGATTGGAGTGGCCGCATCGGTCGCCGAGGCAAAGGCCATCGCCGTCGCCGAGGCAGACGCCGTCGCCGAAGAGGATGAGCTGATCTGTCGGAGACTCGGCGCATCTGGCGAAGAACTCTTCCCGACCGAATGCACGGTCCTCACCCACTGCAACGCGGGGGCGCTCGCCTGCCGGTGCTGGGGGACGGCTCTCGGGGTTATCCGTTCGGCGGTCGAGGCCGGCAAGAACGTGCGGGTGGTCGCCTGCGAGACCCGGCCGCTGAACCAGGGGTCGAGGCTCACCTGCTGGGAGCTTCACCGCGACGGGATCGACGTGACCCTCATCCCCGACTCGTCGGCCGCCTACCTGATGAGGAAGGGCGATATAGATCTCGTCATCGTCGGCGCGGACAGGATCACGCGAGACGCTGTCTTCAACAAGATAGGGACCTACATGCACGCCGTCACCGCCCGCTATCATGGCGTGCCGTTCTACGTTGCGGCGCCAACCTCCACGTTCGACCTTGCCCGGACGGAGACGGATATCGTCGTCGAGGAGCGGGACCGCGCCGAACTCGCGTATTGTGGGGATCGGCAGCTTGCACCCGACGGGGTGAACGTGCTCAACTACGCCTTTGACGCCACACCGCTCGACCTGGTCGATGCGATCATCACCGAGATCGGGGTGCTCCGACCGCCGTATGCCGAATCGTTCCGGCTCATAGGGAGAGGAGGTCTGTAATGACCTTCTTTGATTCCGGGGTCTGGGTCGGGTTTATGACCCTCATCGGGGAGATTACGTTCTTCATAATCCTCGGGATGGTGCTTGCGGCGGTGGCCCTTGCGATCATCGCCACAGCCTCGATCACCCGGGGTAAGTTCTACCTCCCCCGGATCCTCATACCCGGCATGGTCCTCCTTGAGGGGCTCGTGAAGGCGTTCTGTAAACTCCTCGGCCTGGACGACAAGGATCTCGTCACGTTCTTCATAACGCTCAGGAACACCATGAACACGAAGGCCTTCTCCGGGACGCCGGTGGAACAGCGGGCGATCTTCCTGCCCCAGTGTCTGCGGTCTGCGGAGTGCCCGGCGCACCTGACGCCGGAAGGCCTGAAATGCCGGCGTTGCGGCCGCTGTTCGGTTGGGGAGAACACGGCGTGGCTGGAGGGGCTTGGGTATCGTGTCTTCATCGTCCCGGGCTCGACGTTCATAAAGAGGATGGTCAAGAAGTATCGCCCGAAGGCGATCATCGGCGTCGGCTGCCTCATGGAGGTGAAAGAGGGGCTCGATATGTCAGACCGAATCGGGATCACCGCCATCGGCGTCGTGAACTTCAAGGATGGGTGCGTCGAGACGGTTGCTGATTGGGTCGGGGTGCGGGATGCCGCCCTGCTCGGCATCGAGTACCCGTCAGGTGCCGTAGACCTTCACGGCCCTGCCGAATAACCGCTCGCTCGTGACTTTGCCGTAGACATAGATCGTCTCTGCGCTGTTTACGTCGCCGACCCTGACACCGGGCCGTATGATGATGTTTCCGCCCGCCTGAACGGAGTGGAGGCAGGCGTTGTCGCATATTGTGGCGGTATCGAGGACACGGATTGGCCCCTTTATCCTGGCGTCGTTGCCGATGATGATCTTCTCCGCCTCGATGGAACCGCCGACCGTCGAGTATGGCCCGAGTTCAAGGCAGCCGGCAACGACAATGTTGCCCCATATGTGCGTCTCCGGGGGGGCGATGAAGTTCCCGTCTATCTTAATGTTTCCGTCGAAGAAGGAACCTCTCGGTGCTATGTAGGTGTCCCCGTGCCGGTAAACTTTCATCGATACTATCTCTGTCCCGTACCAGATAAAGTGATCAGTGGAGTATTTCCCAGACATTGCAGGGCGATAGTGGTTTTGCCGCCAGAGCCCTGGCTCCGCCGACCTATACCACCGCAGCGGCCATGAAGACCGCGAGCGCGGCAAACATCCCCGCCCGCAGGATTGCCGTTGACCCGGATGCCCGGACGCAGTCCGGCGTCGTGCATCGGACTCCCCGGATGGCCCCGGCAAGTATGATGATATCGACGATTGTTATGGCGATTGCGTAGAAGGGGCCCCACCAGTCGCCGGGGGGGAAGAGACTTGCCGCCACGGCGCCGCAGGCGCAGATGAACGCAAACTGCCCCGTCCGCCGGATCCCGACGATCATTGGGAGGGTGCGTGCGCCCCCTGCGGCATCTCCATCCACATCTTCCGCATCCTTCAGGATCTCCCGGGCGAGGGTCGCAAGGAACGCTATCGCCGCAAGAGACACGTTCTGGGCGAGCCCCCCGATTCCCGCAAAGGCCCCGCCGAAGAGGAAGATGCTTGCCGTCAGATAGGCGACGGCCACGTTGCCGATGCCCGGTGTCCTCTTCAGCCAGGCGGCGTAGAGGATCAGGATCAGCATGTTTGCAAGAGCGATGAGGAGGCAGAGCGTCGTCGTCAGGGTGGCAAGAGCAATGCCCCCGGCAAAGAGCGCCACCGCATACGCTTTTGCGCCGCCGGGGCTGATCGCCCCTGACGGTATGGGCCGATCGGGGCGGTTGATCCGGTCAATATCGATGTCATAGACATCGTTGATCACGTTCCCCGCAGCGGTGATGAGCACGACGGCCACGGCAGGCAGGAGGGAGGGGACCGTGAGGGTCCCCGTGGCGACGAGGTAGCCTATGAGGGCGGTGAGGCCGGCAACGACGGCGTTATGGGGGCGGGTGATCCTGACGAGGGCGGATATGCTCATGCTCAACGGATCAGGTTCTCAGGCGCTGGATAAATAACCGGAGGGTCTGGATTTCAAAAGAAACGACGGGCTTGGGGGGATTCGGACCCCCGACATTCAGCTTAGGAGGCTGACGCCATATCCTGGCTAGGCCACAAGCCCATAGACCGGAGTACTACTATTACTCATGAGAAGGTATAAGGATATCGAACATCCACTTTTTGAGGAAGCATGGATATCGTTCTGGTTACGGAGGGAAGAACCCGGTTCTCTGTACCGAGGCAGGATCACAACCTCCAGTTCCCGCCGGGAAGCGGCCCGGTCTTTTATAACAGGCGCATGGAACTGAACCGGGATGCCACCATCCTCCTCCTCTTCACACTGAGGCCGGAGAGTTATCTCGACGCCATGGGGGCGTCCGGCGTCAGGGGGCTCCGGGTGGCCTGCGAGGTCGGTATCCCGGTGACGATAAACGATCGGAGCTCTCAGGCGGTCGACCTTGCCCGGCAGAACGTGGATGCGCTGGGCCTTGCCGCCGAGGTTACCCGATGCGACGCAAACGCCCTTATGAGCGAGAGGAAGTTCGATGCCGTCGACCTCGACCCCTTCGGGACGCCGGCGCCCTTCGTCGACTCTGCGGCCCGGAGCGCCGGGAGATACCTCTTCGTCACCGCCACCGATACAGCACCTCTCTGCGGGGCGCACTTAAAGGCCGGCATGCGCCGTTACTTCTCGCGGCCGCGGAACACTGAATACCACGCCGAGATCGGCCTCCGGACGCTTCTTGGGTTTGTGGCGCGCGAGGTGATCCGTTACGACCGTGGAATAGAACCGCTCTTCTGCTACGCACACGAGCATTTCCATCGCCTGCACATAGGGCTCCGGGGGGGGGCGACGGCGGCCGACCGGACGCTTGCACGGATCGGTTACGTTATGCAGTGCCCGCACTGCCTCTACAGGACGGAGCAGGCCGGTATGCTCCCCGAACCGGCGGAGTGCGCCCTCTGCGGCGCAGACCTCATACCGGTCGGCCCTCTCTGGACGGGGAGGATCAACGATGACCGGATCCTTGCTGCGATGCAGGAGGCACTTCCTCTGGTCCCGATCGGGACCGGGCCGCGGATAGCGCGACTGCTCGATATCTGCCGGCAGGAACTGGATACGTCAAGCCATTATGACTATCATGTCATAGCAAAATCGCTCCGGGTCTCGCCCGACAGCATCGGGACGGTTGTCGGGCGCCTTACGGCCCTCGGCTACCGGGCAAGCCGCGCACACTACTCGGGGACAGCCATAAAGACCGATGCCCCTCTCCCAATCTTAAAGGGCGTGATCAGCGGCGGGTAACGATGGTGAGGACATCACCATCCGCGAGCAGGTGGGTGATCCCGACGCGCTGCGCGGCGTGTTTTGCCGAGCTGCCCCAGACCTTTGCGTACCGGAACTTGTCTGCGAAGTCACGGTGAAGGCGGTCGCAGACATCTTCGACCGTCGCCGGGTTCCGTACGATGAGCGGTTCGTCCATATCCGCCGGGCCGCCGACCGGCTTTAAGTAGACACGCATGAACCCGAGATTGTCGAATATGGCGTCTTTCATGTCATCGATGCGGTAGCCGCTATGTGCCGATACCATGATGGGGGGTTCGCCGAACCGTTCGGTCAACTCTTCTTCGATCTCCGCCCGTGTTCTTTCATCCACCAGGTCGACCTTGTTGACCGCTATGAATGCGGGGACGTAGATCCGGTTGCCGATCATCGCGTCGATGAAGTCGTCCTGCGTGGCGCCGTCCCGGATAAGGACATCGGCGTTGACGATCTTGTTCTCCGCAAGGATTGAGCGGACCTCATCGAGGTCGAGGTCGACGGCGCCGACGGTGTTCAATCGGATACCGCCGTTTCCGGTCCTTTTTATGGTGATGTCAGGCTTTTGCCGGTTTATACGGATGCCGGCGTCGTAGAGCTCGCGGAGGAGGACATCCGTGTGCTGCTCGTTGAAGACATCGACTAAGATGAGGATAAGATCGGCGCTCCGCACGACGGCTATGACCTCTTTTCCGCGCCCTTTGCCCATGGCGGCGCCGGCTATGAGGCCAGGTATATCAAGGATCTGGATCTTTGCGCCCCGGTGCTCCATCGCACCGGGTATGACGGAGACGGTCGTGAAGGCGTAGGATGCCGTCTCGCTGATCTCAGAACCGGTGAGCCTGTTGAGCAGCGTACTCTTACCGACGGATGGGAAACCGACCAGGACAACGGTTGCGTCTCCCGACTTCTTCACGGAGTAGCCCTCGCTGCCCCCCGAGGAGGCCATGGCCCGGGCTACAGCCTCGTCGCGAATCTTCGCGAGTTTTGCCTTGAGGCGGCCGATGTGCTTTGAGGTCGCCTTGTTGTACGGGGTGGTCTTGATCTCGTCTTCAAGTTCCCGTATCTGCTCTTCGACGCTGCTCATTACTGCCGGTACAGGTATGCGGGGCAACTACTTATTGGTGTCTGTGATAAAGGTCGTCGGGTGATGACGGAATCCTGGCCCGGATAGGGCTCCGATTGCCTGGTTGCCGGCCGGTTCGGGAAAGGGTCGGCACGCGACATTTTTAAATAGTATTGGATCGAATTATGTAGAGCACATTGGTGCAATGCGCTGCTATAGTGTAGACCGGCCAATCATGAGGGACTCTCACTCCCTCGACTGGGGTTCGAATCCCCATAGCAGCATCTTGTTTTCAGGTTCAAACGGTTTTACCTCTGGCTGATCGAGAACGGATACTCGGACGTTCCAGAAAAGAAAGTCCGGAAGATCAGGCCCCCGCGGGTAGACCACTGCACGGAACACCCTGGCCAGATGCTCACGCCGGAAGAGATCGAAGCGCTCCTGCGGGCCTGCCAGCCCTCACGCGGTCGGGCGATCATTGCACTCTAATATAAGTCAGGGTGCCGCATCGGTGAACTCGGCCAGCTCACCTGGCAGCGGGTGCAGTTCGACACCTCCAGAATAGTGGTCTCCATCGAGGACACGAAATGCCACACCCAGCGCTATGTGCGGCTGGTCATGGCCACCCCCTATCTCGCGACCTGGAGAAACGACTACCCCTTTGAACCCGCCGGCGATGCCCCGGTCTTCATTGCCTACCGGAAAAAGCCGCTTCAGCATGCCACCGTCTATCAGCAGTTTCATAAAATCGCAAAGCGGGCAGGCGTCACCAAGAAGATCACCCCCCACATCTTCCGGCACTCGCGGATCACGCACCTCATCAACCAGGGGATGAAGGAGTCGGTCATCAAACTGATGATGTGGGGAAACCTCAACACCGATATGTTCGCCAGCCTTCCGCCCACCTCACCGGCCAGGACATCGACAGAGAAGTCCTCGGGAAGTACGGCCTCATCCAGCAGGACGAAGTGGAGGAGCGGTACCTCGAACCGGTGCAGTGCCCCGGCTTGCAAGACCATCAACGTCCCGCGTGCGAACTACTGCATCACCTGCGGCAGGTCGTTCACCGGCGACAGGGAGGATGTGCAGGCGGCGATGGGCAAAGATGTGCTCGACAACCCCGAACTCGTGCGGAAACTGCTCAATGCGAAGTGTTCGGCGTGAACTACCGGATCGTGCGGGTAAAGCCGGAGAAGTTCTTTGGCTTTGCGAAGGAATGGATCGAGGAGACACCGGTCACAGTCACCGATAGGGAGAAGACGGTGATCGACTGCCTCGACAGACCCGAATACGCAGGAGGGATGGTCGAGGTTGCAAAGGCGCTGGAGAACGCATCGCTGGATCGCGAGAACCTGAACCGGTACGCCCGGATGATCGGGAACAACGCCGCCGTCAGGAGGCTCGGATATCTGAGCGAACAGAGGGGATCGCACTGGACCTGCCTCTCCCGACATCCAGGAACTACCTCCTCCTAGATCCTACGATGCCGCATCAGGGAGAGAACGATCCGAAGTGGCGGTTGGTCATCAACACCGAGATCACACTTCAGGAGAACTCCCTGTGATACCGATTGTGGAGAGTGAACTACCCCGCTCCTCTCGGGCGGGGCTTCCTGGCTATCATCGATAATAC
>CAYPRO010000008.1:0-82879 GCA_964413225.1 uncultured Methanoculleus sp. | reverse complement strand
GAACATCAGGGCGCGCCCATAATCGTTCAGTGTCAGTATATCCGGTCTGTAGAGGAGGCTGCTTGCAACGACGAGCCCGCCGAGGAAGAGAGCGACCAGAACGCTCCGCCTCTCCCACCAGAGTGCGGCCAGGATGATCGGTATGTAGAAGAAGTGGGAAAAGACGGTCCCGAGCATAAGAACGGCGTGGAAGTAATAGGTCAGGAAGACCGATATGGCGAGAAGGGTGACGAGGACCCCCACTCGCTGCTGTCTTGTAAGGGCAATCACGGGAGACCAACCTCTATAACCAGTATATATATTTTTTAAAATATAATAATTTCCTCATCGAAATGTTCGGCCGATTCCAACAGTTCTTCTTGCAATTCCGGGGGATCCAGGCGCCCTCAATCGATTGGTATCTCCCATGGCCCTTCCCTTCTCCCGTTTTCCGGTGCGGCGGGCATCCTGCTGGTTACAGGATCCGTGAGATGCGCTACGATCCGTTGTTGCCACATTCCCTCTCCACGGGGCCTTGTGCAGGCGGTATTCACGCGGCGGGGTGGGGTGAGGCGCACCCGTTCTCTCCTGGAAAGGTCCCAAAAGTCTCTAACCATCTTCTGGCGGGCGCAGGAGAGCCGTTCCCGTATACCGTCGTGAGCCTGCAGGAATAAATCCCGAAGATTTAACCCCCGGGGTAGCCAGAACCAGCCTATGTTTAATATCACGCAGATCAAATCTTGTTTGACCGCCCGCTTCAGTGGGGCGGTTGCCGCGATACCCGCGCCGTGCCGGTGCCCGGCCGGAACGTCTCTTTATCGACTTTCTGGCCGGCGTCCGGAGCATACCGGTGCCCCGAGAACGCATCCGCTGGTGAACCCGTGTCAAGAGATCTTACCGAAGCGCTCAGAGCGATGGGCTACGCAGATACCGTGGTTCCGACTCTGACGGAGCCGTTTCCTCCCAACATCGTCCATTACCTGCGGGAGTTCAAGACGCAGGAGATCCGCGAGATCGTCGAGACCCTCCTCTACATATACATCGCCCAGAACACCTCGTCATCCCGCGGGGAGGAGATGGGCGTTGTCGAGCAGAGCTGCTACGCGTATACGTCCGGGCCTCTCTTTGCGCTCGCAGAGGTCGGGCTCATCGAGTCCTCCTCCCGGCACGGCACGACGATGGTGAGGGTGACCCCCGCCGGGGAGGGGATCGCCCGGCCGCTGACGGAGGCACGGATCCGGGCACTGGACCTCGGGGAGCTCGCCAGAAAGACCCATGAAGCCGTACCGGCCCTCCTTGCTGGGACCGTGAGGGGATTTTACGTCAACAAGACCTTTCCATCATCGCTCCCCCGCACCGAAGAGACATTCATCGGTTTTCTCCTCAACAACAACCCTGCACTCTTTGAGGAATGCGAGCGGTTCGCCGCCCGGCTCAGGGCCTCTGGATGTGCGGTCCTCGCCCACGCCTGCGACCTCGACGGCGCCGGTGCCGGCAGCGTCGTCTATACCTTCCCCACGGAGTTTGCGTATATCCTCAAGGGGATGCTTGAAGCGATCGATCCTGAGATCCGGGAGCACTACGATATGCTCCTTGAGTCGTTCCACTCGACGTTCACCGTTCTGCGCTACCTCGCTTGCGGTGAAGACTACGACCGGATCCAGGCCTCGGCTGCTCACCGCCGCGAACTCTCAAGGGTGCTCTCCCTCATAGCCGACTCCATATATATCCTCGAGCAGGTGCGCGAGGACGACACTGCCGGCCCCGTCAGGTTCATCGTCCGGGATCGGGACCGCTACGATGCCCACATCCGCGACCTTGCACGGGCGCTGATGGCCGACGTCGCTACAAAGATCGCCATCGATCGTCCGGCCCCTGCGGCAGAACCCCATCCCCCCACAGAGGTTCTCCCCGCCCCGGAGATGGCAGATGCCGTAACGCTCTTACATCCGGCCGGCAAAGAGAGCGATTTGGAGGAAGAGTGGGATGGCGCCGCCTTTGCCGACGATGAGGAGGAAGAGACGCTTGAGGAGCCGCTTGCACCGCCGCCCCCACCCCCCCGCCGGATAGCCGCACCTCGTCCTGCCCCTGAACTGGCGGAGGAACCGCCCCGGGTCGGCGGGCTTGATATATTCCTCGGCCACGCTGAAGGCGGGCGCCGGGTCAACTGGTCGCCGGGCCGGCTCAACAACGGCCACATGATCATCCTCGGCGGCTCGGGCGCCGGGAAGACCGAGACGATCCGGTGCATCGCTGCAGAACTTGCGGCGCAGGCGATGCCGGTCATCCTTATCGACTTTCACGGCGACATGGCCGCGACCTCAGGGGACATCCGGTCCTACAAGATCCGCGAGAGTGGAGAGTACTACTTCAACCCGCTGGAGCTTGACCCTGCCATAGATGAGATCACCCCGCTCCGGGCCACCTCAGACTTCGTCGACGCCATATCCATAAACTTTCCCACGCTTGGCATCCAGCAGAGGAGAAAGATCAAGAACATCATAAAAGACTGCTACCGGGTCGCGGGGATCACGGGAAACACCGATACGTGGGAACGGGTGCTCGACTTTGACGATATCGAGAGTGAGATCATGTCCTGCGAGGACGAGGCCATACCGGCATACCTTGAGGATATATTCGACTATAAGCTCTTCTCCGGGGGGGAGAAGATATCCATCCCCACGTTCCTCTCAGGAGGGATCACCCACATCAACTTAAATGCCCTCCCGGAGAGCCTGCGCTACCTTTTTGCAGACCTCTTCCTCCGGCGCATATACTACACCCTCCAGGCGACGGGCGAGATCCCGCGCGGGACGAAGGACGAGCGGGAGAAGTTTCGGCTCTTTGTGGTCGTCGACGAGGCGAAACTCCTGGTAAGCCAGAAGAGCGGCACAAAAACGGCGATCAAGGCGGTGCTGAACAAGTATGCCACCGAGATGCGGAAGTTTGGGGTTTCGCTGATCCTTGCGTCGCAGCTGATCGCCCACTTCAACGAGGAGATCCTTGCAAACATAGCCGTCAAGTTCTGCATGCGTTCTGAGAACAAGAAGCAGGCACAGGAGAACGCCAAGTTCTTTGAGGTGAGTGAGAGAGATCTCCTCAACTTCCAGCCCGGGGAGGGGATCCTGATCATCGGCTCGGATAAGATGAACGTTAGGATCGTTCCCTCGTCCGGGCGGAAGGTGTAGATCGGGGCACAACCCTTATTCACGCCGCCGCCAGTCTTCCTGTATGGATACGCCTGACGGTTACCAGGAGAAGCGCGGCTTCGCCCGGATGCCGGAGGTGCCGGGTGCGGGAGGAGACCCGATCTTCGTCGTCCAGATGCACAACGCGACAACGCTCCACTACGACTTCCGCCTTGAGGTTGATGGCGTTCTGAAGTCCTGGGCGGTCCCGAAGGGGCCGTCCTTAAACCCGAAAGAGAGGCGCCTTGCCATCCCCACTGAGGACCACCCGATCGGCTACGCCGATTTCGAGGGCGTCATCCCGGCGGAGAGTTACGGGGCAGGGACAGTCCTCATCTGGGACCGGGGGACCTACAAAAACCTCACCCGAGAGGGCGACAGAGAGCTCGGTGTCGCCAGGGCGATCGAGCGAGGCCACGCCTCGGTCTGGCTTTGGGGGGAGAAGATCCGTGGGGGGTATGCCCTCACCCGCTTCAGGACCGGGAAGGGCGAGGCCTGGCTCCTCGTGAAGATGGATGACGCGGAGGCGGATATTGACCGTGATCTGGTCGCTACGGAGCCCCGGTCGGTCGTCTCCGGGCGGACACTTGCCGATATAGCGGCGGGCAGGGCTCGGGGAGGGTGAGGTCGCCGGCCCGGCGCGCGGACCAAAGGTCCATTCTCCCGGTGAGAGGACGGACGTGCGGCACATCCCCCCTCCCCCTCCCGGAGGGGTGCGCGATGGGGGAGCCCGGAGGTGCGCGGCGAGATGCGGAGATATCCGGTTTTTGGACCTGGAAAGATGGCCTCGTAGTCACTGTCCGGGTTATCGTTCAATCGGGGTGCTGACCGGTGCGGGGGCAAAAATTTATAGATCCTCATATATGGCTTTTTCACCTCCAAAAACAGATCTGACGACCGTACAGGAAAAAGAGATCTTTCCTGTGGCCCCGATCGTCCATGAAACCCCGGAGCAGGGGCCGCTGAAAAATTTCACCGCAGGAGTAAAATCGCACGACGTGTTATCTTTTATAACCAATATGCATACGAACCGGCAGATAAACGGTGCAAAGTCCTCATTTTGCTAATATGGCACAAATTAGATGCAGAATCCATGATAGCGAGGGATTGCTTTGGGGTAACGGAGAAATAACGTTTATCCTTCATTGGTACGAGGGATAGTTTTAAAATCTGAACTATCAAAAATTACAGGGATCAAGCGATCATAGTCTTCTCTCGAAGGTGATATCATGGCAAGTAAGGTAATGACAAACAGCGCTGTGGCAAGCAACGTTATGGCAGAGGCAGTAAGCGACGCAGAGATCGTTACGCAGTTCCGGCAACGCGGATGCTGGGGGCTGTACACGAGCGTGGACCTGAAGGGGTGCGATCCAGCATCGATAAGAGACGCAGGAAAGATACACCAGTTCATCGTCGAACTGTGCGACCTCATCGACATGAAGAGGTTTGGTGAACCGCAGATCATACACTTTGGCCCGAACGAGAGGGTCGCAGGGTTCTCCATGACCCAGCTCATCGAGACGTCTCTGGTCTCGGGACACTTTGCAAATGAGACCAATGCCGCTTACCTTGACATATTCAGCTGCAAGGAATACGAACCCTCAAAGGCGGCGGAGTTCTGCAGGACCTTTTTTGGAGCAGAAACAGCGACCTACCAGGTACTGTTTAGAGACTGAATACGAATACGATACTTCCTGCATACCCTGACGATACTCTATGACGGCAGAGAGCCGCTGCCATCTTTCGCCGGCGTAGACCCGGGACTGCGGCAGGAGGCCCCCACCCCCGACTTTTACACTTTTCTGGAGCATGTACCCGGCGGGCCGGGAGGATCGTGTTGTTCTGGCATGAGATACGATACACCACGGTTATGCTGCCCCGCGCGAGGGCACACGCGGTCTTGTGAGATGGGGCGATGGGGATACATGCAACTCTTTGAGGTTCTTTTGCGCCTTTGTCATCCGTTGGTGCATGGGGAACCTTATGGATCGATGATATAGCGTCCGCCGGGCTTGAAGATCGGCAACCGGTCCATTATGGCATCTGTCGGGCGACTTGAAAAAAGAAGTTTTCAGGGGGACTCGTAGGGGTTTCGGAGACCCTTCGGGGTTCCGTCCGCTTTGAGGCCCACGGTCTTACGTGCATCCACGTTCTTCTGGTTCTTCGTGATCTTCTCGGTGGCGAGCTTCTTCACCATGTCCAGGCCGAGCTTGCCCTGATCCATCGGCTTCGTCTCGAAGTATCCTGCGGCAATGGCGCTGTCCCAGACAGCGTTGCCCTTCTTGCTCCGCACAAAGACCGTGCTCCAGCCATCGGGGCTGCCGACAGAGCCGCTCGATATATCAGCGAGGTTTCCAACGTAGTCCAGACAGACGTTGCAGCCGGGCTGCACGTACTTGTGGATCAGTTTCAGGGGCATCTGTGAGACTGCACCGCGTTCGGTGTAGACCGTGAACTTGCCCTTGCCGATATCCATCTTCCTGACCGACTCCATCTTCTGGTTGCAGTGGTCCTCGACCATGGCCTCGAGCCCCTGGTAGGGGAGGTTCTCCATGCAGAAGATGCCGAGCGCAAGAGCGATCTTATCGTCGACGTCGCGCATGCCGATCGGGTAGAGCTGCACCTTCCTGACAGCCTGGATCTGGCAGGGTGTACCGACGATACCGACCCTGTCAAGGCCGTAGCTCCGGGTCGCCTCCTTGATCAGGGAGAGGTTCGGGCTGATGGTGTAGCGTGTTCCGGCAGCGGCCAGGAGCTCCGCCTTTGTGGTCACGACCATGGGTTCGGGCTTCCAGGGCTCGTTGCCAGGGCCCGCGACGATGGCGCCATCGATGATGCCCTCCTCAAGCGCGTAGGAAAAGAGCGTCGTTATGATGCCGCCGTCCTGGGACTTCTTCAGGATATCCTTATCCGTCGAGCGTGCCGCAATCACGGATTTGTAGTTACCGAGTACGTCCATCTCTCTCACCTCACTGCATGGCTCCCTTGATGGCATCCATGATGCCCTCATAGTTGTTCATGACGTCGAAGTTGAACCAGCTCCTGGGGCACTGCGAGTAGCAGGCGCCGCACTTGATGCAGAGGTCGCGGTTCACGTTCGGTCTGCCGTACTCCATCGTGATGGCACGAACCGGGCAGGTTCCGGCACAGGTTCCGCACCCCATGCAGAGCCCCTGGTTGATGACATCATACATCAGATCGCAGCCGCAGGCCTCATCGCCGCGCTTTGCAAGCTGCATCAGCGGGGTCAGGTAGGCGGTCGCGAGCTTCTTCTGTTCGTCGTTACCCTTCAGCAGCAGGTAGGCCATGACGGCGACGTTCCTGACCGCCTGGGGGCACGGGGGACAGGACGGCAGGAAGAGATCGACATCGACGACCTCACTGATCGGCACGAACGCCTCCTGACCGGGCTGGTTCCACTGGCCGCCCCGGCAGAACCGGGTGATGTTGCCATAGGCCGCGCAACCGCCGTACGCGACAAGCACCTTCGACTTCGCCCTTGCTTGTTTCAGTTCCTCTACCGATATCTTGTCGTTGAGACAGCACGAACCCTCGACCAGGCACACATCCATCGCTGGGACGTGGCGCACATCGACCAGGGTCAGTGCGTAGACGAGATCCGCATAGTTGTCGAGCAGCTTGAAGAGACCCTCGTAGTTATCCGCAAGCGTCACGAGGCATCCCGTACATCCGCTCAGGTGTAATTCACCTATTGTAATCTTATCTGCCACAGGCTTTTCCTCCTTTTGTACAACTTCCACCTTTTTTTCCACAATCACATCAGTGGGCTTCACCGCGGGCTTCGCCTGCGGCTTGCTTGCAGCAGGCTTTGTCTCCGGTTTTACCTCGGGTTTTACCTCGGGTTTTGCCGGCGGCTGGTTTGCGGCCGGTTTAACCTCGGGTTTGCTCTCCGCGGTTTTCTCCGGGCGACGCCCAAAGATGCGTTCCTTGATGGTTGATAGCAGCCCCATATTCTACCCCAATCTCTTCCAGTACGATCCGCACTGTTCTGGGAATGGCCCTCTCAACCTCCTCAGTGAGCCCCAGTTCAAACTCATGGCTCGCGACATGCTTGGGCTGGCAACCGATGATCGTGATATCGATGACATCCTTTAATCGCTGCAGCGGTTCTGAGAGATCCCACGAATGGGCATCCCGGTAAGCACCCGGCGGCAGATCTTCTGGCCGGAGTTTCGTCAGATCACCTGGATTGGCGCCGAAATCGGCTATATCGATGATGATGAGCTTCTTCACCGGCACCTCTGCATCCTCCATCAGCGTGAAGAGGAAGTGAGGGGCGCCAAGGCCGGCATCGATGACCTTGACGTTGTCGGGCAGTTGCAGCTTCTTAAGTTCTTCAACGACTGCAGGGCCAAATCCATCATCTCCATAGAGTGGGTTGCCGCACCCTGCAATCACGATCTCACGGAATAGCATGCCTGTCGCGCTCACTGAATGAGTTTCTGGGCCACCAGCCTCTTATCTTCGTCGATCACCAGCATGTGCGTCGCACAGGAGACACAGGGGTCATATGCACGCATGATGACTTCCGCAAGCCGCCAGGGTGCGCCGGTAAGTGCACGGCTGCAGGTGGGGAAGTTCCAGGTTGTCGGGACAAGCAGTGAGTAGTACTGCACACGGCCGTCCTTTACCCGGGCAAGGTGGACGTCGGTTCCACGGGGCGCCTCGTTTGCGGCCCATCCAAGGGATCCGTCGCCCTGTGGGATCTCGTCTGCGAGTACCGATCCGGACGTGTCGAGCGCGTCGAGCGCATCGATGATGCCGTAGGCGGTCTCGGGGAACTCCATCTGGCGGGCGATCTGCAGGCCCATGGCGCCCTTCTCATCGTAGTTCTTGAACTGGACAAGGCGTGCACGCGGTCCGACCTCGACAGGCTGGCCATCGTAGAGCGGGACGCCGGTGCAGGCCTCCATCTGGGGCCAGGCCTTGGTGCCTACGGGGCTTGTGCCGCCTATCGGGTACTTCGGGTCGGCCTCGCTGACCTCGACCTCACCCATGTACCAGTCCCAGGGGCGGACCTCGGTGAACCGTTCGGGATACCAGGTCGGGTTCGCATCGAGGCTTGAGCTGCCGTAGACCGGCGCAGTGGCCATGTAGCCCTGGTTGTGGTAGCCGAGATCCTTCGGGATCGGGACCTGGACGCCGCCGACCTCGGACCAGTCGCGCTTCTGATAGTTCCGGAAGACTGCGACCATGAACTCCATCTGCTGCTGCGCAAGAACCCGGGCCTCCTTTGCAAGGTCGTAGACCTTCGCCTTCGCACGCGGGGTGATGTTCTTGTACATACCGCCGACGCGGGGGTTACTCGGGTGGATGGCCTCTCCGCCGACGATCTCACCTATCGTCTGGCCGATCTCACGGAGACGCTGGATCCGGAGGGCTACGCTCCTGACCGGTTCTTCCTTCGTGAACGGGTTGATCTTCACGTCGGTTCCGGGGATGTACATATCCGGAAGGGAAAGTATGTTGTGAATGGCATGGCTATGCATCCTGTTGGCACACTGCAGGATGTAGCGCAGAAGTTTTGCATCCTCGGGGATCTCGCATCCGATGGATGCTTCCATCGCCTCAACACCCGCCAGGGTGTGAGCGATAGGACAGATACCACAGACGCGTGATGCTATCTTTGGAACCTGCTCCATCGTCTTGCCGATGGCGAGCTTCTCGACACCCCTCACCGGGGTGATGCTGAGCCAGTCTCCACGCTCGACGATGCCGTCGTCGTTGACCTTCAGAACGAGCTTTGAGTGGCCTTCGTGTCTCGTTGTTGGGGAAATCTCTACAACTTTCGACAAATATATCGCCTCATTCCGATATTATGGTGTTCTGAACACGGTACCTGTGTTACCACACAAATGTGTACTGGGAACGTACTTGGGTACGTTAGAAGGAAATATGAGGAAAATAGAGTTTATAACTTTCGCTCCGGTATATATACGAATATTACAGATTTAAGTTTTAATATTATTTATTGTTAAAATTGGTTTACTTATTGGAAAAATTATGTTCTGCTGCCGACTTTATAGTGCCTCCTCATCCATCTCCCCGATTAACTCAGCTATTGTCGCTTTCCGCTCTGCGTACGCGTTGTGCTGGTGAATGCTCTCCTCGTTCGTCTGTTTTATGGTAACTATTGAATCTCCAGGGAGATCGCGGAACTGCGCGATCACCTTGCGGGCCATTTCGCGGACACAGTCTTCAACGAACCGGGGGTTTTTGTGGGCTTCCATCACCACGTAGCTCTCGTCGCCCCGCTTGAGGAGTTCGTATATGCGTGCGCTCATGGAGTCCTTCAGGATCTTGATGATCTTCTCGAGGCTGACACGCTGGTCATCGTCGGTCTCGATGCAGAGGAACCCCCGCCCACGCTGGTTGTGCGTGGCCATCGGCACCTCATCAAAGAACGCGTTGATCGTATCTTCAGCCACGCCGAGGTTCTCTAGGACATGCAGGGCATGATCCTTCATTATGTTCTGAGCGCAGGGGCAGGCGGTCATCCCGATCACTTCGGCCCCGATGCTCTTTCTGATTATCGGGCTCCCGTCATTCCTCTGGGCTATGGCGCTTGCGTGGACGTTCACCACTTCATGGCAGCTCGTCTCGCTGATCGGCGTCTCCCGCCTGACCATGAACTGGCTCTGCATCCGGACCTCGGTTCGCTCCGCATACTCGTGCCTGTCGAGGAGTTTCCTTGCTACCGCGCTGCAGAGTTCTTCGATCACCTTCACCTCGCCATCGATGGCCTGCTGGAGGACATCGTCGATCACCTCAAAGTTCCTTGAGAGGTTTGCACCCTTGAGGCTTCCCGGCAGATCGACGAAGACATCGAAGTTGGAGATGAATATGACCGGCCGCTTGCCGGGTCGGGCGACTTCAACGAGTTTTTGAACGTTCTTCACGCCCACCCTGGTCAGGTTGATACGGACCTCCGGCAGACTGGACTGGACATCTGGCAGTTCCATTACACATCCTCAATAGTGTATAGAGAGTAAGGTTTCTTCTCAACATTAAAATAATCCCCGGACGAGAACAATTTTCCTATATAATATTTATCTGGTTTGCTGCCCAACCGGAAGTGAGTATATATGATCCAGAAATACTACGAGTCTGACGCAGATCCTCGACTCCTGGAGGACAAAATCATCGCCGTCATCGGCTACGGCTCCCAGGGGCGAGGGCAGGCGTTGAACCTGCGCGATTCCGGCTGCCAGGTTGTCATCGGCCTTCGGCCCGGCAGCAGCTGGCAGAAGGCATCCGAAGATGGTTTTAGTGTGTATCCCGTTGCGGATGCTGTAAAACGTGCCGATATCATACAGATCCTCCTCCCCGACGAGAGCCAGGGGGCGGTCTACCGCACCGAGATCCGCCCTCACCTGAGAGAGAACGCCTGTCTGATGTTCTCGCATGGGTTCAACATCCACTACGGCCAGATCGTCCCCCCGCCCACCGTCGACGTGGTCATGGTCGCCCCGAAGGGGCCCGGCCACATGGTCCGGCGAACCTACGAGGAAGGGAAAGGGGTTCCGGCCCTGATCGCCGTCCACCAGGACTCCAGCGGAGAGGCACGCGCCATCGCGCTCGCCTACGCCCGCGGGATCGGTGCAACCCGGGCGGTGGTGCTCGAGACGACGTTTGCCGAGGAGACCGAGACCGACCTCTTTGGGGAGCAGGCGGTCCTCTGCGGCGGGGTGACCTCGCTCATAAAGGCGGGGTTTGAGACCCTGGTGGATGCCGGGTATGCGCCGGAGATGGCGTATCTTGAGGTCCTGCACGAGATGAAACTCATCGTCGACCTGATCTACGAGGGCGGGTTTACGAAGATGCGCGACTCGATCAGCAACACCGCCCAGTACGGCGACCTGACGCGCGGCCCCCGCGTCATAGGGCCGGAGACCCATATGGCGATGCAGGAGATCCTCGAAGAGATCCAGAACGGCGAGTTTGCACGGGAGTGGATGCTTGAGAACATGGTGAACCGCCCGGTCTTTTCTGCGCTGACGAGGGCGGACGAGGAGCACCTGATCGAAGAAGTCGGGAAGGAGCTCCGTTCGTTCATGCCGCAGTTCAGGAAGTAACATCCTTTTTTTTTTGGCCGGCCGATACCCATCTATATCCGCTTGCAGTACACTCCTCCACATGGCTGTCTGCATCATCTACCATTCGGAGACCGGCAACACCCGGGCCGTGGCAGAACGACTTGCCTCCCTGGTTGAGGGCGTTCTCGTCGCGGTAACAGATCTTGCGCATTACTCAAAGATCGGTATGTATCTCAAAGGGGGCCGTCGGGCCGTGAAGGGGGAACTCGCCTCTATCGAGCCCGCTGTCATCGATCTCTCCCGCTACGATACCGTCGTCATCGGAACCCCCGTCTGGGCGGGAAACCCGACGCCTGCGATCAACGCAGCGGTCAGGGCTCTCGCAGGCATCGAAGGAAAACCCGTGGTTATCTTCTGCACCTCCGGCGGAGCGCCGGGAAGAACGCTTGAGACGTTGACGGCGATGCTTGAGGGCCGGGGCGCCGTCGTCAGGGGTGCTACCCCGTTCACGGCAAGGGATGCACGGGCGGGGGATGGAGTGGATGCCCTTGCTGATATCATCCGGCGGTCGGAGAAAGAGATGGTTGTCCGGTAACGCACTGGCCGGAAAAGATCATCTCCGGCGGGGTACTCGCTTTTTGATGTAGCGCGACCAATATATGTGTATGACCCCGTCATACGAAGACCTTCTGAAGAAGGCATATACCAATATCACTGAACCGGCGGAGTTTGAGGATCGGTTCACGGTCCCCGTCGCCCGTGCCTTCATCGAGGGGAAGACCACGGTCCTTGAGAACTTCGCCGAGATTGCGGGCATCCTCCGGCGCGACCAGGATCACCTCATGAAGCACCTCCTCGGCGAGCTCGGCACCGCCGGCAAGATCGAGGGGACGCGGGCTATCTTCTCAGGGAAGTTTGAGCAGGAGCAGGTCAACTCGATCGTCCGTGGTTACGTCGAGGATTACGTCATCTGCTCGGAGTGTGGCAAGCCCGACACCCGCCTTGTCAAGAGCGACCGGATCCTGACGCTCCGATGTGATGCCTGCGGCGGCCACCGGCCTGTCCGGAAACGGAAAGCGGTTGCAGATCCCGGTGCGGCGGCAAAACCGACCGAAGGCGCCATCATGGATGTGACACCGCAGTTCCTCTCAAAGAGGGGCGACGGCGTGGTGAAGATCGACCGCTACACGATGTATGTCGCGAACGCCAAACCGGGCCAGACGGTGAAGGTGAAGATCACCCGGATCGCCGGGACGATCATATTCACCGAGCGTATCGATTAAAAGGGGATCAGACCTTTCTGATCTCTACCCACAACCCTGCCTCTTCTTCTCTTATGCGGGAGTAAGCGACTCTGCTCGCCGCAAGCTCCCGGCGGAGCACCCCCGGGGTTGCCCCCCCGCTCCTCCGTGCAACGTCGCGGTCCCAGTCCGGGTTTTGCTGCCGCATCTTGGTAAAGATGGTCTCCTGGAGTTTGGATGTCCCAAAGCTCCCGCCGACGAATGCGGCGCCGCCGGGCCGGAGGACTCGCCAGATCTCCCGAAACGCCTGTGGTCGGTCTTTCCAGAAGTAGATCGATCCGCGGCTCGCGATGAGCGAGACGGAGTTGTCCCTGACCGGCATGCAGTGGACGTCGCCCATAACCGGGGTTATCCGCCCCGCGCAACCGGCAGCAGTCTCCCGTGCGATCCGGGCCATTGCCGGATCGACATCCAGCGCGATGATGGAGAGGTTGCTCTTTGCAGCGAGAGCGACCGAGAGGAGGCCGGGGCCGCTCCCTATCTCCAGGCAGAGACCTTCATGTATCCCTGACCATGTGAGCACCTGCCGGGCGATGACGGGATAGATGGGGGCAAAGACTTCGCGGGCGATCCGGGCGAAGCCTTCGGCGCTCTTTGTCATGACGGTTACGTAGCTTTGATGGCATCCATCTGCTGGAGGAGTTCACCGGCGTAGCCAGCAAGACACTTTGCCGCATCGGTGATTGCAAGGAGGGGGGGCCGGCCGCCGACCGTGGTGACGACCAGTTCGGGATCTGCGAACCGGAATACCTGCCTGTGCTGCGCCACATCCACCCCGGGATCGTTGAGGAGTTCGGCAGCAAGCGCGTTGATGTAGGTGATGCCTTCGCCTTCAAAGAGGATCCGGGCCTTATCGTCGGTCAGCTCCAGGATTTTGAGTTTCATGGCCATACGCACCTTATGACTGGGGCCGGGAGAGGTATATAGGTATGGATGGCGGTTTGGCGTAACGTGGGATGGATGAGGCGCCTGCATCGCTTCCCGGTGATCCCTCACCGGGAGGGCCGCGCTCACCAGCAGAACGTCTCCATATCGTAGCCGGCATGCGGCATATCCGGAGGCACCAGGTGACTCATGTGGATGCACCGATAGTCCTTCGCCCCGAGATCGCGGGCGAACCTGATTGCCTCGGTGTAATTCATATGCTTATCGATCCTGTAGCCCTCCGGAGCGATGCCATCCACGAATAGAAGGTCGATACCAGTATTCTGGAGAAGATCCCGGCTCTCCTCTGGTATATCCTCCCGCGTATCCGACGTGTAGGCGACGATGACGCCATTATGCTCAAGCAGTATGCCGCAGGTGTAGACCGGGGGGTGGTTCACCGGAAAGAACGTTATGGTGAGGTCAAAGAGGTTGAACGGTTCGTAGACCGGGATGGGGTGCTTCTCAAACGACAAAAAATGAAGATAACGAGAGCAGTAATCCATCACCGGCGGCGCCGCGTAGACCGGCGGCACCTTCTGCACCCGGTAAAACTCTCCAAACCCGATGAAGTGGTCGTAGTGGCCGTGCGACCACAGGACCGCATCGATGCGGGGCGAGCAGGCCCGGAGGAGCTGCTGGCGCAGGTCCGGCGACGACTCAATAAGGATGTGTTTATCTCCCGTCTCGACAAGGAGGGATGTCCTGAGCCGGGATCGCCCTGCCGCCACCATCGCCCGGCAGTTCTCGCAGTCGCACCCCACCTTTGGTGTCCCGATGGCGTCACCGGTTCCAAGGAGCGTTATACGCATATCAGTATCCGGTACCGCGGATGGCATTGCGCTCCTCGACTCTGAAGAGCCCCTGCTCTATGTCCACCGAACCGAGACGGCGCCGGTCCTCCATCAGCGCCGAGAGGACCGCCTCCTTCATCATCATCCGTATGTCCGAGCCCGAGAACCCCTCCGTCCGGGTGGCAAGGTCCGCGAGGTCGCAGTCGCAGTCGAGCGTGGCCGCGACCTTCTCGATGATCGCCTGACGCATAGCGAGATCGGGGAGCGGGAACTCCACAACCTCATCAAACCGGCGCCACGCCGCCTCGTCGAGGATCCGGGGGTGGTTCGTCGCCCCTATGAGGAGGACGCCGTTTTTGACGAAGCTGATCTGGTCGATGTTCTTCAGGAGCATGTTCACCGCACGTTTCATGGCGCCGTGGTCGTCGCTGACACGGGTCTTTGCGACGAAGTCGAACTCATCGATGAAGAGGATGCAGGGAGAGAGTTTCTTTGCAAGATCGAATATGCGGTCGATGTTCTTTGATGTCTCACCCAGATACTGAGAGGTGACCATGGCAAGACGGACCTCGAGCACCGGCATGTGGAGCTCCCGCGACATGGCAAGAGCAAGCGACGTCTTCCCGGTCCCGGGAGGGCCGACGAAGAGGAGCCGGCCGAACTCGTATATGCCATGCTCTTTCAGGAAGTCGCGGTGTTCGAGGGCGACGCCGATTTTTTTGATCGTTTCCTCCTGCCGCGGGGTGCAGACCAGTTTCTCAAGCGAGAACTCGACCTCATCCGGGGCGCTGATGATGAGGAGATCGCGCGCCTCCCGCATCTCCTCGCTCCCGGCGATGATCCGCGAAACCTTTGCCTCCATGTACTCTTTCGTATCCTCAAACAGCGGATTTTTTGCCCGGATATCCTTATAACGGGCGGTAACGCCATCTCTCCCTTCAAAATAGTATGCGAGGGCGGGGTTCTTCTCGATATTTGGTGTCCCGCCCTTCTTGAGAAACCATCCGGCCGCTGCGTCGAGCGAGGGGAGGCTCAGGCGCTGCCCGAACTCATCATACCCAACGAACGGGTTTTTGCGGATGGTCTGGCAGGTGGCATCCGGTATATCGAGCGCCTTCTTTATCGCCCCCTCGCTCACGATCAGGGGACGCTTCACCTCGGCGCTCCCGCCGCTCCCGGCGCCGAAGAACTCCCGGTGGCGTGGGGGGAGGTCATCGATGTCGAGGGCCTCGTTCCGGTTGAATATCTCCGCGGTGAGGAGGAGTTCCATGACGGCAAGGAGATCCTGCGTGCCCGTATCGGTGGTCATATTATGAGCAGACATATTGGCGCGCGACATCAATAAGCGTAACTCACCGGGTGGTGACCTCGCACCCGTCGGCCGTGACGATCAGGGTGTGCTCCGCCTGCGAGACGAAGGAGCCCGGGATATCGTGCAGCACAGGAAAGGGATGGAGAATCCCGTTTCGTACGAGCGTCGATAGGCCGATATCGATCTTATCGCCCGGGACCCAGCGGCGGGCGAAGGGGAGGCCGCGCCTCGGCCGCGTTATCTCAAGGATCTTCCTGGCCGAGGGGAGGCGGGCGGGCCGGGCCGCGATCTGCCTATAGATCTCCACGCGCGCTGCCTCCGCAACCATTCCCGACCCTGTTGTGGCAAACGGCTCGATAGCAAAGACCATCCCTTCCTCTATGACGGCTCCGCCGTTCATCGCGACGTTCGGGATGGTGGGTTTTGCGTGGAGGTTGTAGCGGTCAAGGCCGTGCCCGGTGAGGTTTGCGACGGGCCGGTAGCCGCGCTCATCGATCGTTGCCTGTATGATCGCCCCGAGTTCTCCGGCGGTGACCCCCGGCCGGACGGCGGCTATAGCCGCCTCGAGGGCTGCGAGGGAGGCCTCGACGAGGGGCGCATGATCGCCGAGGTCGACTGTCATGGCGGTGTCGGCGATGTAGCCGTCGATCTGGATGCCGAGGTCGACCTTGACGAGGTCACCGCGGGTGAAGATCCGTTCGTCGCCGGGCATCGCTGTATCGTGGGCCGCATCCTCATTGAAGGAGACGTTGAGGGGGAAGGCAAGGAGCGCCCCTTCCTCTATGACCATCGCCTCCGTCGCTTCAACCATATCGAGGAGGCCTGCCCCCTCCTTCACAGACTCCGCGCCCCGGCGGAGCATCCGCCCCGCGAGCGCCCCGGCCTCCCGGTAGGCGTCGTAAACGACATCATCCATGATCATAAGGTGAGTTCCTCTCCGTATTGGGTGAACCGGTCAAACCCGATCTCTGTCACCGCGCCCATATCCTCCAGGCGGACGCCTCCGGTCCCGGGGTAGTAGAGGCCCGGCTCGACGGTGACGACGTTTCCTGCGGTGAGCACCCCGCCCAGGGGTCCAAGCGACGGTTCCTCATGCACATCAAGCCCGATGCCGTGGCCGAGGCTGTGGGTGAATCCGCGCGTGTCGCTCTCGTAGCCGCGGTCGCGGAAGAGACCGACCACAGCGCGGTAGAGGTCGGCGCCGATGGCCCCGGCACGGATCATTGAGGCGCCGAGGGCCTTTGCGTCGCGGACGGCGTCGTACATCTCCCGGATCGCGGGGGTGGGTTCGCCCTTCACGACCGTCCGGGTCATGTCGGCGTGGTAGCCGGAGAGTTCGTCGCGGGGGTAGATGTCGATGACGATCGGTTCGTCCTCAAGGAGCGGCCCTGTGCCTGCGCTGTGCGGGAGGGCGGTGTCGGGGCCGCAGGAGACGATGGTGTCGGTGCCCCGGCAGCCGTGGGCGAGGAGGAGGGTGTGCATCGCCGTCCTGACGGCCTCAGAGGTGAGGGGAACGCCTTCGCGGTAAAGGATGCCGGCTCTGGGCTCAGAGGAGCGGATGAGAGCGATCCCGCGGTCCACCGCTGCCTCGGCGGCCCGCTGTGTGGCGCGTATCCACTCGATCTCCTCCGGTGTCTTGACCGCCCGCATCTTCTCGACGGCGCCGGCGGCATCGACCGTGACCGCCCGGAACGTCTCGAGTTCCCGGGCAAGGGCGAGGGGGAAGGTCGCCGGGACGAGGACAGGGCCGCCAGCGATATCGGATATAACGTGGGCGGTCGCCCGCCAGCGCGATTCGCCGGCCTTTATGTAATCGAGGTAGCCGGCATCGGCGCGGGTGGCAACCGCTGCAATCGATTCTCTGACCGCCCGTTCATGCTCCATCTGCGAGACGACGATCATCCCCCGCTCGCCGGGCCTGGTCACGTAGACCACGGGGTCGGTTGTGCGGAACCGGGTGAGGTAGCGCACGTTGGCATCCGCCGATGAGCCGTACGCCGCGTAGGCTGCCGCCCCGGCATCCCGAATAGCAGAATCCAGATCGTTCATTCTATCCCCTCTCTCACTGAAACCACAAGTACTTTTACCACCGCGTTCAAGTATGAATGATGGATGAGGCAACCAAACAGGCCTTCAAGGGCAGGTTCGTCATGCTGGCGGTCATGCTGAATGTCATCATCCTCTGTTTCGCTATGGCCGTCTTCGTCCTCCTCCGGTTCGCACCCGAGGGGACCACCGGCCTTCTGATCGGGGTTATCCTTCTCGTCATCGGGACGGTCATCTCCATCCAGTTCCGGAAGCACTATGCCCTGACGAAGGCCTGGCTGCACGAACAACCGTGATCGGTATGAACCTATGGTACATCAACAGGCGGATATGCTGAAGAAACTGAGATCCGAGATCGAACTCGTCTCAAGGCACCTTGAGGTGATCCAGGCGGTCGTGGAGCACCAGCCCATCGGTATCATGAAACTCTCTGAGGTCCTCGACCTCCCCTACCACCGGGTTCGCTACTCTCTACGGATCCTCGAGCAGGAGGGGTATATCCGCGCCTCGCCGGCGGGCGCGGTGGCGACAGAACTCGCGGCCGGCCTTCTTTCCGGTCTGGAGGGCGAGATCGACGGGTTGATCAGCCTGCTCGTGACTATCCAGGAGGAGAATTCCCGTAATCTTTAATACGGTTCAGATGAGACGTTATAGAGCACTTATTCCAGTGCCGCCATAACTCAGTTGGTAGAGTGGCTGGCTGTTAACCAGCATGTCACAGGTTCGAGTCCTGTTGGCGGCGCTTTGCTGTTTTCCTTCATTTCAACAGGATGATCAAACGCACATGATGCCCGGCCCCTCTCCATCCTGTTCGGGATGAACAGAAATTGCATGAGCATCCGAGACCGGGTGGGATCGCCGGCCCATGCCCCCGGGAGGAGGCCTCCCATCCGCTCATTGGCGGCGAATGCCCCCCCGCTCCGCTATGTGCAGCCTTGTGGAGAGATGTCTGACAGGATTACCGACCCCAGGGTGACCGGCCGGAGACTAAGAACTTCTCTGGCCGGCGCCCATCCCCGGCGTGGGTCTGTTTCTCTGCCGCCGCCCGGCACCCGGCGCTGCAAAACCGCCCCTCCCCGGGCGCCATCTCCTGTTTCAACACAATTTTTCCTCCGCAGTATTCACAATAGATGGGTTCTGCCATGACGATTCACCTGAGAGAGGGGATGGCGTGCAGACGGATAAATTTTTCCGCAAAGCCCAAAAACCTGCCTTCACCGATTCGATCCCCCCGGCATTCTCTTCATGAGCCCAGGAAAAGATGGCCGGCAGGAGGGATATGCCCTCTCACCTGGGAGTACAGGGCCGGTCCTCAACAGTATCCCGATAGAAGGTCCGCGTAGCGCCGGCAGGAGATGGCACGAATGCAAACCTTCCTGATAACGGCAGTCCCATACTATGCAGCGGGAAGTGATGAGGTGTCGAGGCTGGTACTGATCGATGCGGAGACCGGGACAAGGGTCCGGCACCGGATCCGGAGCATCAAACAGGCCGTAAAACAGCAGGAGTGGTACGAGGCGAACCTCGGGCGGCGCATGCGGATCGAGAAGGTGTTTGACCGGCAGCGCGGTTGAGCCTGTCGGGGCGATCCCCGCATGCAGGAGTCTGGCGATCGAGTGCCGGGCCGCAAAACACTGATAGCCCTGTCCGGCGCACCTGACGATCATGCGCGGTGGAACGGCCGGGCCGGCCTCGATCCAGAAAGCCCTTACAGACGCCGAAGTTTCGCGCCGGGAGAGGAGAAAGAACCCGGCAACGGCCGCGGGATTCTCGCTCATCTTCAATGGCCTCGGCCAGACCTACAACGGACAGTTCACAAAAGGTGTCGCGGTTCTGTTTTTGAGCCTCTTCGGCCTCTTCTTCCTGATCGTGCCGGGCGTTGTGGTCTGGCTCTGGGGCGCCTACGATGCCTGGGTAACGGCCCGGCGGATGAACGAGGGCCTGATCCCTTACCGGGAGACGAGCATCCTCGCGATCATGGCATTCCTGTTCGTCTGGGCGGCGACAGTCGCTCTTCTCTTTGTGGCGTCAGCGATGCTGCTTATCGCTGTCGGTCTGCGGGGCATGGTATAGCACCTTCCCGTTCCGCATACCGCGATTGACCGGAAAGTTCTCCGGCGCAAAAACGGGAGGTGGTTCATAACCTCCAGGCCGGATTCTTGTCGTATCTCCTGAAATTGTATATATCGCGCCCGTATCGGTTCTTCAGGCCGACGATATCGGCGGTGACGACCGCGCCCGAGTCGATCACGGACTCCGGCACATAATACACTATATACCCCTCGTACTTTTCGTTCCGATCTACCCATCTCCCCCCATGATAAACCTCCCCTATGTTTGTCAGGTGATCCGCCTCGATGGATACGGGATAGTAGGTCCGGCCGTTACATTTCAGGCTGAACTGCTGTGCCAGCGGTGCATATATTGTGGTCTGATAACCGTTCCCCCGATGTCCGCGATGAGTGACCACAACATATACGAAGAGGTAGCGCCGCCCCTGAGATGCGGTGAATTTGATGGGTTCCCCCGCTGGTTCGTACTGACCACGGTCGATGGCTGAGACAACCTTCAGAGATATCTCGTTCTCCTCGTTTGCGTCCCGGAAAATAAAGATCTCCCCGAGGGATAGTGCGGTATCTTCCCCGGAGGGCAGGGGGTCACGGTAGTCGGTGACCGGTGCAGGCGGCGGAGTCGGGGTTGTGGGGCGTGCTTCGTAGGTGTGCGGCTGACGGGGTGCCTCCATGCACCCGGCAACGAGTATCGCAATCACGAGAAGCGCCACGGCCAGGAAAGACCTCTCCATATAATCAAGAATCTCCATAGGAAAGAATAAGGATTCTGATTCGGTCGCACCTACCCCGATATCCAATCATTGTCCCATAAGGCCTGAGTTTGGGGCCCATCCGGGGTCAACAGGCGTCCTCTGCGCATTCGAGAGAACCGCTGCATGGTCTCACACCTTGCGTGAAGACAGGTTGCCGGTCTGAGACCCAGGGCAGGTGATACCCCCCATACATGGGGCCATATGCTTCTGGATCCATCCATGGATCGGGGGGTGAACCCGGTTTCCGGGCGTCATCGCACCGGGCAGTATCCCGATATACTCCGGTATACCGGATCTGCAGATTTGTTAGCACAATTAGAAACATTCATATTACAAAATCGATAACAGGGAACAGATGATAACTCTCCCGGCCAACCGCCTCCTCTGTATAGCCCTGCTCCTCATCATCGTCCCGGCTGCCGCATCCGGGATCCCGATCACCCGGACGCTCTCCACCGCCGAACCCGGCCCCGGCGAAATCTTCACCGTCTCGCTCTCGATCGAGGGCGTGGCCCTCGGTGGTGTGGTCGAGACCCTGCCCGCCGGATACACATTTGCGGGGACCGACCTCCCGGGCGACCGGGTCCTTGTCCGGGAAGAGAAGATAGCGTTTGCGGTGATGAACGATACACCGATAACCTACTCTGTCCAGGCTCCCGCCTCCGGGAGCGGGGATATCACCGGGACATGGGAGGACTTCCTTGGCAGGGCGAACGGCACCATCCCCGCATCGCACGTTGCCGTGGGCGGCATCGAGACGGCGGCGCCGGAGAGCGGCGGAGCGAATCCGACCGCCCAAAAAGCCGGATCATCCCCGCTTGCGGTCCTCGCGGCGGTTGCCGGCTTCCTCGCCGTTGCGGGTCGGGGGGCTCGGCGATGAGGTGCTGGCCCATCCTCGCCCTCTCTCTCCTGCTCCTCATTGTTGCCCCGGCCTCGGCGGCCGAGGGCATCCCCGGTGACGCCGACGGCGACGGGGTGCTCACCCGTGCCGAGTACCTGTCGGCAGCTCTCACCTGCATGGCCGGCTCAGAGGGCCTCAGCCGAACCGACATCCAGGACGCCGCCTGGGTCTACACCCACTGGGACGGCCGGCCGTGCAAGGTTGTCGACTCGACCGGGAAGACGATGACGCTCTACCGCCCCCTGCGGCGGGTGGTGACCTTCTCCGGCGAGATCCTCGAGACGTTGCGCTCTATAGGGTTTGATATGACGGATCTCGCCGCTGTCGATAAATACAGCCACGCAAAGGGGATCTTCTTCCCCGAGTGCCAGGATAAGGCGAACGTCGGGTCGATCTGGTCTCCCGACATGGAACGTGTCCTCACCCTCAGGCCTGATGCGGTCTTCCTCTACGCGACGATCAGCACCGCGGCATGCGACGACATACAGCAGAGGCTGGAGGCAAGCAGCCCCGGCATCCGGGTGCTGCGGTTCGACTGCTTCAAGCCCGCCACCTACCCGGATGAGATCCGCACGATAGCCTCGATCGTCGGCCGAGAAGAGCGTGGAGAAGAATTTGCAACGTTCTACGAGTCGACGGTGGACCGGATCCGCGACGGCACCGCAGATATCCCCGACAGCGAGCGCACCCGGGTCTACTTCGAGTACTGGTTTGATTATACGACCGTTGCCGCCAGCGCGGGCTACAACGAGAAGACCGAACTTGCCGGCGGGAAGAACCCCTTTGCCACCGGGACAGCGGAGTACCCCGTCGTCGACCCCGAGGCGATCATAGTTGCCGACCCGCAGGTCATCATCAAACTGGCCGGGCAGGGCCTGGCCGTCGGAGGGTATGCCGGGCACGATATCGCGGCGCTCGACGCAATCCGGACGGATATGCTCGGCCGGCCCGGATGGTCAAGGATATCCGCAGCAAAGGAGAACCGCGTCTACGTCATCCACTCCGATATACTCGGCGGCGCCCAGCACTTCATAGGGACGGCCTACCTTGCAAAGTGGTTCTACCCGGACAGGTTTGCCGACCTCGATCCGCACGCCATCCACCAGCGCTACCTCACCCATTTCCAGGGCATCGAGTTCGATCTCGCGTCCGAGGGAACGTTCGTCTACCCGTGACCGGTGCAGCGATGGAACACAACATCACCATACAGGTAGGGTATACCCGGCTGAAGAAGACCCGGGCGCTCTTCATCGGTGGACTTCTCGTCGCTCTCGCCGTCCTCATCGGTATTGCGGTCACGCTCGGGTCCGCTGATTTCAGTGTGGGTGAGTCATACGCCGCGATACTTGCCGGCCTCTTCCCCGGCATATTCACCGCCCCGGATCTTGCAACGACCATCGTCTGGGACTACAGGCTCCACCGGGTGCTCTTTGCGGTCATGGCCGGGTTTGGGCTTGCGGTGGCGGGCTCCATCATGCAGGGGGTCCTCAGAAACCCGCTTGCAAGCCCCTTCACCCTCGGGATCGCGTCAGCGGCCACCACCGGTGCCTCGATAGCGCTCGTCCTCGGCGCCGGGGTCGCCGGCGGAGAGCACCTCGTCATAGGCAACGCCTTCCTCTTTGCCCTGCTTGCCGCTCTCGCCATATACGGTATGGCCCGCTACCGGGGGATAGGTTCTGAGACGATGGTCCTTGCCGGTATAGCCGTCATGTACCTCTTCTCAGCGGTGACATCGCTTCTGCAGTATATCGGCAGCGCCGAACAACTCCGTGCGGTGGTCTTCTGGACGTTTGGATCGGTTGATAAATCCACATGGCCGAAGCTTGCCATAGTCAGCCTCGTCCTCGCCTGCACCATACCCTACCTCATCTACCGTGCCTGGGATCTCAACGCCCTTGCGGAGGGGGATGAGGTGGCAGCCGGCCTTGGTGTTCCGGTGGAGCGGTCGATGATGGTCTTCATGGTGGTCGCCTCCCTTATCACCGCGGTGATAATCTGTTTCACCGGAACGATCGGGTTCATCGGGCTCGTTGCTCCCCACATTACCCGGATGGCCATAGGCGGGGATTTCAGAACTCTTATCCCTGCGTCCGGCCTCGTGGGGGCGCTTCTTCTTCTATCCGCCGATAGCATAGCGCGTAGCGTCCTTGCGCCGCAGATCCTCCCCGTCGGTATCGTGACAGCGTTCCTCGGGGTGCCGTTCTTCATATACCTCTTCATGCACCGGAGGGATGCCTGATGACGCTGCTCTCGGTCGAGGATATATCGTTTGCCTACAGAGATAGGGAGATCCTCTCCCGCATATCGTTCCCTGTCGCCTCCGGCGAAATCCTCGGCCTCGTCGGGCCGAACGGGTGCGGGAAGACGACCCTCATCCGGTGCGTCGACGGGATGCTTGCCCCTAAAGGCGGCAGGGTGCTGCTCAACGGGCGGGATCTCCTCACGATGCACCGCCGCGATGTCGCACGGGCGATGGCCTACGTGCCGCAGTCGGCCGGGAACCACACGTCGTCGACGGTCTTTGAGACGGTCCTGATGGGCCGGCGACCTTACCTGAACTGGACGGTGAGTTCTACCGACGAGGAGAAGGTGATAGAGGCCCTTGACCTCCTGGATCTTAAGGATCTCGCGTTTCGGAAGGTCGGCGAGCTCTCCGGCGGAGAGCGCCAGAGGGTGATGATCGCCCGGGCGCTCGCCCAGGAGACCGGGGTGGTCCTCCTCGATGAGCCGACGAGCAACCTGGATCTCCGTCACCAGATGGCGGTCATGGAGGTCCTCTGTGGGCTTGCCGGGGAGAGGGGTCTTGCGGTCATCATAGCGCTCCACGATCTCAACCTTGCAGCCACCTACTGCCACCGCCTCCTGGTTCTTGCGGGAGGGACGATCTACGGCTACGGGACGCCGGAGGAGGTTCTCACCCCGGAGATGCTCGAGCGCGTCTACGGTATCGAGGCGGTGGTGAAGCAGGACCTTCCGGCGCCTTATGTGGTCCCGGTCAGGCCGGGACAACTGCAGGAGATGATGTGACGTTCCTCTATCTTCTGAGAAGTTTCAGCACTTCTTTGGCCTCCATCGCCGGGTGCACTTCTTTGTAGCCGGGGTCGCCTCCGGGGCTGCTGATCATCAGGAGGGCCGCGCAGGAGATATGGGCGAGGTTCAGTCCGCCGACCGGCTCAAACGGCATGCTCCAGGCAAACGAGGGGGGCCCGAGGAGCAGGTAGAAGAGGTAGCCGATGATGCCGGCGAGATATACCTGATGAGGACGGTGAGGGCTCCTTCTGGGCCGATGCCTGCCCCGGAGAGGAACGAGAAGAGCGACGAGCGGCGGGCGCCGGGGAAGGTCCGGTAGTCGGGTCTTTCGCCCCGCCCTTGAGTGACTCCGAGATCCCGCCTTGGATCACGGTCGGCGCGCGGAGGTATTCCGGGCAGAGGCCGGTGAGGAGTAAAATCGACAGCGATCATGGTTATGGGGCGATCTGCCGCATCTTCGGGTGCCCCTCCCGGGTATCCGGCGGAACCGGATCACCTGTGGATGCAACAATGTCGATAGATATCACTTCTAAAAAAAAGATTGCTCCCCATTACTTCTGCCGGGGCCGGGTCTCGATCGTCTCCGTCTTCACGACTTCTTTGGGCGGTGGCGTCTCCTGCCTCACGGCCTTTGCCTCCTCCCGTGTCGGGGGCGTCGTGGTCCCCGCCGATTGGATCAGGTCAGTGTCCGCCTCTGCAGGCCAGTTGTCCTTCTCAAAGCCCCGTGCGTCGTCAAGTCGCTGCTTGTCTATGTTTGCAACGAAGTTATCGTCGCCTGAGCGGTAGACCACGGCCTCGGGTGGGATGGCAAAATGCTTGCCTCCCATGCCGAGAGCGCCTCCGTGCTTGAGCACCAGGTACTTCACCCGGCCCTCAGGGAATGTGATCCGCATATCCGATATCTTTCCAAGGTCATCTCCCTGCTGGTTGACCACGCTCTTGCCCATGATATCGTCGGCCGACATGGACCACGACTCTCCGGTTGTCCGCGTCCTGCGTTCCAGGACTACATCCGCATGCTCCTGCATCTTCTTCGCCTCCATCGCCCCTGCTTCAGAGGGTGCCCAAAAAAAGCGGGGGACGCCGATTGCCGGATACCCTTAAAATGGTTTTGCACCGAAAAGCCCGGGTTCCTCCGCCGGCCCGGGAAGCCATGGATATGCGCTCAAGGGGAATATCCTGCCACATCATATCCCTTTTCAGGCAAATGCCTCGTGGTCTGGCTCAGACTTAAATAGATGTAGTTATGTATTACATACGTCAATCCCCTCTTCATGGAGTCCACTATCAGACTCAATCTTACCAGGATCCTGGAGGCGACGGGTGAACTGCAGCACTTCCTCGACCTGGGTGCTGCCCGCCTGCGAGTGGCAGGGCCGTTATCGCAGGGGGCATCCGAGGCGCTGATCTTTGCGATGGCCGATGAACTCGAGGAGCATCTCCAGATGATGCGTGGTCGACAGGGAGCCGCCACCATCCGCGATATCCGCACCTGGACCCGGGCCTGGATAACCGGGCAGGAAGCAGCGCTCCGGGAGATGCATCAGGAGAGTGAGAATCCGGGGTGAAACACCCCGGGCAGGAACGAGGGCGCACAGCGTGCCGCCGGAGCCGATGCCATGCAGACGCGC
Source organism: uncultured Methanoculleus sp. (assembly GCA_964413225.1). Classification (GTDB taxonomy): domain Archaea; phylum Halobacteriota; class Methanomicrobia; order Methanomicrobiales; family Methanoculleaceae; genus Methanoculleus. The sequence goes on along the minus strand of CAYPRO010000008.1, from coordinate 56,892 downwards.
GCATATGGGGTCCGGCCTGGATACCTATAGCCTGAGCGGCACGGTTTCCGTCTTCATCGGGATGAGCGGGCTTATGCCATGAACATGGCGCCTGCCCGGCAAGGCCTGCGGTTCGGCGGATGCCGGCGGTTTTATCATTGCCCGTCACTCACATGGCCCCGATGCCTCACTTCGACCTCTTCTTCAAGACCGACGAACTGCGGCGGCGACTTGAGCCGCACCTCTTGCTCATACCGCCGTTCTTCCGGTTCACTATCAAGACCGGGACGCCGGAGATCCGCTACTTTGATCCCGATGACCCGATGTGGAAGGGGTTTCCCTTCCCGATCCCGGCAGAGACCGTCTACGTCTTTGATGATGCCATACCTGCGAGGGCGCTAGGGGGCGGGATGGATATGCGGGCGAGCGTCCGTGTCACGCGCGAGGATACCGATGATGAAGCGCTCGTCCTCCGCATCTGGCACGAGATCCTGCATGCGATCGGGCAGCCGGCGGACGACATGGCCCGGCGGGCGGCTGAGTGGCAGAGCGTCCCCGAGCAGCTCATCTGGGCGGCCTGGCAATCGCTCTCCCGGTCGGTGGATGTGCCGTTCTGGCACAGGAAGTTCTATGCGTGGCTGACGGAGCGCGCGGAGAGCGGGGTGGGAGGGCGGTAGGGTTTTTGGCGTTGTGCATACCGCTCCTCCCCCGGGCATCTCACCATCGGGGCCTTCCGGTGGCGCCAGGAGGCATACCGGTTGGACGTGCCCTGAAGGGGAGAATCAGCCCTTTAGATACCGTTAATTATAACTGCGAGGGTGGTCTACCCGAAAATATGAAGGAATCATCTATTCCGTTCTCTGTTCTGCTTGTTCTCGGCCTGGCTCTGATAGCCTCCGGCTGCATGCAGAGTGAACCTGTTCCCATCATATCGCCGTCTCCCGGCGCCGATATCCCCGGACAGGAGAACTACACCTCAAATGAAACGCTTGTCGCCTTCGTTGAGAGCGCAGTTGCCTATGCGAGGGAGAACGGGAAAGAGAAGGCCCTTTCCGAATTCAACGATCCGAAAGGCTCGTTTATCCGGGGCGAACTCTACATATATGCCTACGACTTCAACGGAACCACCCTTGCCCACCCGGTCAACCCGGAGAAGATCGGCATAAACCGCTTAAACGAGACCGAGGGGGGCGTCGGGATGTTCCTTGTGATGATGAGCGATGCTGTCAGAAACAAGGACGGTTTTGGCCGGATTGCATACATCAACCCCACGCATAACCGGACACTTGAGTCGAAACTGGCGTATGGGATGCAGGTGGACGAGGACTGGTGGCTGGGGTCCGGAATCTACACCGGCCCGGCGAACCAGGAGATCTTCGGGTAATGCGGGGCCATGACCCGCCATCGGGATATGAGTGCATAGCACACCCCAAACCTTTTGTCCCGGGGTATCCGCTCTGAAATGAGCATCCGGCTGCAGGGATCTTGTCGATAATCGTCGAGGAGGAGGGATGGTTCTCTGGTTATTCTTCTGCTATATCAGGAACAGCTCCCGCCATCGCCATCAAAACCGGGTTATCGCAGAGCAATATCCTTATTCCTGAGAAGGAGCCACCCTCTTTTGTGAAGCGCATCCTCCTGACCCTCTTCCTGATCATCTGTCTCGCATCCGCCGGATGCACCGATCCGGCCCTTACAGCTGCCCCGGATAATGCAACCGCAAGCACCTGAGAGTGAATTTGCCCTCAACGAGTCTGTTCGGCCGGGCGACGACTTTTATCAGCCTTCGCAGAGAACTCATGATGGATGAGGCTGCCGTTCTGGACCGGATCCGGGAGGCATGAGGGAGAAGTCCTGGATATCTTCCCGGATGAGTTCTCCCGGCGCCTGGCGCTGGCCCGGGCTGAAGCAGGTGCGGTCATCGATGCGGCCGAGAACGATCTGAATCGTCTGCACGGGGTGCAATGGAGCCTCAACTACACATCGCCCATTCTTGGAGCGGTGGTCCTGATCAATCTGGGGCTTCTGTTTGCGTTTACCGTGGAATACTACCTCTACTGGATCATGGCGTCCTTCATATTCCTGATGATCAATCCGTTCCTTCTTCTATTGCCGACCAATATAGATGATCTGAGGTCTTACGTCGGGTATCTCATCGATCTCAAAGGCCGCGAGAGGAAGAGCCTTGAGGAGATCATATCATGGAAGAGCCTCCAGAAGGGCGCGGCCGTCCCCTCCAATGCGATAGTGGCACTCAGGCGGCTTACCCGGCAGAGAGAATCTCTCTCCGAACTTGGCTGGAACCTGTTCTTTATCAACTGCCAGCCTCTTGCCCCGGGGTTTCTCGTGCTCTTCACGCTCTCCTCGGTCTTTGCACTTGCAGGCTGGATCGTCTACGGCCGGTTCGAGGCCCACTCCGCCGCAATCGTCGTCATACAGTCCGCAGCAATCATCGCCTTTTACGGGGCGATAGTGTATGTGCAGCCGTACTCGCGGGGTTTCTTTGCGGGGATACTCGGCATGCAGTCCCGCATCAAAGAGCGATACAGCGAGGCCTGGAGCCAGGGGCTGAAGTATGCGCTCACGGTTGCCGTCGTCATAACCGTTGCCGGAGTCATATCGATAGCGGCGATCGTTCTCCCCGGGGTGACCTACAGTAGTTTCACCTCTGCCGAGGCCGAGATCGAGTTCGGGACCGGCATGTTCGCCTTCATTTTTCTGACGCAGGTGATCGTTGTGCGGCACCTTCAGGGGGGTTACAGCCGCACACTCGTCTCCTCCCTCCTGTCATCCAGAATCGAGGCTATCCGCGATGAGGTGCTTTTGGTCATCGCGGATCTTACCCTGGCATCGCTCCAGGATGGGGTGAACCCGGGGATGGCAGAAGATCTCGAGAGGATAACCCTTGATCTGGCCCGGTACCGGGCGCTCAAGATCGATTACGCATCGCTATTTTGTTACTTTCCCGTCTGTATGGTGACGCCGGACATCGGCGCTATAATGCGTCTTACCGGGACGGTGGATGGTGACCGCGAGAGGGCCAGGGCCGGCGGATCAGGAGATCTGTGAGCGCCCCGGGGAAGAGTGGGGTGGTTTTGCTCGCCTTCGCTGTCAATCGGCCGCTACCAGTAAACGCAGTATCCGGCCGTCGTGAGAGCACGTGTGAAGGCGTCGTCCCATTCCGTTCCGGAAAGCCCGTCCAGCATCGGTTGCACCCGCTCCCAGAGCCGGCCGAGTTCATCGGTATCCGGAATGAGCGCTCTCTGATACGTCACGCGCCCGGCCAATCTCCCCTGCGGATCGAGTATGAGAAGGCGGCAGCAGTACTCGCGGCAGATGCCGGGGCGCGTCTGGTGGACCACACACCACGCCTTCCCCGTCTCCCCATCAAACCTCAGAAAGAAACAGGCGTCTGGCAGCCCCTCGGTGCTGCACCTCTCATCAAAGAGGGCTATCTTATCCGGATCGATCCGCACCTCCTCTGCGTCTCCGGTGTAATGGTTATGCACGATGAAGGTGTAGCCGCCGCGCTCCTCGATAACCCTGTAAACGTCCCGCATATGGGTGCAGCAGTAGCCGCACTGAAAGCACCTACCGGCGATGGCGACCCTCTCCCCCGGGGGCTGGCATGCTCATCACCCGGTACTCTCCTTTGCCAGAGTATAATACCTGCCGGAATCGTCCGGCCGCCGGCATCATCGGAGCGAAGCGCTGCCAGTATAGAGCGGTCACGCCGCCCTGTGCCGGTGGAGAGAGTCGCGGATCTCTCCTGCATTCTATCGACCGTAACTCCCCCATCATTCCACGGCTTCCCTGAGCGTGAACCGGAACGCAGCGCCCTCCTCCGGGTGGCCGGCCACCCGATCCTCGACCCATATGCGCCCGCCGTAGCGCTCCAGGAGCGTGCGGCAGATGTAGAGGCCGAGCCCCTCCCCTTTCGCCCGGACTCGCCCCCGCCCGAACTGGTGAAAGATCGACTCCTTCAGTTCATCGGGGACGCCCGGGCCGGTGTCGGCCACGGTGACGACGAGGCTGCCGTCAAGCGCCCCGGCCGATATGGTGATGACGACGTCGGGGCCGCCGAACTTGGCGGCGTTTCCGATGAGGTTGTGGAAGACCTCGGCAAGGAGGTCATCTGCCAGGACCGTGCGCCGGACCCCCTCATACCGGATATCGGCCTCGGGGAAGTTCTTTGCTTCGCTGGCGATCACATCCTGAAGGTCGATCGGTCTCAACGGCGCATGTTCCAGGTGAATTCTACGGATCATGGCAACATTTGCCAGGATCTGCATGCTCTTATCGATGCTGACCTTCATCTTCTGGACATACTTCCTGGGCTCTCCCTCAAGGATATCCGTCAGCATATCGATGTAGAGGATGGCGACGCCACTGGCGTTTCGGATGTCGTGCGTGAGGATGTCGAGGTAGAGGTTTGACTCCTGGTTAGCCGCTTCCAGTTGCCTGTACAGCATCCCGCGCAGGATGCCGGCCCCGATCTCCTTGCTGATCGCTTCCATGAGCCACAAGGCGTTCTGCGGCACCTGTTCCTCCGTGAAGCTTCCTGCCGCCAGCGCCCCCACGATCCTCGACTCGGCCACGAGCGGGATCCAGGTGAGGGCAGAGAGGCCGAAGGCGTCCAGCATGACCCTTTCCATCCGATCTGCCTGCACCACGGCGGAGATCCGAACCTGTCTGCCTGCGATGAAGATGTCGTCGAACGGGCGCTGGAAGATATCGATCGTCTGCAGCCCGCCCGGTCGCTTCATCCCCCTCTGGCTCATGAGTATAGCAAGGTTCACCTCCCGGTCAAGCAGGTAGATTGCACCGATATCGAAGCCCAGGAGGGCAAGGGAGGTGCTGAGCGCCGACTCGACCAGCTGGTCGAGCGTTTCGGCCGACGCCGAGACGCTGATCAGCCGGTTCAGCATGGAGAGTTCTGCACCCCGGCGCTGTAACGCCTCCTGGTCCTGCTTGCGCTCGGATATATCGCGGGAGACGACCATGATCGATGGCCAGCCATCGTAGAGTATGGGGGCTGCCGTGACCTCAACCCAGATGGCCCGGCCATCGAGGGTTCGGAGCACCTGCTCGAATGGTGGGATACTCGTGCCCTCCTGCAACATCCGGCGGATCCGCCCGGCGACGATCTCCCGGCATTCGGGGTGGACGAAGGTGTAAAGCGATCTGCCCACGATATCTTCGGGCGCCATCCCGCCCGCAATCCGGGCGCCGGCAGGATTCACGTAGATGATTGCACCGTCGTCTCGATGCACGATGACGGCATCCGGCATGAGTTCGACTAAGGTGCGGTAGCGCTCTTCGCTCTCGCTCAAAGCCTCTTCTGCCCGTTTTCGCTCCGTGATGTCGCGGGCCGCCGCAAAGACCCCGGCGATCCTCCCTTCCGCATCGCGGTAGACGGAGGCGTTATAGAGCACCGGGGTCGTCCCCCCGCCGCGATGCCGTATCTCCAGCGGGTAGTCCCGGACCTGCCCCTCTGCAAACGCCTTCCGGTATCCAGCCCGTGCCCCGGGAGGATCTGTGAAGTAATCGGAGAAGTCCGTTCCTATCAGCTCGCCGCGTGCATATCCTGTCGCCAGTTCAGTGGCTGTATTGACATCGGTGATCCTCCCGTCGGGGCCGATGGCGGCTATCGGATCGAGGTTGGCTTCAATGAGGCTTCGGTTGTAGGCGTTTGCCGCTTTGAGCCCTTCCTCTGCCTTTTTGCGATCGGTGATATCGATCCCCGACCCCATCGTGCAGATGGGTCTTCCCTCCTCATCGGTGACGATGGTGAGGGCAAGGTGCATGGGGAATGTCGATTCGTCTCGCCGCCGTCCCCTGGTCTCCCCCGACCAGGTGCCGGCCCTGAGATACTCGCCTATGATCCGCCCCGCCTCCGCCGGGTCGGCCCAGAGCACGGATGCTGGCTGTCCGAGGATCTCGTCCTCCCTCTCCCACCCGTGCATGGCAAGGAAGGCACGGTTGACATAGGAGATCTTCCCGTCGAGGGTGACGAGGGATATGGCGTCGAGCGAAGACGCTATGGCCATATCCTTGATCCGGGCCTCCTGTTCGGCCCGTTTACGATCGGTGATATCCTGTGCAAACACGATGAGGCCGATCACCTCCCCGCCTTCGCCGGCGACAGGGTACCCCCGGAGGAAGAGGATCCTACCGCCCGAAGTGGCGATCTCGGCCTCGTGGGGCACTCCGGTCTCCCGGGCAAGAAGAACCGGGCATACATCGCAGGCATCGGCACGGTTATGCCAAACGTCGTAGCACCGATGCCCGACCAGTTCCTCCGGCTCCCTGCCGGCGAATGCGGCGGCGGCGCGGTTGACCCAGAGCGCCCTGAGGTCTGTGTCACAGTAGACGAACATCTCTGCCGTCGAGTCCAGGATGAGGGCTTTTTCTCGTTCTGACCGCCACAGGGCGTCCTCGGTCTGCTTTCGCTCCGTTACATCCCATGCGTTTACGACAAAGCCTCTGATGTGGGGATCGCCTATGAGGTTGGTCACGATCGCCTCGACCACGTGGGTGCCGCGCGGGCCCGTGAAACGGACCTCGAGCTGGATGCTTTCTCCCGGCCTCTCTGCCAGGGTCGATACCGCTTCCCGCACCCGCGGCAGATCCTCGGGCCGGATCATATCGAACGCATGCCTCCCGATCAGCATATCGGGTGAAATGCCGTCCAGCCGCTCGATGGGCGGGCTCGCAAACCGGATCCTGAACTGGTCGTCGACGATGAGGACGAACTCAGAGCCCTTTTCGATGAGCGCGCGGAACGTCTTCTCGCTCCTGCGCAGTTCGGCCTCTGCCTGATGCCGCTGGAGGGCGATCGAGGCAAGGCTCCGGAAGAGGTCGACGGCCCGGAGGTCGATCCCGTTTCCCTCCCGCCGGGTGAGAACCGTCGCCGTCCCGAAGGCCTCGCCTTTCCAGGCGAACGGGATATGGTATATGGCCCCCGGGCCGGCAACATCCTCAAGCCTGCTGCTGATCTCATCGGGGATCTGCCACGGGGCGATCTCCCGCAGCCCCCCTTTCACCTCCTCGATCGTGCCGCGGGTCATGATGGCCCGGATATCCGGGGGGAGCGGGAGGGTTATTCCAGTGAGATCTTCGGGGGAGGCCCCGGCCAGGAACGGTTCGATGCCAAAGAACGCCCTTGGGGTCAGGGTGCCCGCCCGGATATCGGCGGCGCTCACGATGACGATGGATCCGGGCACGAGTTCGTGGAGGCCGGCGCCGATGGCGGGAAGGAGGTCGGCCTCCGGTGGCATTGCGGCAAGCTCCATCGCCGCCCGGGAGAGGAAGGCCAGGTCCTCGGATCTCCGCCGTGCCTCTTCTTCTGCGACCTTTCGGCGGGTGATGTCGCGGAATCGCATAAGCCAGCCGCCGGTCTCCCCCAGCCGCCGGGAGGAGAAGGCATACCACCGTTCTCCGGCGGCCGGGGATACCCTGACTGTGATATCGCTGGATTCGGCCCTGTTCTGAAGGAGCGAGAGAATCTGTTCCCGTGCGCCCCGATCCGCCGTCTCTTCGGGGAGGATCCTGTCGGCGACGATGCGGATCGCATCCGCGCCGCGGACGTCGCCTGCGAGGCGCTCCATGGATGGTGTGACGGCGCGGATCTGCATGCCGGCATCGGCGAGGATGGCGGCATCCTCCATCGCCTCCAGTATCTGCAGTGTATCGGGTCGCACCTCCACCTCCGGTTCAGTGCTCCGCATACGGTCAAACCCCGCCGGGAGATCCCTGTGCAGATTCTCCATGGTGGAGAGAGCATGGAAGATATATAATGATCTATCCTGCCATATCACTCAATATGAGCGCCCCGCGGGCAGCGTGCCGGGGAAGGAGACGGCTGCCCATCTCATACTGCCGGCATGTATATGTGGGAAAAAGGTGAATAGAACCAATCAGAGACGTAAAACAGGGTATCTGTATGCCAACGAGCAAGAAACAACTGGAGAAACTGAATAAAGTCAAGAAAGCCAAAGCAGAAGAACTCGCGCAGCAGGCGGCTGCAGGCAGCCAGGCCGCTAAAAAGAAACTTAAGAAACTTGAGAAGAAGATCAAGTGAGCCGGCCGGGGTCTTCAAAGAGATACAGCAGGGAGCCTCCGGTTAAAACCCGGGGCAGTCGGCCGGGGGGATGCCCGGGCGGCTATGGTGACCGCCGGGATGAGGCCGGCAGGCAAACCCCCTCTCCGCCGGCGGACTGATACTGTTAACCCGCATACAATTGAGATCCTGCCATGATCACCTTTCTCTCTGGCGGAGCCGGAACTCTCTCGCTCATCCGGGGTGCCCGGCAGATCCTCCACGACAGCGAGATCGCCGTGATCGCAAACACCGCCGGGGATCTCTTTGTATCGGGCGGTCACTGTGCGCCAGAGATCGATGCCGCCGTCTTCCTCTTTGCCGGGATCCTGGATGCAAACCGCGGCCGGGGGATCCGGGGGGACACATACGTCACCCATGCCTACCTCTCAAAAGTGGCTGGCAGCGAACCCCTGATGATCGGCGACCGCGCACGGGCGGTCCAGATAGCCCGGGCGGGCCTCCTTTTAGAGGGAAAGACTCTGACGGAGGCGGTCGCGATCCAGTGCCGGGCGCTCAACATAGGGGCGGCCGTCCTCCCGGCGACCGACGTAAAGGCCGCTCTCTTCGTCGATACCGGGACCGGATGCCTGCCGCTCTATCTCTACCGGATGGCCGCCGATATCGATACCGAGGTGCGGGAGCTGATCCACACCACGCCGGAGCCGCCAGAGATAACGGATGATGTGTCGGTGGCTATCGAGGCAAGCGATGCCGTGGTGATCGGGCCGGGAAACCCGGCATCAGATATCCTCCCCATCCTCGCATGCGCCGGCATGCGCCGTCTCCTCCGCAAGACCTTCGTCGTCGCTGTCTCGCCGTTCCGGGGCGATCTTCTGCCGGACCCAAAAGACGCCGCTCTTATGTATGCCGCCGGCGAACCCCCCACCTCCCCGGCGGTCTTTCGTCTCTACGGAGATATCGTCGATCTCTTCGTTCAGGATATCCACGACCCGGATGAGGTCGAGGGCTCGCTCCGCCTGGAGACGCGCCTCCTGCACGAGCGGCAGGCCGAGTCGCTTGCCTGGGATATCATGGCGGTCATACGACACGCGGTTTCATGAAAGGGTGATCTCGCCACCCGATGGGATTTGGAAAAATTCATATACCGCCATACGTGATACGCTGATCATCCCATGATAACCTTCCTCTCGGGCGGGACCGGGACCCCAAAACTCCTCCGCGGCATGCAGGACCTCCTCGATGAAAGGGAGATCGCCGTCATCGTCAACACCGCCGAGGATATGTGGCTCTCGGGAAACCACCTCTCGCCCGACATCGATACGGTCATGTACCTCTTTGCAGATCTCCTCGACACCGGCCGGTGGTGGGGGATCCGCGACGACACATACATAACCCACGACCTCCTCGCAAGGCTCGGCGTCGAGGAGTACATCGCCGTCGGGGACCGGGACCGGGCGATCCACGTCGCCAGAGGGGAGATGCTCAGGGGCGGGATGAGCCTCACCGAAGCGACGGCGGCCCTTTGCACGAGACTCGATGTCTTTGCGACCGTTCTCCCTATGACCGACACCGCTGTGACGACATACGTCAGGACGCGCCGGGGCGACATGCACTTTCAGGAGTACTGGGTGAAGCACCGGGGCGACGTGGCGATCGAGGGCGTGGCCCGGCGCTGCCGGCAACCGCCGGCCGCGACCGATGCGGTGATCCGGGCGATCGATGCAGGCGATGCGGTCGTGGTCGGGCCGAGCAACCCTGTCACGAGCATATCGCCTATACTCGAGTGCGCCGGTGTCCGTGAGGCGCTCAGGAGCAAACCCGTCATAGCGGTCAGTCCATTTATAGGCGATGCGCCGATCAGCGGCCCGGCGGCTGCCCTGATGCGGGCCTTCGGGAAAGAACCCTCGTCCGCCGGGACCCTTGACCTCTACCGTGACTTCGTGGATATATTCATACAGGATATACGGGACCCGGTCGCGATCGACGGGGCGCTCCGCCTCGACACCCTCATGGACTGCCGGGGAAAGAGCCTGGATCTCGCAAAGAGCATACTGACGTTGATCTACGGGTGTTAAGAGGCCTCTTCGCCCACCTTCTGCTTTTCCCGGTAGTCCTGTATCGCCGCGTGGAGTGCATCCGCCGCGAGGTTTGAGCAGTGCATCTTTCTTGGCGGCAGCCCGTCAAGCTCGGTCGCCACATCGTCGCGGGTGATCTTCAGCGCCTCTTCAAGCGTCTTTCCCCTCGCAAGGTCGGTCACCATGCTGCTTGTGGCGATCGCTGAACCGCATCCAAACGTCCGAAACCTTATATCCTCGATGACATCATCCCTGACCCGGATGAAGATCTCCATGAGGTCTCCGCAGACGGGGTTGCCGACTTTGCCGTAACCGTCGGGATTCTCGATAACCCCGACGTTGTGCGGGTTCATGAAGTGCTCCATAACCTTCTGGCTGTATCCTATCGGGTCTGCCAAGTCTCTTCACCTACAGCGGTGTAATAGCCCTCAGGCGCTTAACTGTTTCTTCTGTAGCGTCGATGATCCGGGGCACCTCGTCGAGATTGTTCTCGCGCCCGAGGGTTGCGATCATCGACCCGTGCGCCTCGTCATGGGCAAGCCCTATGGCGAGGAGGACGTGCGAGGCCTCAAGCGTCCGCGATGTGCACGCCGATCCAGTGGCAACCGCTATGCCGAGCGCGTTCATGGCGAGCTGGATGCTCTCGCCCTCGATCCGGGCGAACCGGAAACTCGCGTGATGCGGGAGCCTCTCAGTCGGGTGACCGGTGAGGTAGGCTTCCTCGATATCTGTGATCCCGGAGATGAGCTGGTCCCGGATCGCGGTAAGGCGCCGGTTCTCCTCCGGCATCTCCTCCTCTGCTATCCGGGCCGCTTCCCCCATGCAGGCGATGCCAAAGGCGTTCTCGGTCCCTGGCCGGAGACCGCGCTCCTGCCCGCCCCCAACGAGGACCGGCTGGACCCGGACCCCCGGGCGGATGTAGAGCGCTCCGACGCCATCCGGCCCTCCAAGCTGGTTAGAGGAGAGGGTTAAGAGATCGATATCGTCACGCCCGACATCGATCGGTATCCTCCCCGCGGCGTCAGCGGCATCGACATGGAGGAGGCCGCCCCGATCGCGGACTATCGCCGCCACATCCCGTATAGGCTCGATCGTCCCGATCTCGTTGTTCGCGTAGTGGACCGACGTGACGGCGGCCCCCGGCGTGACCGCCCCTTTGAGGGCGTCGAGATCGATGACGCCATGGCGGTCGACCGGGACCTGTGTATAGGTAAATCCGTTCTTCTGAAGATCTTTTGCCGGATTCAGCACGGATATGTGCTCGATCGCGCTCGTGACGACCCTCTTCCCGATCTTCTGGTTCCGGAGCGCAGCCCCCCGGATGGCGATGTTGTTTGACTCAGTCGCACCGCTCGTGAATACGATCGATGCCGGGTCCCCTGCACCGATGAGCGCCGCCACCTTCTCCCGCGCTATGGCTACGGCAGCCTGCGCCGCAAGCCCTTCCCGGTAGATCGTGGAGGGGTTGCCTATAAAGCTCTCCGGGAACTGCCTCGCAAAATGGGCGACGCCGGGGTGGACCGGCATCGCCGCCGCGTGGTCAAGGTAGATCCGTCCTTCCATCCCCGGCCGCCCTTAAAATGTCATGACCGCATCGGCATCGACAGCAAGATCGTTCAAGGTGAGGGCACCGACGACCTGCCCCTCAGCGATGAAGTCGCCCCGCGCAATGCCGAGGAGCTGGGTGCTCTGCTCGCATATGTATATCTTTGCCCCCGCGGCGATCGCCTGATCGCGCATCTCAGAGAGTTTCGGGAAGTTCCCAACCTGGATCTCCTCCGCCGCCCCCCTCTTCACGACTGTCACCCCCTTGATCATGAAGTATATATCGGCATCCATATCCATAGCGCGGGCCGTCATAGCGAGGACGAACGGCGCGTAGAGCCGCTCCGGTGTATCGATGCCGCTCGTCTGGATGTAGAGAATTCTCGTCATTACGGTTCACACTCCTTTCCGGATGGAGAAGGTGATCTTCTCACCCTCTCTCTCCTCGCCCACGACGGTGTAACCCATCCTTCTCGCCCAGACCCTGACGTCCTCGGCGGTGGGCTGGTTGTCGACATCGATCTTCAGGATGGCGCCGGTCGCGAGCCGATCCATCCCCTCTTTGAGCAGGATGACCGGCGCCTGACAGTAGGCGCCCCGGGCATCCACGTAGCCTTCAGCAGCCATCTGTATCACGTCGCCTCTGCTGCCGCCACCGCTCCTTTGCGTATTATAAGGGTCGTCACGCCTGAGGCGACGTGTTCCTCCTCGATCGTATGCCGATTTCTGCCTGCCCATGACCTGACCGTCTCGATGAGATCCGGTTTATCGGTCGTCACCTGCAGGATCTGCCCCTCGTTGAGCGTCTTCATCTCTTCTTCGATCGAGAGCATGGGCGACTGGCATATGCCTATGCAACTGATAACCTTATCCGCGTACACTCACATCACCTCACTTCATCCTCCGGATGGAGAACCGCATGGTCCCGTCATCCTTTTCAAACTTCACGATCTCATGCCCCACCCGGGTCGCCCAGCGCCGGATATCCTCCTCCGCCGCCGGATCGTCCGCTTCGACCATGAGCACCTCACCAATGGCGATCTTCTCTATCGCCTCTTTTGCCATCGCGATCGGCATGGGGCAGTAGAGCCCGAGGCAATCGACGACTGCTGAGGGTCTGGTATCCTGTTGCACTTATCCGCCTCCCTGTACAGGGTGCGCCGGGGCGCACCGGATCATGCACCGTTATCATATAAGTGTTCCTCCGAGCGGGAGACCTGTGGCGGAGGGTGGCGCAAAAGAGCCCCGGCGACCCATCGAGACCATGCATAGGGCCGGGATATCCCGGGTGCGCTCCATCTTTCGGATCGCCCATCCGGTACGCTAACCTGCCCTCCCCCCGATACGGGCAAACGGAGTGATAATCCCGGTTTGAGTCGTTCTACGGGTGGAGAACGGCGGGCCGGAGGGCCGGCGCATCCGCCAGGGTGCCCAGATAAATTCGGCAATTTTTGGCGTGTTTTACAATTTACCATTATATTGCGGGCCTATTGCAGAAAATGGGCGATATTCCTCTCTATTCTTAATTTGTGCCTGTTATAACCGAAAATTTTAAAAAATCCAAACGATAAGAAGATCCTTGATGTTTGTTCCGACAAGGTGTTTCTTCACGAAGGGTGTGGGTATCCACAAAGATAAACTGGCATCGTTTGAGCTGGCTCTCCGTCAGGCGGGCATCGAGAAGTACAACCTCGTCTATGTCTCGAGTATATTCCCCCCGAACTGTCAGCTGGTCACACGGGAGGAAGGGTTAAAGCACCTCCCCCCGGGCAGCATCGTCTACGTCGTCATGGCCCGGAACGAGACCAACGAACCGAGCCGGCTTGCCTCCGCCGCCATCGGCCACGCGATGCCGAAGGAGAGCGACGCCTACGGCTACCTCTCCGAGCACCATGCTTTCGGGGAGACGGCAGAGGTCTCGGGCGAGTACGCCGAAGACCTTGCGGCAACCATGCTTGCGACGACGCTCGGCATAGAGTTCGATCCCGACCGGGCGTGGCAGGAGCGCGAACAGATCTACAAGGCCAGCGGCCGGATCATCAGCACGACCCACACCTGTCAGGCGGCAGAGGGGGTCATGGATGGCCGCTGGACGACGGTCATCGCCGCGGCGGTCTTCCTCTGAGCTACCCCCGGGCAGGCCGCCTTTTTTTTCACCCCTGCCCGTACCGATCATAACACCGCCGCCCTGCCGGGGCAACCTTCGGCAGGGAGCATAAGACAGAATACCTCCCCTGACCCACATTATATCCAGGTTTTTCACATGCGTTTACCGATACGGGCCGTAACCCCGGAGACTAAATCTGCTGAGATCATCGGCTGGGTGCATGAGGTCCGCGATCTTGGGGGACTCTCGTTTCTCCTGATCCGCGATCGAACCGGCATCATCCAGGTGACCATCCCCAAAAAGAAGGTCCCGGCCGGGATCCTCGATGCTGTCCGGAGCGTCTCGCGCGAGTCCGTTGTCAGGGTCCGTGGCACGGTCAAAGCGATCGATAAAGCCCCGGGCGGACGCGAGATCGTCCCGGAAGAACTTGAGGTGATCAGCAGCGCGGCAAGCCCGCTCCCGCTCGACGTCGCGGAGAAGGTGTCCGCCGAGATGGATACCCGGATCGATTCGCGGTTCTTAGACGTGAGGAAACCCCGCGTCCGCTCCATCTTCTTCATCCGTTCGGCGGTGACCTGCGCCGCCATGGAGTTCCTCGCCTCCCGCGGCTGCATAAACATCACAACGCCAAAGATCGTCGCGGCGGCGACCGAGGGCGGCACCGAGCTCTTTCCGATCGCCTACTTCGAGAAAGAGGCGTTCATGAACCAGAGCCCGCAGCTCTACAAACAGATGATGATGGCGGCAGGGTTTGAGGCGGTCTTTGAGATCGGCCCGATCTTCCGCGCCGAGGAGCATAACACCATCCGGCACCTCAACGAGGCCACGTCGCTTGATGTGGAGGTCTCGTTTGCCGACCATAACGATGTCATGGATCTCCTCGAAGATCTGATCGTCCACGTCTACGACTGCGTCAGGAGGACATGCGGAGAGCACCTTGCGGACCTCGGTGTCGACCTTACCGTCCCTAAAAAGCCGTTCCCGCGGATACCCTATACGGAGGCGCTCGATATCGCAAACCGGACCATCGAGGAGAGGCTCGCCTTCGGTGACGATCTCACGCCGGCGGCCGAGAGGGCGATCGGCGAGGTGATCGGGCAGCACTACTTCGTCGTCGACTGGCCGACCGATATCAGGCCCTACTATGCTATGCCCTACCCCGACCGGCCGGAGCTCTGCAAGGCGTTTGACCTGATGCACCCCCGGATGGAGCTCTCCTCAGGCGCACAGCGTATACACGATCCCGACCTCCTCGTGGAACGGATCCGCGCAAAAGGCCTCTCTCCGGAGAGCTTCGAGTTCTACCTGAGGGCGTTTCGCTACGGCATGCCCCCGCATGCCGGATGGGGGCTCGGCATCGAGCGCCTGGTGATGACGATGCTTGACCTCGGCAACATCCGCGAGGCGGTGCTCTTCCCGCGCGACCGGCACCGGCTGACACCATGATGTATAACTACATCGACGATCCAGGGGCAGATCCCCATGGCCGGAACGGTTGATACCATGACCCTGACCAGCATGCGCCTCCCGACCACGGTGGTCGGGAGCTACCCGGTGGTGAAAGGCTCGGGGCTCATGGGCCTTGTGGATCCGCTGAAGCACGCGGTGGAGGTAGCGGTCGCCGATCAGATCGCCGCTGGCATCGATATCATATCCGACGGTCAGGTCCGCGGCGACATGATCCGCGCTTTCACATCCCATCTTCCCGGCATCCGGGGCTCGGCGGTTGTCGGGAAGGTCCAGCCTGCCCGCCAGGCCATCACGCTCGCCGATACGAAGTATGCCCTCTCCAGGCACCCGAAGGTGAAGGGGATCCTGACCGGCCCGAGCACGCTTGCACACGGCCTGAAGGTTGAGACCACGTTCTACCGGAACAGGGATGAACTGGTCCTTGACCTTGCGCAGGCGCTTGCGGTCGAGGCGGGCTACCTCCAGGACGCCGGCGTTGCTCTCATCCAGATCGACGAGCCCATCTTCTCCACGGGGGCGGCAAACATAGCCGTCGGCCGCGAGGCGGTGAACGCCATCGCTGCAAGGCTCCGGGTGCCGACCTGCCTCCACGTCTGCGGGGACCTCAAGAACACCGTGGACGATATCCTCAGGATAAACGTCGCCGTCTTTGACTTTGAGTTTGCAAACAACCCCTCTAACCTTGACGTTCTCTCGGCAAAAGATCTGCGCGGCCGTATGATCGGCTACGGCTGCGTGGACTCAGCAGACCCCGGCATCGAGAGCGTCGAGACTATACGGAGGCGGATCGAGGCCGGGGTCGATATCTTCTCGCCGGAAGCGATGCTCATCGATCCCGACTGCGGGATGCGGATGCGGACGCGCGAGGAAGCGCTTGGAAAACTGAAGAACATGGATGTTGCGGCGGGGCTGGTCCGGGCCGGGTACACGGATTAGACCACCCTGCTCGTCGTCGAGAGCTCAAGGCCCTTTGCTATGATGTGGTAAGGGATCACCCGCTGCGGCACGTTTGAGCCTCTGATCTTCTCGATGGCGAGCGTCCTCTCGATCTCGTTGCCGTGGATCTGGTGCCTGAGGGTGATGAATATATCCGCGGCGCGGATCACCCGCGCCTCCTCAAGGGGGCTGTGGAGGCCAGCGTAGAGGAGGTAGACGATGGTTGCCCCCCCATCGACGATCTTTTGGGTATCTTCGAGGATAAACCGGGTGGCTGCGCCGATGCCGCGGGTGGCGATCAGTGTGGAGAGCGAGTCGAGGACGATCCTCTCCCCCCGCATGGCTCCGGCCAGCGCTGCGGTATCCATACCCCCCGCGTCGGTCATACCCTCGCGCGGCACGGCATCGAGCATCAGGTATGTGCCTGCCGCATCTCCCGCCCGCCAGAACTGCTGCGCCAGGAGTTCAAGGCCGCTTAAGGGGGATCCGGATATGATTATGCGGGTTTTGGTTGGAAAACCCCCATCGAGCGCCAGGTCCAGGCCCGCGATGCCGGTCGATCGTTTGCTGTTCTCTGCCACGTCTGCACCTCTGGATGTCTCTACGCCGCTTCTTCTTCTTAATAGTAACCATCAGGCGCGGCCTATGCCGCAATACTCCTCTTTGAGGCGTTTTCGGAGGAGCTTCCATCCGTTCACCCGGGGGATAGAGGCCGCCAGGATGACCCGGCGGGGGACCTTGTAGCCGGCAAGGTGTTCACGGGCAAAGGCTATGATATCGTCGGGGGTTACACCCTCGCCTGCGACAACCACGGCCACCGGGACCTCGCCCCGGTGCTCATCGGGGCACCCGAAGACCGCCGCATCGTGAACGCCCGGGTGCCGGACAAGAACATCCTCGACCTCGGTCGGGTAGACCTTCCAGCCCGACATGACGATCATGTCCTTCTTTCTGTCGGTGATATAGAGCATGCCGTCCCTGTCCAGGTGGCCGACGTCGCCGGTCAAAAACCAGCCGTCGGGGAGGAAAGCAGCGCGGGTCTCTTCCGGCATCTGCCAGTAGCCGAGCGCCACCCCCGGCCCCCGGAGGGCTACCTCCCCGTCCTCGCCGGGTGGAAGTTCTTGTGCCGGATCGTTCGCATCGACGATCTTCACCTCCGAGAACCCGACCGGTGTGCCGACGCTCCTGAATTCATCGGCGGTCGCGTAGTGCTCGGGGCGGATGGCGGTCCCGGTCCCGACGACGACCGTCTCGGAGAGGCCGTAGGCGTTGATGACCGGGATCTTGAACCGCTTGTGGAAGGGTCTCCAGACGCCGGGCGTCAGGGGGCCGCCGCCGCTGATCATCGCCCTGACGGTGGCAAACGCCTCCTCGGTCCCGGGCGGGGTCTGGAGAAGGGAGTGGATCACCGGCGGCATGCCGGCGACGATCGTGGCCCGGTACTCGCGGGCAAGGTCGATATAACGGTCGAGATCGAACCGCTCCATGATGATGTATGCCCCGCCGGCCCGGAGGGTGGATATCCCCCAGCTGATGCCGACGTGCCCCATGGGATATATGCCGAGGTATATGTCGTCGGGGGTGAGCCGGAGGAGATCCCGCTCGGCATCCATCGCTGCTATCCAGTTGCCGTGGGTGAGCATGGCGCCTTTGGGCTTTCCGGTCGTGCCGCTCGTGTACTGGATCTGGCAGAGGTCGTCAAACCGGCAGTGGGCGGCACGGCGGTAAGGCTCCGCACTGGGGAGATCGGTGCCGACGGCGACGACGTGCCGGAGCCCCGGCGCTCTGATGCGCTCAACGAGGGCCGCACCCTCCGCGTCGGTTATGACGGCGACGGCCCCTGCGTCGCGGATGGCGTGGAGGACCTCGCCCTCCCTGTAGACCCGGTTAGTCGGGACGGCGATGGCGCCTATCCGCCAGAGGGCGAGGTAACTTATGAGGTACTCTACCGAACTATCCAGGTATATGCAGACCCGTTCGCCACGGCCTATACCGAGGGCGTGGAGGCCGCCGGCGGCCCGGGTGACCTGATCAAGGAGGTCGGCGCGGGTGTAAGACTCTTTCCGGGAAGGGACTATAAGAGCGATCTTATCGGGGTTGCAGGCGTTGGCGTCGAGGAATGTGGTGCAGTTCGGCATGAATATCCCAGGGTTGCACTTTGATGTATATAGTTGTTCATGGATCGGTAAATAGGTTGCCCGGTGGAGGCCGTATCATGGGCGATCTCCTCTCCAGAGCCAAAAACGGATTACTGAGGAGGCAGATCGGTATATGCAGAGCAAGACGCTGCCGGGCCGTCGAGAGCGATCTGGACACCGTCCTCTCCCTCTATGCACACCTGCACGATGCCGACGAGAAAGCCGACGATCGTGCGCTCCGGGCAGCCTGGCGGAGATTCTCGCCGATCTCGGGACCCATATCTTCCTCCTGGAATACGAAGGCGCGCCGGTCTCGTCTTGCGTCCTGGACATCCTCCCGAACCTCACGAGGGGCGCACGGCCCTACGGGCTCATCGAGAACGTCGTGACCCGTCGTGAGTTCCGGAACCGGGGATTCGGCACGGCCCTCCTTGGCCATGCACTCGAGTGCGCGTGGAATGAGAACTGCTACAAGGTGATGCTGCTCACCGGCAGGAGCGAACCAGGCGTCTTCCGTCTCTACGAGAAGGCAGGGTTTGTCAGGGGTGTCAAGGAAGGGCTGATCGCGTATCCTCCAGAATGATATCTGATGACCCGGATATGCCGGAAGGAAACGCAAAATCCAAATCCCCGGCGGGGAGATGGTTCTTCAGGATGGATGATCGTGCAATCTACGAGTTCACGCACAGCAAGGGCCGGGATCATCGTTTTCTTCCTCTTCCTCGCCCTCATATCGCCGGCATCCGCGGGCCTCTACACGGATTCATGCGGAATGGTCTGGACGGATGCCTCCCTCCCGTTCGAGCGGGATAACGAGACGGCCTACAACGAGGAGCTGATGGCGTCTTATGCGCCCATTCTTGCGAACCTGACGGAGGTCCCCGATCTCGGCGCCCTCTCCTGGAGCGATGCCTTCCGTGAACTCTCCGCCTGCATGGAGGAGCGCTACGCCTTCACGGAGTGGCGCGGCGTCGACTGGAGCGCGCTGTATGCGGCGTATGCACCGGGGATCGCGGCGGCCGAGAAGAACGGGGATCGCGCCGCATACTACCGGACGCTCCGCGAGTTCGCGTATGCGATACCGGACGGGCACGTCATAGTCATCTCCCTCGACGACTTTGGGGCGAAGTATGCCGATATCGGGGGCGGCTACGGGTTTGGCGTCGCACGGCTTGATTCGGGCGAGGTCATCGTGACATATGTCGCGAGCGGGAGCGATGCCGGGCGGGCGGGTATCCGGTTTGGCGACGAGGTGGTCTCCTGGAACGGCCGGCCGGTCGGGGAGGCGCTCAACGCGACTTCGATCATATGGACTCCGATCAAGCCCTCGACCGCCGAAGGTATCCTCCTCCAGAGACTGCGGTTCCTGACCCGGGCGCCGGTCGGAACCCCGGCGGAGATCGGCATAGCCGGCCCGGGCACCCGCACGGTCAACCTGACCGCAACGGATGACGGCTACGATACTCTTGCCCGGACGAGCATATTCCTCGGCCGCACTGTAAACGACGGGGCGGCGGGGTCAAGCGCGGAACTCAGGGCGATGATCTCAAACGAGACCGTGACCACCCGGACTCTTCCCGGAGGGCTCGCCTACATCGCAGTCTACGAGGAGTCCTACGACGTCTATCGGCCTTTCAAGGCGGCGGTTGAGGATGCGATCGCGAGGGATGCGTCCGGCATCATCATCGACCTCCGGTTCAACCGGGGCGGGGACGATAACCTGGCCGCTGCCTATGCTGCCTGGTTTGTGGACCGGCCGGTCTTCTACGAGTACGGCACCACGTATGACCCCGGGACCGGGGAGCCCGCGGTTCTCTGGGAGTCTCGGATACAGCCCCGGCCCGACCGCTACACGGGCCCGGTTGCGGTTCTGGTCAGCCCCTACACCATCAGCTCGGGCGAGGGTCTCCCGAAGGTTTTTGCCGGGTCCGGGAGGGGTGCGATCGTCTCATGGTACGGGACGAACGGGGCGTTTGGTATGCAGTCGCTCGGCCCGGTGCTCCCCGCCGGTATCATGACGGCCTTCCCGCAGGGCGCATCGCTCGATGAAAACGGCAGGATCCAGGTCGACAGCAACGCATCGATGGTCGGGGGAGTGGCCCCGACGGTGCGGGTGCCCCTCGACCGGGATACTCTGGCGCGGGCGATGGCCGGGGAGGATGTCCAGCTCACGTATGCGGTTGGGTGGATCGAGGGGCTGGCGGAGGATGAGGCGACCCCGGCCCCGCAGGCGGCGACCGGGTGGGCGGTTGTGGTTGCGGCGATTGTGGGTTTCGCGGTCTGGTATGGGCGGCGGTGAGAGGAGAATCTCCCGCTTTCTCATATCGGATCAAGAGTGATCAGACAAATCTTCGTGGATCTGTTATCCAGGTGGTAGGGATCGTCTGCACCGGCGACTCTTATCCTCAGATCTTTCGTTACGTTCCTTCAAAGATCTCCGGTTCAAGACCCTCCAGCGCATCTACTGTGATCTCGTAATCCTCAATGGACTTTGGTGCATCTATCTTCGGTTGTACATGTAATGTCCTGTGAACCTTCGCTGAAGAGTACTGCCCACTCTTCGAGTTATGTTTCCACCAGAATACTTTGCAGACCTCCATACTGCCTTCCGGGCGAGCTGATGAGCCGTCGTTCTCAAATAACGTAATGAGAGTTTTACGAATGCCTTCAGCATCTTCTATCGAAAAACCAGTTTTTTCCGCGAGCTGGCAGTTGATGCTCCCGTAAAACACGTACACACCGAAGTCCACGCGGTACTTCATACCCATGGTATCCGATGCCTTCTTTGAGCCGGGTACGCTGTTCACGCTCTTCGTAATCTGTGTGGCCGTCACGTCGATAGTATCCACGCTGAATGCCGGATGAATCGAGACCGGACCACGGATGCCGATGGATGCGTCGTCCCCTTTGAAAGCAAATAGCTGACCGAAACTCCGGACGTCGAGCCACTCATTGCACGCAATTCCCGTTGCCTTCTCTGCATCCTTCTTCTTGACTGCATCGGCAAACGGCTTGCAGGCATCTGCCCGCTCTTTCAGGCTCTTAAATCCATCATCGCTGCGATCATCGGACTTCACGAAGATCGGTTGTCCCATATCTTGCATCCGATTTCGGATCTTCCGTTTTAGACACACGTCCGATATCTCTCCACACCCATCATAGTTTTCGCGCGGTCTATTACCGTTCAGCGGATCACCGTTCGGGTTGGCGTTTCTCACTGAAACAACAACCGCAAAATC
Source organism: uncultured Methanoculleus sp. (assembly GCA_964413225.1). Taxonomy (GTDB): domain Archaea; phylum Halobacteriota; class Methanomicrobia; order Methanomicrobiales; family Methanoculleaceae; genus Methanoculleus. The sequence goes on along the minus strand of CAYPRO010000008.1, from coordinate 35,338 downwards.
GATCTTGTTTTCAAGGTTCGTCATGATCTGACACTCCATTGCTCTTTGCATTCTCTGCCTTTTTTGCCTTCACTACCTGATACTCTATCTCAAATTGGTTCACCTGGCTCTGATACCCAAGAAGATACGTGGGACCAAGTGGCTCGCTGGTAAATCCGCCAGAAATTCGTAATACATCCATCACGGAGTTCATACCTGCTTCACATCGGTTTCCGAAAAATTCTGGACCTTTAGTCCTGAACCTGCTCAGATATGGGAGAAGTTTCTGATACAGCTGATCCCATGTTTTATCAGGGTGTTTTCGGAACTGTAGCATAAACCGCTCTGCATTCGTCTGTCGTGCATCCGTTCCACCCAGGTACAACGAGTACTCTTCGATCTTTCTTGCGTAGGCAAGCAACCGGCCGAAAAGGTAACTGCGGTCGGTATTCATCAAATCCAATTCCACACTCCATACCTCCTTATACTCATCAAGGCTCTTTCGTTCGTTCATCCTATCATTGTAATACTTCCTGATTAGCGCACAGGCGACTCCGAGAGTGCGGTTGAACTCCCACCTATCCATGGCAAATGGACGTGAGGCCCGCATCGATGCCGCCTCCACAAGATCTCGGGGTAAGGGCTTTCCATCAACTATGCAAGGAAGTAATCGTTCTATCGTTGCTTTTTTGAGTTTATCGTTCAGGTTGGGACCATATGCTGTAACCGCGATATCAGCAGGGGATGGAGCGCCGCGGAACCGGATCACTCTATTCTTTCCTTCAGTGTCCTGATAACTCCGAAAAAGCGGATACCAGGTACATGTCGTATGCCATCGCAAAATCCGTTTCAAGAACTCCGATCCCGTCAGTTCGCGGTAATAGGTGAGGGAGAGGCGCCCTTGCAGGCCGTTTGTGGAATCAAGTCCCATAACTGCCACGTTGGAGTTATCATCCAGTTCTGACGAGTAGCCCGCGATTGCTTTGTTCAGGCGAGATGCAAACTCTGCCCGTGTATCAGGAACTCCGTCTGAATCAGACAGATGCTCGCCCCAGAGATCGATACTATCCCCACAGACCGGCGGGAGTGTCTCATCCCTTGTACCCCAGGCAACGATCACCTGGTCGCCATTGCGGTATCCCTGCTTTGCGATCAGCCATTTCAAAGCATTTACAGACATTTGGGATGCCTCGTAACTCAACGCCACGGCCTGATCATGTGAGATAAACCTTCCCCTAAATGTAAATCCTGTCAGATCGTTAGATGATATGAGTTTCGCCCGATCCCCTGCATTTCGGATCTTTCCTGCGCTTTTGCGAGAGATCGGAACATCTGTCCTCCCCGTAACGTAGCAAGTACCGGTATTCGAGAGCGTACGTGTATAGTACGCGATGAACCGCTCTCTGACCTCGTTGTTCATCCAGACACGCGAGTCAGGCAACCCGGGAATCTCAACACAAAAGCGGACAAATGCATCAGCCGGATGAACCGTCTGACGGAACAACAGTGGTTTTTCATCATCGGCGCCGGTCCACTTCTCCAGAACCCCACCGGACTCGGAAAGGTAAAGAACTTTCTCCAGAATCAGATCAGCCATCATCCTTCTCTTCAGGATATAGGATAACACCGCCCAGATCATCGGGTGTGTATACTGAGAGTCGCACCACTGCTGCAGATTGCATGCGTATGTACTAAATCCGCTTTCCTTGTCCGAAACATACGTGGCATAGTCCCCGGCCACGTACTGGAGTTTATCAAATAGTGGGTGCGGCTCAAGTCCGCTTGTCCGGTTTGCTGAGTCTTCGGTGCAGGGGATAACCGTAATGCCCTCGTCCTTATCCAGTGCCCGTGCCGACAGGAAATTGCCATCTGCATCGAGGACGATCTCAATCTGGGCATACTGCGTCGTATGTCCGAGTGGAAGCAGATCTTTTTCCGTTCCTGTCATCAACACGTCGGTACTACAGTTGTCGTATGTCTCGCAAAGTCGGGAGATCCAGCTCATTCCATCCCCTCCTCGTCGAGACCAAAATTTTCTCCCCGAACAAACTTCTTCGGTTGCTGGGATTTGATCTCGCGGATGACCGGGCACTCCTCCGGACGGATGAACTCTATAATGCCGTGCCGCATCACCGGGTGCCACATGCGGGCGTAGAGTTTTCCATCGCCGCTCTCGTCAGGGTAGGTGAACCCGTGAAACATCAGTCCGAAAGCAAGTTCGGAGCAGTCGTCATAGGCGCCTTCACCCTCTCCCCATGTACAGGGTTCGACATACCCCTGACACTCGCGTGTCCCAAGGAAGATATCACGCCTTCCTCCCCGGGCAATCGTCCGCGTTGCCATAGCATAATGTTTATTCTCGTTTCGGTCGCATGCAAGCTCGGGTCGGTGCGGGTTCCACTCAAAGTGAGCCTTCACCTGATATTCCACATCCGCAAGGTAGGTGTAGATCGAGAGATCGTTTCCGCCCCGGTACTTTATCGGGCGGATCCCCTTCGACTGGGTCTGGATCATCTTCAACACTCTGACGGAGTCGATCACCCACATGATCGTCGGCTTCCAATAAACGCTCTCCAGAATCCCCTTCAGCGCCTGATAGGTGGGAATCTGGTAGCTGAACTTTTCGCCGCCGATCCGGGTCAACGGATCGGTGAACAGAGCGAATTTCCCGAAAACCCGAAATTCAACGCTGTTTGGATACTCCACGTTCTTTTGCCACCCTCCTCTTTATCCCTCTAAGATAACGGGTTCATTATCGGTGAGCGGGGTGATGCCGTAGTCGGAAGAATAATACATATCAACAAGCGCTAGAACGCCGGTATCCCCGATCGAATATATCCCGTTATCGAGTGATTGAACTTCATTTTTAAAAAGGTTTACTGAATATTGTTGCGCCTCCTTCAGCAGTTTTACTGTTGCAGGGAGGTAGGGTGTTATTGCCAATTCCTGAATGATCTCTTTGCCTCTCCCATACGGCACGAGAACGCTTACCGTATCCTGATCGATCACCGCAAACTGACTCCCACTTGAGGCAAACGCTTGGCAGAACGGATAACCCGGACGTTGCCCGAAGCGGCCTGTATGTGCATCTATTCCCGTCCGGTTCAGGGAAAGGAGATCGAAGAGCGTGACATTTGTTGGAAACCCGGAGTTCCTCTTCGATACCGGATACTGCATCTCTTTCTTCTGCACCTCGTAGTAGTAGAGGTAATACCTCGCCAGTGCCTTCGGCGAGAGGAGGTCACAGTCAAACTGCGCAGGGTCCTCTGTATATTCACGTAAAACCCGTTCCGTCTGCAGCTGGCCTCTTTTGATCTCCGGCAGGCGAGAGAGGTTCTCTTCGGAACTGTTGATGATAAACACGTCGCGACGCGCATCTTCGCCGTGTCGGTTGCACCTGCCGGCCGCCTGGGCGATGCTGTCAAGCCCCGCAAGGGAGCGAATCACACAGTCAAACGAGATATCGACGCCAGCTTCGATGAGTTGAGTGCTGACGCAGATCACCGGTTTTCGGTCTTTGAGTTCCCCGTTCAGTTGTGCCAGTTTTGCCCTGCGGTGTGCCGGGCAGAGTGCGGTGCTCAGGTAGCAGAGGGAGCAGGCGGGGTACCGGCGCTTGAGAGCGGCATACAGGTTTTTTGCCGCTTTCTTGGTGTTCATAATGACCAGAACACTTGTATTGATCCGCTGCTTCTCAAGGGCAAAATTTGCAAGTGCTGATGCTGAATAGCCGCCGGGGATCTGGGCATCGTGGACAATCGTTCGCCGGAACTTCCCGAACACTTCTTCGTAATTCGGGACAAGGTTCTCCGGCGGAGAACACCTGATGGGCACTCCGACGTTTGAGCCGGGCTGGGTTGCGGTGCAGAGGAGGATTGTTGCGCCGCACACCTCGGCAAGAAAGTTCAACGCGGCGTTGAACATATCGAGGCATTTGATCGGGATCGTCTGAACTTCATCGAGGATGATGATGCTATCTGCAAGATTATGCATCCTCCTGACTGATTGGGTCTTCCCAAGGAATAACGTGTTCAGGAGTTGCACCGTCGTCGTCAGGATGATCGGCACATCCCATCGCTCAGTGAGTAGACTACGCTGGTCACCTTCGTCTGGCTCGGCAAGGCCAGTGTCTTCGGGCTCCTGGATCAGGTTGGAATGGTGTTCGAGGATGACCCGATCTCTTTTGAGACTCTCGCGGATCACATCCGCGTTCTGATCGATGATGGTGGTGAACGGGATTGCATAGATTATCCTGTGTTTTTTGTGGAGGATTGCATGTTGGAGGGCGTAACGGAGACTTGCAAGCGTTTTTCCCCCGCCGGTCGGAACACAGAGCCGGTAGATACCTCCGGGATACGTCGCGGCTTGCCTGCAGGCATCTGAAATCTCCGCGCGGAGGCGATCGATCTCCCGGTCTTTGCGCATCTTTGTGCTGAGGTAGTGCTCAAGGTTATCTGCAAGTTCCTGCCAGGTTGTTTCGAGTTCGTAGTCCGGATCTTGCGTCGGCAGTCCCGCTTTAAAACAGTAGGCATCGTATCGATCGGCGTCGATGATGCAGCTGAGGAGGTATCGAGCAAATAGACCAAAATAGAATGGTTGTTCTCGCCGGATTTCCTCCCGGCGGAGGATCGGTTCGAGAATTAGTCTTGTCTCCCCGACGGCCTTCTGAAAGAGGGCATCGAGGGCCTCTATTGTGATACACTCGTTCTCAAAATTCGTGATGCTCTCGTTGTATCCGATGTCTTTGTCCGGGTATAGGCGGGCGTGAAATCGGTCAAGCCCGCTGGTGTCGATACAGTCAATGAGGCCGCTGTGATGGGAGCAGACAGCAAGGGCGACCACCTGGGCCGTGCAGGCCTGGTAGATGTCTGTAGACATTCCGTATTTTTCAAAGATGTACCTGGCTCCTGTGGACGTGTGATTGATCTTCCCACGCAGGCGCGTGTCGTCCGAGAGAAGATATGCCTGAAATTCCTGCTTAGCTTTTCCTGTATCGTGGATCAGGCCGCAAAGTTCGCCAAGGTGGGGGCATCCAATTGCCCCGCAGTAAGTCTTGCAAAGGATGGAGACAGTTGAACTGTGCTCTTGAAGTGATTGTTCCCGATTGGTTTCAGAATCATAACGTGCAAGGTACATGGTCGGTCACATCAGTTGATAGGTTCTTATAATGTGACTTATAATAATGCCTTATCGGGACATCCATGGACCCTGACGACTACCTCCTGCTCAGCGGCATCCAGCATTTCGCGTTCTGTAGACGGCAATGGGCGCTCATCCACATCGAGCAGGTGTGGAAGGAAAACGTGCTCACCTTCGGCGGCAGGCAGATGCACAAGAATGCAGACGATCCTTTCTTCACAGAGAGCCGGGGCGATGTGTTGATCTCGCGGAGTGTGCCCCTGGTCTCCCATACACTGAGGGTATACGGTGTTGCGGATGTGGTTGAGTACCATCGCTCAGATTCAGGAGTTGTGATCCAGGGGCGAGAAGGACTCTGGAACGTTATACCGGTGGAGTACAAGGCAGGGAGGCAAAAACCGGACGACTGCGACGAGGTGCAACTATGCGCTCAGGCGATCTGCCTTGAGGAGATATACCGGACGCGGGTTGAGTGCGGGTACCTGTATTACGGCAAGACCCGACGGCGAACGGAGGTCATCCTCGACGATGAACTTCGCAACCGGGTTGCGGAGCTGGTCGCCGGCATGTATACGCTTTACGATGCCGGCATCACTCCCCCGGCGGAGTTGCTGCCGCACTGCAAGAACTGCTCCCTTATCGATCTCTGTATGCCGGCCGTTTCATCCCGCGGTCGGCCGGTAGACCGGTATCTTGCCGCCTGTGTCAGAGGAGATGGTGCATGAGGAAACTCCTGAATACCCTGTACGTTACCAACCCCGACTCTTATCTCTCAAAAGATGGAGAAAATATCGTTGTTTCCGTTGAACGGAATGAGATAGGAAGGATTCCCATTCACAACCTCGAAGGTGTCATCTGTTTTGGGTTTATGGGCGCAAGTCCGGGCGTGATGGAGTTATGTACATCTCGCCACGTAGGTCTTGCATTCGTGTCGCCGTACGGAAAGTTCCTCGGGCGGGTCTCAGGCCGTGTATCGGGAAACGTGCTGCTCCGTAAGCGGCAGTATCTTCTCTCGGATGATGAGGGGGCTGCGGCACGAATTGCGGTGAACTGTGTGCTCGGGAAGATGCTGAACTGCCGGAGCGTTCTTCTCCGGTTTGGCCGGGATTATCCCGATAAGGTATCGCCTGAATTTTCAGAGCGCCTTCAATGGCTGACGGAGGGCGTTCGCCAATTGCGGGAGTCGCCACCTGATACACTGAACGAGCTCCGGGGTCGGGAGGGGATTTTATCGAAGTGTTACTTTGACTGTTTCGACGATCTGATCCTGTCGCAAGACCCTGCGTTTGCGTTTGAGTACCGGAGCAGGAGGCCGCCGTTGAACCGGATGAATGCCCTACTGTCGTTTATCTATACGCTGATCGCGGCGGATTGCGCTTCGGCTCTTGAATCTGTGGGGCTTGATCCGCAGGTGGGGTTTCTCCATCGCGCCCGACCGGGGCGGATGAGTCTTGCGCTGGACTTAATGGAGGAGTTTCGACCGTATCTCGGAGATCGATTTGTGTTGAGTCTGATCAACAACCGGGTTGTTGCGGCGGAGGATTTCCTGATAAAGGAGAACGACGCGGTGATCCTGACGGATGCGGGGCGGAAAGCTGTTCTTGCGGCGTGGCAGCGACGAAAAGTGGAAGAGGTTATGCATGGGTATCTGGATGAGCGGATCTCGATCGGCCTTCTACCATATGCACAGGCGATGCTGCTCGCCCGACACCTGCGGGGAGATATCGATGGGTATCCACCATTCATAATGAGGTGATCATGGTGTTTGTTCTGGTAACATACGACGTAAATACTGAGACTCCAGAAGGGCGGCGCAGACTACGCACGGTTGCGAAAATTTGTACAAATTATGGGGTGCGCGTGCAAAACTCAGTTTTTGAGTGTGTAGTCGATTCTGTTCAACTGATGGAGATGAAGGTGAGGATCGCCGGTATAATTGATCCTGAGGTTGATAGCGTACGATATTACAACCTGGGGAAACATGGTCGGGATCATGTGGAGCATGTTGGGGCAAAGCCCGGGTTGAATGTTGAGGGTGTGCTGATCTTGTAGCGATGGCCGGAGTTGCGAAGATGAAGTGCCCATGCTTTCCCTAGGAGGTTCGCGATCAGATAAATCCTGGCTGTTTATCAAAACAAAGTGTTTTCCTCGTATTTCTGAGATCTTATCAGGGCATGGTGGAGGTGACCTATAGTGTGACATACTGTTTCCATGTTCCGAGGCGCCGCCCCGCATTGTTCATGCTTATTGCCGGATATGATGACAATACTGCGGCGTTGGGGCAAGTAAGATATTTGTCCTCTGATATATAGTGTAGAGTCGTGCCCCACGCGGGCACGTGGATTGAAATGCGGACTTTGAGCAGGGGATGAACCAGGTCTTCACGTCGTGCCCCACGCGGGCACGTGGATTGAAATTTGACGCGGAACGTGGAGCCGATGCCCTCGGTGGTCGTGCCCCACGCGGGCACGTGGATTGAAATATCCAGGTAAAAAGGACAAAGACTCCCATCACATGTCGTGCCCCACGCGGGCACGTGGATTGAAATCGAAGTTTAAGACTGGAAAAGTCATCATTATTAATGTCGTGCCCCACGCGGGCACGTGGATTGAAATATAATCGCAATATCAGACATAATTCACATCTCCGTCGTGCCCCACGCGGGCACGTGGATTGAAATACGTCGCGGCATTCGAGCTGGGAGACGCCCCGCGTCGTGCCCCACGCGGGCACGTGGATTGAAATATTACAATCACCTAATGATAAATTAAACAAACATGTCGTGCCCCACGCGGGCACGTGGATTGAAATCATTACACCCATCCCTTACACCTCTGTCTCAAGTCGTGCCCCACGCGGGCACGTGGATTGAAATCAAATGTGCTGAATATGTGACGTTCCTTTTACAGTCGTGCCCCACGCGGGCACGTGGATTGAAATACACTTTGAGTAATAGTTGTAGAAATGGGGTATGGTCGTGCCCCACGCGGGCACGTGGATTGAAATAACCTCTTGAAGTGAGGGAATGGCGCAGGCGATGTCGTGCCCCACGCGGGCACGTGGATTGAAATCCGGGCCTCCACTCTCCAGCGAGTTGTATCGTCGTCGTGCCCCACGCGGGCACGTGGATTGAAATCGTCAAGTTTTAATGTGAACATCAAACAACCTCCGTCGTGCCCCACGCGGGCACGTGGATTGAAATGGCCCGATCGGGACCGCCCGTAGCCGGTTGCCCGTCGTGCCCCACGCGGGCACGTGGATTGAAATTGGTCGTCATCTTTGCATCTCCACCAAGTGATGTCGTGCCCCACGCGGGCACGTGGATTGAAATCTCATCCAGCGCGAGGTACTCCCGCGCTTCATGTCGTGCCCCACGCGGGCACGTGGATTGAAATCTGCTGCTCTCCGGGGTCGGGCTGAGGACGAATGTCGTGCCCCACGCGGGCACGTGGATTGAAATGCCCACCGGATGTTTGAGAGATCGTCTGCGAGGGTCGTGCCCCACGCGGGCACGTGGATTGAAATAGCGCCTCGCCCGACTACGCAGAGGATATGCGGTCGTGCCCCACGCGGGCACGTGGATTGAAATTGTTATGGGTTGTGCGAGTAACGCGCGATCATAAGTCGTGCCCCACGCGGGCACGTGGATTGAAATCCGTTAAGGGAGTGATTACATGGAAAAATGGAGTCGTGCCCCACGCGGGCACGTGGATTGAAATAGAAGTTAACAAGGTTCATTACCTTAAAAGGGTTGTCGTGCCCCACGCGGGCACGTGGATTGAAATTTCCCGTGGAAGTCTCAATGCACGGTCTTCGGGGTCGTGCCCCACGCGGGCACGTGGATTGAAATCCCGAGCAGGTCATCGAGGATAGCCTGTAGCCGGTCGTGCCCCACGCGGGCACGTGGATTGAAATCCCGCAACCATTCGGGCATCCCGGGAGGTGGTGGTCGTGCCCCACGCGGGCACGTGGATTGAAATGGTTCAGGGTTGCGAGGTCGTACGCGGAGTACCGTCGTGCCCCACGCGGGCACGTGGATTGAAATCCGCTTTAAAGCGTGGAATAGTCTCCAAATCCACGTCGTGCCCCACGCGGGCACGTGGATTGAAATAATCCAACCAACCGCCCAATGTTTGGCACGAATGTCGTGCCCCACGCGGGCACGTGGATTGAAATCTCAATTTCCCTTTCAGAAGTGCCTTTTCATCTGTCGTGCCCCACGCGGGCACGTGGATTGAAATATTACGGTTATCCGTAGATGTGGGGGACAAAACGTCGTGCCCCACGCGGGCACGTGGATTGAAATATAAATCCATTCGTAATTATGCGTTATATAATCGTCGTGCCCCACGCGGGCACGTGGATTGAAATAAGACTTGCTGGAACAGAGTAGGTAGCGCGCACGTCGTGCCCCACGCGGGCACGTGGATTGAAATGAGCGCATCTGCGGGCCGCTGCCGGGCCTCGGTGTCGTGCCCCACGCGGGCACGTGGATTGAAATCGCTGGTCGCCCTCAAACGGGTGTTGGCAGAGGTCGTGCCCCACGCGGGCACGTGGATTGAAATTTTATGGGTCTTGGCTTTGCCGCTGGCGGCTCTGGTCGTGCCCCACGCGGGCACGTGGATTGAAATTACTCGAGGTTTCGTTCCCCGCAACCATCTCGGGTCGTGCCCCACGCGGGCACGTGGATTGAAATGACGCGGGTTGCCATGATGAGCGCCAGCAGGCAGTCGTGCCCCACGCGGGCACGTGGATTGAAATCAGTAGCAATTCGGTTCCTCTCCGATCCGCTCGTGTCGTGCCCCACGCGGGCACGTGGATTGAAATGGGCAGGGTGGCGGTCTCGGGAAAGGGCGAGAGGTCGTGCCCCACGCGGGCACGTGGATTGAAATTACCAGCCTTGTTTCGAGGGCCGCATGGGCACAGTCGTGCCCCACGCGGGCACGTGGATTGAAATTGCTGGTATAGATCATCAGCAATAGCGTATCTGTCGTGCCCCACGCGGGCACGTGGATTGAAATGGTGTCCCGGGCGCAGTGTCCCCTTTTGCAATGGTCGTGCCCCACGCGGGCACGTGGATTGAAATCATCATCACAGACCTGCCGAAACTCCCTGACTGTCGTGCCCCACGCGGGCACGTGGATTGAAATAGATCGCGGTGTGTGGTATGTCGGGATATACCGTCGTGCCCCACGCGGGCACGTGGATTGAAATCGCTACCCGGGCCGCCCGTCCACCTGATCAGGGTCGTGCCCCACGCGGGCACGTGGATTGAAATCTGAGAAACCTGGGAGTCTCAGGCACCCATGTCAGTCGTGCCCCACGCGGGCACGTGGATTGAAATCCTCGTGATGCAGGGAAAGAGGCGCGGCTCAACGTCGTGCCCCACGCGGGCACGTGGATTGAAATTGGACCTGGTGGACGGCACGACCGGGGCCCTGAAGTCGTGCCCCACGCGGGCACGTGGATTGAAATTCTGGGTCAAGAGCGATTGGATCATAGCAAACGTCGTGCCCCACGCGGGCACGTGGATTGAAATGTCGAGGATCACGAACGTCCGGTCGGTGACAATCGTCGTGCCCCACGCGGGCACGTGGATTGAAATCGGTGGAACGGGGATCTATGGGCACGGCAGATCGGTCGTGCCCCACGCGGGCACGTGGATTGAAATCGGCCCCTGTGGGGCTCAGGCGCAACCTATACCGTCGTGCCCCACGCGGGCACGTGGATTGAAATCGGCTCACCCCGATGGGCATGGGGTTCACCGCGGTCGTGCCCCACGCGGGCACGTGGATTGAAATAGGCCGGCCGGGGTGTAGGGGATCTTCTCGGTGGGTCGTGCCCCACGCGGGCACGTGGATTGAAATTCCTCAAGGGCCGGCAGCGGAACGACAGCCCTGTCGTGCCCCACGCGGGCACGTGGATTGAAATTCCAGCTCGTCGGGGCGGAACACGGTGTCGTTGTCGTGCCCCACGCGGGCACGTGGATTGAAATGACGGCTACACGGCATTGTGGATCGAGCACGATGGTCGTGCCCCACGCGGGCACGTGGATTGAAATAAGGCCTACCTCTCCGCCGGCACCCTCCGTTGCGTCGTGCCCCACGCGGGCACGTGGGTTGAAATCACCAGACGAAAATCGGCTTGAATCCACAGAGCTCCCCAACTGGCCCTTCTCTGCGACCCGGCTGCCGGCTCGCCTTCACCTGAGGAGGGGGGAGGGTTCACCAACCCCCCACGCATTGAGTTATCAGATGCACTGCTCCAGGATCGCCGCAAGCGTTTCTTCTGCATCGCGTGCCTCAGACTCTCTACCCAGATCCCGGTATGCCCGGATGAGCAGCGGGTAGACCTCCTCGGGCGGCATCGATCTCTTGAGCATCGTCTCACAGAGCCCGACAACCCGTTTGGGATAGCCCGCCGAGAGGAGAGATCGTACCGCGATCATAAGGGCGAGATGCTCAGGAAGGCCCGAACCCTTTGCCCGCTCGATCAGCACCAGGCCCCCCTTCACATCCTTCTTCTTCAGGCGCTCCAGGGCACCCAGCAGGTGTGTTCCCGCGGCTATCCTCTCTGCGGCAAAGATCTGTCTGAGCGGTGATATCTCGTCCATCCGGTCAAGTCGAACCGCCAGATCGAATAGATCGGCGTAATACGCCAGCATGTGCCCCTCTTTCATCCGGTCGAGGAGAAACTGGAAGGCTGCCTCCTTATCTGACGAAGAGAGTGCGTCCAGCTTCAATCGATCGAACGATTTATTATCCTCCCTCAGGAAATCATAGCGCTCGGCAAATGCCAGCGCCTCATTGTACCTCTCCTCCGACTCCAGCATATCGTATACGTTCTCTATAAGATGACGGTTGCCAGGATAGGCCTCCAGGAATGTCGGAAGCAGCATCCCGAACTCCTCTTCAGACAACTCCGAGCTCACCGCATTGAACACTTCAAGGATCGGTTCGCCGTCCCCTCCGGTGTGCCTGCGCAATGCATCAAGCATCTCCCCGGCCGGTTGCACAGGATCAGAGAGCCACTGTAGCATATCGCTCATCACGAGTGCATTCACGCCTGATTGCCGGATAGACTCGATATCATCGTTGATCTTTGCAAGAAGCATTTTGTCGGATACAGGGTCGTGCATCGAGAGTATCTTCTCTACGGCCTCAAGACCCCCATCAGAGATTGCTTTGACCACCTGCAGTGCCGGAAGGCATCCCGCGGCACCGTACTCCGGGATCTGCGAAGGAACCTCCCAGAGGAAGATCTCCAGATAACTCCGGAGGTTGTCGATGAAAGCAAATACTTCCGCTTCTCTGGACTCCTGGATCTCATACAGGAAAAGGTATTCAAGCCCCTCGATCTGCTCTCTGAACGGAAGGTTAGAGAGCAGTGTGTACTCATCGTGCGATCTGATGAACTCCTCAGCAGAGATAGGTTTCGAGGAACTATATTGCTCAACCAGTCTGTGCCATGTAGCGGTGAATGCTTCTCTATCGTTTAAGCGGGCAGACGCAAGCAGGGCACAGAGCTGTTCCAGCAGCCGCCTTCCTCCCTTCAGCCGGACGATCGTTGAAAGCAGGGCCTCAGCCTCTCCTTTCTCTCCTCTAAGCATCAACTGCCGCGCCGTGCGAAGCATGGCGATCGAACTCTCCAGGACTATGGAGTAGTGTGCAAGAGCATCTATCGCCTCACTCCGCTCCCCGATAGCATCGTTCAGGGCATCAAGCGCAATAACAATGCTCCGCTCATCAGGATAATCTTCCCAAACATCCTCGATCTCCGCTATGATCTGGGTGATCAGGGATTTTGGCAAGTGTTTCCCGATCAGGTCAAATCCCATCGAGAACACCTCGATATTATCCAGATCGCTGAAGTACGAACACATATCGTGAATAGTGAAAGTCTGGAGGTGATAATCGTTATGATACCCTGAAGAGATGAGTCATATCGGGATCATGCAGAGTATATGATCGGAGATCCTCCAACGGTTCGCAAGGGTGTATATCCCCTGGGGTTCGTACATCCCGGCGGGTATGATGGGAGAAGAGGATCCACGGCGGAGATCTCTTTCCGGCAGTGCCGGTTGATTAACTTCCCCGGGATGGGTCTTTCCGGCGATGCGGTCCTGCAGGATCTCCAGGGAGTGTGGAGATATGCCCGCTAAAAAGACATTCAAGAACGCGTACCAGTTCAAGATCACCCTTCGGGGCATCCGCCCTCCCATCTGGAGGAGGATTCAGGTGCCGGAGACGTACAGTTTCTGGGATCTCCATGTTGCAATTCAGGATGTTATGGGATGGAGCGACAGCCACCTGCACGGTTTCCAGATGAGAGATCCAGAGAGCCATACTGAGGTGGATATAGGATTCCCTGCCGACTTCGCTCCCGAGACGCTGCTCGGGTGGGAGACCGCCATAGCCGATCTCTTCACCATAAAAAACCCTCGAGCAGCGTATACCTACGATTTCGGTGACAACTGGGAACACATGATCATCCTTGAGAAGATCCTTCCGCGAGAACCCGGCATCAAATACCCCCGATGCATGAAGGGTAAACGGGCATGCCCCCCCGAAGACGTCGGGGGCATATGGGGGTATGAGGAGTATATGGAGAAACTCAAAAACCCCGATGCACGTGATGAGTATGATGAGGAGTACTATGACTTCGATCTCGATCCCGAGCATTTCGACTGCGCAGAGGTTGTCTTCGATGATCCTGAAAGGAGACTGAAGAATATCCGGAGTATAGCAGAGCAACTCGCCTGATATTCTCTGCGCACCACCCAACCTTGTAAAAAAACGTGAAAGTGGCTCTCTGCCGGGAGACAGTACCGGGGTGAGATTTTCCCCGGATATAGCTCACGGCCCCGGGCTCGACCTGGTGCGGGGCGATGCCGTTGCCAGGGTGAAGTTCTCCCCGGATATAACTCACGGCCCCCGGGGCCGGCAGGAGTTGCCCCGGATATAGCTTGCGATTCGGGGACCGGCAGGAGTTACCCCGGATGAGGCCGAACAGTTGTACAAAAAGAGAAATCTGGGGGGATCCTGCACGGATGCCCGCTTACTGGTACTCCGGCGGCTGGATATCCTTCGGGAGCCCGCCCTTGAAGTGCTGCTGCACCTTCCCGTAGTATTGCCGGATCCGCTCGTTCATCGTCGCGTGCACCTTCTCCTGCGCCCGTTCAAAGTGCGCCTGGTTCACGAGCGCGACGCCCTCCCTCATGGCGAGCATCGCCGCCTCCCGGCAGAGCGCCTCGAGGTCTGAGCCTACAAACCCCTCTGATTCTGTCGCGACCTTCCGGATCAGCCGTTCCCGTGCGGGATCGCCGAGAACCACCTTCTGCTGCGCAAGAAGGTCGATGATCTTCTTTCTCCGGAAGTAGCGGGGAAGACCCTCGCCGCCGTCCGCTGCAACCTCGGCATGCTGCCCCAGCACCTCATCGACGCTTGCACGGCGGTTCGTCCCGATGCCGAGGATCAGATCCTCTAACCCGTTCTCCGAGAGCCCTTCGGTCATCGCCACAACCTTCTCGATAGCGGAGCCCTCGATCGGCATATACCGTGTGTGGATCGCGAGGATCTTCTCCCGGTCTTCCCGCCCGGGCTCACCTATGTAGACGAGGCGGTCAAACCTCCCGGGCCGCAGAAGCGCCGGATCGACCATATCGGGGCGATTGGTCGCTCCCATCACCACGACTCCCCGGAGTTCCTCAAGCCCGTCGATCTCGGTCAGGATCTGGTTTAGGACGCTCTCGATGACGTGTGACTCGGATCCGCCGCCGCGGGCGGGGGCAAGGGCATCCAGCTCATCGAAGAATATGATGGATGGCGCCACCTGCCGGGCCTTCTTGAAGATCTCGCGGACGGCCCGCTCGCTCTCACCGACCCACTTCGAGAGGAGCTGAGGACCCTTCACGGGCACGAAGTTCGCCCCGGTCTCGCTCGCGACAGCCTTTGCTATAAGGGTCTTTCCCGTACCCGGAGGTCCGTAGAGGAGGACGCCCTTCGGGGGTTCTATGCCGAGGTCCTCAAACCGCTCCCGCCGGGTGAGCGGGTACTCGACCGCCTCGCGGATATCCTGCTTGGCCTCAGCAAGGCCGCCCACATCCTCCCATGTGGTGTGGGGCACCTCAAGGAGGATCTCCCGCATGGCGCTTGGGCCCACATCACGGAGAGCCTCGCGGAAGTCCTTGCTCTGGACCTCCATCTTATCGAGGGTCTCAGGAGGGATCTCCTCGGCCTCGAGGTCGATCTCGGGAAGATAACGCCGTAGCGCCTTGATCGCCGCCTCCCGCGCAAGTGCGGCAAGATCGGCCCCGACGAACCCGTGTGTCAACTGGGCGATCGAGGCGATCTCCACGTCCGCCGCAAGCGGCATACCCCGTGTGTGGATGTGGAGCACCTGGGTTCGGTCACCCTCCGACGGGACGCCGATCTCGATCTCACGGTCAAACCGGCCAGGCCGGCGGAGGGCAGGGTCGATGGCGTCGAGCCTGTTCGTGGCCCCGATCACAACGACCTGCCCCCGTTCCTCAAGGCCATCCATCATCGTCAGGAGCTGGGCCACCACGCGCCGCTCGACCTCCCCTGTCACCTCCTCGCGCCGGGGGGCGATCGAGTCTAGCTCATCTATGAATATGATGGCCGGCGCATGCTGCCGGGCATCCTCAAAGACCTCGCGGAGCCTCTGCTCGCTCTCGCCGTAGTACTTCGATATGACCTCGGGGCCTGCGATCGATATAAAATGCGCCCCGCTCTCGCTTGCTACGGCCTTTGCTATAAGGGTCTTTCCGGTCCCCGGCGGTCCATAGAGGAGGACGCCCTTCGGGGGCTCGATACCGAGCTTCCGGAAGATCTCAGGGTGGCGCATGGGAAGCTCTATCGTCTCGCGGACACGCTGCAGCTCGCCCTTCAGGCCGCCTATATCCTCGTAGCTGATCCTCTTCACGCCCTCAAACCCGGCTGCCGGCTTCTCGGAGAACTCGATCTTCGTGTTCTTGGTTATGATCACCGCGCTATCCGGCTCCACCACCACGGCCTTGAACGCGACGAGCTGGGGCTGCATAAACGGGAGCCCCGCCTGGATCGGCACGGAGTCGTTCTTCACGACCGGGAAATCGATCAGTTTGCTGACAACGCTGCTGTAGTTGATGGGGAGCTGTTTTGGGAGATCTTCGGGAGGTGCAAGCACAACCCGCTTCGCCTCGACCTCCTCATCCAGCGTCTTTATCTTTATACGGTCCCCTATGCTCGCACCGGTATTGAGCCGGGTAAAATTATCGATGCGGACCTTTCCCTGGTGCCAGTCGTTCACCATGGCGCGCCAGACCTTGGCCACGGTGCGACGCTTTCCCTCGATAGCGACAAGATCTCCGGGGCTGAGACGGAGCTGCAACATGGTATCAGGGTCAAGCCGTGCCTTGCCCGCCCCCTGATCCTCCGGATAAGCGCTATCTACCTTCAAGTATATCTCTGGCATTACCTCTAATTCTTATATTTCGGGGATTTATAAGTACTGGAGGCGCATGAACCTACTTCTCTTCGATCCGTTCAGCGGGGCCGCAGGCGACATGATCATCGGTTCGCTTCTCGATCTGGGGGCGGACGAGGGGCTTGTTCGGGCAGCCATGCGCTCTGTCGTCGGAGAACCCACAATAGAGCGGGTAGATCGCTCCGGCATCCGCGCCGTCAGGGTGAGAGCGCATGCCCCTGTCGATCACCGCACACTCGATGAGGTTCTTGAGAGGGTGGCCGGAAGCGACGCCCCTGCCCCTGCACGGGAGATGGCCCGGCGGGTCTTTCTCCGCATACACCGGGCGGAGGAGAGCGTCCACGGGCCGGGAGCACACTTTCACGAAGTGGGCGCAGACGACGCCGTCGCCGACGTAGTCGGCGCCTGCACCGCACTTCACTCCCTCGGCGTCGACGCCGTAGCCGTTCTCCCCGTCGCCCTCGGCCGGGGGTTTGCCGTCGGGGCTCACGGCACCTTCCCCATACCGGCTCCCGCTACCGTCGCTATCCTTGCCGCATCAAACCTTACGACCGTCCCCGGAGATGAGGATAGAGAGCTCTGCACGCCGACGGGAGCCGCCCTCCTCGCCGAGTTTTCGACGGTTCGGCCCGGCGATATAGGTCCCGCGGCCATCCGGGCGGTTGGCTACGGAGCCGGGAGCCGAAATCCCGCCAAAAAGCCAAACGTCCTCCGCTCGATGCACCTTACGGCGGAGGGGCCGGCCGGCGACCGGGTCGACATACTCGAGACGAACGTCGACGACGTCACGGGAGAGACCATCGCCTACACGATAGGCCGCCTCATGGATGAGGGGGCGCGGGACGCAAGCGCCATCCCGGTTGTCATGAAGAAAGGGCGCAGCGGCCACATCGTCCGGGTGGTCTCCCACCCCGATACAACCGCCCGCCTCATAGGCGTGATGGGCGCCGAACTCGGGACGCTTGGAATCCGGTGCATACCGATGGTCCACCGTGCGGTCGCCGGACGGACGGTTGAGCCGGTCACGGCGACCATCCGCGGCCGTGAGATCACCATCGATATCAAATGCGGCTGGTCGGGGGGAGCGATCACCTCCTTCAAGGCGGAGTACGAGCAGGCGGCGGCGTGCGCCCGCTCACTCGGCATCCCGCTCCGTGATATCATCGGCGCCGTCGAGGCGGCGGCGCGGGCGCAGTTCATCGAGCGGGGCGTGTTCCTGCCATGAGACCGGAGCGGGTCAGCACGGGATGCCGGCCCCTCGACGACCTCCTGGGTGGGGGCCTTGAGCGGCGGACGATAACCCAGATATACGGCGAACCCGCAAGCGGGAAGAGCACCTTCTGCCTCCTGGCGGCGGTCGAAAGCCTCCGTTCGGGGAATTCGGTCATATACATAGATACCGAAGGCTTCTCTGTCGAGAGGTTCGCCCAGGTCGCCGGGGAGGGCGCCGGGGCGCTCGCCGACCGGCTCTACCTCTTTGAGCCGATCGATTTCACCCAGCAGGGGGCGATGATCGCCGATACGGAGGGGCTGCTCAGGAGAAAGGACGGCGCCCCCGTCGATCTCCTGGTGATGGACTCGGCAACTGCCCTCTATCGGACGGAACTCGACCTTGGGCGGGAGACGGTGCGGAGACTCTCGCACCACATGATCCGGCTCCTTGGCCTTGCGAAGAAGTACGATATCCCCATCCTGATAACGAACCAGATCTATGTGGATGTGGAGCGGGACCGGGTGGCCGGCCTTGGGGGTACGGCGCTTGAGCACCTCTCAAAGGCGATCGTCAGGCTCGAAAAGAGGGACAGCGTCCGGCGGGCGATGCTCCGGAAGCACCGGTCCCGGCCGGAAGGGCTCTCGTTTGATTTTGTGATCACCGGGGACGGCATCAGAGCGGTATAACGCCAAAAAAGACCGTCTCTGCGGGGCCTTCCATCGTGACGGATTTGCCAAAGGATATGACGAGCGAACCGCCCCTCGTCTCGACCCTCACCGTATCCCCGACATTCCCGTGGTGGCGGGCGACCGCGGCCGCGGCCGTGGCACCGGTGCCGCAGCTCTCTGTCTCGGCCTCGACACCGCGCTCAAACGTCCGTATCCTGAGGGTGTCGTCGCCGGCACATTCGACGATGTTGACGTTTGCGCCCTCCGGGAAGGAGGGGTGGTTCCGTATGACCGGGCCGATGGCGGCGAGATCGACGGCATCGATATCCCTCACGAAGATGACCGCGTGGGGAACGCCGGTGTTTGCACCATAGACGGTGAGCCCGCAGATATCCTCTTTGTACTCGCCTTTCCCGGTGGCCGGAATGGCGCTACGGGCAAACGCAGGCATCGGCATCGCTATCTTCGCGGTGAACTCATCATCCGCGTAGCCCATCGTCACCGCCACGTTCCCGGCCCCGGTCTCGACCGAACAGGACTCCTTGACGTATCCAGCGTCGTAGGCGTACTTCGCCAGGCACCTGATGCCGTTTCCGCACATGGCTGCCTCGCTCTCGTCGGGCTGTATGAGCCGCATACGGATATCCGCCTTATCGGACGCCTGGAGGAAGAGGATGCCGTCGGCGCCGATTCCGAACCGGCGGTCGCAGTAGAGCGCCGCAAACCCTCCCTTCATATCCCCGGGTATGATCTCCTGCCGGTACTCATCGATCAGTATGAAGTCGTTGCCGTTTCCCTGCAGTTTGGTGAACACGATCTCCATGGTATAGCCTCTCCTGTATGTATGAGAGCGGCAAGAGATAAACCGAGGGGTTACAGGCTCCCTCTATTCCGGCAGGGTGCATGTCCGGGCCTGCGCCATGCTCTTTTCTCACCGCAGATCCTCGATCTCCCACCCGAGGTAATCCCTGATGACCATATACGCCAGCTCCGGCGGGATCGCTCCCCGCTCGGTGACGATCAGGTCGACATACTCCGCAGGCGTCACATCGAAGGCCGGGTTTCGGATACGGACGAAAGGAAGCCTCTTTGCCACGTCTCCGGGCAGAACCTCGGCAGGATCGCGCTCCTCGATCGCGATCTTCTCGCCAAGGATCGTCCGGGGAGCAAACTTATAGGTCTCCGCCGCGACGATGACATTCGTCCTTGCCTCGTCGGCGGCGTGTGCAATCTGGGCTGTCCCGATCTTGTTCACCACCGCGCCGTTCACCGCTATAGCGTCGGCACCGACAATGACCAGATCGACATCGTTGATGAAGTAGCGGGCCGCCGAATCGATGATATAGTTTGTGCGGATCCCTGCATCGTTCAATGTCCGGATGGTGACGAGCCCCTGGCCCCGCGGCCGCACCTCTGTCGCGTAGACCTCGATCTCCTTTCCCTGCCGGTGCGCCTCGATGATGCACCCGAGAGCCGCCTCGGAGTTGCAGTGGGTCATGATGATGTCGCCGTCGGATATATGGCGTGCCCCTATCTCTGCTATCCGCTCTATGGCGTGCTCCGACTCCTCCACGAACTTTGCCGCCCGCGCGAGGATCACCGCCCTCGCCGCCTCCACAGACTCAAACGAGTCGAGATCCCGCATAACGTAGCGCACTGCGTTTGGGAGCGAGACGGCGGTCGGGCGGGTCTGTGTGAGGGTATCTGCCGCTGCCTGCATCTTTCGCCCGAACGCCCCGGGGTCGGAGATATCCATATTCCGTGCGTGATCTGCCAGCGCCTCCACCGCCGCCCGGGCGATCCTGCCGGCCCCCCGGATCTCCATACTCTTTATGCTTGCCGCCGTCTCATTCAGTATCATAACCATTCATTCAGACGATCGCCACATAGATTTACTGATGTGAGTACCGATGTCGGTAGCCGTTGTTTTTGATAGTGCGGGCACCCTCCTCCGGACTTACCGCGTAGCGCGCGACATAATCCGCGACGAGATGCTCATCGAGGTCGAGACCACGACCATCACCTTCGGGTCCGACGCACGGGTGCTCGTCGTCCTCCACCTCCACTCCCGCGATGTCATCGAGGCGCCGCCCGACCAGCTCCTCTCGGCATTTTTCCTCAAGCGATCGATAGGGTTCGGTGTGGCCTGCTCCCGGCGCGTCATCCCCGCCGAAGATGTCGCAAGTATACTCTACGCCGATGAGTGCGCCCGCGTGAGCGATATGCAGGCCTGTATACGGCAGGTCTGGAGTTGCTGCAAGCAGGAATCGATCGTTACCATGAACAGCGGTGTTATACTGAACATGGATATCCCCGGGATCGAGTTTGCGGTGACGACCGGCGGGAGGCCGTTTGACTGCGCAAAGGAGACGATCAGCGAACTGCACCGGATGGGCGTCCCCGCGTACATAGCCTCCGGGGATCGCGTCGCAAAACTCGAGCGAATGGGCGATTACCTCGGCATCCCCCGCGAGCGGGTCTACGGCGTCGCCACCCCATCCATGAAGGCCCGGATCGTGGAGGACCTCAAAGAGCACTACGACAAAGTCATCATGGTCGGGGATGCCATCAACGACCTCCACGCGTTCAGGAAAGCAGACCTTGCGGTGCTCACCGAGCAGCAGTCTGATCGGAAGCCCGATATACTCTATGCTTCCGCCGACAGGGTGATCCGGGATGTCAGCGAGATACCCGGTATCGTGGCGGAACTTCTCGCGGGCACCACGACAGCGGAGAAAAATGCAACAATATAAACCATAATATGATACCACGAGAAGATTACTTTAACGAGGAACTCAAGATGACCCCACTCATTACGGTGAAAGACCTCTGCATGGAGTTCAACGGGTGCGTTGTGCTCAAAGGAGTACACTTCGAGGTTGCAGAGGGTGAAACGGTCGGCATTATAGGAAGAAGCGGGGCCGGCAAGACCGTTCTTATGCATCTCATGCGGGGTGTGGACCTGCCCCCGACACGGGGTGCGATCATCTACCATATAGTCGCCTGCGGGAAGTGCGATTACATCGGCGTCCCGAGCGAATCTGGAAAACCGTGTCCTCTCTGCGGGGGCGAGCTCGAACCCCTGGACGTCGACCTCTGGGCCGAAGAGAATGCTCTTATGAAACGGCGGATCATGCGGAGGACCGCCATAATGTTTCAGAGGACGTTCGCCCTCTACGGTGATGACCGGGTTATAGAGAACGTCCTGCGGGCGCTCGACGATGTCAGTTATCCATCGGAGAAAGCGGTCGGCAGGGCCGCCGACCTCATCGACCAGGTCCGGCTCTCCCACCGCATGATGCATATCGCCCGTGACCTCTCCGGGGGCGAGAAGCAGAGGGTGGTGCTCGCCAGGCAGCTTGCGAAGAACCCGTTCATGCTCTTTGCGGATGAGCCGACAGGGACGCTTGACCCGGAGACCGCCACGCTCGTCCACAGGATGCTCATAGAGAGCGCACAGAGAAACGACATGGCGATGGTGGTCACGTCGCACTTCTCAAGCGTCATCGAGGACGTCGCCGATCGGGCGATCTACCTTGAGAACGGCGAGATCAAAGAGATCGGAGATCCCCGTAAGATCATCCGCCGGTTCATGGAAAATTACAGTGACGCCGAGCGGTACCAGCCCGGGGAGATCGGCGAGAAGCTCCTTATCGCCCGCGACGTGGTCAAGCGCTACCTCTCGGTCGACCGTGGCGTGGTCCGGGCGGTCAACGGCGTCTCCTTTGATGTCGGCGAGCAGGAGATCTTCGGGATCATAGGCAAGAGCGGTGCGGGCAAGACGACCCTCTCACGGATCATATCCGGTATACTCGAACCCACGAGCGGCGAGATGAACGTCAGGGTCGGGGATGAATGGGTCGACATGACCAAACCCGGCATAGAGCACCGGGGGCGGGCAAAAGGCTACATCGGCCTCCTCCACCAGGAATACGACCTCTACCCGCACAGGACGGTGCTTGATAACCTCACCGACGCCATAGGCCTTGAGTTCCCCAAAGAGCTTGCCATGCGGAAGGCGGTCATCACCCTCGGAATGGCCGGGTTCCCTTCCGAGAAGAGCAAAGAGATCCTCGACCGTTACCCCGGCCAGCTCTCGGAGGGCGAGAAGCACCGTGTGGCGCTCGCCCAGGTCCTCATCCGCGAGCCCCTCCTTGTCGTCCTCGACGAACCGACCGGCACGATGGACCCCATCACGAAGATCGACGTGAAACACTCGATCCTCCATGCCCGCGAGGAGATGGATGAGACGTTCATCGTGGTATCGCACGACATGGACTTCGTTCGGGACATATGCGACCGTGTAGCGCTCATGCGTGGCGGCAAGGTCATCAAACTTGGGCCGACGGAGGAGGTGCTCGCTCACCTCACCGAGGAGGAGCGAAAGGTGATGGGGACCAGCGGCGCTACGCCCTGAGGCATGATGATGGAGATCCACCTGGACGGTGAACGGATCGAGGTACCGGCGGGCGCATGCCTTGGAGATATCCTCCCGGGGCGGGATGCCCGGTGCAGCGTCGCCGTCATCCGCCCGGCACTCGGGGAGGATACGGCCGAATCGCAGGAGATCCGGTTCAAAACGCCGTTGGGCGATATAATCGTCGATATGACGGATCCGGCGGTGGCCGCGCGGATTCTTCTCCCCGGGCTTGCCGAAAACCTCCGCCTGCATTGGCAGGATCGTTACGCCGCCGCCTTCGGTTCGTTTGAGTCCGGCATCCGGCCCTCGCGCGCGCCGGGGCGATACGAGAGGGGTGACGTCATACTCGGGTGCGGCGGCTACGATCCCGCCCGGTCCTACCTGATCTTCGCGCGCATGCGCCACACCGCCGACTACGGCGCAGCGGCCGGCGGCGGCGTCATCGGACGGGTCGTCACCGGCCGGGGCCTGCTCGACCGCATAGTTGAAGGCGACCGGATCGCCGGGGTGGAACGGGTGCTCAGGCGCGCCGACCGGTCGCACACAACCGTCACCCGTGACGCCGACCTCCCGCTCGAAGACGGAATGCAGATCGTCTCCTACGTCGAGGCGGAGGCGCAGGGATTCTCGGCAGAAGCGATAGATACCCGATCCGCCCGGAGCGTCGAACACTTCCTCCTCTCCGTGCAGGGCGGCCGATTCCACGTTGACCGCTCAAGCAGCACCCATGTCACCGATGGGCATCTGGTCCCGACGAAGGTCCCTTCGGAGTTCTCCGGACCCCGCCTTGAGGGGACCATCACGGTCAGGACCGTCGGGAAATCGTCGGGCGCTGTCTACATATACACGCAGGGCGTATCGGCAAGCCCGGCGCACACCGTCGTCGGGCGGGTGGTCCACGGCATAGAGCTCGTGCGGTTTGCCGGCGAAGGCGATCTCTTTGCCATCCGCGTCGAGCCGGAACAGTTCGATCTCGTCGGCCTCACCCTTGAAGAGGCAGAGGCTGCTGCCGCCCGGAGGGGGATTGCGCTCACCGCCGACGCGGCCGGAGGGGAGCGGATTGTGGTCAGCCAGACCCCGGAGACGACCCTTGAGGTGCTTTTGGCCGGTGCGGTCACGGTTGCCACGGTGTCGCCCGAAAACGTCATAACCATCGCCCTCGACGAGGCGGCCGCGCCCCTGACGGTCGCGATCTTCCGCGAGGCGACCGGGCTCAAGCACCACTCAGTCGGGAAGATGCCGCTCGTCTTCCGGTTTGAGGACGTCAGCCTCTTCAAGCCGAAGATCGGGAAGGGCATCGGGATCATACCGGAGAACACCCCCACCGGAGAGGTCCCGGCGTTCACCCTCGCGATGACGAACGACTCCCGACGGGGGTCGGGCATGGTCGGCACCCGGTCAACCCCGAACGCCGATTTCGGCCCGACAGCTGAACCCCTCACCGGCACGAACGCCATAGGGAAGGTTCTCGATGCGGGGAGCCTTGCCAGCATGAAGGAAGGGGCGACGGTCTACGTGAGAGAGGTGAAGTGAGTGGCTGAATATACACCGGGCTACGTCGGCACGGTCACGAAGTATGTCTTCGTCGAATCGCCGACGATGACACCGGGCGAGCTTGCGCTCAGGGCCTACGAGGCGTCCGAGGGTGTCCTGATCAAGGAGACCTGCTTTGGCCTGCAGGTGACGGGCGAGCCGGAGGCCGTCGATCGGCTCGTTGACAGGATACGCACATTCGACCCATCCCATATATTCATCAAGGACCGCGGGTTTCCGCCCGGCGATCCGAGGCGGTGCCGGGCAAACCTCGGTGGGGCGAGGCCGGGCTACCTCGGCCATGAACGGGAGTTTCGCCTCCTCCGCTACATAACCCACGGCCTTGAAGCCCTTGAACGGGGGGATGAGGTGCCGGAGAGCGCCCGCGAGACAAAACCCAGAATAGATATCAGGCGACTACAAGAACTTATAGACGAGGAGTCCTGAAGAGAATGGCAAAGGTATTCATCTACCCTGCAACGAGCCTCATCCTCTCCGATCTTGTGGCCCGGTTCGGCCACAGGCCGCTCGGTGCAGCCCTTGGTATCCGCGAGCGGATACAGACGGCCGGGGTTGACTCCCCTCCCCTGCAGATCACGCCCGAAGATCCAAAACGCGGCCTGAAGTACGCGGCCGTCGAGGTGCCGTCCGGCGTCCGGGGCCGGATGGCGATATACGGCCCTCTCATAGAGGATGCCGAGGCCGCGGTCATCGTCACCGATGCGGATCTTGCGTTCGGGTGCATGGGGTGTGCCCGCACCGACGAGCTGATCCTCTTTTCTCTGCGCCAGAGCGGTATACCTATACTGGAGCTTCAGTATCCCACAACCGATGAGGAGGGGATCCGGTTCGTTGCCGCCATAAAGAAGTTCCTCTCCAGTCTCCCGAACGGAGGCGCGGCATGAGCCAGAACGTGCGGATAGCCCAGCTCTCCTGCGGACCCGAGTACAGCGGCGTCCAGAAGGAGATCTACGATGCCGCCGGCGCAGTGGGCGCAGAGGTCTTCTTCCCCGATATAGCGCTTGCCGACGTCGAGCGGGCGGTCGAGAAGTTTGGCCTCGATATCCGGAGCGCCGACTTAAAGCTGATGATCGCCCGGGCTCTCGCTCTCGTGGATGGGAAGGTGGAGGCCGACGGTGTCTTTATCGGGACGTGTTTTCGGTGCGCCGAGGCGGCGATCGTCCGAAACGAACTGCGCCGCTACATTCCCGAACATTCAAGGCTTCCGGTGGTGAGTTACTCCTTCACCGAACGGACGACCGCAGGAACCCTCCTCACCCGCATGGAGGCCCTGACCACAATAGCCCGGCGGCGAGCGCTCCTTGCCCGCGAGGAGCAGATCGGTATAACGATGGGTGTCGACTCCGGTTCGAGCACAACAAAGGCGGTCGTTATGCAGGATAACAGGATCGTCGGCACCGGCTGGCACCCGACGACCGAGGTGCTCGTAAGCGCCGATAGCGCAGTTGCCGATGCACTCGAGATGGCGGGGTTTGTCCCCGACGATATCCAGGCGATCGGGACGACAGGGTACGGGCGGTTCCTGATCGGCAAACACTTCGGCGCCGATCTCATACAGGAAGAGCTGACGGTGAACTCAAAGGGCGCCGTCTACCTTGCGGGCCACCAGAGGGGTTCTGCGACCGTGATCGATATCGGCGGCATGGACAACAAGGCTATCAGCGTCATCGACGGCATCCCCGGCACCTTCACGATGGGCGGCATCTGCGCCGGCGCAAGCGGCCGGTTCCTCGAGATGACCGCAAAGCGTCTCGGCGTGGATATAACCGAACTCGGTCCCCTTGCCATGAAGGGCATGGGAAAGAACGTCCCGATGAACAGCTACTGCATAGTCTTTGGGACGCAGAGCCTGGTGAACGCCCTTGCCGCAGGGGCCTCGCGGGAAGATGTGGCGGCTGCGGCCTGCCACAGCGTCGCAGAACAGGTCTTTGAGCAGCAGCTTCAGGAGGTCGACATCAAGGAGCCGGTGATCATGGTGGGCGGGACATCCCTGATCGAGGGGCTGGTCTACGCTATGGGCGAGCTTCTGCAGACGAAGGTCGTCGTCCCGCCCCACTCGCAGTATATAGGCGCGGTCGGATCGGCCCTGCTTGCGTCCGGATTCATCAAAGGTGAGTAAATGCCCCCGTTGAACTACTTCGTCGTCGAGTCGCCCGAACCGGTCGGGAGGGAGGCCTATGAGCGGATAGCAGCCGATGTTCTCCAGGACCTCGACCTCATCAAGGTGATCGACCGGCTCCACATATATGCCGACCCGAAGGTCCCGATCTTTGTCGCGGCAGGGGTGCTCCGCCACATGCCGCGGGATATCCGGGTCAGCGACTTTGCAAACGTCAACCCCGGCGAGAAGATGATCGTGCTCGACATAGGCGACGAGACCTACC
Source organism: uncultured Methanoculleus sp. (assembly GCA_964413225.1). GTDB lineage: Archaea > Halobacteriota > Methanomicrobia > Methanomicrobiales > Methanoculleaceae > Methanoculleus. The sequence goes on along the minus strand of CAYPRO010000008.1, from coordinate 8,497 downwards.
TTGCGCCTCTGCTCCAGAAGCTCTGGGCCATATACGGGAAGGAGAACGTCGACCAGCCCGACCGGTTCACCGTAGTCCTCCCTGCGGGGGTGGCCGGAGAGGAGGAACTTGAACAGATGGTTGTTGCCGATCCAAGCGAGACGCTCAACAAGGATATCATATATGCCCTCCAGTATATCGCCCCCGAAGGGTTCAAGGTCCGCCGCCAGTATATCCGTGACGGGAAGTTTTACTATGTGGCAAGCGAGGATACCCTGCCTGACGATATCGTGGAGACGATGGTGAAACCGATCTGTGCCAGGATGGGGGTGACACCGTGACGACGCTTGTGCCGGTGACCTACAAGGGCGGCGTCTACCGGCACGACGAGATCATGGACCTGATCGACGACCTCGGGGGCTACATCGTGCAAAAGCACGTCATGGCCCAGGATGTCGTGCTCCAGTCGTTTGTGCCGCGGGATGACATCGACCTTATACGGACGGTCGCAAAACCGCTTGCCGGCGAGGTGATCGAGGCGCCCCTCGTGGGTACGGAGATCGCCGTGATCAGCCCGAGCCTGGAGATCCACCATCTCCCGCACACCGCCTGCGACATAGCCGAGTACCTCAGGAGCGCGGGCGCGAAGACGAACATGATCGGGCTTGCGAGGGGTTTTGGTAAACGGATAGCGAACCTAAACGACGAGGAGCGGGATGTCATCAACGAGCACGATCTCGCCGTCTATGTCCTCGGGAACTTCGAGGAGTGCATCCGACAGAAGTTTCCGGCTCTCCGGCGCGGGATCCATGTGCCGATCGTTTTGATCGGGGCGCCTGACCGCGAGGCCCTTATCCGGATCATCGACCCGCCCATAGAGGGCTACGTCGGGGGGGTGGGGAGGATCATGCACAGGTTCAAGCGCCCCGAGGAGCTTGCGAAGCTCGATGAGCTTGTGGATGAGGTATCCCGCGCCCTGGACGAGCGGCGGGATGCCCTTGCCCGGGACCCGCCCTCCGTCTTCCCGCCCCGCCTGATGACGATCATCGAGGAGCAGATCCCCGAGGTCACCATGCTGACGCACCCGACACCGGTGACCGCCCAGATGGAGGGTCTCAGGGTGAAGCTCCCCTACGACCTCTACGCCGACGACGTGCGGTCGCTTAACGTCACCACCGACGGGGCCGTCACCGTCAGCGACATAGCCGACGTCCTGCCGTCACGGATGCGCAACTACATATTGATACGGATTAAACCCTTCTCAGAGACCAGAATACTGGTGTGACATGGACTTTGAGAGGATACTTGCAAGGGTTGCTGAGCGGGGGTCCGACGTCATAGCAAGGGAACTCCTCCGTGAGATCGAGAGCGAGTATGGCCGGGTCCCCCTGATATTTGAGCGGATGGCGGAACGGCCCGAGATACTCATATCGCACCTGCTCTACAAGGGCGCTGTGGTCGAGACGAGCCGGCTTGACCCAAAGACCATCGAGCTGATCAGCCTTGCTGTTGGCGCCGCGCTCAAGTGCAGCCATTGCGTCGATTACCACATGCAGGCGGCAAAGGCGAAGGGCGCGACCCGGGCCGAGATCCTCGAGGCCATACTGATCGCCGGCATGCTCGCGAACTCTGCGGTTCTCGCGGACGCTTACCGGGTGGTGAACGGGACAGCTCCCTGCGTACCTTGCGACATCAACAGCGCGGGCCTGGATAAGACCTGTCTGGACGAGTGACGGGGTCACGGCATGTGCGGGATTGCCGGACAGATTGCCCTGAACGGAGGTGAGGCGGATCCGGCCCTCGTCCGGGCCATGGCGGAGCGGATTGCCCACCGCGGCCCTGAAGGCGAGGGGGAGTTCTTCTCGGGCGCCATAGGCCTTGCTCACCGCCGCCTCAATGGGGGCCGGCAGCCGATGGCAAGTGAGGACGGGTCGCTCCTGATCGTCTTTGACGGCGAGATCTACAACTCCCGTGACATCCGTAACGACCTCATCGCCGCCGGCCACACATTTGCCACCGCGACCGCTGCAGAGGTGGTCCTGCACGCCTACGAGGAGTGGGGGCGCTCCTGCCTTGTCCGGTTCAACGGCATGTGGGCGTTTGCCCTCCACGATGGCCGGCGCCGCGAACTCTTCTGCGCCCGTGACCGCCTGGGCGTAAAACCGTTCTACTACACCGTGACCGGGGACTCGTTCCTCTTTGCTTCAGAGATCAAGGCGCTTCTGGCGCACCCCAGTGTCGGGCGGAGGCAAAACGACCGCACGCTTCTGACGTTCCTTGCCTGGGGGGTCGCGGATCACACCCCCGAGACGATGTATGACGGCATCCTCCAGATCCCGCCGGCCCACTTCATCGTGGTCACGGAGGCGGGAGCCGGGGAGCCGGAGCGCTACTGGGATCTCACGGTGAACGGCGACCGGCACGGGGCGGTCGACGACGAGACCGCCGCACGGGAGGTCCGCGAGCTTCTGACCGATGCGATCCGGCTCAGGCTCCCTGATGATGCGCCGGCCGGGACCTGCCTTTCGGGGGGGATAGACTCGTCGACGGTCACCGCCCTGGTCAACACCCTTCTTTTGGCCGGCAGCCGGCAGAAGACGTTCTCGGTCACGTTTGAGGACCCACGATTTGACGAGAGCCGGCATATCGATACGATGGTTGCGGCGACGGGGGTTGTGAGCCGTCGGACCACCCCCGACACGGAGGGGCTCTGGGAGGATATAGGGAGGCTGCTCTATATGCAGGACGAACCGTTTGCATCGCTCTCCATATATGCCCAGTACTGCGTCATGCGGCTTGCGAGCAGCGAGGTGAAGGTCGTCCTCGACGGGCAGGGCGCCGACGAGCACCTTGCCGGGTATATCGCCTACCAGATGCCGTATATCCGGGGGCTCCTCCGCCGGGGGGAGATCCTTTCGGCCCTTCTGGAGGTTATAGGGAGCGCGAGACATCACGGGTCGTTCTTCTCGTGGGCGGCCCGCCAGGCCCGCGTCCGCTCAGAGCGCCGGAGCCTCCTTTGGGGGGATGCGCCGGAAGTCCTCCGATATGCGGGATCGCTAGATGAGGTGCTTTTGCGCGAGATCACGGCCACGAACCTCCCCCTCCTTCTGCACTGGGGGGACCGCAACGCGGCGGCCTTCTCGATCGAGGGGCGGGTCCCGTTCCTCGACTACAGGCTCGTGGAGTATCTCGCCGCTCTCCCGCTTGACCAGAAGATCCGGTGCGGCGTCACGAAGTACGTCCTCCGGCAGGCGATCCGGGGGCTGGTGCCCGACGCCATACGGTGCCGGATGGATAAGATGGGTTTTGTCACCCCCGAGGAGGTCTGGATGAAGGACGATCTCCGCCCTCACATGCTTGCCCTCTTCTCGTCGCCGGCGTTTGCCGCCCGGCCCTACTGGGATGCGGAGCGGGTGCTTGAAAACTACAGGGAGTTCCTTGACGGGAAGAGCCCGTACTCGACCGAATTCTGGCGGATAGCCTGCGCCGAGCTCTGGCTCCGCCAGTTTTGCGATCGGTAGTTCTTCACGTCTTCTTCTCCTGAGGGCAGACCCCCGCCGATCTTCGCAGGCTCCTTCCTGCGTAGGCGGCGATCAGGACCGCGAATATGCCGGTGACAAATATGCCGTCGAATATACCGGCACCTCCTATGGATAGGATCGCTCTTTTGTCCCCGGCAAGCGCCGAGAAGACCACGGGGCTGGCGAGGTTGAGGATATCGGCGCCGATGAGGGTCCCCATGGCCCCGCCCGCATAGGCAAGCCCCGCGGCGGCATGGCAGCCCCGGGCGAGGATGAGGCCGATGGCGGCGCCGGCCAGGGGTGCAACATAGAACGGCATGGTTATACCGGTGCCGGGGATGGGCGTTGCGAAGATGTAGGCGATGAACGTGACGGCAGCGATTGCTATGAGGGTTTTTGTGCGCGAAACCTGGCCCCTTGCGACCATCTCGATGGTCACGATGAGGGGGATGATGGCGCCGCCCACGTTGATTGCTATGATGGCCTCGCCGGCGGAGACGAGCGGTATGTTGATCAGGCTCCCTATGAGGGCGCCTGCCGTAACCAGCACCGCCTGGTAGAACCGGAGCCCGATCGATTCAAAGGCCCATTCGCTGACGTAGAGCAGGACGATGACGATCAGGACCGGGATGAGGAAGATCAGGGCCTGGTCCGGGCTGAGGGCCGCCGGGAGGATCGCGGATAAATTGCTCATCATGGGTCAGGCATACCGGTTGGGCCTGCACGATAAATACTTTGATCCGGCCGATCCGGATATGCCGGGATTGCCATATGGCCTGTCGGCAGCAAAGCGGTGCCTGCGACCCTGACCGACTAATATCCTCCTTTCCCGGGCATTAATGCACGTGAGGATCGGTTTAATCAAAAAACGGCGGTTAACAGGATATGGAAATCTCAAAAGGCCTATTTTATATCCGTTTTGAAATAGATATGTTAATATGACGATAATTAAAATATGATTATTCAGTAATTCCTTCCCCGGATCGAATAACGGGAGCCGGACAACTGATCTCCTGGCTATAATCCTCCGGAGATCCGTCATTTCCTGGCAATCTGCGGCCAGAGACGATCCCGTTCTATCTGACCGACCGTGGTGGATGGAGGTGCATGACTGCCGTTACCGTTGAGGATCTGATCCGGCGCCTGGACCACCTTCAGGCGCGAGGCCCCATCCCGTTTGACGTGAAGAGCGAAGAGATCCTCGGGGTCCTCTGCACCAGCGGCCATGGCCGGCGGACCCTGATTGCCATCCTCATGACGGTGATCTTTCCGATCCCTGAGGTTGCCGAGCGCTCATCGATTGCGATCTTCGGGGGATTCAGGGATATGCGGCGGGAGATGGGCGTCGCCCTCGCAGAGCCGATCTTCGATCCCGATCTGACCGTAAGGGAGAACCTTGAGTTCCATGCACGGATGCACGGCCTTGGCGAGAGGGTCAGGCGGAGGCGGATCACCGAGGCCGCCGGGTTCTTTGATCTTGCGGGATGCCTGGATGCCGCGGTGTCTGCCGCCTCTCCTGCCACGGTGCGGCGCATCGAGATCGCCCGGGCGTGCCTCACGCACCCATCCCTCCTCCTGCTTGCCGAACCGACGAAGGGGCTGGATGAGTCTGGCCGGCGGGAGATCTGGGATACGCTCCGGCGGTTGAACCGTGAGCGGAGCCTGACGATCGTCCTGACGACTGAGAGCCTGGATGAGGCGGCGGCGATCTGCCACCGGGCCGCCGTGATCGATGGTCGGGAGGTTGTGGCCCTGGATACGCCGGAGATCCTCTGTGCGGTGATGGGCATCAGCGGCGTGCCGCTCCGGTTTGATGGTGCCGCCTGAGGGGGACCGGAATTCATTTATCCCGGCGGTTGCGAGATGTGTATATGTTCGAGGCTGCCTTGCTCATCGCCGCCTTTGCGGTCATCCTGACCGTGCCGCCTACCAGGGCGTCCATCCTGATCGAGGAGAGGAAACGGGACCCGGGTTTTGTCATCATCGATCTCAGGAGACCGGACGAGTTCGCTACCGGGCATATACCGGGTGCTATCAACATCGACTCCCGGCGTTTTGGCGAGTGCCTTCCCGATCTTGACCGGGACGGAACCTACGTTCTCTGCTGCCAGCGCGGTGGGCGGAGCGCCGGCATCCGTGAGGTGATGAGGGAGGCCGGGTTTCGTGAGGTCTACGATGTCGAGGGCGGGATGAGCGCCTGGACGGCCGCCGGGCTTTCGGTGACGCGGGAGTGATCGCCCGGCGGGGCATGCCGGAACGTGATAACGATGGTCTTTTTTTCTATCCGTACAGAACGTCTCGACCTGATCCCTGCAACGCTCGATATACTTGAGGCCGACCGCCGGAGCCTTGCCCGCCTCCTCGATGCCTCCGTCCCGCCATCGTGGCCGCCGCCGCTCCTTGATGGGAGGACGCTGGATGAGTTCGCCCGGATGGTCTCTGAGGGGGGCGATCCGCTCTTTTCTGTCTGGTACTGGGTCCTCGTCGGCACCGCAGGCGGCGGGCGGGTCCTCGTCGGCAGCGGGGGGATCGCCTCGTCGCCGGCAGATCTCGGCACGGTGCTGATCGGCTACTCGGTGCTCGATGAGTTCCAGGGCAGGGGCTACGCGACCGAGGCGATCCGGCATATAGTCGCGTTTGCCTTCTCCCTCGCCGGTGTCCGGCAGATCGATGCGACGACATACCCGGAGTTCGCCGGGTCTATCCGGGTGCTGGAGAAGAACGGGTTCGTTCGAGCCGGCAAGGGGTTTGAGGCGGGGACGATCAGGTACGTGCTGAAGAAGCCCGGTGGCCCGGCCTGATCCGGGGTTCAGGCCGGCGGCGGATAGGGGGAGTTCCATGCTTTGTGCCGCCTGCGGAGGTCCGCCGGATGGTGCGGGGTGGTGACTCTCGCTAAGCGCCCCTCTGTGGCCGGTCCCGCCCCTCCCGGCGCTCACCGCACCCCCTCACCTCTGTTCCACTCCCACACGAGCCGCGAGTAACATCTTTCACATATATTCGTCTGGGCCTCCGGCGAGAGGTAGACTCCCTTTCTCTCCCCGCAGATGTCGCACCGGCCGAGCTCGACCTTTGTCCGGTGAAACATATGATGTTTGAGGATGCCGGGGAGTGGCCGGATACCGTTTGCAACTTTTGTGCCCTGGTTGCAAAGGGGATTGCAAAGCGGGTTGCAAAGATCGTGAGAGGTGATGCTCGTTGATATATTGTTCTTTTTATAATCTATTGATAAATCATCTTTTTTGATCTTTTCGTTTGCAACTTTTTCGGGAGCACCCGGCACGCTCTGATCGCACAGGCGAACAGGGTGCATTTCTACTGGAGCAGGATCGGGTGGACTGTGTGCTCCAGAAAAAGTTGCAAACATGCTCTTTCCCGCATCAACGCTCTCCAGAGAGTCACCTCCATTCTCAGAACTCTCCCCGGGATGAGGGTTTTTTCCATTCTCGATCTCTTTGCAACCCCCTTTGCAACCACCCTTGCAACCGCCCTCAGGCGGTGACAAGGGGTCATCGTCATCCTTCAGCCAGACCGCGAGGTCTGCCGCCCACTCCCTGTAGCGTTCGGCATTGAACTGGAAGTGAGACTCGTGCCGGCGGATGGTCGTCCCGGTGGAGTCATCGGTGACCGTCGCATCCACCATGCTGATTGCGGGGCATTTCTCTAAAAGACCGCAGTAGGTCGTTCCTTTCGCTGTATAGCCCTGCAAGATCCGTCGGGTCTGGTGATACGACAGCCCCGTAACCTGCTGCAGCATACGGATTGTGAACGTCTCCCAGCCCATCCGGGCGATGGTGGCGAGCGCCGCCGCTTCGTTCCGGGTCATCTTCGACTCCTGTCCGCCGCCTTCCCGGTTGATCGCGGCATAGAGCCGGGCCGCGGCGTCAAAGTCCTGCCGGGTCGCCTCGATCCAGATCTCTCCATCCACATCCTCTCTCTCCCGCTGCAGGAACCGGAGGACCGCGTGGCACTTGATCAGGTCAAAGAGCATGCCGGGGTTCCTACGGTTTGAAACGCTTGAGAACCCTATCCTGCGGGCAAACGGTATGTGCACGGATATCCGGTGCTGCTTCACGATCGACCAGAGTGCCCGGGCGATGAGGAGATCAGGGCCATCGCCTCCGGCTGACCGGTTCGCCTCCGCCTCCTTGATGTGCTCAAGCACCCTTCTGTCCTGCTCGGTCGAGTCGTCGATCCAGACAGTCAGCATACGGTTCATCACCTGGTCGTCGCCGGGGTTCTCGACCTTTGCGAGCCACCAGATGCACCGCTCGGGTATCGAGCAGACCCGGAGTTGCCTATCGGTCGTGACGGTTCGGTGCTCGATCGGTTCGTGAAAGGATGTTATAGCCGACTTTAAAACCTCCTGAAGATCATCGGAGAGCGCCGTGTCATCAAAGAGGATCACCGTCCCCGGCCGGAGGTCGCTGGCGTAGTAGAGGGCCTTATTCGAGACCGTGCCGGCGAGTTTGTACTCCGCCGGTATGAGGTTTAGCATCGCTCTGCAGGCGTGACTCTTTCCCTTCCCGGAGTTGCCGGATATGGCGACATGGAGGCCGTTTGTGTTCTCAACCGACTGCGAGGCAAGGGAGAGGGCGAGGCACTCGGCGACGGTTCGGTCGCCGACATGGGTTTTGTTGAACGTGTCGAGGAGGAATGCGAGCGGGTCGCCGGCCGTGAGGATAGCAAGAGCTCGCCGGCGGTGGTGGTCGTCTGGAGGAGGAGGGGCCGGCTGCCCCTTTGCCGACCTTCTCTTCTCATACATCCCACGGAGTTCGGGCCACCTCTGCGCGCCTCCGCCGCAGGTCGCATGATGGCAGCCGGCGTATATGGCACCGTTTGAGAACTGGATAACGAATGCACCGTCCTTGTGCGCTCCCGAGAAGGGGCACTCTGCAAGGGAGAAGAGCGTCCCGCCCTGATAGGGTTTTGTACCCCGGACGGCTATGCCGTGGTTATCGAGCCAGCGGGCAAGGTCGATGCCGGCGGTCTTCTTCACC
>CAYPRO010000007.1:0-83361 GCA_964413225.1 uncultured Methanoculleus sp. | reverse complement strand
TATATGCAAAGCCGATGACCGCAAAGACAAAGATCACCGCCTCGGTTACGAGGACACCCTGCGTCTGGGCAAGGTAGACGGCGGCGGCATCGACGGCGGCGTGCCAGAGGACGGCGATGAGAAGGAGCACTCTTTGGCCGTAGACGATCGAGGCGAGAACCATGAGCGCCCAGGCGATGTGCAGGGTTATTCAAACCCTATGATGTCATTCAAGACAAAATCTTTATCACCTCAAAAGCCACATAAGGGCTTAGGGTGAGCGTAATGGATCCAAAATTAAGAAATAATCGGAAAAAAGACATTGCGAAATTTCTGCGACAATACAACTCTCCGAACACACAACGACTCTATCGGGGTGCACTCGCAAAATTCCTCAATTTCATTAACGATATCCCCGAATCCCACCGGGTGGACCCGGACGGTTCGCTTGGGAAGAACGCACCCCTTGATATGGAGTTCTACAACCGCTTAGCCCTCGAATACCTCAATGAGGGGAGAGACGAGGGGGATTACGCCGACGACCTTCGAGACTTTATCGTTGCGAACGGGGCCGCACCGGGGCCGTCACGCTCCGCGTGGAAGGCAGCTGTTGTTCAATGGCTCGTTGCCAACCGGATCTTCCTGCATCCTCAAGAGGTCCGGCGTATCCCGGTTGGGGGGAGCGCCCGGACGCAGGACAGGATACCGACCAAACAGGAGTTGAAGGCGATCATGGATCATTCCGACATGCAGACTCGAACCCTTATTGCCCTCCTCTCCTCCTCCGGGATGCGGCCCGGGGAGGCCCTACAACTCACATGGTCGGATATCGACATTGACCGGGGGGTGATCAAGATCCGGGGGGAAATCACAAAGACCGATACGCCCCGGGTGGTGTTCATCAGCCTTGAGGCAATAGACATCCTCCGGGAGTGGCAGAAGTATCATCACCTCTACATCGAGCGGAAACGGGTTCCGAACGAATACACGGGGGTCGAAGACCCAACCCGGATCTTCCCGCTTGCTTACTCGAACGCCTCGCAGAAATTCCGACGCGCGATCGAGCGGGCCGGGCTCGACAAGCGCGACGGCTCAACCGGTCGGTATGTGCTCCACCTCCACGGGCTCCGGAAGTACTTCCGGACAAACTTTGTTCAGGGCGGGAGCGACGGGCGGGCAAGTGATGTCGTGGAACTGCTCATGGGCCACGAGGGCTATCTGAACGGGGCATACGTGCGGTTGACACCCGAACAGCTAGAACAGTATTATCGCGATGCTGAATCGGTCTTGTGGATCTTCCGGGAGCCCCCGATCAACACCGAAGAACTCAAGCGGGTTGAATCTGAGAACGAGCGGCTCAAAGACGAACTTGGCGATATCCGGCGGCAGGTTGCGGCGGTCGGTGAGGCGCGAGCACATGTGGGGAGCTATCTGGATGACCTCCTCCTGGACCCGGAGGGGAACGCTGCGAAGCTTCGGCGGCTAAAGGAGGTTTTATCCGAACTATGAACCCCTCTTAATTTCTATCGTTTCACTCACATATTTCCATTTTGGGCACAGTTTTGAAGAATGTCTCCATAGGTACAATATATATACTCCAGTATGGACGTATCTAGCAGAACAGGTTGAGGGGCGCGTTGGCCCGCGCTCCTCGGCCGCGTCGCGGCACCCATCGACTTCCACATCGACAGGGAAAGTTAGGCTTAGAAGGATAAAAATCTTTTGCCTCACTATCCCCCTCAAAAGTGCCCCGATTCGGCCATCCTGCTCTTAAAACGCCAGTCGGTGACAGAATGAAATGGAATGAACCAATTTGGGACATGCTGGACTACGCTATAGTCCAGATTGTCGAGCAGAACCCAGGAACGACGATTCCAGCAGTTGTGCGAGAAGTGGGGGGAACGATCCCTGAGGGGACTATCAGGAACCGGGTGCGCCGCCTGGCAGCGCATAATGCGATCCAGACGGAGCGCGTCTTGGACCGCTATTACGTCCTGAGCCCCGGCGCGGGTCTGGAGGCGGTATGACCCGGACCGCCGTAATCCGGAGGACCACCCTCAATCACATGTCGCGGCTCGACCGAGCTGTAGCCGTGTTGATGCAGGAAGAGGGGCTGTTGGCGATCATCGAGGACGTCGCAGAAAAGCCCTTTGGGGCAACGAGGGTCTAAAAATGGAAAAACGAGATCCCGCCCCCACCACGGGGCAGCAACCCGGCACATTACTACAGGTAATAGATTCGACCTCTGAGGATATAAATCCTTCGGCTCGGGGCGCATTTATCTGGTTCCTCGACCTGGCGCGGCCGGGCGGCAGGTACGTCCGTTACCGGAGCGACGCCCGCCCCGGTCCCGGAGCGGGGCTCTGGAGGACGTACGGCAGCCATCCCTCGGAGAGGATCTCCCCATACGCGATCATCGGGATCGTCCCCGGCCGGCATGGGGTCGAGGTGACCACCCTCCTGCCGACGACCGAGGAGCTGAGAATCTACGAGGGCGACTTTGACCGGGTCGCGACCGATCTTTATCGGGCCGGGCAGCGGCGCGGGTGCCGGGCAGATCGGCAGATGATTTTCTGGGCGCTCTACGACCTCTGCACCGAGATCAGGCGGCAGGCGGCGGCGCGGGGGTGCGTCCTGTGAACCTCCCCTCTCCGTTTTGCGTTCTGGTTCTGGAGACCTCAGCGGGTTCCGCTAGGTTCCACGACGCCGTGGCGGCCCTGGACCGTCCCGAGGGTCGCCCCCCCTGGGCGACCTGGGTCCTGGACGCGATACGGCGGACCCGTACGGACGTTCCAGACGACGATACGGCGGCCTGGGCGCGGACGTTCTGGTTCCGCCTGGAGGGGCGTGGGGAAATCGACCTGCCCCCGGAACCCTGCCCGGGGGTTCGCCTCTACCTGCCGGGCGAGGACGCTCCGATCGGGACCGACCCGCTGACGGTCCGGGACGCACAATTTGTCCTGCCGGCGGCGCTGGGCCGGTTTCTCCGGACACTGAACCCGGTTTCCGAACCACTCGCACCGGTCACGGCGCCAGCAACAGAATCGGAACCGGACCCCGGGGCGGCTGATACTGGGCCCGCCCCAGAGGGGCCGGATGGGGGAGATCCGGAAACGCCGCCAGCGCCTCGGACCACAACCGGGACGCTGCCCCTCCTTGACAACCTGACGATCGAGACCGTCGCTGCATCTGGCGGAGGCTGGCGGACCACAATAGGCCGCGGAGGGGTTGTGGTCGCCACCGACGTCAGCCAGACTGAACCGTGGAACGACCCGCGGGCCGCAGGGCGCCTGACCGCAGCAATCCGCTCGCGGGTGCCGTTAGACCAACAGGCCATCCGAGACGCCCTGGCAGCAGCGTTCGAGCGGCAACGAAACGACCCAAACGGGCAGGCACTGACGTCCGAACCCGTGGCACGAGTGCTCCGGGCTACGCGGCGGGTCACGATCGAGGTCACCGATCCGCCGACCTACGGCGTAGAGTTGGACGTCGGGTCTCTGACGTTCACGGCCCGGGAGATCGCAGCAGGCCAGCCAGTTGTCCTCAACGAACGTTGGCTAGGTGCGTATCCCAGGAACCCACTCCGGGCTACGCGGCGGGATCTGGCTGCAATATTGGATCACTGGCTGGAAATTGCGGAGGAGATCGAGCCACGGGGCGGGCGGTCTGTCTGGGAAACGATCACAGAGGAATTAGCAACCCGGATCGCCCCGCTCCCCGTAGGCGGGGATCGAGACGATCTCGCTCGGTACGGGATATACCTGGAGGGCGCGGGGCCGCTATGGGTGTCCGGGCGCCTCATACAGGGCGTCGTCCGAGGAGCCGGGCAGGATCCGAACGATCCGGGGTTTGCCCGGTATCTGGAGGGTCAGGGGATCCTGGTCCAGCGGTCACGCGTGATTCGTTCAGGTGGCGTCAGGATACGGGCGTGGGGGTTAGACCCGTCGTTCAAACCGGACGGCGACGCAGAAATTGTTGTCTCGATACCGCAGGTAGAGGGGGGCAGACCGTGAGGTGTCACGGGTCCCCCTCGATGTCACGCGTGCGAGGACATGCTTGCACGGGATCGTGCACGTATCAAAGCACCCGCGACACCCGTGACACCCGCGACACCCTACTGGATACGGGTGGGTACTCTAAGCGGAGCGTTGCTAGGAGAAATATACGGCACGGGTTAATGGGCGCACCCGTGACATCCCGTGACACATCGAGAGGAGATATGGAACTCTCGTCAGTACGGACTCCTATGACGACGACGAGCAACCTACTATCCGAGATCGGGGTATGTTGCTCACACGCGCGCGATATCAGCACGGAGGGGTCAGGATGAGTTCCACGGTTCGCCGCTGGACCGGCGGTCCCGGGAGTGGGAAAACGTTCCAACTCCTTCGAGACGTCCAGCAGGAATACGTGGACGGACGGGGGATAAACGACCTTGCCCTGCTGAGTTTCTCCAGGGTACAGGCTGCTGACCTCGCGACCCGACTCCATACTGACGTATTCCGGAGTGAGACCAAAAAATCCGTCCGCGCTCGATGCGCTACGATTGACGCATCTGCTCTCAGAGCCTGCCGGGCAGCAGGTATCGTGGAGAACCCCAGAGAGCAGGTTATTCAACCCGGAGACCGGAAATCGGCAGCAATCTACAGTGCATTCATGAAGGAATATCAGATCCCGTATGGCCCGGCGGTTCAGATATCTGATGACGACGATCCGGTATCGCGGGCGACCCTCCCAGCAGGAAACCAGATTGTTGAGATCAACTCATATCTCACGGCCACAATGTCTGCCCCCTCATATTGGCAGTCTGCGGCGTCTGCCCTTGGTCTCCCGTTTCAGGGTCACGCGTGGGGGATCGAAGGTCTTCTGGCTGCGTGGGCAGACTATAAGCGATCCGCCGGAGTATTTGAACACGGGGATTACGTCCGGACGGCTCTTGATGAGGGATTGGAACCTCCTGCGCCGGTGCTTTGCGTTGATGAGTACCAGGACGTCTCACCGCTTCAGGACGCTCTGATCCGGCACTGGATCCAGTGCCCCGGCACGGATACCGTTTACATCGCGGGAGATCCTGATCAATCGATCTACGGATTTAGGGGGTGCGCCCCAGACTTGTTCCTGGCCCTCGACGCGATTGATCGGGGGGCACTTGCGGGTGACCGACCAGTATCCCGGCGATGCCCTGCTCGGGTGCTCCAGACCGCCGAGAGTATTCTCGGGCACCCCCCGAACATAGTCCCGACCGACCGCGAGGGTCTCTCTGCCCGTGCCGCCCCGCGGTCAACCGAGAACCTCGCTCGACAGGTTGAGGGGGCCGTTAGTGCCACACCCCCGGGGCACCAGGGAGCGGCAGTTTACGTGTTGTGCCGCTTCCGCCGCCATGCCACTCAGATCGCCAAAGCCCTTGCCACCGCCGGTATCCCGTCATCTGGTATCCGGGATCCGTCTGCGGGACCGTGGGGTAACGCCTGGCTCGGCAGGTCCACCACGACCCTCGAACGAGACAGGGTAAACGTCTGGACCCTGACGGCAGCAGTGGGGCGGTACCTGTCAGGGAACCCGGACCCACTTCCTCAGGGGCTGGCCGAGGCGCTTATCCGGTCAACCGTCTTGGAACCCCGGCGCACGGAGCTCCTGAACACCCTCAAGAACCACACCGCGAGAAAACTCCCAATACGCCCCGGGGACCTGGTGCTATGGTTAGGAGTGTCCAACGGCCCAGCGTCTGCCCCCTCAGTATACGGCGCCCTGAACCTCCGCCCGGGGATCGTGGAACAGATCCGGAACTGTCTTGTTCGGGAGCGGCATCGCGGCTACGAGATCACCCCCCAACAGGTTAGGGTTGATACCATTCACTCGGCAAAAGGACTGGAATGCCCCACCGTGCTCCTCCACACGGGATATCTAAAGGGCCTTTTAGATGGGCTCTCGTCCCCGGAGCGTGCAGCAGAGGAAAGACGGGTATTCTACGTTGGAGCAACCCGGGCCTCTCACGCTCTGATTGCGCTTGACTGGATCGAGCCCATCTGGCCCGTATTCGGGAGGGTCTAACGTGACTGACTGGAGGCCTATCATGGAGTCTGCCTGCCGGTTCTACGAGAACCAGATCACCGATGTGCACCGGGCGTTTCTCCGCGAGCGGTACGGTCTACTCCCGTGGTTCGCTGAGCGGATGCGGCTCGGGTATGCCCCAGCCTCGGGCTCAGCCCTTCTCCTGCATCTCCTAGACCGGGGGTATAGTCGGGATGAGGTTCTAGGGTCCGGGTTGATCTCTAAGTGGGAGCAGGATAAGGGGGAATCCGCCGGGGTCGCGGATCTCCTCCGAGGTCGGCTCATATTCCCCTATCTGGACGAGGCGCAGCACCCCGTGTACCTCATCGGGCGAGCCACTCCTGAGACCCCCGGAGAGAATCCGGCGAAGTACAAGAAACAGGTTGTATCCACCGATGGCCCACAGGAGCCCATTTTCGGTGCCTGGTCGGTTTGTCCGGGGGAACCGCTGATTGTAACCGAGGGGATCGCGGACGCTCTGGCCGTCCTCCAAGACGCCTGGTCCTGTATCTCCCCAGTGACGACGCGTTTTAAGGTCGAGCGGGTCGGTGAGGCCGCCGCGTGGTGCAAGCGAGCGGCCGCCCCGGTCTACATCATCAACGACAACGAGGCGTCCGGTGCCGGCCTCCAGGGTGCGGCTAAAACTGCCGTGGCCCTCCAGATGCAAGGTATCCCTAAAGTTTATGTCGGGACTATCCTCAGACCCGATGGAGTAGAAAAGATCGACCTGAACGATTACCTCCGCGAGGGCGGCAACCTAGACACGATCCTAGAGGCTGCAACCCCCGCCAACGACCACCCGGCCGTTCAGGAGGAGATTAAAAAGCAGCAGGAGGCTGGGATGAGTCGCCTGCGGGCAGCCCTCGCCAACCAACGGATGCAACAGCAGTCCGGGGGGAAGCAGGTATCTGGCGACAGTATTGAGGATCTGAAGGGCAGAATGCCGTCCCTCTCAGCATACACTGGGATCGCCCCGGGTCACCGGGGAGCACATCCGGTATACGGATCTACGACCGGAACCAACTTCGTGATCTCTCCGGACGGGGGGACGTGGACATCGTTCCACGGGGGGAATGACCGAGGGAAAAGCGGGAACATATTCAAGCTGATAGCTCTGGAACAGGGATATCTCGACGACGAGGGTTATCCTCTTCGAGGGGACGCCTTCAAGCGAACGATCGAGTATTGCCGGGATCGGTGGGGTTGATCTCGCTCAACTCCTCTAAAACCATCTCTCTCCTGCCCCTCTGGTGGGCGATCTCACCCCCCCACCTCTCTACATCTATCCCTTTTTGGATCCTCGACCATAGCCCCACCACGCGGCCGCCTCCTGCCCTCCCTGGAACGGCCCTGCCCGTCCCTCACCACGAGACCCCCCGGCCCCGGGCCCTCGACCTCCTCGGTTGCCGGCTCCCGATCTACGGCCCGGACGGCTGCAGGGGAGAGGCCGCCCCCCCTCTCCTCGCCCCGGCCCTGCCCTCCCCTCGCCACGAGCCCCGGCCGGCACCCCCTCACATCCCGATCCCCGTTTTTGACCGAGCAGAAACGAGAGCCTAATGCCCGGAGGCATCACCATAGCCGTAACTCCCTGATTTATACTGTACACTAAAGATAGACGCGCGCGCGCATGATGACGCGACCCGCGGCCCCTCCCCATACGTCCAATCGCAGGGCCCCTATGGGCCACACCAACCACCTTAGACTGCCAGCCCAGGCCCTGCCAGCCCTCCCCGCATGAGGGGCAGGTGGCAAAAAACCCGGAGAAAATTATATCATAGTATAACTTAAGCCTGAAAATTATTCTCCATAGGTTAATATTATTACTAAAAGGATCGACTCAATGGTATGGTCCGAGACGAGAGCATAATGCTCTCCAGCATTGGTCGGGCTACGAGGGCATCATGATAAAATGCTGGTTCTGCAAAAAAACGTTCAAATCCAAAAAAGCACTGTACGCTCACCTCCAATTCTGCGCCGAGAGGAAGAAACAGAAGGATCAGTGGGTCAGGTTTGCGGTATCCGGGCCCCGGTTTGCCGGCAGTATCGGAGTGATATCGCGCAGTCCGAAAACACTAGATCTCGTCAGCGCGGCCCATGAGAAGCTCAAAACAGGGGCGATCACCCCCGAGGGTTTCGCCGGCTATGTGCAGGCGCTTGCCGATGTCGGGCGTTTAGAGTTTATGATCGAACCGGATAGGCCCGCCGAGGCCTCCATGCCCGCCGAGGGGGCCACGACATGAGTAGCAATCTTTACCAGCGGGTCCGCGAGCCGCGAGACTCGTATAACAAATGGAACCCAACCACGGAGGAGGTTATAGATCATATTTTCCTCAACCGGATCCGCAACAACCAGAACGTTATCGGGGCTGTTTGCGGCGAAACAGGCTCGGGGAAATCGTGGACTGCTCTGAAGATCGGGGAGATGGTCGATCCCCATTTTGGTCCGGAGAATGTCGTCTTTTCCGCGAAAGAGTTCCTGGAATCGTTTGAGTCGCATTCCCGGGGCGAGGTAGTGATCTACGATGAAGGGCAGGAATGGTCTGCGCGGAGGTCGATGTCGAAAAAGAACGTCGAGATGTCGGACATTATGACGATGCTGCGTTTTACGCAGGTTAACGTAATCTTCACGGTCCCCGACATATCGATGGTCGATATCAATCTCAGGCGACTCCTACACTTGTACCTGGATGTCCGGCCAGTAAACCGCGTTAACGGGCCGAAAAAGTTGCGAAACAAGAGCGTAGCGAGAATCTACACGATCAAGAGCCAGCGGGACCCCAGTGGTCGCGGGTCGCGGCTTATGCGGGTCCACCCGGAGATCCCGATCATCCGGGATGGGGCAAAACGGCCTGTCCGCGTGGACTCCTGCCAGTTCCGCGCCCCTCGCCCCGACCTGGTCGAGGCCTACGAGGCTCGGAAGCGGCGGGCGTTCCGCGAGCGCCTGAACAGAGCCGTTGAAACCCTTGGAGGGTCATCAGCCCCCCGGGCACCGGCCCCCCTGCCCCGGACAGCCGAGGATCTTGAGGGGTTGATGTGAGATGATCGAGCCGCTCCTTACCCCTGCAGAGGCGGCCGCGCGGCTGGGGGTCCCCGTCGAGCGGGTTCGGTATCTAGTCCGGGCCGGCGTTCTCCGCGAGGATGGCGAGCGCTGGGTGGACTAGCTGCAGTGGGCGCATTTTTGGTGTGGTCTCGGCCTGGATCGATGCCGAAGAAACTCGTCGAGAGGACGATAGAGAGCGTATTTGGCGGTCCGGATCCCCTGCTTGATTGACCTGCGACCGTTGCCCAGACGAAGCCGGAGAGTTGCGGGTCGTATGGGCTTGAAGGATACGATGAGCGGGCTTGATGGTGTCCTCCTCCAAGAGGACAGTCACCGCCGTAAGACCTGGCGGAACGGGCACCCCTACCTCGCGCGCTCAGCCAGGCCGCTCAGGGCGTATGGGGTGGCCTATAGCGATCAGTTCCGCCGTCCCACAAGCGCCCGTAACTCCTGGATCGTCCGGACTGCAGAAATATCTACACGTGCAGGTGTGATCCATCAGGAGGTCGGAATGAGACTCGCCGACAAGTGCACCCTCCGTATGGACGGCGGCGCACGGACATACACCTTTTGCACCCGTCCGTATCTCGAGGTCTCAGCTTGGGACTACGAGGGGGAGGCCCGGCGTGAGGCCAAGCGGACCCGGGCGGAGGGGAGCATGGCCAGAACAATCTCTGTCTCCCGCCCTGTAGCGAGCCTCCTCACGGGCGAACTCCACAACGACGTCAGGAGCGTTGATCTACGATTCAACTCTTAATGCGTATCCGATTTCCATCACCTTATATTTCAACATCTCTGGATCATCAAGCGCAGACGCAGGAACTTCGACCACCTGAATCCCTTTTGAACGCAAAACCGTTCTTATAAATTGATCTTTTCGTTGAGCTTCAGGATTGCCATGGATTGATGTTGAGAGGCCATCCAGATAGATCGCTACACGAATACCCTCGCTTGGAGATTCATAATAGAAATCAGGCGTCGTGGTAGTGGCAACTTCTGTTAACTGGATTTCTTTCTGCCGGTCAAATGGGGGGAAACCGCGTTCCTGTAGCAGTGATGAAAGCCGCATTTCAGGGGTATTTGTGGATTCACCTGCCGGATCCTGTTCTTCTTCAACAGAGGGTATCGATGCAGTTTTTTCTAGAGGTGTTTTTATTGATGTTAGCAGTTCTACTGCACGTTTCCTGTCCAAGAGGCCATGGTGTTGCATGTTCCCATACGCCTTCATGCACTCATAGCAGGCTTTTTCGCAGTCATTAGGGCATCTATTGAGGGTTAATATTCCTCGATCAATAATTCTGTCCCATTGATCAATGATCTGATCAAGAATTCCTGAACCTCCAGGCATGGGGTCATAGAGGAAGACATCTGCAAGATCTCCCTCATGCATAAGGATGATATACTCGAGGTCGTCTGGCTCCATCTCAAGAGAAACGTTTGCGGCAATTTTTAATCCTTCTGCAAGGTTAATGGCATCTGATCGCGATTCACACCTCTCAAAAAGAAATCCGTCGACCCGTGCGTCCGCACTAAAACAAAGCATTTTTGGGGGAGTTCCACATTTCTCCTTATGAGTCTCCCTAAATTTATCCAACTCGTATTGTGAAGCATAGGGAGAACGAGAGGCACCACAAACGATACAAAGGGGGTACCCAAGCTGCCCTTCACTTACTTTGTCGGATGGCCCGAGGTTTATTAATCGGATCTCTTGCCCGTGTCGATGAGAAAACTCGCGTTCACCTGCTGAATAAAGGTCTATGCCCCGGTGATTCCTCTGAATAATTCCTCCCATGGTAACCGCCATTTTAAAGCGAGTCTCCTCTTCGTCAGAAACCAGTGAGAGAAAACCAAGTTCTGTATCGCAGATAGGCACACCTTGCACGGGGATCTCATCGTTGTTTGCATAACCATCAGCAGTAGACTGCTCCCGAAAGATACGCGTGGTGGCAGCATTGAAGACATAATTATCTGGTTCTATCCCATTTTCGTTGAACGGCAGATGATACCAGACTGCCCTATACTTCCCTCCGTTTGCATAGAGGAGATTTCCAGGGACGAATTCGCGTATTGCAAGAGATTCAGGTCTTGATATCTCAAACATATACTTCTTCCAGCCATAAGAGAAGGATTCTGATGCAATACCCGTTACAGAACCTGGGTGTAATGCATAGCCAGGTAAAAACCCACTGTTCGCCAGAACATTCAATGTGTAGTTCTCCAGTTTGCGTTCTTCGAGACTGGTGATGAAGTGCCTGCAACGTTCCAGAAGGCGACGGTCCATTTCATCGAGTTGTGAAACATTTCGTTCTTTCTCTGTCAGGCGGTCTCGTGTGTTTTTTGCCCAGATCAACCGTTTGTGTATGAGTGTTACATGCGCCCATAGGTCACTGACAAAGGAATTGGTATATGTACTCAAAAGTTCAGGGTGAATCTCATCACTGGAGTCTTCGGGCCAGTATTCAGAAAATACCCTCTGAATTCGAGAACTTATCTGTGGACTGAGCTGGATGATCAGATCCTCCAAAGAGGAAAGATCCGGGGGAGCCTGTCGGATGTAACGATCGTCTCCAAAGAGGTAACCGGAGATGTAAGATGGCAGGCAGGCCTTTATGATCGCCCCGATTGTATCTGCTTGCTCTGCATCTGCGTGCATTTCGGCTAGGATAATCTCGGATATAATTGCTGAGTGGATATGCTTTTTTACCATCACAGGATTTTTGAGGTTTATATGAGGTGGATATATTGTGCCGCCCAATAGTCGCATTGGGTCCTCAAAGAAATACTCATCATGGGGCTTTTTCAATGAATAAGTGAATATAACTGCCATTCTGTGTCGTCGGCCGGCCCGTCCTGCCCGCTGCCAATAGTTTGAAGCGAGGGGCGGCACATTCCTCATCAGCACCATATCCAACTCTCCCACATCGATCCCCAGTTCAAGCGTGGGTGTTGCGACGAGACAGTTTACTACGCCCTCTTTGCTTTTAAAGGACTGTTCGATTTCCTGACGTTCACCGGATGGAACCTGTGCAGTGTGTTCACGCGCGATGAGCATAGTGAAATCTTGGTTCAGGAGGCTTACGTTGTAATCGTCTACAGGGGGATCCTCCCGGACAAGACGTCCCTGGCAGTGGATCTTCGTGCACCGCTCATTTGGTGTCATTCTGCTGTGAACTCTGTTACAGACTAAACAGCGGTAGCGTTCATTCTGAGGTAGAATGCCTATCTTTCGCGCATCCAGTTGATAGACCCCAGTCGCACCAGCCAGCTGTTCTCCCTTTTGCGAGGTGAGAGTGGTGGGTGTGAGAATGTTGAGATCGCGGGTCAGGAGGTTCCAGAGATCTTCAATGCATTCGTCTGCTTGCTCGTCACTTATGCCAATTTTCCTTACAAAATCATAGACTGTAGTCCTGCCACGTGATGAGACTAGGCCGAGAACAAATGTCTCCTTGTCATCCGCCTCACGCCTTAATTTAACGCCCTTAGGTGGAAAGTCAAAGAGCGGAATGAATTTTCTCTGAACTTCAGGCATGCTCTTGTGCCAGTAATGACTGTAGATGGGTTCTCGTTCATCCCAGATGATGCGTGAACGGCGCAGGTAATCACAGATACTTCCAAGCAGGTTGATCGCTTCCTGCGTGCTTATGTTATACTGGGCCGCAAACGAATTTATGGCAGAATTGCTTTCTTCGAGCCCAGAGTATGCAATGCCGATCTTACCCCAAGTTTCAAGACTGTCCCTCTGGGAAAAACTGGTAGCAAGCTCTCTGAGAATTGCAATCCTCAGATATTTTCTCATAGACTCTTCCGTTCTAGTGCTGTATGCCTCCTCTATTTCACGCTCATAAACTTCAGTTGCAACTGCCCTTCCCAGATCCGGGTTTGATCTAAAGAGAGCAGTAAGTGTCTCAACGAGGTCACCGATTGACACCGGGCTCTCGGCCTTACCAATGGTCTTGAAGAGCAGATGTCTGAGACGGTATCTACGGGCGTGGTCGGACATCCATGCAGCCTGGAACGCTGCATCTTGTCTGTTATCGGCAAAAATGATTAGCTTCCGGTTTTCTGCATTTTCCGCATTGATCATGCTTTGGGCGAGGATATGGAGGTCTGCAACCTGGACTGCAGATAGGGGTCTCAACGCCGAATTTTTATGAGTGGGTGCCCCGAAGAGACAGACGGGGCACTTTTTAATGATCCCATGTTTATTTAAAACATATATCGGAACGACCAGCTCCTGAACGTGGCAGTGAAGGCACTCGTCTGACGCCCTCAGATGGATGCTGCCACAAAAGCGGCAGATGAAAGCCTCTTCGCGCTTATTTGATAACCTATCTGCTACGGTATCATTATCGGCCTCTGCTTCACTAACAAACCGGTTTGTGAAAGTGATCTTTGTGCCTTTACTTTCTGTAGCCGGGGGCCAGTAGACATTATCACCCTCGCAAATCCCGCCATGCAGTTTGTCTAGTTCATCTGTTTCGTCCACAGTTATCTCAAAAAAATGCTGCCCACACTTTTTACAGGAAACAATGGGGAAGATACCGGTACTCTGGAGGCGTGGATCTGGATTGTACTCTACGGCTTTGGTATGTGAAAAATAAATGTTTGCAGGTGTTTCCCCATCAACAGGTTCCTCAAAGACACCTACAGTACCTGCGAGACCCCTGATGAAGAAGTGAACCTGCGGACGGAGAAGAGGATGGTGATCTTTCTCTGCGGTTGCTCCCAGTGCAAGCCACATAAGTAATTCTGCTGCCTCTTCCTCACGTGGGATTGGCCTTTTCAAGCGTGTCCAAATATCGTATGTTGCATCCCACAGATGTTTTGGCGATGAGAGGGACGCCTCAATTTCAGGGATCACGTCGCTGTTTAGGAGGATATTATAAAGCTCTTCTTTCCATACATCGGTACCTGACAACTCAGGGAGACCCAGTTTTCTTAAAATGCCAGATATCTTCTCTGGGTCACCGGAGCCTTCTATGGCATCAAGCGTGTATTGAAAGAGTTTTGGAGCAGCAATCCCGATGGGTCTCGTGCGGGCAGGATGATTGGGGTAGAGAGTATCGATATATTTCTCCTCAACGAATGAAACAGATCTAGCGTCAACACCAAAAAATCTGTTGAAAAATTTTGCTCCAGCTACCACCCTGCTCCTTGGATCAACGATGGTAGCGCTGGTTCCGATGCAAATTACGTCATCTGCGGACTTACCAGCGAATGCCCGGAGTCGTCGGATGAGCAGGGCGACCTCAGCACCCCGAGAACCTGTATAGGTGTGCGCCTCATCAAAAACGAGGTACTTAAGGCATGAATTTTCAATCATCTTGAGATCGGATGGCCGAGTGAGCAGATACTCAAGTTGATTAATGTTGGTTAAAAGGATTCTCGGCGGCTCTTTATGCATCTCTTCAACAGATATTTTCTCTTCGTAGGGGATTACGGTGATATTTTCACGGTTGTTCTGTTGGTCATAGTAGTGCCTAAGAGCATCCCGACCTTCTCCTTTCTGCATCCTTTTGACACCCACAACATCAGCATACCTCCGTTTGGTTGACCCAACATACATTCCAAATGTGATGCCGGTTCCGGCTAGAAGCTTCCGAAGCCGTTCTAACTGGTCGATGGCAAGAGCATTCATGGGGTAGACGATGACTGCCACAATACCGGAGGGAGTTTGTTCGTCCTTGAGCTTGAAGCAGTGATCAATAATGGGATACAGAAAAGACTCGGTTTTCCCTGATCCTGTGCCCGTAGACACTAGGCAGTGACGCCCCTCCATGACAGCATCAAAGACTTCCTGCTGGTGGGCGAACATTCGCGGATGTTCGGCGATATGGGCAACCCCGGGATGGAGCCCTCCCTCTTGGACAAGCTCTCCGAGAAGTGAACCTTCAGCAAATGGCCGTGATAGGGATATATACGGCCCTTTGAGAAGTTCTGAACCTAGGGACTGTTCCCCACTGAGCATCTTTTTTGCTTGTGCAGAAAGATCCGGGTCAGATAGCGGAAAAGCAGTTACTTGATACCGATAGTGCTGCCGTTTTATCTCGGATGCAAAAAGGACAGGATTAATTGTCATTGTATTAACATTTGGATATCATAGGATAACCTTTTCTTTTTATACCAGAAGCAAACCGTTGAATTCACTTTTTATAAGATACATCCTTTGGTTGAAAAAGGAAATGAAACATATTCTCTACTCTATGGGGGATCGCGTCTGAAATTTTGATATACCGAGTGTAGGGACATTTTCCCTGACGGTAAAGCAGTATTCCTGCAAGGTTCTCCGGTAGGATCAAATGTGCTGGACTGACCGTGAAGTTGACTTCCGGGTATCCAATGGTTACGTTGATTATCAGAATGACTGGCGTAGACCCATGTGGGCTATTTAACCACTTTACTACCTGTTTATCGATCGCTTTCTGAATTATCTGTTCGGTTCGGTTCGGCATACCTTCTCGTGTGAATAAGCCACGATCATAATCAAAGAAGCCTGCACTTGCATGTTCCCCCTCGTCGGAGAATGCGCATTCTCCCTGTAAGGAACTGTAGGGAGTTTTGATCTCAAGAATAAACTCCTGACCCTCAAATGTTATAACGTAGTCAGGATTCGAGCCGGTCTCTGTAATTTTTCTCTCAGCTACCGGCTGGAATCCGTTAAGGATGAGCCCGTGATACACTCCACTTTCGGATAAGGCAGCAAAGAAGGAGTTGATCAGTTTTTTGCCGAATTTTTTGGTCTGAAGAAGGGGGTGCTGTGCAATTAGTTCCTCTATTGTCTGCAGGTGGTGGCGGAATACTGGTTCCTCATCGGATACCAGAAGAACGCCCCCAATTGAGAAGACGGCGATGTCCTCATAAAGATGAGAGGGGATACTTCCACTATACTGATCTCGTGAAATGATGTATCGGTCAGGGTTTGTCCCGACGATCTTCTTGATCCCAGGATATTTGTCCAGCTGCCGATCAATAATCACCTGTTGCCTGTCGTCAGCTTGTCGTTTCGCTTCCATCAAAATCAAAGATCGATCTCTGTTGCCGCTCTTTATCGGAAAAAGTCTCATTTCTTCGGGTTGCCTTCTGGAGTACCTCTTCCATACAGGATTCATCGGTCTCTGTGTGCTCCTCCACTTCCGATCCCAACATCATCCGCTCAAACTCCGCATCACCAAGGATCTTTCTAGCATGCATCTCACACTCCGCCCAGCTCTCTTCCGGTGTCCCTTCAGTTTGCCATGGTAGGAACCGTTCACCAAGCCGTTCTCTGACCGGCACCGTCATACCATCGGGTGTATCGAAAGCGATAGTCCCGTCGGCAAGCACCTCAAAGGTAATGGACTCCGGGATCATCCAACCATCGCCGTCATTCTGGTCACAGAAGGCATCCAGGCCGATTGCCTTCAGATCTGCAAACGCTTTAAGGGCGAGAACTGTGTAGCGAAGTTCGGGATCCTGATCCTTGCCCACCCGCCAGAAGCCTTTTGGATCAAATCCTTTCGAATGCTCCTGAATAAAGGATGCCGGGTGCCCACAATCTCGTAGAATCCATGCAAAGTCCTCAAATGAAAGGCCATAAAGCTCCGCTATCACCGCATCGAGGATACAGCGCAGGCGCAGGCGTTCGTGAGGAGTGACTGCCCAGAGAGACTTCCAGTGACTATTTCTAAATTCTGTAGAAACGGATCCATGTGCAAGCCAAACCTCTGAAAAAAGCACCGACGAGCAATTTAATGCTAAAAGCAGCCTCCTAAAGAATTTGTTATCCATCATTTTGGGATTTAATAGCGGTGTTTCCTCAATAATGAAGTAGTTTAAATTTAAGCCACCTAGTCGGTTTCGCAGTGTATAATCATATGTTAATGAGTTTATTACTCCCAGTATTAGATAGGCATATTCAGAGAATTTAGAGGGTTTTAGGACCGGAACCGCATTTCCACAAGGTTTGTCAGGTATCAATCCACCAATCATTGATCTACTATTTGTAGCAGAACCGATTCCCATAAATCCTGCTTTAAAGCCTTTAATACTACACTCCGAAAGTTTGTACACCGAGTTGCTCATTAAAAACTGCGGCTCAATGACCTTTTCATCCCAGGGGATCTCCCGCCAGACCGCACTTCTACCCTTGCCGCTCACCCATCCTTTCTCAGAGAAGTCAAACTGCCCTATCATTCGTCCCTCATAGAGCGGGAGCGCCATATCCCCAGGTTTACCAACTTCCTTCCCCTTATACATTAGTTCTGACGGCTCCCCTTCCGGCGGGATCCAGCGTCCGTATTCATCCACGGTGTACCCCCGCTCCTCCCACCATGCTCGGGGTGGGAAGAGGTGAGAGTCATTGGTCATATGGAACTCTGTAGCATACTGGATTCCCCACCCATCTGGTCCCGAATCCCCAAGCAGCACCGAGCTCTCATAGATCTTTGTAACAATAGCAAGGTCACGCTCCGTCTGGGTCTCAAGAATAGAGAGACTCTCTGGGCTAAACGTAGGAATCCGTTCAACAGGGTAGATTAGTGAGCACTCTTCAGGTCGTTCCCAGTCTGAAAGGTCACGACGCATAAAGGCAACTTGGATAACTTCTGTTGTGCCACCTTTTTCAAGGATCACTGGGCAGAACTTTGATGAGCGGTGTATATCAAAGATGGCATTCCTGTTCTCAAAACCAAATATCCATTCCCACCAGCAACGCTTTAGGAACAGTCCGCGAAGATCTTTTGTACCGTTGTCAGAATAGATACCTGAAGGAACGATCATCCCCATCCGTCCGCCGTCACGGCAGAGGGCATGAGCCGACTCAAGAAACATCTTGTATGTGTTGATATCCGCAGACCCCTGATGCCGGAAGGGGTGGGCAGGATCTGCATATCCACGGTGCTGTGAGCGATGCTGTCTCCACTTCGCATGCAGCCCGATGTTCTCGTGTTTCAAACGCGAAAACGATATCCTTTCGCCACCGGCTCCTTCATCTTCGGGATCCCCAAAAGGAAACGAGGCATGCTTGTTCCAGTTTGACATCGCCTTAAAACTAGCATTATAGAGGATCCAGGATCGCTCAATAGAGGCATTCTGTCGGAAGATCTGCTCCTGCTGTGAGATAGCCTCCTGCTTACCCCGGGTTCGGTATACTGGATCAAATATGGAAAAGAACTCCTGTGACTTGGGCTTTGAAATCTCCCATGGAGGGTTGCCTAACACCGCATCGAAACCACCGCGGCCTGCCACAAAGACGTCCGGAAACTCCAGCTCCCAGTGGAAGAACCGCTGTTCTTTTGCGATCTGCTGTACCCGTAAGGAAAACCGCTCTGTAGGGTGGTAGAATCGTTCCGGTGTCGGAGCATCTTCATCCAGCCAGTCCCCAGGCCAGAACCATACTGCACACCACCGGTCGAAGGCGTGGCGCAACGCCTGCAGACCTTCATTCTCCACAATCCGCTGACGGTAGCACCGCTCCCGTTCATCAGTCTGCTGGATGGGTATTGCATGCAGGCGTTCAGCCAGCGCAACAGCCTGCCCATAGAGGGCATGGCCTGTTTCACTGTTCACTGTCCACTCTTCAAGGCCGGTCTGCCCTTCTGCATGCCTTCGAATCTGTGCTGCGAGCTCGGGCTTAACTCGGGTGTTGAGAACCGCCTTAATTGCGGTTGTCCATGCCGCCTTTTCATAATGGATCCCATTCGAATGGTTCGTATCACCGCCCTCTCGCATCCACGCCATCACCGGGTACTCCTCAAACCTGTCGTACCAGCAGCCGACAAGGCTGTTGCCACACCGAAGTTTGTGGTCGAGGTACGTGAAGGGCAGCTGCCGGTCCATCGTTTCCACCCAGAGGGAGAGCTTTGCAAGTTCGACCGCAAGAGGATTGATATCTACACCATAGATACAGCGTTCAGCCACATGTCGTTTCAGCCGTGCCTTCAGTCGTGAATCAAAGAATTCACTCTCTGTTGATTCTGGCATGAACTCTTCATAGAGTTTCTTTGTGACAGGGTCCTCAAACGGCAGAGTCACTACAGTTCCACCGGCCTGCCGCTCCCGGATCATCCCGTGATGCCATAGGCTCTCGAAAAGGGCTGTCGTTAGATACCGCAATGCCCCTACAAGAAAGCTCCCCGACCCCATCGCGGGATCACATACGCGGAGATCGAGGATAGTTTCGGGTGTCTTTGGCACCTTTACCGTCTTTCCATCCTCATCTGAAATATCATAGGCAAGCGGTTCGAGAGTCCTGTGCACCGTCGGTACCGCAAGTTGCGGCTTTGTATAAAAAGTTCCCGTACCTTTCCGCGTACCGCTGCTTCGTATCAGGTACATCTGACCGGGATAGACAACCTTTCGCAGCAGCCGCCTGGCCTCTGCCTCTACCTCTGCCTGAAAGATTGTCTCATCCATCTTCCTCGTCCGCCGCACCCGCTTTGAAATGATCACCGCCCGACACGCCCAGGCAAAGACCTGTTGCCAGAGTTCTCCTTCACCAATCTCTGCCGACAACTCGTCCTCTACATCATCCCCTACATCAGATTCTTCAAACTCCTCATCAGATTCCGACACCAGAAGATCCGCGCCATCATCAGCGGTGTCACTATCAGCAGCAGTGTCATCATCCCCTGTAGACTCTGCCTTTTCTTTTGAGAGTTCCTTTATGAGGTTCTTCAGCGATGTTTCTTCCATATCCCTTAATAGGGCAAACGGCAGTGCCGGCTGTTTGCCGAGATTCAAAAATACGACTGCTTCTTCTTCGGGTGTCACCATCTTCAGCCGGTAATCGAGCAGACCCTCATACATCATGCCGATGTACTCGGTTCGCAGATCGGAGAAGTCTACAGGCCCTGAAATCCACCGGGATGTTCTCCCGATCTTTACCTTCACTTTCCCAAACTTCAGGAGGGTAAGTATACGGTATACAACAGCATCAGAGATTGAAACCCGCCGATCCTCATAGAGAGCGAGTGCACGTGCAACCGTTTCTTCGCTGGAGGGATTACCCCTCCGAAACAGTACACCGCCATATGCTGGCACAACCAGATCCTCATACTCCGAACCCTCTGAAATAAGTCTGAAGAGCGCCAGCAGCCGGAGCCACGCATGCTGC
Organism: uncultured Methanoculleus sp.; assembly: GCA_964413225.1. Taxonomy (GTDB): domain Archaea; phylum Halobacteriota; class Methanomicrobia; order Methanomicrobiales; family Methanoculleaceae; genus Methanoculleus. The sequence continues at coordinate 63,199 of CAYPRO010000007.1, read as the reverse complement.
TGCTCGTGCAGGCTCTCCTCTCCATCTGAGACTATTGCCGAGCGGAGCTGTGCATACAGCCCGTCCACGCCATACGAGGAGAAATAGATATCACTCTCCACCGGGAGCATCTCGCGCGCCTCCGCAAAGAGTGTAACCACAATCCGCATTATCAGCCGGATGGATGCCTGATAAAGTGCATTATATGCCTCACCTTCAGAGATCCTGCTGCCGTCTGGTCGGATAAAGAGTAAATCATCAAGTTCGCTATGTGCCTGGCGTGACACATCGTATGCGGAAAGCAGTAACTCCACTGCCTCACGGGTCTGTTCACCGAGAACCTGTGAAAGTTCACCCTGCTTTAAACGGCTCTCAGAAACCGCATGCAACAAGGGATAGGATGTGCTCTGATCAGGGGAGGTCCCATGTGGGCCGCAGAGCGCCAAAAAGCCAGAAAGTTGCCTTCGCCCCACTGCATCCTCAAACCACCGATCTGCCTCCCATTCAAGCCACGCATCGAAGTCCAAACCAGCATATACCAGCCTGAACTGGTGACCATTTGTCAGGATGCCAAGCGCGACTCCTGTTTCCCGGAGCAATGCAACAAAGGCGCTGTAGACTGCTCTGCCACGCCCCATACCGACCCGTCTTGCCTCAGGATCAATAAGAACCAAGAATCTGGGTTCCTCAGGGTCACCTCCGGTACAGAGTACTCTGTCTGGCCGTAACTTTGCCCCGGAGAAACTACTGTGATCAACTACGAACCGTTCATCGATTCGAGTATACTTCTGCCACCATGCGGGATCATAGCCAAGAAATTGCTCAAAGACAGAATCGAGCCATAAATATAATCCGGCATGATCGGAGGGATTCACCTCCGAACGAGTAATATAAGTTGTATATGCATCGCGAAGATGTTCGTACTTCCGCTCCTCCGGAGAGAGTGGCCCCTCGGCTAGCCACGAATCCAGAATGGGAGAAGATATCAGTAGCCCATTCTGGCGGAGCTCAGAATACCATTCGTTCACGGATTGCTCGTTCATAAGGCACCACCCCTGTTCACAACCACGTGAACTGCCACAGGATGGATCTCAATTCCATCCTCATCAAGGGTATATCTGCGCGGCAGTATTCTGTTAATAATTCTGTCCTCTTCCTGTGCAAGTCGTTCCCTAAGCCGCTCAAGGTGATCATGCTGGCGCTGCCACTCGTGCTCGCTTATCCTCTGTTTTAACATCTCGAGCTCCTGTCTTCTGTGAAGATTCTCTTCTGGATCAAAGGTGAGCTGAGCCGCTTTCTCTTTGGCGCGAATCAGGTCTTGCTTGAGTCTATCTACTGATCGGTCGTCTTTGCGCAACTCAAGAGAACGCTGCCTCTCAGCAAAAAGGCGCAGTTGTTCCTCTTTCTCCTGCTCATATTCCGCTTTCAATTCATCACAGACGGTTTCTTCAAGATGGGTGACGATGTCTTTAGTAAACTCTTCAGTGACACGCTGTACTCGCAACCACTGAGACGCTATAGGAGCACGGACCGCCATCACCTCTTCGTTACTCATATATGACGAAACTGATCGACAAGTGCAATCGGCCTCCTTTTCGGTCAATATCCGCACCGCGGCTCCGGATCCAATAGGAACCTCAAGAGTGCCGGTATGGAAACGCTCGCCGAGCTGATTACGAAGGGCAACATCAAAAGAGAGGATGAACACCATTGGGGCCCCCTCTGGCGTAATTCCTGCTTCGACCGTCCATCTTCTCAGGCCCGACTCATTCGGTGGGAGCCATACCCGGCGGCGAAACGTCGAGAGTGCCCGTTGCATCAAGGGATGTCCCAACATTAAAAGGCGTGAATCGGTGCCTAGATGGAAAATCTTCCTTCCATTTATCACCTGTTGCACCCGTTCAGGCGAGAAGAAGATCTTTGGCTGAGCGCCTTGGGCCCCGCTTCCGCTGATCATAATTGTCTTCTCGATCAGGCTCCTCCAGCGGGGAGGCATCTTCCTGATTCGCCAGACACCATCCCCCTGACACTCAAGTTCCCCCTTTTCAAGCTGCATTGCCTGATCAAGCAGCCGAGCCAGAGAAGCCTCTGTAATACCAAGGTTCGCTATTGTCCGGGCATAGGTGCCTGCCGCTGCTTCATATTCCGTATCAGAGCCCTGCCTTGCACATGTGGTATCATTTGATTCATCGGTCAATTGATGTGTGAGCTCAATTCGAGTATCAACGTCCTGCTGAGTGACCGATCCTTTCGCGAAAAACTCCAATACAGCCTCATCCAAGACCTTACCAACGCTCCCAAGATCCTGCCGAACTGTATCCACCTTTTTTACAATAAAGTCTAGGAACTTCAGTTCCTCCACCTGATCCGAGACAAAATGGAATATCGTTACATCGCGGGACTGACCGTGGCGGTCGACCCTCCCATTTCTTTGCTCGAGTCGCATGGGGTTCCAGGGAATTTCTTGGTGGATTACGTACCTGCAAGACTGTTGCAGATTCAGACCTTCTGCAGCAACTTCAGTCGCAAGCAGAATTCTCAGCGGGGACGCCGGGTCATTAAACGCGTCCTTGATTCTCCGCCTGTGATCAGCACTGGCGCCCCCATACAGGATCTGAAGATATGGTTCTTCGATCCCCTCATCCTTGAGCCGGGCCACGAGATAGTCGAGGGTGTTCTTATACTCGGTGAAGATGATTACCCGCTCGTCAGATCGGAACTTACCTCCTTCCATCAGATTTTCATGAACCCACGCCAACAGCCGTTCAAACTTTTTATCACTCGGAAACGATGAGTGAGCTTCGACGTCCTGATCTATTGCACGTCTGCTCCACCCCACCCGCTCTAATTGTCGGGTAATTTCTGCCTGGTATGGTGTGACAAGATCGCGGTATTTTGATAACCAGCCACCACCATGCCTTACAGCATCAAGATCCCGTTGATCTTTTTCGATATCGTCATCAACCGGGCTTTGGGCCCGCCTCATTGAGGCATCAGCCTCCTCAAACCCAAAAGTATCAGTACCCGTGCCTTCGACATGGTCCCACCACGTTTTTGCAAAGGCATACGAGCTTGAAAGGAGGCGTTTGGTGAGGACAGAAAAGATAAATTCCGCAACCACTCGCTCACGCTTTCCATAGCGGGCAATTTGCCGGGTCATACCATTTCGGTATGCGCGGAGTGCATCGTACAGCTTGGTTTCTTCCTCGGGAAACTCCAGCGCAATACCCTTTATGTCCCGTTTTGGGAAGCGAGGGTTTTCAGGGTCCGTATTGAGATCATCCTTCATTCTCCGGATCATGATCTGACCGACATTTGCCATGTCCTCTTCATTCAAAACCGCTTTCTGCTGGAACCGAATCGGATCGAGCATCTCAAGAAGTCCGGTAAATGAAACCGTGTACCCATTGTGGGGCGTAGCACTCAGGAAGAGGTGGTGGTCGCAGTACATTGCAACTTCGCGTAGCATAGAACAGCGATTACTATCATCTGCAAACCGTGATGGAGAAAAATTGTGTGCTTCGTCAACAATCAGAAGATCCCAAGGGAGCATCGCAGAATCCTTTGAACTCAGTTGTTGCGAAGTCGAAATAAACGACCTGAGAATGTCTGGTTGTTTGAGGTAGTCCATGGACACGATGATTCTGGAATACATCTTCCAAGGATTTGCATCCATTCCTACTTCGCGCTGCATTTTGAATACTTGAGCGCTGTCGAGAATTGTGAACTCAATATTGAATTTCTCCTTCATCTCATCCTGCCACTGGATCTGAAGAGAGGCTGGGCAAATTATGAGCATTCTGCGGATCCGTTTCTGTCGGATCAGCTCTTGTGCGATAAGCCCTGCTTCAACAGTCTTTCCAAGGCCAACGTCATCTGCAAGGAGGAGGTTTGTACGGGGCATTGCCAGTGCCTTGAGGACAGGATATAACTGGTAATCCTCCACTTGGACCGCGCTGAACGAGGGAGAGAGTAAGTTGGATGGTGTGTAAGTGATGGCATTTGCCTCATATGCATAAAATCCCTGCCCAGTCCACTTCAATGCATCAATGAACCCTTTGAACCGCTCAGGTGGATCTGGCTGAAGGGAAAGATCTGACAGGTTTGGGAATGAAAATGACGAGAACACCTGTGCATCGATTTCCCGTTCCCAGAGAACGCTATCTTCACGTGGATATTCATGTTCATCAATATACTCAACGCAAATTAGGTGGAGCAGTGTCCCATCTGATCCTGAAGAACTCTCAAAAGATTCACGGACGATTGCGGGTCTTTTTCGTACGATAACACATTGACCGGGCAGGGGGACTTCCATGAGTAACGATATACTCGAAGTGGATTTAAATGTGTCTTAATTTGGATGACTGAATCAAATATGAAGATTTTAATCATGAATAGATTTTTGATGTAATTGGGAACTGAGAGATCTGCACGGATCAGGTTACCTCTGTTCTATTTCGGTGTCTATAAATCTCTGCTCTCCGTATGCCCTTTCATGCTATCGGCGGAGGCTGCTCGGCTGATCGACGATCTTGAGGTGGCGCACCAGGACGTGAAGCGGGCGTACCTGGCGTGGTGCCCGACGCAGGCGGGGTTGACTGAAAACGGAGTCGGATCAGATAACAATGGGAGGACATCTGACTTCCTCAAGAGAGAGAGGTGTGCCGCCCTCGACCAGGTTACCAGGCTTCGCAATTGTATCACTCGTTCAAGCAAAGGGCTCGACCGGAGGCAGACTTACGAGCTGGTGCGAGAGGTATACCTCGTCCACCCCTCGTTTCACGAAGTCTGGTGGATCGACAAGCACTTCGAGCATGATCACGGGTCAGTGCTGCACCACCGTCGGTTCGGGCTTGATAAGTTGATGAGGTACATCGACAGCAAAAACTCCTCTCGCGTCTATGGGAGTGCTACTTTCCTCACACGCTACACGCTGCTTCTTGAGAACCTCCTTTCATCGAGGCTGACGGTATCCCTCCTCGACGTGCCTCCCGATCAGGATGCTCTGAGATCGAACGTGAATGAGATCATTGATGCCTGGGGCCCCGGTACTCCTCCCACCATCACTGAGTTTGTCCGGGAGATGCCCGTGCTCTTCTCCATCATCCATACACTCCTTGAGATGATGGATTACAGGGCACTATCCATTGACAGGTTGCTTGATACCAACCGATGGCTCTCCGGGTGGGCCCAGTGCTCTGTGAACGAGGGCCCTCTCCTGACCAAGACCTCGAACCTCTCCCGGGTTGAACTCTTCCAGCGTCTGCCTTCACTGGAGGATCAGGACGCGATCCGAAACTACCTGCGCTGCCACTACACCGTATCGTGTGAGGACTATTACCATCTACGCAGCAGCGCACCCCGGATCGACCTTGTTGTTGCGCCTCTTGAAGTAGATCGCCCCAGGCGCAGCCGGAACCCGGTGATGAAGGGCGATCCCCGCCCTGACATCACCGAGCGAATCGAGCACTGGCGTGATGACCGGGGTCTGATCAGATACCCAGAAAAGGGGGTCACTGATGGCGGGCGGCAGTATGTTTGTTTCCGGTACGGCGATAACAAGAAAGAGCTCCATAACCTGATTGTCATCCGCCAGGACACCATGGTCGGGCTGGAACTCAAAGACCTGGCCAAAAAGCCTCCATTCGATAATCCCGACGAACGATCTCGGGTGATTGCCCGCCTCAATCGTGAGTTGGGTATGGGTCTGCCACTGGACAGCAGGACATTGCTGTTTCCCCTCTCCACCCTCGAAACACCCGGAAAATTTTCGGCTTTCATGGCGATTGTTGATAACGTGATGGCGGAGGTACGGAAGTACGAATGGGCTTAGCATTGCAGGAGCGGCATATCCCGTAGCCTGCTGATGAGATGACGAGATGACACAAGATAATATGCACCAGGAAGAATTTGTTCGGCTCCTTGCTCATGTTCCGAACAGGAGTTGGGAGAAGATCATGGTCAGTGAGCCAGAATGGCGGGAAATGGTGGATTTCCTTCCCCGTTATACGTTCGGGCCGTTCGCGACACTCATGGTCGTGGCCGGTCTGAACGATTTCCAGCTGAAGGGAAAGGCCGACAGGGCATACTGGCCGCCGATCCGGGCCCGACTCGTAGGAGAAGAAGTATCGGTATCACCGGCAAAACTCGCGGACTTGCTCCAGCCTTTCTACGAACGGGAACGGTACAATGAAATGAAAGTGAGCCGGCTCCATAAATTCCTCAAGAGTGATCTTGCGGCCAGGCTCTGGAAAATGGAGCCGCGACAGGTCGCAGAGGAATTTGTGAACATCTGGCAACGGCTAGCTGCCGTAATGAACCAGGGGATGGAGAAGAAGACGATAGTGTTCGCCATGAAGTGCTTGGGGCTTGCCCTCATCATGGCTGGTGAGTACGACTTCCCGTCCCAGAAACTCGCCATACCAGTTGACCTTCGGGTTCGTCGGCTGACCGAAGCGCTCGGGGGTCTAACCGGTTCGGATGACTCGGTCCGGGCTTATTGGGATGCCGTCCTCACCGGTGTTCGAGCAACGAACCCGCATGTGACCATGATCCACCTCGACTCGTTCGTCTGGCAGGTCGCTGACAATGTGAGTAAACATGCGGTCCGGGCCTATTGCCACGAAATGGAGATGGGCGAGGCTGGGGACGCGATCGCAACATTGATCGGCGGAGGTCCGAATGGCAGGTGAACGGGCACTCGTGCTCGTCCCGTGCAGTGAGAGGAAGGAACCTCGTTCATCTAGGATCGAGCCAGGGAGCCCCGTTGCAGGAATAGTTCCCCTTCGGGAGCGTATGATGGAGTTAAAGGGGGACATTACCTCGGGACCGGCTGTGCCTGCAGTCTCGCTCTACGACGGTACTCTCTACAACCAGTGCCGAGGGAGCATGGAAGCCGTGGCCAGCGGTCGATACCCAGAGATCGACCTGCTGATAGTCTCGGCGTACTATGGGCTCGTGCATCCGGCGGAACCGATTGCAGACTATGATTTGCGCATGGGCGACAAGGTGGGCGGGGTGAAAGTATACTGTCTCTGGCGGCAGTTGGGATTGGGTGCCGTTCTCGAAGATTACGTGAGGAGGCGAAACATAACCAACGTTTGGTCCCTGCTCTCGAAATCGCATCCGTATTCACAATATCAGCAGGCGCTCGACTCGTTCTGGAAGAATGTGAAGGGAAAGGTGAACTGCTGGCAGGTCATAGTACCCAGAGGCGGTCAGAGCAACCCTTATCGGCGTGGAGAGTGGTTGGAACAGGTGTTGATGACCTCACCCCATCATCTCTTGGAAAGCGACCCGGTGCCGGAGTTAGTTGCTCCCCAGGGTGGTTGGGCTGCCAATGGTAAGCGGCCAATTGAGTATAGGCAGATATGAGCTTTGGATTTGGATCCGTCCTACGGTGGTTTTGGTCATAGAAGACACTTCTTCGGTGTTCAAATGGCCCGTTAGAACAACCCCTTCCCCTATCTTTGACCGGACAGAGAATTGGTCATCCCATCAAAACGGATCAGAAATGCCCCTCGCCGTAGACTCCCACTGCGGTTTCAATTAGCGCCTCCTCAAACGGTCAAAATCACTGTACTAGCTGACTGCAATCCGGAACCGGTCGAGCATCGGTTCTGTAGTGTACCGGAAGTCCCCCATGATCGAGTGGTCAAGGAGGAGGTCGTTCACGGCATGCCCTCTCTCTGGATCGACCACTATCTCGAGGACCGCTGGTGCGATCTCATAGGTATCGATATCGCCCACCTCGAACCCGGCGATGATGGTTATCTGCACGCCTGGCACGCTCCTGTCTGTGGTGCTTTATCTCGTGGCACTATCATCCTTTGGTCGGACGTTCACCGCCTTTGCAGCCCACTCGTTCTTCTTCCGGTTAAACGATGGAACAACGTCGAATACAACCTGGCTCCGGTCCTCCGGCGCCCAGGTGAGCTCGTTCTTGAACCCGATGTACCCGTCAGCGTCCGGCGGGTTGATGAAGAAGTACTCGCGCTCCGGATGCCCGAGAGAGATCCTGCCAACTACCCCCTCCGCAAGCGGCTTTTCCCGCTCATGCTGCATGGTCACGGGAATCTGCTCGGTTTCGCAGCTGCTCCAGTGGCGACTGCACCGATAGGTGAGTTCCTCGACGGAGTCCTCGATCGAAGAGATGGTGTTCTCATCGAGACGCTGCTGCAATTCAGGAGGGATAGACCACGACATCCGCATCCGCAGGGCTGTTACCAGCGTATAGTGGTCGCGGGCCGCGTCCAGGCGGCCGACCTGCTTGAAGATGTCACCCATCTCCATGAAGTAGCCGACCATGAACTCCGGGCGCTGCCCTGCCTTCGCGGCCCGGGCCATCAATGCCAGCGCCTCTTCCGGACGGCCGATCTGGTGGACGACCTTTCCATATTCGAAGAGGTGGTAGAAGTCCGGCCGGACAGTCCGGCAGAGTTCATCAAACGTCTCTGCCGCCTTTTCGTATTCTCCGATGCCCGCATATGCCCTGGCGAGGTCGTATGCAAAGAATTTGTACTGGTTGGGGAACTTCTCGATCGCTTCACGGCAGAGGGGAAGGGCTTCTTGCGCGCGCCCGGTGCCGATGAGCCCCATGTTCCGGTAGTGATACCAGCGGGCAAGGTAACTCCAGCCTTCTTTTCCGTCAGGGAGTTTCATCCCTGCCGGGCTGAGTAACGACGGATCGACCCGGGACGTCCATGCTGCCAGCAGATTCCAGTCTTTGGCATCCTTTGCCGGTTTCATGATAGCGAAGGCGATATGGCTCACCGCCTGTGGGGGCAGGTTCCTGGAGAGGGCCTTCTCTCCACAGGCGTGGAGCACCGGGACAGACGCCCCGTTCTCTGCCATCCCCTTGACGTAGTCGGCGCATGTCCACGCGACCTCCAGGTTTACCCAGTTGTGATCGGGGTACCGCGCGGCGATATCATCGGCGAAGGTCATCGCCTCGTCGAGGCGGTGCAGTTTCCGGAGACAGTGCAGCAGGCCTGCAGCAGTATATTCGTTGTAGTGCTGGCCGTCCCAGAGCTCACGATAGATCTCCAGGGCATCTTTGCACCTCCCGCTCTTCCTCAGTTCGTTTGCTTCCCGTGAGCGTTCTTCAGGGGTATCCATTTCAATCCCTCCTTATGTTCTGGATTTTCTCCGAGGCATAATTAAAGAATGCCATCTCCACATCGGCGTTCAGCCAGATCCCGCGCTCGCGAAGTCCTGCATTGATGAGCGCCTCCGGGTGCGGGCATGGTCGGCCTGCTGCATTGAGCTGCGCTGCTGCGTAGGTCAGGATGGCGGTCCATGTGCCGTATTCTTCCGGCCAGCCCTGTTGGCCGGAGAGGATCGCCCAGCGCCCATCGACTGGTGTTGCGGTCAGGTCAAGGAGGTGCAGGTGGGCGGCATCCCCCGCACCGAAGACCCGGACGATCCGGGTGTCGATCGCGCCAAAAAGTTCCGGCGCCGCGAACCGCAGGAGCTTGCTGGTATAGGTGGGGCCAAACCCCCGGATCTGGCCGCCAAGCACACGGATGGCGTTCTCCGGGTTGTCCCGTACCCATCGGGCAACGTTTCCGTCTTCAAAGAGGGCGATCCGGATCGGAGCAGGCGCCCGGATCCGCTCGATGTTCGGCAGCCCGCCCCACCGCGCGATCGCTTTCAGGTGTTCCTCGGAGAGCGTTCCGGCTCTTGCAGCGCCACCAATCTCATGCTCAAGCCGGCAGATGTCAGGGAATCCGTTCTGCCAGAGATCGCGCTTCCACGCATACGTGCGGTAGAGTTCCGGGAAGTCGCAGGTCTCGATCAGGTCGTCGATACAGTCTTTTACCGATGTTTTGAGATTCCGGTCATTCATTTCTGGTTCCTCGTGCGAGCAGGGCTCCCCCGTCGCCCTGTCCCATTGGTGTATACGCACAGGGAAACAATTAAAAAAATCACGTGACTATTGTGAATATTGTGAATGCTCTAGATCACATTCAGCCTGCGAGGGGAGACGGCCTGAACGAGCGGGTCCACCTGATCCCGCTCGGCCACGAGATCGACCGGGCCGTAAAGCCGTTCAAGACGTACCGGGCCGAGCGTGCGTACGTCATCGTGGTCCCGGACAACACCGACCTGGATGAGCAGATGCTGGAGAAGCAGCGGCACTATACGAAGAGGGTCTGTGAGGGGCTGCTGGCGGCGGGCGTCCGCCCCGAGGTAACCTACTGCAATATGTTCGACATCCTTGATGTGCTCCGGGTCGTCTCGTCCCTGATTGTGAGAGAGAAGCGGCAGGGGAACGACGTCCTGATCAATATGTCGGCCTGCGGCAGGATGACGTCGGTGGCCGTCACCATGGCGGCGATGGTGCACGGGGTTACGGCATACTATGTGCATGCGGATCGCTATGCAACTGGGGACGATGCCACGCTCGAGGCGGACCACGGTCTGAGTATCGTGGAGACCGGGCGGGTCGAACCGCTGTATAACTTCTCCATCATGATGCCGGACGCCGAGTGCCAGCTGCTGTTGTGCGAGCTCTACCGGCGGGGGCAGGGGATGACCAGCAAAGACCTCTTTACCTTTTTCCACAAGAAAGAGGTTGAGGGCTACAAGTTTCTGCCTCAAAAGGAAGACAAAAGTGGCGGATATGTTTCAAGCTCCCTGAACCGGGAACTTCTCAACAGGACGAACCGAAAATACCTGCATAAACTGGAGGCTGCAGGCTACATCACGCGCATCTGGAGCGGCAGACATTTTTCAGTTCACATCACTGATGCCGGGAGATACATTGCCTGTGTGAGTGGTCTGCTTGAGGGTGACGCCGAATAACCTGGAAATAGATGGATTGCGGCTCCCTCTGTATCTAGCGTGGCCCAGTTGAGGGGGGGCCTGGCAGGGTGGTTGAGTAATAAACTCTAGGGCGGGCAATTTTCCGATCCAGATCATGCCGTTCACCACCTCCAGGTGTTTGTTCGGGTCGGGCGTCTGCTCCACGAGAGTGACCACACGGTCGCGGCGGGCATGGCAATTAAATGAGTATAGAAGATAGCCCGGCAGAAAAGCCGGGATTTATTCGCGGGACCTCTGGGAGGTGAAGTTGAATTCTGCTGGAATGACCATTGGCAGAGAAAGTTTCGGATGACCTGGGAAAGATTCCCTCGATGACTCACCATGAGTTTTTACGGTAATACGCATATGCAGGGTCCTCTCCTTCAATTTCCTCAATTTTACAGTTTAATTGCTTTATTTTATCGATAAGTTCCATTTCCTTCTGAGTGGTATAGACCTCGGTTTGTAATTTGAACTTTAAGTGTTCTATCTGCTTTTGAATCTCATTAATACGTCTCTGACGCTGTCTTCTTTGAGCCTCTCTTTCCGATCTCGTTTCCGGGACTCGTTCATGCATTCTGGCTTGTTCCTTCTGTACCCCCACTGTCTGCTCTACAGTCTGTCTTAGTTCATTAATCTCCATCTTGAGGAGAGTGTATTTGAGGTCGCTAACTTCAAACCGTGTCCTGTACTCCTTCTCGGCACTCATCACAAGAGTATCAAGGTCGTGCTGAAGAGCGGTGATCCGCTCCATAATCGCTTCTTTCGTCTGTAATTCTGCCATATGTCACCATCCTAAATATAGAACGGTCTGGATTCACTCACCAACCACTATCTTTGCATTCAACTTCCGTGCGGGTTCTCGTGCAGCACGGACCTCTTCCCAGGTCCTGACAACAACATACCTCTCCTTTCCCTTTCTGAAGACCGGGAACGGCACATCTTTCTGAGCCTCCTCCTTTGATCCCTCGGGGAGATGCGGCGGAATGATGTTCTGCTTCAGAGTGACCTGTCTGAACACCTTTTGGGAGTCGCTCGCCACGGTTCTATCTATTTCCTTCCGGCTTACTGAATACTCCAGTATTTTATCACAGGAATCCGGCCTGAACGCAGGAAGGAACCTCTCCTCTCTTGGACTGACGGTACGCGGGGCAAGGGATGTGCCGTCCTTTGAGAGTTGCAGGATGGATCCATCCACCATAGCGGGTGTCGCCCGATCCACCAGGTTCCAGTCACAGACGCCTCTCCAGCCTTCTGCAATCCTCTTAAGAGTGTCAAGGGTGCTCCCTTCAAGGGGCACCGCCGTCTCAAACCCTGTTTCAAGACCGAGTGCCGTCATGTTCGCGGTCATGATCAGGCCGGTGTGATCGTCGGCGATCACGCACTTTGCGTGGAGTCGCGGATGCCCGAAGACTCTGGCTCCGGCCCGAGCGCAATCGCGGAGTGCTGCGGTATTCCGGGGACTCGATCGGGTGAGGATCGTCACCCGGACCTCCCGTCTGCAGGCGTCCAGTACTGCCGCATGGACCGATCCGCTATCAAAGGACCATGCCGTAAGGATAAGATCGCTCTTAGCATTCCGGATGATGCTGAGCACCCGCTTCTCCAGAGAATGAACATCCCCCACCGTCGCAGGAAGGGTGAGGTGGCCGAGGCTGACCGAAGCGGGGATCTCTTTCTTCACACCTCTTAACTCTCCCTTTTCCAGGAGTTCGTGGTCAGCCATCTCCCAGAACCCCTGGAGGAAATGGGCAAAGAATGACCGCACTTCTGAGGAGGTCAGGGTGAGTGCCACCTCAATGTTCGACCCGGACATGGGGTCCACGGTGGCATTACAGGTCATCATGATCCCCGAGGCCTCGGGGGAGCAGGGATCGACTAGGACATACTTTGCATGGAAACTCTCAGATGTCCTTACCAACACCTTGCCGGCGAACTGATCAAGGAGGGCGATATGATCCTTGATTCGCTCCCGCTCAAAACCGACAAGGTCATCATCGGCCTTCTTAAGGTCATCCTCCCGTGCAGTGAGGACAAAGACACCTATGCCTCGATGCGCGGCTTCAAGAAGGGCATCGGTCATCCCGCTCTGCTGTATCAGGAAGGACGAGACACACACCATCTCCTTTGCCTTCCGAACCATGGCCTCGATCGCCTTGAAGAGAGCACCGTCCCCTGAAGGGATGATCACCTCCCGCTCCCCGGATCTGTAGACTGACGTTTCCGGGACATAGAATGTATTCCCATTGTTCTTCGAGCTGCTCACCCAGCAGGTCCCGAGATCCTCTGCGGAGAGATCAAAGACTTCCTGCAACGGTTCGGCAAGCGAAGTGGTGATAACGCCCGTGAATCTCTCCGTCATCTCACATCCCCTCCCGGAAGGTCAGCAGCGCCGGTGCTGTGATAAACCAATACCTCTTCGGATCTGACTCTCTTCGCTCTTTCACGATTGTTTTCATCTCCTGGTAGGTAGGGAGACGAGATCTCACCTGATCCGGGGCAAACCTCTCTGAAAACCGGGTTGCCTCTCTATCGCAGAGCTGGCTGTAGGATATCTCATCGGTATAGGTGGTGATCCCATTGATGAGACAATCCCGTGCCCAGTTGCCTGCATCCTCAAGCGTTCGGGGGAGAAGCGGAAGAGCGTTGACCTTTACGTCATCAAACCGGCCAAATCCCTGAATTTCAGGGGCATGAACTGTAGTTGTCCGCTGCATGCGGTTGATCTCGGATGGATTGCCCTTTACCTCCTCATAGGCGACAAGGAGAGCAGGAGCATTCCCACACTCAACAAAGTCATACTGTTTCTCACGGAAGAGACACTTCATGACATCCATGAGTGTCAGGCTGAATGTTGTTTCAACTACAGCCTTTTTCTCTCCACTTCTATCTGTCCGGACTACTGTCATTTCAGGAATTGAATTCAAAGGAACCCGTAGATTTACAGAAACCTTGTCTTTCGGTTGAGCCTGATTGACATTCTCATCGAGGTCGGTTATCTGGACTACCTCACGGTTCTGGGTTGCAAGAGTGAGTACTTTGGGAGTTGCCCTTCTGAGTTCGTCGAGCCATGCCGGGGTGTTCCTCTCCTGCATTTGGCTCTTACCCTGATTTTTGCCTCCGTTCCGGAATGACTGAGCGATTCGGTCAAACTCCTGTCCTATTTCTTTTCCCCCTTCTTTTGGCAGGCAGGCGATAACCGGTTCGGCAAAGAGGGAGTCGGAGGTTCCAGTGAGGATAAACACGCCCCTCTCGGGCACAGGCACCTGACCTTCTTGGAGGGCTCTCCTCCCGGTTTCGGTCAGTTCGTAGTATGGTGTTGTCTCAATCGTCGCGTCCTGATTCAGATGAGATTCAAGAATCCCAAGGTTTACCAGTTCTGAAGCGACATTTTGAGGTAATCCTTTTGGCAAGTTTTCACCAACAGAAAGGAATATTTGCTTGCCCAGAAGATCAAGTGAATATATGACCCCTAATCCCAGAGAACCATACTCTATTCGCTGCAAAATGTGGAGACCGAATAACGTCTCAAGAAGTTCTTCATGAAATCCATCATATCGGCCCTGCTGGAGGAGCTCTCTGGTTTTCATTCCCTTTTCGGTGAAGCGATACTCGATTCGGTCCGAATTCGTATTTGTCGATCGTCCTTTCAAACCCTTCTTATCAATCAGCCGATACCCCACCATCACTTCAAGGAGGCGTCTGCCTCGTGGGTCATCCTCACTGACACCGAACAGCCTGGTATTGACCAGGTCATCTGTGATCCCGCCTTCTTCTGACAGTGCAAGGACCGGAAGCAGGAACTTGTATTCGTCCTTGAACCTCCCGACGTCCATCAGCGCTTCATACGATTCGACGTTTATACTCCGTTTCAATATGACATCCATCATTTCCGCCACCCTCCATAGTTAATCGGTCCTTTTGCGCTCTCCGTCGCAAGCGCCTTGAGGAACGGTTCACCCGCCGACTCAAAGTTTCTCCTGTCGCCGAACATCACCAGTTGGTACCGTGCCCGTGTCACGGCGACGTTGAGCCTATTTCGGTAATCCAGAAATCCAATGCCTTTCCCTCTCGGCCGTACAAAGGAGAGGAAGATCACATCCGCCTCGTGACCTTGGAACCTGTCGACCGTGCAGATGTCCACCTCCACGTGAGAGTCAGGCCGCTTAAACTGGGAATAGATCCCTTTCCTGTGGGAGAAACCCTCCAGATCTTTCATGATCTCCCGGGTCTGTCCGGTATAGAACGAGAGGAATGCCACCGACCAAAGTCCATCATTCTCGCCCGGCTTCGGGTGATCCCGTGCCCACTCAATGAATCTCTCGAACTCCCCTTTCATCGCCTTCACCTCTGCGAGGTTGAACCAGGTACGTTCAGATCTGACTTCTCCTCGCGAAGGGCGGATATCCATCCAGACGCAACGGGAATTATACCGGTCGTAGTCCCATGCTCTCTTTCCCTTCATCCCGTCCCATCCTCCTGCATCGCTCAGTGCCTGTCCCTTGTAGACATATTCTCGCGGGAGCCGGGAGATCTCGGGATCCATCCTGTGCTGATATGAGAGGCGAGTATGGCGTAACGCCAGAACGTTTTCAGGCAGACCGGAGTAAAGGGCGACCTGTTCGGCTCCTTTAACTTCCCGACTGGTCTTAAAGCCCTCCTGCAGGAGTTCCAGAACCGAGGGGAGGGCAATCCGCCGGGTTGCCTCGATGTCATCGAGAACGAGCTGATTGCGGGATCGCTTTGCCCCATCACTTCGCTCAAAGTACGGCACAAGCAGCAGGATATCCCGGTAGAGAAGTTGACGTTTTTCCGGATTGTTCTTCTGTTCGTGCATCCGGCCGATTCGCCAGCTGATTTCCCTCTCCCAGGGCTGAGTTTCCCCAAGTCGTGCCCCGAACCCCTCCATACGCCGATTATATTCAGGTGAGAATATACCGCGAAGTGTCTTCGCGTCGCGTTGAATGTCAGGCGGCAGGTAAGGCTCGATCTCTCTGAGAAGCGACTTCTTTGTGATGATAAGGTTTGAAGATAGGACTTTAAACTTTTCAATGTCGGTCTGTGGGGGACTGGTAACTGCCGTGATGACGATGTCAGGGGGATCTATCTTCTCTGTCTGGCATGCTTGGTGCAACCCCTCGGCCTGAAGATGTGCGAACCGAGCACATTCCTCAACCTCTTCATCTGTTTCCTTCAGCAGGAGGGCACTCCCCTTCGTACGGGAATACCGGGAGGCCCGGTATACAGCGCAGCAGAGCTCCCGATCTGTCTCTCCATGCATAGGGGTAAATGTGCGGGCGGCCCGGAGGTTCGCTTCAATGGGTGTCCGGTCGACGTAAGGCGAGAGCTGGCGCACGTCTCCAGAGAGGATCCACCGCCTCCCATAGAGGGCAGGGACGAGAAATTCCTGGAATGTCGTCTTGGAGGCCTCATCGAGAATGACATAATCGAAGAGTGCTTCCAAGGTATGGCTGGCGCCCATGATATTCGGCGCCTTCAGGATCCCGATGGTTGTGCCACAGATGAGGTTTGCAGTGCTTAGAAGGAGTGTCTCGATCTGTCTTTTCCCTTCCTTCGGATCGTCGCTAAGCGTATGGTAGAGTCTCTCCTGTGACGGTTTCTGCTCCTTTCGGCGGATCACGGCAGATAAACTATCGAGAATCCTCTGTCGTTCAGTTTCGGGAAAAGTTCCAAGGCAGAAAGGCTTGACCAGATCTGAAACATTGCCCTCATCGCCGATCCTGAGCGGTATGATCCCACAGACCTCTTTCAGGCTCTTCCCTCCATCAGGCGTCTCGATCTGGGTGGTAACAAGCCGTTCGAGAACATTATCCACGGCAACATGGGTTGAGGCCACCATCAGCACGCGCCCACCCTTCTTGCCAACCTGCGCTATCAACTCCAGCAGAGCGGTGGTCTTGCCGGATCCGGGAGGACCCTCAAGGATCGCAAAATCAGGTGTCCCGAGTGCTTTTTGAACAAATTCCCGCTGCTCAGCAGTTCCATCGAGATCCTCATTGGTGAGCACGAACCAGCGCTCAGGGTTGGCAATAGATCGCACCCCTTCCCATGTGAAGTCCCGCTCCTG
The DNA here is from genome assembly GCA_964413225.1 of uncultured Methanoculleus sp. Lineage (GTDB taxonomy): Archaea > Halobacteriota > Methanomicrobia > Methanomicrobiales > Methanoculleaceae > Methanoculleus. The sequence continues at coordinate 46,326 of CAYPRO010000007.1, read as the reverse complement.
GCGCATCAGGTTGATCAGCGGGAGGTGATGTTTCAGGGGGGAGATTGCGAGATATTCGACTGCTTTTTGCTGTTGCTTCAGGATGTAGGTGTTATGCTCGACAGTGAAGGATCCGGTGGCCGGAATGTTAGTGACAATGAGCTTAGATTCACGGCGGATGAGATTCTTGATGATCGTTATCCGATCATTCCCGCTTCGCAGTCTATCTGACTCCGAAAGAAAATCAAGTGCAGCGTCCTCTTCGTCCTCACTGATGTTATGCGGTCTGATATTGGAGAGGACAGCGGATCGTACTCTGAAGGTGAATGGGATGACAGATCCTTTAAAGTGGGCAAATATCGTCCGGGGAACGCTACTCCCTTCAACGTTGAGCTCTTTTTTCCCTCTGCTAACAGCTCTCTCAGGAAGCGTCTCTGTCCCCTCAAGATTAAAGGAGAGGAAATCTGCCTCGAAGGGGTCACGTTGCTCATCGCTATTCTCTGGTGCCAGTGATCCCCTGATCGATTGGACGCTGAAGGTGAAGGTGTACTTCTTCAGGGACATCCTTTTTTCTGCTTTTTTGAGGTAGAACCTGAAGTCTCCCAATCGTTGTACGACTCTGCTCTGAACGATCCTGGGATTCCCAATGCCAAGATTCTGATAATAGAGGTTGTTCCATTCTTCAGCGGGACTGGATGTACTGCTAAAGCCAGAGATCATCGCTCTCCTCCCCTCGCACGGATCTGCATCTCCATCTCTGCGGCGTTCACGCAGGGTGCCAGGCGCTCAAAGAGGTCGATCTCAATGACCTCGTTCTTCCCGTTGTTCAGGACATAGTGCGCCGGAAGCCCCTTCATGAGAGCGACCACCGCCATCGCAACGACCATCAGGTTCGTCCCCCCAGTCAGAGCCATGACAAACTCCGTTCTCCCGGATCCAGAGTGGGTGTGGTAGGCGTCGAGGATCCGTGCCGTCATCCGCTCAAGCGCGTCCTGCCCGAAGGGCTCGAGATTGATCACCTCGGCGATCAAGACCCCTTCATCCTCCAGGCTCCGGATGAATGGAAGGTTCTCCCCCTCAAGTTCCATTGAGGTGAATATCACGACATTCCTGATACTGTAATGGTCAATGATGGCACGAATGTGCTCTTTCGCATGACCAAGGAGGAGAAAGTGGAGGGGAAAGACTCCCGTGTCAATACTCATAGATCCCTCCACGGGCGCTGTATTTCTCGATGTTGAGGATGCGCGGCAGATCCTGCGGCTGGACGGATGCCAGGGGGATCTCAGGTGCAGCCACATGCGTGTTCTGGTAGATGTTTCCTGACGGAGCCAGCATGAGATATGAATCGATCATGGTATCGGCACTTTCAAAGACCGGTGTAAGGCCGTTGTGCAGGTGAACATCCATATGGCGTTCTCTGAAATCCTCGAATGTACGATCTGAGATCGAAAGGCCTTCGACGGCATGGTCGTTCTGCCCCTTTACATGCAAAAACTGGAATATCTTCCACCTATCTGGAGTAAGAGTGGCTATTATCTGATGCATATCCTCGCTGGCCGTCATCTGGGTCACAGTGGTGTTAATCTTTAATCTTATACCTGCATTTCGAATTAGATGCGATAAGTGAACTGCATGGCTGACATGGCGGCCAGATCCCCGTCCAAGTGCCTTTTCAACGTCGTCAGAGGCCGAATCTACTGAGAGTCCCATCCAGTCGAGGTATGGGGAGAGGCGGTCGATTACTTCGGCGGTCACGAGCGATCCATTGGTGGTGATGCTTGTTGTCAGTCCATACTCCTTCGCGAGATTCACCAGATCAAAGATCAAAGGACTGCAGAAGGGCTCTCCCCCGACAAAGTTGATCTTTTGAATACCAAGCCGCCGGAGGTGCTGGAAGACATCCGCTGCCGTCTGGAGCGATGTCAGCTCACCCTGGTTTTTCTGCGTGCAGCAGAAGGTGCAGTGGTAGTTGCATTTCGAGGTGAAGTGCCAGTTGGCCGATTTCACCTGAATTATGGGCTCGTCGCCGATCGATGATTGGTTCCGTCCTTGTGCTGGGGAATCCATGCATCCAGATTGGAACGTCAATATTATGTATCTTGATCTGGATAATCAAATTATAATGTTGAATGTCCATGTCCTGACCCCGGGAGCGAATGTCTTCAACGTCTACCTGAAGATATCCAGGAGTTATTCGATCTCTGAAATTGTCCTTCTCAACGAGGAAGATGCTGGCAGTGATATTGAGGAGAGCATTGTAGAAACAGAGAGGGACTGTGAGAAGAGAGATATCCCCTGTACCGTTGTTACCTTCCGGAAGAATGACTATGAAGACCTCCTGGAGAAGATTCTCGACCTCCGGCGGCAGTACCAGAAGAGGGAGAAGCCATTCAAGTTGTACTTCAATGTCACAGCTGGCCGGAAGGATGTGGCCATTATGGCATTCATGGGCTCCTTATGGGTGGATGGCATCGGGTATTACCTGACAAAAGAGATGGACGAACCCATTGAGTTTCCGATACCAAAGGTATCCCTGGCCCAGCTTGAGCAGAATCAGCTGCACCGCAGGATCCTCGAATTACTATCTGAGAGGAGCGGTGGAACCCTTTCTCAGAGCGATTTGAGGCGGAAGATTGGAATGAACCCGAATAATCACAAGGATCTGTCTGCGCAGACATTGTCATCGTCCATTAGTGCTCTTGAGGAGTATGGCCTTCTGGAAAAGGAACCGGAAGGACGCGAGACGAGGATCCAGATCACACTTTCCGGGAGACTCGCCTATTCGATGATGCATGGATGAGGAACCAGTGGGTAGTGCTGTAGGAAAAACTGATAATGAAAACACTCTCGCGGTGTGAGTATTTGATGTACGTGCATGACGGTTATCGGATGAACCTCACCACAAATCAGCACACCATCGATTTACGGGAGGATATCGGTGAGGGAGGTATCCATACCCTCTCCCAAAAATACCCCCCTTAAAATATACAATGTGAAAGGAGCCGGACAGATCCGTGAGGGGCGGGTTGTTGAACACCTCTGATGAGGTGCCGAAGATCATCGCTGTCATCTCATCAATACCTGCGCCGGGGTCAAGTTCCCAGTGACCCCGTTTTCCGGGTTGCCGCCGCCTGCGTCGCCCCTCCTTCTTCCTCCGCCGTGTCCGGCGCTCCGAGGGTCCCGGGGGGCGCGGAAGAAAGGATATCAGTGCCCACGGGCTCGTAAAGATCAGATGACGGGGTTACGACAGGCGACCCGGAGATAGGTATCCTCGCCCCATCAAGGGGTTCCCTCCCCCCGATACCCACTTGGATGAGGGCGAGGGAGTCCTGGCGGGAGATGAGATCCCGCTCACGGGGGAGATCCCCAGCAGGCTCATGAGGATCGGGGAGGGAGATCCTGGCGCGACCACAGAGGGGGAGCCGGATGTCTGTCCGGTCATCTAGGCGGGACTCCGCACAGAGGGTAACCTCACGCCTGATCTACGGGGAGATACCCTCGGAGATTTGGATATGATCAAAATACGTTCTTGCCTGCCCGGTGCTCCGGCGATACGAACCTCTAAACCCTGCCCCCTACCGGCTCGCCGGCTACGCTGGCGGCCCTCTGCTGGACTGGGGTGTGGAGATATTCTTGGGTGATACGGCCGACCTTTAGCAAGTCTTTGGGCATCCACTCCAACGGCAGTTCTGGGGCGACTTTAGCCTCCTCATACTGGATCCGTACCCCTCGGCCGGTTCCCAGGAGAAGATGCCCCCGCGGGATCGCGTGAGTGTCCATGGCATGGACATGCCCCTTATCAGCATTTATAGGTGAGTTTTAGGTTCTAATTTTAGATTTTGATCTTCGGTGATGGAGAACTAAATGTCTAGACCCTCATGGACACAAAATCGTTGGCATTTATTTGATTTGGTGAAAAAGATCTCATTCTGCCCCTCTTTATACCAGCTAACTCGTCAGAGACCGTTATAAGACCTGAAGATTCATTCACTTTGCACTACGCGACCAAGTGTTTGTATGGCCTCTGCCTATTAGATCCACGCTGTGATATCTCTCCACTTCTGCCGCTCAAGGCGGTCCAGTTCCTTACCCGCTCCTTCAAATCTGATCCCGATCCTGGTCCTCCCTGACGTCGACATCTCCTCGGTGAGAATATGGTTAACAGGGAAGAACTCTCTCACATCTGCACCGATATTATGCCCTGAGCAGATGAGCTGGACGTTGTTGCGCTCAAGGATCGACCCGATCTTCTCCCAGAGATAGTGTGCTCCCGTCGACCCGAACGGATTGTCGACGATGAGTACCTTTGCGGTCTTCATATCGTATCGGTCGACGACAATCTCCCGGATCGCAGACATGATGACCACGAGGAAAATGATGTACATCATATTCTCCTGACCATCAGAGGCCTTGATTTGATCCCACTGCTGGAGAAGGTGGGTATTCTTGTCGACTTTGCGTATCTTGACGACGATTTGCCCCATATCCAGCACCCGTCCCACCAGTTGCTCGGGCATGAGCGCTTTCTCCAGTTCTTCCCGACTGATTTTGCCGATCTGGATATGATGGGTGAGATCCTGGATATACTCGTGCATCCGCCCCTTTGCCACATCATCAGCGTATGCGCATATATTGAAGTTGATATGTACCATCTCATACGTCCGGTCTTCGATCTCGATCTTCGAGGCTGCGGGGAACCTCTTCAGATAGTCCCGGTATTGCACCGCTATACCAAGAGCCTGAGCGACGATCTTAGTCTCAACTTTGAGCAGGCCGTCCACCATCTCTTGGATTATGCTGATCTTCTCCCGGATCGTCGCAGCATAGCTGTTTAGGCTCTGGCTAATGGAGTATGCCCCATCCAGAGTCTCTGCCACCCTGAGTCTTCCCTGGATCACGTCTATAAACTCGACTGCGGTAGTGACCCCGGTGAGGTCTCCAATGACCTCCTCTTTTGTGGTTTCAAGTTTTTTTCTACTTTTTGTAACCCGCATATCGTTTGAAGCAAGTTCCTTCTGAAGAGAACCATAGGGGATCAGGTCTTCGGCTGGAAGAGGATTCCCCTCAACAAAATGGTAGGTGCTATCGAGCATCTCATAGCCCAGATACTGTTTCTCCAGATCTCTCTGTTGGCTCTCCGCCTTATCGCACACACCACGCAGGGAGGCGATCTCGTCATGGGTGACCACACATGAGTCCTGCAGCCGGTCCAGGTCCGCTTCAAATGGCGACGCGTCGAGGAGACCCGGGTCCCGGACATAAGGCTCAGGGGCATGGCCGTTGAAGTCCTCCTCCGCCTTCTCCAGAATGTGGAACTTGAAACGGTAGTCCCTCTCCACGGCCCCATACCGCTCGGTCGCCTTCTCCAGGGGATTGCGGAGGGCCTGCACCCCCTCTTTCAACATCTCGATGGTTTCATCGGGGATGGGTTCACGGGGGTCTCGGGCTTCGATCTCGGCAATGGAGATCTCTACAGTCTCAATGTCGGCCCGTGCCTCCTCGGCCTGTCGTCTGTCTCTGGCAATCATTTCCCGGACATGACCGATATTTTTGTTAACCCCGTCGACCACCTCCTTTGCGGCCCAGTAGTCGGTCTTGAGTCCGGAGATGTCCGTTGCAGAGAGCAGATCGACCTTTTCATTCTCATACTCTCTGTACTCCGCACATTCCTTCTCCACCCTACGGAGATAGTCCTTCATCTGTCCGTTCGACTGCTCTTTTTCATTCAGGTCGAGCGTGCCCTGGACGATTCTGACCTCGGTCTGCTGCTGTGCCACCTCGTACTCTTTCCCGTACTGGAATTTCTGTTGCAGATGGTTGGAGGCATCTTTCTTCTTCCGGGATATCTCAAGGATATTTATGAGCAGGAGGCGCTTCTTCTCGAACCGGCTGGTTTCTTCTCGCTTCCTCTCCAGTTGTGCCTGCAGTTCCGGAAGAGTGTTGCGGTCATCATCGATCTCTTTCTGCACAGCGGCATGCCGGGCGATCTTTCCATCCCGAGTTTCTGCAGATCCCTGAATTTCGGCCTCTTTTTTCTCCCGGTATCCGGGAGGAAACCGCAGGACAAACGCCGTGAGGACCTCTTCGTCTTTCCGGACGCCCTTTAGCATCTCATTGACCCGACCACATTCATCATCGGTTCTGGCGATCTCCCTCCTGAGGCGTTCCGCCTCCCGGTCACTGCCGAGGATGCGGAAAGTGTATTCTGGCGGCCTGGACGGAATATATACGTCGCCGAGGGTGAGTCTCCTCTTATCCCTGAGATGGTCATAACTGGTAATAATGACCGAGGCGTCCTGGACTCGGGCAGGGAGGACGGAGGGACTATGGACAATTGTCTCATAGTCCCCGGGAAGCAGGAGAATAGTCTTTGAAAGCCAGGGGGCGTTGGCTAGGTCCTTCTCTCTTTTTTCATCTGGGAGACTTTTCAGGTACTCGGCCCCACTCCTGACTTCCGGATATTTCTCGCGCAGGATTTTGAGGGTGTCCAGAGTGTCTCTGTTCAAAGCGACGCCGTAGTTTTGTACCCCCTCCAGCTCACCAGCCAAGGAGGTACGACGGATTTTCAGGTCTACCAGAGATTCCTGCAACGCGTTGATACGGTCTTTAAGATGTGTACGGCAGGGCTCGATCTCGTCCATCCCATAGAGAGCGGCAATCTGGTGTGCCTCGTGCTCTTCAGCAGTATAGAGTCCCACCTCTCCCTTCAGCCGGCTGATCGTGCCCTCCAGAGACGCCATCTGTTCTCTCAGTCCCTCTTCAGATCCCTCATTTCTGGAGAGCCGCCTTTTTCTTTCATCGATCTCTGCAGAGAGAAGAGCACAGGCATCATTTTCGCTCATGATACGCTTCTCTGTCGCCTCGATAAGAGTGGGGGTATGATCAGAGAGCCCTGAATCGACTCCGGGGCATCGTTCATGTTTCCGGCGAAGGTCTGCCTCTTCTTCTTCCAGGCATGTGATCTGCCGTTCTAAATCGGCAATTTCACGTTTGTTATTCTCTATCTGTACCTTGATGCCGCCGAGATCCTGTTCGCATTTTTTATTTGCTTCTTTGAGGGCATCTGCCTCCCCTTCTCCTCTCCGCAGAGTCTCAGTGACCCTCTGCCTTTCCTGCACAGAATGAGCGAAGAGAGTCTTTCCAAGGCTATGGAGCCGGCTGAAAACCTCCTGGTAGTCACGTGTTGTATTCTCTATGAACTCTTCGTTTCGCCTGACCTCAGCCTGAAATTCTCTGTACCTCAGGTACTTGTTCACTGCCCATGCAAATCTCACCTTATGCTCCTGCGCCTTCATTAAGTGGTCAAGGCGCGTCTTCTCCTCTCCAGCCTCTTCCAGTTCCTGTTTGAGGAGATTGACATGGATGTTCTGGATGACGAGCTTGGTTCCTTTGATCTTATGATTTATGGAGTGGAGCGACGCCTCTTTTTCAGTGACTCTTTCCTGGAGTCTCCTAATCATTTCTTCCTTCTGGGCGACCGCCACCCTGTGTGCAGCGTGCTGCGATGCAGCCAACTGTTTCGACCCCTCGAATGCTAGGAACGACCCGATTAACTCCAAGTTTGTCTCCTGTAGATAGGTGATCCCTTTCAGGATTCTGTCGTAGTCATACAGACATTTCTGCTCCTCCTGCAGCCTCTTGAGTTCTTCCTGGGATTGATAAAGTGCATCCGCAAGAGATTTCGCGCTTGACTCTTCTATCTCCTCTCTGGTTCTGAGCGACTGTTTATTATGGAGACACCTCTCGATCGTCTTTATCAGGAGTCTTTCCACAAGCGTTCGTGAAGATCTGAACTCTCTGAAATATGATTTCAAGAAATTCTCTTGCTTGTTGATCTGTTTGATGAATTCCCATTCGGGCTCAAGAAGACAGTATGTCTGGATTGTCTCCAGGTACTCCCTTCTGGTTTCAGTGACCCGGATGTCGTAGCCTGCCTTTGCCTTTTCCCTGAGCATTTTCAGGGTGTCGGTATAGTCCCTGACATCCAAGCCGCTCCTCTCCTTCCGGCAGAGGGGGATGCTTTCGAGGTCGAGATCGTTTGGCTCGTTGTAGAGGTGGATATAGGAGAAATACTTTATCCCGTCATTTTTTTCTCCTTCGTCCTGGTCAGACCTTCTCTTCGCACAAAAACCTGTCAGGAGATATTTTTTCTCTGCAATGCCCTCTTCAAGCTCCCACTCGGCAAGGACGTGAGTGGTGCGATTCGGGTCCCCACCACGGAACATATCCTTGAACGGATGATTAGTGTCAAGCGAGGTGTTGGGGAGGACACACTGGAGCATAAGCATCAGCAGCACTGACTTTCCCCCGCCGTTCCTGAGTTCGTAGGTAGCGTTCCGGCCATAGAAGGGCATCCTAAAATCTTCGTATATGCTCTTCCCATCGTCGAACTGGGCGTTCACAAGCCGTACATGCCGGAGTTTAGGCATCGTCTTCCTCCTCGGCCTCAGTAAGACTCTCGATGAAGGCCCTCAGGTCGGCCTGGACCTCCGCGTTACTGTAGGTCCCGGCGATGATCGCCTTGCACCTTTGGGTGAGGTAGACCGCACCGTCGTGCTCCCTGACAAGTTGGTTTTTCCCCATAAACGCAATGGTGCTGTTTACCAAGGCATTCTTTGAACCTGTGCCGCGCTGCTTGATCTCGTCACTTTCATCTGTCCTGAATTCAGCCGTGGGTAGTTTTTTCCAGAGGTCAGCGATCACTTTAAAGTTGAACTGGTGACCTTCGCTGGTCTTCTCCAAGTCTTCGAATGCTTCCATTGCCTTCATTTTTTCCTCAACGACATCGAGAAGACGAATTTTTTGCACCTTCTCCAAGTAGGGCTCGCTGGTGGAGTCCCGGTAGAATTCGGTGATGAGGACGTGCATAATAAAAAAGGCCATATACATTTCGGGGTTGTTGAACCCGCTCCCCAAACTATTCTTGATCTCAGTGTTTGAGAGGCCAAAAACCGGGTTGTTTATCCCGGGACTGAGATAGAAGGCGTCATGGTATCTGCACAGAATCAGTCCCTGCTTTCTCGCGCAGAACTCCAGTGCTTCCCTCACCTCGGCTTCCTGATCGTACCGTAAAAATTCGCGCGGATGATCTGCGCGTGTGAGTGACCCCTCCTTCAGGATGCAATAGAAGATCTCCAAGGCGACTCCGAGGTTTGCTTCGTCAAATTTCATCCTTCTGTTCTCCCATAAAGTCAAGGTATGATACGTACACGTCTCTCACATTGGTGAACGGTACCCGGATCTCAGGTCGAGATATGACCCTGATAGTATCGATCCTAGCCTTCTTTTCGGTCGCAACTGAGATCAGGATCTTCTCAATTGCGCCCTGCCGTTCTTCAGGTGTGTGAAGATCGAAAACCGTCTTGTATGATTCTTTCTCCTCCTGTCGTACGCCTTTGTTCAACTCGATCAGGAAGGGGATCAGGTCGATATGGTCCACTCCTTCGTCCCCGTACCGCGCCCGGATCTGGTCTAGAAATGTAGGCAGGTCAAGGCGTCCCCCGTCCCGGAGGGCATCGACCAGAACCGACGCATAGGCGGTGAAGGTCTTCATCTGCTGTTCATGCACGATTTCGTCGGGGGACTTTGCATCGCCCCACTCTTCTTTCACCTGTGTCTCCGCAGTCTCTGCCTTTTTCCCGATGATGCTCTGTGGCTCGAAGAGTTTGCAGAAACTGAATGCTCTCCCGGGGTCAGGGAGGAGGAGGGGGAGCATCTCCACCACATGCACGTCGTTGGGGAGGTGGGCGTGTATGTGGGTTTCAAGAGTTTTTTGGAACTGATATCGACGATCAAAGAGCGAGTTCAGTCTGATCTTCGAGATCCGTTCATACTCTGAGGGGATCGTGGTGTAGTCTTCGAGGAGAGTGTTATGGAGCCGGTAGCCATAGTCCAACTCGTTTGCGAGTTCTTTGATGATGATGAAGTCTTCTTCATCACCCAATGAAAGGGAATGATCGGTTATCCGCTTTTTATCTTCTGAGATCTTCTGGAGGGTTTTCTGGACTTGATGAAAGAGTTCCTCTTCCTGTTCAAGCTGGGAGATCACGTCCTGAGTGTATGTAGTGAATTTTTCCACCACGTTGGGGTCTCCATAGATCATGCTGTCAATCAGAGCCTGCCTTTTCCCTTTTTTCAGGTGGACTTCGAGGTTGAGGCTTTTCACCGTCTCTAGGGCGTTTCTGAATGATCCGCTCTCGATCTGCTTTTTAAAGAGGATGAGGGCGACCGTGACCCTGGACTCTTCGGGGAGTTCCTTGATGTTAATCATGAACTCGAGCCCGGCTTTGGTGATCTGATATGCACCCTCGCTCACGTCGTACTTGACTAGTTGGACATAGCGATCGACCTGCTGCTTCCTGAGAGGGTCGAGGTACTGAAAGCAGTAGAGTTCACCTTGGCTGGTGGTCTCAAGAGTGCCGAGCACGGTCCGTGTCACCTCCTGGTAGTCAAATGTCTGCCCGGGATGCATCTCTTTCATCATCCCTTCGATCCTGAACTCCCGGATCCTTAGGCGCATAATCCAAGTGCCTCTAAAATCATCCTGTTCTTCTTACTGACCTCAGAAACCATCTTCTCCCCGGAAGATAGTTCAACCATCTTGATCTTTTCGAGTTCGAGGAGCAGTTTTTGGACCGAGTACTGCTTGATGAGCCCCGTCTCTTTCATCATCATCTGCAACCTCATTCGCAGGACCAGTGCCAGGAACGTGATGAACAGATGTCCCCGCAGGGTCTCCTCAGTCCTCAGGTGCAACGGCAAGGCCTTGAGGTCGTTCTTCATCACATCGTAACATTTCTCGATGGCGTCTCGTTGCCGATACAGGGTAAGGCACGTGAGCCAGTCCATCTCCCCTGAATACAAGAGAATGAATCGTCCCATCCGGTTTACCCGCTGGGTTACTGCCTTCTGCTTGATCGAGACCTCAAATCGCCCATCCACAAACTTCCAGGATAAATAGCGGGCAAAATGCTTGGCAATCTCTCCCACCGCCACATCGGGCCGTTTCCATGCCCTTGGCTGGGCATGCTGCACCTTCTCAACGACATCATGCAGGTGCTGGTAGAACGCACTCCGCTCACTCTGCTCGCGTTGAGGATCGTAGTAGCAGTACCCCTTGACGGTCAACACCCGGGGCTCCTCTTCGAGTTCATAAAGGTGGGAAAGAGTGACCGGCATCGCAAACATCGCTTCTTGTTCGTATTTGTGCAGAAATTCCGCTCTGCCCACCTTCTTTTGCGACGTACTCATCAGTTCTTTCACCGAGGTGAGCTGCAGCGTCGGTGGGATGATGAAGGGGATCTCCTCATCCAGCAGTTCGGCAAGAGCCGTCTGCGAAAAGAACCCCCGGTCGAGTATCAGCCTGAATTGGTCGATTTCCATGGTTTTCAACCAGCGCAGCGTGTTTGCCAACGTTCCGATATCGGCGATGCTCCCGGGGTAGAGATCATATCGGATCGGGATCCCGCGCTCCTTATCCATGACAAGGGAGACATTGACCTGGGGAAGGCCGTCGCTGTCGCGATTATACCCGTACTCTAGGAGTTCCAGGAGTTTGGAGGAACTGGAGAGACTGGTAATGTCGTAGAGAAGCGTTGCATCGGGTTTGGTCTGGGAAGCAAATCGGTCCACAAACAGGGAGGGAACATTGCTCTTTCCGAGCGCTGCAAGTATCTCGCTGAGACGCTGACTCGCAAGTGGGAGGTGAGGATGCTGGAGGGAAAGAGATGACCCTTCAAACCAGGTTTGCACGTTCTGGAGCGCAAGTGGCCGGAGAACACGGTTATAGACGAGAGCCAATATGATGTCGGTTTCCTCCGGGTTCAGGAACTCCTCAAGCGTTGACCGGATCGACAGTTCCTGGGTGATCTTCTGGAGCGGCAGAAGGTTGCCATGGATGTAGGCACCGACCGGGGCATCGGCGACCCTCATACTGGCAGGGATCATCGGTTCACTCCGGACCTGGACCGGTTTCCCGTCGATGTTCTTTCCGAGGTACTTGGACCGATGCCGGATCTGCTTTTTCTCTTTGTCGTAGTAGGGGATGTCCTCATACCAGTATTCCTTGCCATTGATCGTCTTGATGCGGATGGTGGACTTCATTGCTGCCAGTACAAGTTAAGCGCATAATACTATAAATACTTGAGGGGGCCGCCGGAGGTAAAGGGGAGAGGAGAGTGTCCAAAAATCAGAAAGAGGAGCAGAGGATGCGTTGAGGGGTATACCCTATGTGCTTACGGATCGGGAGTTCAGGTTCGATATATTCTCGGATCTCCTCGAGCCTGACGGTACGGCCTTGAAGACGACCTTTTTCGATGAGAAATGTCAGCACGCCCAGGGCGAGGTAGGGTGCGTCATAGTCCCGCTTCTGGGCATAAGCCTTAAAAAAAGGAAAGAAGCACACCAAGTGCTCCATCCGTTCGTTGATATCTTTAAAGTGTCTCTGATAGTCCACGAGCCTTCATCCTCCTGAATTCGGCGGCGTTAAGGGCTTCCTGCGGGAGATACCTCTCCGCTTTGATGATCCACTCAATCGCTGCTCTGTTCTCTTCATCAAAATAGTCGAGAAAGGGGGAGAATGAAAACTGACCTCTTTTTTGTTCTTTCCTGAGAGGGCGAGCACTCTTATATCCAACTTTCTTCAGGATGGCGGTGTAGAGGGATGTGGCTGGTCTGATATCATATTCAGGATACCGTACTCGCAAACGGTTGAATATGGCGATGCCCTCCCTGTCGATATCTCCGAAATAGATGTAACGGTCTTCTAGGGTTCCGCCCACGGCTTTAATATACTCAAATTTTTTCAGGATCGCATTCCCTTCCCCATAGATAACAAGGTTGATGCTGTCAAACTCTCCTGCGGTCACCGCCTGTTGCAGGGTCCAGAAGGTGTCCTTGTTTTCGACGATCAGGACCGTCCTCTTGGCCTTCCCTTCTAGGGCACTGAAATCCTTCTCACGATAGAAGAAGGGTTCAAAAACTTTCTTTGCCCTGATATCTTCAAGGCTAAGGTGGAGATTCCTAAGGATTGTCCGGCCATCGACTGCCGCGTCCTCTGGTGCATCGACCGCCTTCTCGTCGCCGAAGATTTCATAGGAGCGTTCGTTGACGGTCAGCATCTCGCTGCCATCCTTTTCGATTAGGTCTCTGATCCTGAGAATTGCGTCCCGATCTCTGCGATAGTGGTCTGCGTGGGTTGCGTAGTATTTAATGGACATCAAGCGTGGGAGGGAGAAGAGTTCGTTCCGGTGCTCCTCGGAGAGAGGTGTTTCTCCCTCTGTGATCAGGTCGCGCTGGATGGTATATCGCCCGGGAAGCCCCCCATACTCGGTGAGGGAACCTGCACGCTTGATCGGGACTAGCACACCAATATTTATGAAGTCTTGGATTGCGCAAATGAATTGCTTCTCCCCGTCGGGGTCAGCAAAGAGGTTGATCCCATCTTCTTTGAGAATTGCATTCATATCGCTGAGGGCGATCCGCTTATTTTTATGTCGGAGGAGGCCCGTCCTGATTACGTCCTGCATGAGATCATCTGGTTCTATCTGTCTCTCTTCAGATAATCTATTCGGTTTAATTGGGTCAAATTGGCATACCGCGCCCCTCACGGCTGCTCACCTAGATATCGAGTATAAGCCTCCTAATTAGTGGAGAAAAATTATGCGACTAAGGTTATCTGGGCAGAAAAAGGCCCTTCTTCCACAGGTAGTGAGACAGTCCTTTCAGGCGCAGCCTGAAACTGGCTCTACAGTCTCCTGGTCATCGACATCGGACTGCTGATCCAGTCTCACACCATAAGGGCAGGCACGGTGCGGAGGAGTCTGCCCTACCGCCCCTCCTCTTCCCGGATCATCGCCTCCACCGTATCCTAGGGGCCTGAGTTTGGTCCAGTTGGTATCCCAGAGGGACGTCGGCTTCACCACATAGTAGGAATGAATACTGATGTCCCGGATCCCGGCAATCTTTTAAATCTGCACGTGCAGGTTTTTTGCTCCCCCTGCCATGATGCACATCATGACAAGTAACTGTCCTACCCAATCACATCTCCATATCTAGATCTCAGCACATAGGGGTCCAAAGTATCCCTCTCCCTGTCCTTTTATGATAAGACGACAACATAGACATTCCTTATCAGGCCCACCCCCCGATCATTATCCAATGATTCCAGAGCCGATTATCAAACAGGAGACGAGGGTCTTATATCCCGAAGAGTACAGAGCGATCCGCTCGCACCTCACATTTAAGCACCAACTGCGCCTCGACGGCCTCCTATTCACGGGGATGCGGGAGGTGGAGTTCGAGAGGTTTCTGGATGCTCCCGAATGGTACAAGCCGAGCCGCCGTGCCATAGACTTACCCCGGGGAAGTAACCTAAAGAAGAAGGCGAAACAGGCTGAGCGCACTGTCTTGCTCTCAAACGCAGGGGTCCAGGCGATCGAAACCCTGATCTCTTATAGGAAGCAGAACCCCGAAGACCTCCGGCCGATCAGCCGGCAATCCTGGAGCGAGACCCTGCTCAGGGCGGCGGGGAAAGCCCAGGACGAGGGGCACCTCGCGGGTCTTAAGGGGATCGCCCCGAAAATGACTCGGAAAACATGGTCATCGTGGCTCTTGGCGACCCACAGCCACCGAGAGGGCTCCGTCTCGCTATCCATGGGGCATGACATTCGAACCATGTTACGGCACTACGCGGGCCTCGGGTGGCCGCCCACGGCCCAGCAGGATATTCGACAATACACGGCAGGGTGGGGAGGTGATTAATGCTCGAAAATGATACCTATCGGTTTAAATAAGCAGGATGATCGTCATCATCCGCTCGGCAAGCCCGGGCAGTATGTCGAGCGGTGTGAGGTTTTGGAGGGTCTTGACCTGTGCCTGGACGGCGGGGTCGTCGGGCAGCGGGATCGCCCCGCCATCGCTTGTGAGGACGATGTAGGAGACCATACTCGAGAGGACGAGGAACGCGACGAATATGCTCTCGATACCGCCCCACCCGGCCCCGAACTGGAGGCCGCCTTCACGGGAAAGCCGGACATTTCGCCACGGGAAGAAGTAGCGGTATACGATATAGCGTCCAACCTCCTCAAAGAACCCTGCCATGAGGCCGAGGTATATGGCAAGGCCGGCAAGGGCCGCCGTCGTGCCCATCGGCAGAAAGGCGGTGTAGAGCGGGTTCTGTGTCACGAGGACGAGCGGCGTGTGGACGACCTGCACGACGATGAAGAAGAGGGCGCCAAAGAGGAATATCCGCCACGGGGCGCCGAATCTCCGTTTAATCCAGAAACCGAGAGCGAGCGGGATAGCGATCTCAAGCAGAGCGACGACGGCAAACGTGGCGACGACCAGAGGGTCCATTGATGTGAATGTTTTGGCTGTATATTTAACATTTATCACCGGCGCCTGAGGACTATTTTGACTAAATATTTAACAGTTGCCGCTGTACAATAAGGGAAGAGATTGGATAATCATGAAAACAGGGCACCCGATGGCGGCCCCAGAAGGGGGGAACATTCCGGGGGGAAGGTTCTCAAACAACTTCGACTTCCTGCGGTTCGCTGCGGCTGTGGCGATCATCGTCACGCACGCCTACGCTCTCAGGCTCGGCTACGTCGGGATAGGGCTGTATGATCCGTTTGTGCTCATGGGGCAGGCGGGGCTTGCCGTCCTCCTTGCAACAAGCGGCTACCTGATCGCCATGAGCTGGGAGTCGACCGCATCGCCGCTCCGGTTTGCCTGGAAACGGTTCCTCAGGGTCGTCCCCGCCCTCGTTGTCGCGATCCTCATGACGCTCTTTGTCATTGGTCCGCTGATGACGTCTTTATCCTATACAGAATACTTCGGCGCCATCTTTTCTCCGGCAGGAATCACCACGGTTCCTTTCTTTGAGGATGGGTCCGTTATAGGGCTCTTTCAGGAGAACCCGTGGACCTACGTCAACGGCTCGCTCTGGACGATACCTGCAGAGGTTGCCCTCTACGGTGTCGTCGCCCTCCTCGGGATTACCGGGCTCCTGCGGCGCCGGAGCGCTATCGTCGCCTTCATGGGGATGACCGTCCTCCTCTGGATGGTCTGGTTTGATGATCCCAGGATGGCAAAGATCCGGTTTGCCCTCTACTTCCTTATCGGGGCCTACCTCTACATTCATCGGGAACGTATCGCCTATCGGCCGGTCGTCGCCGGGACGCTGCTCCTTCTGCTCGGGCTCTCGGCTCTGACGCCCTACCTGACCGTCGCCGGTGTGATCGCCATACCCTACCTCACCATCTACGCAGCCCATCTCCCGGTCCCTTACCTGAACACCTTCGGGAGACGTGGGGATTTCTCCTATGGCATCTACATATACCACTACCCGATCCAGCAGGTGCTGATCCAGGTCACGGGGAACGCTCTTTTCCTCCCGACGCTCTGCGTTCTCTCGTTTCTCATGACGTTCGCTCTCGCCTACTTCTCCTGGACTATCATTGAGAGACGGGCGATGGCAGCAAAAAACCTCGGTGGCGCCGATATATCGCGACTGTTCGGGCTCTCGTCCCTCTCCCGGCCCCTCACCGGGTGGTGGGCCCCCCGGAAATGACGGGGGAGAGGATCTCATCGAGGATATCGACTGCACCCCGGATATAGCGGGGGCAGAGGGTCCGGGTGAGGTTCTGTTCGCGGGCCCGGGCAAGCCCATCCTCTGTTGAGAGGTCGCACCCGAGGAGTGCAGTGCAGGGTATGCTGCCAAACTCTTCGGTAAATCGGGTGATGAACTCCCGGGTGAGGGCGTATGTCCGATCCTTTGCCTCTTTCTCATCCGGGCCGGTGCCCCCGGCCATGAGCCCGATGACGAGGACCGCTCCCGATACGGCGCCGCAGGCGCCCCCGGTATGCCCCATGCCGCCCCCAAACCCTGTGGCCGCCCGGAGGATGACATCCTCGGGCACCCCGGCGTCGCCGGCAAAGACCGAGCTGACCGACTGTGAGCAGTTATAGCCCTGCATGAAGCGGGCGACCGCCTCTTCTGATCGTTTTTTTGTGGAACTCATGTGGTGGAGTGGTTGCATACGGGCCGGTTTGTAGTTTGCGCAAGCGGCCAGTCCCGGGTTTGTGGCGATGAAAGATGGCTCTGCCATCGGCCGGCAGGTTTTTATGGATCCGGGGCGGTCCCTGCCGTGGAAAGATGCGTATGGAACAGGACCAGAAGAGGAAGCAGGACGAGCAGCCCGATGAGGAGGTGCCGTTTGAGGATAAGGGGACCGATATGGTCTACAGCCCGGTCCCGGCCGAGCTCGGCAACGAGGGTAGAGACCAGAGCCGCCCGCCGGGGGCGCCCGTGACCCCGACGCCGCGGGCGGAGCACGAGAGATCGAAGGAGGGGGAGGAGCGGATCGCGCGGGAGCAGGGGGAAGAGTGAGGGAGCGGATCAAAGGGGCTGCGCTCCATCTAAAACCCCTGCAGGCGACCTTCGGTCGCCTATGAGAGAAAACTCAGAGAAAGGAATCAGAGAACAACAGAAAATGGACCCGGCGGGATTTGAACCCGCGGCCTCTACGTTGCGAAGGTAGAGGGAAGATGATAGACGCCACAAGTCACCTTCCACATCCCATAACCGTGCGGTGCGAAAGTGTCGCTCTTCGTGACGAAGACGATGGCAGTTGCCGCGGTTCCGGCGTGAACGTGTTCCTCGCCCAAAACTATATCCCCCCAGATACAGACATAATCACGCATGCCGACGAAGACGGTAGCCGAGCGGAAGAAGGCAACCCCGAAGACTAAAATAACCCTTACCCCGACTGAGCGGGCTGAAAGGAAGGCAGGCCTCGCTAGGTTAGAGGCAGATATGGAAGAGGCCAGAAAGAGCGGATTCTCTCCTTTAGCCGAAGTGGAAAAGAGATTAGGGTTATAAATCGATACGACCATACAACTGGTGCGCTTCTTCAAAGGTCGTAATCAGGTGAACTTCAACAACTGTTTTTTCCTTCGTTCTCTCTACCACGTAGAAGACAGTATATGCCCTCTGAACATGTAATCGATAAGTCCTTTTCGTACCTTTGATCTTCTTCATGTTGCATGGGGTGTTCCGGTCGAGAAGATGTTCCCCCAGGCAGAACTTAATTGTCATGATAATTAATGCCTTATACGCCTCATTCTTACCCTTAAGCCCCTCTAGATACTTCTCTGCCTTTCCCGCCACCAGGATCTCGTATTTCGTCATGCACCCCCCTTAGACCTCGACACCTCGCGCACGCAGTGCAGCAATCACACCCTGCTCTGCCGACTCTGATATGGGGATACGCTCTTCCCTTGCGAGGAGGTAGACGTTCTCGCGGATATAGACGGATGTCTGCTGAAAGACCTCTCCCTTTGCATTGATTCGCTTCATAGCCTGTACGTGGTGAGTATTGCCACTTAAGGAGGAGGTTCCCCCACCGGCCGGGGAACCCGCCCTTTATCACGGTCTAAGCAGAGTCTAAACCATCCAAGTATGTCCGGACAGGAGAAAAGAGAAATGAAAAAAGGAGAAAAACAGAAAACAACTGTAATCCATCGGATTAGAAAAAGGGTGCATACAACGGTATCGCCAGAAACTTACGGGTATTTTAAAGAAACAGCCCTAAACGCGGGCCAATTGCTCGATACCGTGGTTTCAGGACTCAGAAAGGTAACGCCATGTAATCTGATCTTAATAGCCGAGACACAAACGATTACAAACGAGTGGACCCGGCGGGATTTGAACCCGCGGCCTCTACGTTGCGAACGTAGCGATCTACCCCTGATCTACAGGCCCAATGGGTTGAGGAGATATGAGATCAGAGTATGATCTCGATATCTAATTTTTCTGCCAGTTCCTTATATCTGTTCCTGATCGTGACCTCGGTCACGCCCGCAACCTCGGCGACCTCACGCTGGGTGCGCCTCTCACCGCCAAGGATCGACGAGATGTAAATAGCGGCAGCCGCAACGCCCGTTGGGCCTCTGCCGCTCGTAAGCTCGCGTTCTCCGGCCTGCCGGAGGATCTCGACCGCCCGGCTCTGGACCTCACCCTTCAGGTTCAGACCCGAGCAGAAGCGCGGGACGTAGTCGATCGGGGACGTCGGCAGGAGCTTTAACCCGAGTTCGCGCGATATGAACCGGTAGGTCCGCCCGATCTCCTTCCTCGATACCCGGGAGACCTCCGCGATCTCATCGAGCGTCCGGGGCACGCTGCACTGACGGCACGCAGCATACAGAGCCGCCGCAGCAACACCCTCGATACTCCGACCGCGGATCAGGTTCTTGTCCACCGCATCGCGGTAGACCACGGCGGCGGTCTCGCGCACGTTCCGGGGCAGACCGAGCGCTGAGGCCATCCGATCAAGCTCGGAGAGAGCGAACGCGAGGTTTCGCTCGGTCGCGTTTGAGACCCGGATACGCCGCTGCCACTTCCGGAGACGGTAGAGCTGGGCGCGGTTCTTGCTTGAGATAGCACGGCCGTAGGAGTCACGGTTCCTCCAGTCGATCATCGTCGAGAGACCCTTGTCGTGGATCGTGAACGTCATCGGTGCACCGACACGGGAGCGCTTCATCCTCTGGTCGTGGTCAAACGCACGCCACTCAGGCCCGCGGTCGATGAACTCCTCGTCGAGGACAAGCCCGCAACTCTGGCATACGAGTTCGGCACGCTCGTAGTCGTGAACGAGCTGGCGGCTGCCGCACTCAGGACAGACGGATTGGACACTCTCCTCGGTGCGCTTCTTCTCGGTCTCTTTGACCTTCTGCTCCCCCCTCTTCTTCAGGGCCTCACGCTGCAACTGCAGCTGCTTCAATTTCTCAACTTCTGCCATCGATTCTACACCTATTTTGCAAAGATTTTCTCGCCAGCGTGCACGGAACAGCCGTTATAGCAGAGGACTACGGCATAGGGAGACGATATATTCCCAAAGATGTCGACAACCGTTCCTACGGGTTTTAACCGGCGATCCAATGCCTCACCGTAGAGGCGGGGCAACTGTGCGGCATCGCATCGCAAGATTAACAAGCGATTACCGCAGATATTTACAGAACGACCGATTAACCGCAAACTACAACCTCAGGGTGACACTATAGCTGGATGTATTTAGTAACGTATATATATTGACCAGTAGATTATAAAAACATTTCGCTAAAATATAAATACCCCATCTTACTTCTGAAGAAGCCGTTTAATATCACGGGAGAGTATCTCCCGCGATTCCGCCTCCGTCAGCCCGGCACCGAGAGCAACCGTCCACCGTGCTTCCTTTGACATGAGATCGGACGGTGCATGCGTATCCGAATCGACCGTAAGGAGGCAGCCGGCCGCCCGGGCCACCCCCACCACATGGCCGTTGGTCCGGTTGTGCCCCGCCCGGGAGGTGATCTCGAGCATGACACCGTGCTTTGCGGCCGCGCAGGCATCATCGAGCGTTATCATCCCCGGATGGCCGAGAACATCGACGTACTCGCAGGTGCAGGCGGCGCGGTTTGTCCCCGGGGCGACGGGTTCCATCACCGTCTCACCGTGGACCACGACTATATCGGCACCACGCTGTTTTGCCTCGCGCGCGAGTACCGGGATCAGGGGCGGCGGGACATGGGTGATCTCCACCCCGACGAGCAGATCCACGCCATACTGCCGCGCCGAATCTCTGACCATGCTCCCCGCCTCCACCAGGTGCGCGAGGTTCGAAGCATCCGCGTGGTCGGTGATGGCGAGGATCTCGTAGCCCAGCACGGCAGCACGGCGGATGAGCTCCATAGGAAGAAGTTCGCCGTCAGAGAGGAGGGTGTGGGTGTGCAGGTCGTACATACCATCACCTCCGGCCGGCAAGACTCCGGGCAACCTGCCGGATCAGATCTTCCTTGCTCCCTTCCCACTCCGCCACAACCCGGCCTTCACGCTCCACCCATCTGGCCGGGTGATGGTGTGCCTCCACCCGGTGCGGGACCTTCATCCTCCGCAGGGCAGCCTCGATGGCAGGAAGATCCGGCGACTTCACGCCGAGGTTCTTTGATATACGTCGCCCCTCCCGCCGCAGCAGCGCTATATCGAAGTAACAGGGATACAGGATGCGTTCAACACTCATTGCCGTAGGGTATGAGTGTTAACCTATAAGCAGATCACGATCACAGTATATACCATGCATCATATCGACGTTCACGTGGAGAAGGACATCTACGACGTCAACAACCGCATAGCCGACGCCAACGCCGAACACCTCAGGGATCACGATATCCGGGCGTTCGACCTCCTCGGCGCGATCGGGTCGGGGAAGACCGCCGCGATCGAGCGGCTCGTCCCGCTTCTTAAAGAGCGGGGGCTCCGCGCCGGCGCCATCGCGGGCGACGTCTACGGCGACGATGACTTCAAGCGGATCGTCGCCCTCGGTATACCGGCCTACAACGCGAACACCGGGAAGGAATGCCATCTCGACGCCCACCTGGTGGAGCACGCCATCGAACACCTGCCGCTTGACGATATCGATATCCTCTTCATCGAGAACGTCGGCAACATGATCTGCCCGACGGACTTCCGGCTGGGTGCCGAAAAAAGGATCGTCATCGTCAGCTCCACGGAGGGGGACGATGTGGTGAACAAACACCCCATGATGTTTCGTGGCAGCACCATCGGCGTCATCAACAAAGTCGACCTCGCCGGGCTCATTGGCGCCAACCTCGACCGGATGGAGCGGGATATGCGCCGCTACAACCCACAGATGCAGATCTTTCGGACAAACATGAAGACCGGGGAAGGTATCGGGGAACTGCTGGATGCAATTCTCGCCTGATCAGCATGATTAAATATTCCCGCCCCGAATAGTTATAGCACTTTAACGAGAGACTGCTTTCCCGCGACGGGTATCGCATCCTCAACAGAGTATATCGGTGGTCACATGCAGTGGCAAGATCAGTACGGAAGCCATCGGGCGGGCGCTACCACACCTCCCAGGGCAAGAAGAGATCGGAGATCGGAAGAGCTCCGGCAGAGACGCACATCGGTGAAGAGCGCAAGAAGGTTATCCGGACATACGGGGGCAACCAGAAGGTCAGGGCCCTCAGGCTGGACTACGCGACGGTCGCAGACCCGGCTACCGGTGAGACCCGGAAGGCGAAGATCGAGGCGGTCGAGGCGAACAGCGCCAACCCGAACTACGTCCGGCGAAGCCTCCTGACCAGAGGCGCCGTCATCAGGACGGATGCCGGACGCGCGCGAATCGTCAGCAGACCCGGTCAGGACGGCGTCGTCAACGCTGTCCTGATCGCATAAAATATCTTTTTGTGGGCGCGTCGTGATCTCGGCCGTCAAGAACGATGGTTCATCGACGCGAAATTTTCGGAGACCGTCTGCCGTGAGCGGGGCCGGCGGCACCGGAGCGCCATATCCGCGCCGGGGAGATCGAGGAGCACCTTGAAAGGAGGTTTCCCATCACGCCTGCATATCCAGGCGAGATCAGATCCTTTTTACGCTCCACTGACGTCAGTCTTAGTGATGCGCAGGATATACTATCGTTTCCCCCAGTCAATCGACCTCGATTTCGAACTCTCCCGGCCATTTCGGGATATCCTCACCTGTATAGCCCGATTGCACGACACCCACACGACGGCAAAGGGAACGGACGGCCTCGTCAAGGAGCGGATCCGCATCCAGATCGCGGACGGGCGGACAAAGTTCCTGGACCTCGACGACCTGTTGCCGCTCTCCGAGAAGGTCACCGAGGCGGCAGACTTCCGTGTCGGCCTGCAGAGGACGCTTCTCACCCCTGAGAAGAGACTGCCGGTCGCGGAGAACGTCTTCTACCTCAGGATCGCCGATAAAGGGCCGGTGACCGAGTGTTACATAGCAAAGGAGGGGCGCCAGGGCGACATGGATGCTATGGACCTGAGAAGAATCCTCAAGGGTGCCTGCGAGTGAGCGTGCGTATTGCGGTTGCCGCGCCGTTCAAACATATGCGCAAAGATCGGTTGCAGAGGAGCGAGTTCGTCTTCTACATCGCCATCGACCGGAAATGGATGAACAAGGAGCAGGCAAACCAGCTCCTGGAGCGGGCAAAGGCAGAGGGGCTCATCGGGATAGAAGGCGGCGTTATACGGCCGCTATTTGATGTCGCGGAGGTCTCGATACCGCTCGGGTTCAAACCCACCTCCGATATCCTCGCTACGGATGACCCCTTGACGGATCTCATAGGGCGCATAGCCGCCGCGGCAGGGAGGCCGGCACAGGAGATCGTTGCCGGGCTCCACCGGATTATCACTGACCGCTTCGACGGCAACCTCCGTGCGGAGGCGGCGGCGGTCATCCTCGCGAAAGAATACGGCGTGGCATTCGAGGACAAACTGTCCGCCCTGGAGCGATCGGTCGCAAAAAAGCGGTAAGTGCGCCGTTCGGTCGCCCCTCTTCGGGGTTTCACCCCCGCCGCTCGCCTATCTCCTTCATCAGCCCCTCCATCCACGCGGGAACCCGCACATCCCCCTGTGGGTAATGGGTCGGAACGTAGGGTTTGATATCGATGAGCGGGCTGCCGTCGACGGCATCGAGCCCTGAAACCTCAAGGATGTTCCCGCGCCGCGCATGCAGCCGGACGACGGTCGCAAGCACCGGGTTAGGGCGGGCGGGGCTGCAGGTCGAGAAGATCCCGATCTTCGGTATATCGGCCCGACCCATGGGATGCACGCGGTTGACGGCCCGGCTCTCCTCCGGCACTCTGTGTCCCCAGTAGAGCACCGTGATATGGGAGTAGCCCTCGATACCGTCGAGGAGCTCGATACGGGCTTCATCTATGACGATCTCTGAGATCGCCTCTCTTGTGTTCCTGACGTGATCCCTGCTCGCGTCGGATCCTTCCCGCATGGATATGCCGTCCGTGTCGGCAACAAGGAACGGTTCCCGCACGGCGTTATGGATGACTCCCACGGGCTGCAGGATCATGCCGGGGGCGTCCGGTGGCGCTGTATGCATGCTCATACTCTGGCATCCGCCCGCGAATAGTTGCACCGGTGGCTGCATATGCGGCCTTGCCCCTATCTCACCCTGCCGGAACCCCGGGGGTTATCATGCTGTGTCGCCAGAAAATTAGCATGGAAGATCTCAAGTCCTGCCGTCTCTGCGAGTGGAGGTGCGGTGTCGATCGCCTGCGAGGGGAGCGAGGCGTATGCCGCACCGGCCGCGCGGAGGTGGCGGCGACGATGTGCTCAGGATCGCTTGCAAGTTACATCGTCACCCTGACCGGATGCTATTATCGCTGCCTCCACTGCAACGCCTACCGGATATCGCAGTACCCCGATCCCGGCTGGCACTACGCCGGCTATGTGCCGGCAACAGCTCTGGTGGCCGATGCCCGGGAGAGGATTGGTGCCTACCGGGGGCCCCGTATCCGGACGATCGGCTTTACGGGCGGAGATCCGGTCATCCACCTCCCCTACATCGAGGAGGTCGCGGCCGAGGTGAAGCGACAGGGGCTCGATCTCGGTATAGGGATATCGACCGGCGGCTTTGCAACGCCGGAGACGATGGCGCGGATAGTCGACCTCTGTCGGGTCGTCACCCTCGAGATCAAGGCGTGGTCAGATTCGGTCCACCGCGCCCTCATGGGAGCACCGATAGCCCCGGTGCTCAGGAACGCGGAATACCTCGTGCGCGAGGGGAGGGATCGTATCAGGGTCTTTCGGACGGTGGTGATCCCCGGTATGACGGATCACGAGGTGAGCGCCATCGCGGAGTTCATCGTCTCGCTCGACCCGACGGTGCCCTACCGACTCATAGGGTTTCGGCCAAACAACGTCCTTTACTATCATCCGGGGCCGTCGAAGGAGCAGATGGAGCGCCTCTGCTCGGTCTGCCGCGAGGCGGGACTCAAAGATGTGGCCTGGAGCGGCTACTACCCGGAGTCAGTGCCCGATGAGGTCGCCGCCAGGGCGGCACACCTCGCCGCCGATTACGGGGGAGACCCTGCAGCGGCGCTCATAGCCGCGTATGCCGCGGCATGCGGATGTCCCACGCATCCCCGTAACTGCGGTATGTGTTCCCTCCGTGACCGCTGTCCCGCCACGCTCAGGGAACCCTGGCGGGGCAGGTGAAGGATGAACAAGAGGCCACGAGGATGAGGTTATAAGAAAAGATGGGTGCGGATTATTCGGCAGCCGCTGCGGGCTGGCCAAAGTATTCAGTCAGGGGTTTTGCGCCGCTTTGCTTCACGGCGGCGTTGATCTGGACAAAATCGGCGCTGATCTCGTTCCCGCGCACCGACTTTCGGCGGCGCTCTCCTTCCATAACCGGGTGGAATCCGATGCCCCGGGAGAGCAGAAGCCTCCGGCGTGCCGGCCCGGGGAGGTCGCGGCGTGCCGGGATACCGGTCTTGTCCGTGCCGCCGGTGATCCGGATCGTGTAGCCCGGAAGGCCGAGGATACCCCCGTCGATCTCGTCGCCGATGCGCTTGCCGATGAACGCTCCGGCGATCGAGCCGGTTGCATCGATCTTGTATGATTGCCCGGTGCCCGGGTCCGAGAGTATAATCTTGAAATCTACCATGTTGAAGACTCCTTCAAAAGTATCTATACAGTTTGACAATATGCTATTAAAAGCCTACCGTCGCGGGGCTGAAGGGAGGCGGCAGCCGGGAGCCCCGCCGGGGCGCATACAGGGGTTCACTTCCCCCAGAAGGGGTCTTCCCGGCGCCGGAGGGTGGTGAACTCCTCGAGGGTCTCGCGCAGGCTCGCGCTCAACTGGCCGATCATCTCCCGCTCGATCACCTTCACGTGCCGCTCCGGCACGTCCACGTAGAGATCGTCGTCGACGTTGATCTGGCGGCCGACCGTCGGCCCATCTATGGAGATCGCCACCTCCTTTCCGGCCTCCGCCTCCTGGACCGTCTCGTTCTTCGCCTGTATCTGCTTGATCCTGCCTATCTTCTTCCCGTTCGGGAGCGCAAGGTCGACACCGCTCTGGAGCTTTCCCCCGAGGACGCGGACGCCGACCACCGCCGGGTTGCTCTGCCTGAAGATGCAGTTAGGGAGGATCCGGATCTTTGCCGGCATGACCAGTTTCTCAAACTGCTGCCGTTCGAGCTCCTGCTTCTTCTCACCCCGCCACTCGACGTAATCATCGAGGAGCTGGTATATGACCCCGCCCTCGAATATGCTGACGTGGGACATCGATGTATCCGCCAGGGCATCGACCGCATCCGGCAGAACCGGGGTGTTGAAGGCGATGATCGCGCTGTAGAGGGGGTCTTTGATCGTCCCCGCCTCGATGACGTCATGGCGGGTGACCGGTCCGACAGCGGCCCGCATCACCTGGATCTGCTGTTCATCAAGTTCTTTTGAGAGAGCTTCGAGGGCGCCGATGGTGTCCGCCCGGATGATGACCCCGACATCGGAGAGGGTCACCTGGATATCCTGGACCTCGTGGCGGACCCGCTCGATCACATCGTCGCGGTTCCCTCCCCTTATGGCCCGGAGGGGGGAGCCCGCGATGACGCCGTCAAGCCTCGGGGCGGCGACCTTGATCCCCGCTGCAGCGGTGACGGACTTGACCCGTTCGAACCGCTCTTCGAGCAGGATCTCGCTCATGGGGCGGGGCTTTAAGAGGGAACGCACTTTGGTCTCGATGATCTGGTCGTTTCCCGCGACAGCGATCTCATCTCCGACCTTGAGGGTCCCATCGTAGAGGATCACATCAAGCGTCATGCCTAGCCCCCTCTCCTCCTTCACTTCGAGCACCGTGCCGGCCCCGGGGCCGTCGGTGCTGACCCTGAGGTTCTCGGTCATGTAGCGCTGGGCAAGCCCGATCAGCACCATGAGGATATCGGGGAGGCCTTCACCGGTGAGGGCGCTCGTCGGCACGATGCATATGTTCCGCGCAAAGTCAGAGACCCGGTCGAACCGCTCGGAGTTGAATCCGAGGTCCGAGAGTTTGCCGACAAGCTCGTAGACCTTCGTCTCAAGAATACCCTGGATGCGCTCGTTCTGCTGCGAGAACGTCTTGCCGAACGGCTGGCCTTCGTGGACACGCCACCCGTGGATGCGGTCGATCTTGTTTGCCGCAATCACAAACGGCGTCCTGTAATTGCGAAGGATCTGGAGCGCCTCTATCGTCTGCGGGCGGAATCCCTCGTTTATGTCCACCACGACGATCGCCATATCAGCGAGCGCTCCCCCGCGCGCGCGCAGGGTGGTGAAGGCATGGTGCCCGGGGGTATCGATGAAGAGGAGACCGGGGACGTTGACGCTGACCTTGCTCAGAGCGCCGCTCATCCGGGTTATCGCATCGATGGGGACGAGCGTGGCGCCGATGTGCTGCGTGATCGCACCCTCCTCGGTCGAGACCACGGATGAGCCCCGGATCCTGTCCAGAAGCGACGTCTTGCCGTGGTCCACGTGACCCATCACGCAGACTATGGGGGTTCTGATCGCTGATTGCTTTGCCATGGTATCACCTTCCGGTATATGCGATTTATGGGCTGATTATTCCCAAAAAACCCTGGAATATTGACCGTTCTTCCTGAATCATGCCGTAGCCCGGATGATTCTCCTACCCCGGGGGGCGCCTTCCTCAAGCGCCCGGTATACTGGTACGTTATGGAGCATGAGGTCTATTAATGATTCTCCCGGATATGCACCCGGCCGGAACCGGCACACGTATGCGCGATAGATCCGGGTCGCCGGCGATCCAGGTCCGATATGCACCTGTGAACGCCGGGAGCGGGAGGGGATGGCGGGTGACGAAGAGATACCTTAATCAAATCCGCCCGCCAACTGAAATGAGTACAACTGCCAGGGTGGGGTAGTCGGTTATCCTAAGGGACTGTGGATCCCTCGACCCGGGTTCGAATCTCGGCCCTGGCCTTCCGTTTTCAGGATCGGTTCTCTCTCTAAATCGTTAAATGGTCTCTTTCCCATGAAAGAGGCGTTCACAGCACCACCATGGGTAGCGCAGATGTTTCAGCTCGCCGGATCGGAGTGCGCCGATGCATCAGTCCGGCACTCTATCGCAACAGCTCACCGGATATGAAGGGGCAGCCTGAGATGGTCCGGTGGTCGCGCTGCATCACCGTCAACCCATCGGAGAGCAAGTGCTGCCTGCGGTGCAGGCCGGGCCCGGGCGAGGATCCTGTCTCAGTTCTGGGGCGGCTCAGCAAAGGTGTGTTCAAACGCCCTGATGCTATGGGGAGACTGCCGAAAGAACTGAACGAGGAGGAGAAGCAAAAGCTGAGCTGGATGGTTGCGAGGCAGGAAGCCCTGCTCCGGTGAGAGCGCGGAGTCACCCACACGGTCTACGCGATCCGCTCCCCTGCCCCCCAAAGCCGGGGGGTCTGGTCGTAGATCTCTTCGACCGTGAGGACGACCGCCGCCATCCCCTCAATGCGGGCCGAAAACTCTTCACCATGCCCGGCCCAGACACTCCTATCAAGCATCGCCGTCACCTCATCATGCTCGTGGATCACCACCCTCCCCTTCACCTTGTATGCCGTGAACGGCGGGGTCCATCCCCAGACACAGAGCGAAGCAAAAGGATGCCGCACGAGGTTTTCGTAGGTCTGCATGAAATAGAGCTCACCCCATATGATGGTCTCAGGGTCCCTGACCATGACCGACTTGGCCGCAACATTGGGCATACCATCGGCTCCGGTGGTCGCTACGGGAACCGAGTGCCATTTTTTCAGGAGCCAGATGAGGTTATCGGGCATTATTACCATGGTTCATCACCTCAGGAAAGACTGTATCCTGACATCATGACTGCCGGGCATGCTCATAGGTATTCCGATGCGGTACTCCACCGGCGTTCCGGGAAAGCCCATCCGGGACATGCATCGGCAGGTGATTGTGAGGACTAAAAGGGATGTCGACCTGAAGGGAGCTGTTGCATGGGGCGGTCCATACGGGGAACGCAAGACTTCGAAAAAATTCGTTGCCAACGCTGGGTATAATTACCTGGCGGATCATACTGGAGGCCATGAGCCGAAGAACGATCGGTATGTTGCTTATCGCGTCTCTTATCGCGATCGGCAGCATCATTGCGGGCTGCACCGATATACAGGGTGCGACATCGGCGGATCTGGCTCCGCCCACCGGGCAGGAGCCGCCGGACGACCCCGGCAGCGTGGCGGCGGGGAACAACCGGTTTGCGTTTGACCTCTATCGAGAACTCGCAGGTGCACCGGGGGCAGAGAACATCTTCTTCTCGCCCTACAGCATCTCTTCAGCCCTTGCTATCACATATGAGGGCGCCCGCGGCGCGACCGCCGACGAGATCCACAGGGTGCTGCACCTTCCGGTGAGCGATACCCGCCGGAGGGAGGGATTTTTCCGGATCGATGCCGGCCTGAACAACGGAGATGAGAACTACACCCTGCGCACGGCAAACGCCCTCTGGGCAGAGAAGGCATACCCGTTCCTCCCGGAGTACATCGATATCGCTGAACGCTGGTACGGAGCAAATACGACGAACCTTGACTTTGCAAAGAACCCCGAGGGGTCGCGCGCGACCATCAACCGATGGGTCGAGGAGAAGACCGAGGAGAAGATCCGCGATCTTCTGCCGGTCGGGTCGATCAGCCCGGCGACCCGGCTCGTTATAACGAACGCGATCTACTTCAAGGGCACCTGGAGCATGCAGTTTGATGCGAACAAGACGAAGGATGAAGAGTTCCGGACTGGACAGAACAGGACCGTGACGGTCCCGATGATGCAGCGGACGGATGAGGATGCGAAGTACAGGTATGCAGAGACCGCGACCCTCCAGGCGCTTGAGATGCCGTACGCGCACGGAAACGGAACCGAACTCTCGATGCTCGTCCTCCTCCCGAAGGAAGGTAACCTGACGGCTGCTGAAAAAGTTCTGAACGTGGAGGAGATCGCGGCCCTGCAGGACTCAATGGCGCGTAAGCGCGTCAAAGTCTTCTTCCCGAAGTTTGGGCTCGATACGGAGTATTTCCTGTCGAAACCGCTTGCGGCGATGGGGATGCCGACGGCGTTCTCCCCGGGTGCCGACTTCTCAGGGATGGACGGCACGAAGAACCTCTTAATAAGCGACGTCGTCCATAAGGCGTTTGTGGATGTGAACGAAGAGGGCACCGAGGCCGCGGCGGCGACCGGTGTCATCATGAACGTGAGCGCTGCACCCCCGGGTGGGGATATCCCCGTATTCCGGGCCGACCATCCGTTCATCTTCTTCATAACGGAGAAGGACTCCGGCACGATCCTCTTTGCCGGAAGGGTCATAAACCCTTGAGAGCACATAAGGGGCGGAAGGGGCTCACCCCACCCTCCCCAGGCTCCCGGCACGTATCCCTCACTTCTCGCGCAATCGCTCGATGATCGTCTTCTGCAGGTACCCGATTATCGGCATGTCCGAGCCGATCACCGCGTACCGTCCGGACCCTGCGGCGGCGCTCGCGAGGAAATCCCGGCCGTCGACCAGGATCGCGCACTCTTCCTGCCGAAAGCTATCCATCATGGGCCCGTTCACCGGCCGGGAGTCCAGGAGATCGATGACGGTTCCCCGGGCTTCATAGATCGGGAGCCTGATACCGGCATACTCCTCCTTCCTCCGCACGACGACGTAGAGATCGATCTTCCTCTCAAGCGGTTTTATGATCGTATGGTATCTCTGGAGAAACTCCGGGTTGTAGCAGAGGATCACCATGCTCCTCTTCACCCTACCAAAGAGCGATGTGATATGGTTCTCGATCGCCCAGTCGCTCCGGAGGATGAAGAACGAGTCCGGGGTAAGGCGCGGTTTGATCGAGAGGCTCAACAAAGCCTCGCGTGTCTCATCAAGAGACCGGATGTAGTCGTCCTTGAGCCGATCAAAGACCACATCGATATCAAGTATGTAGTAAGAGGCCGGAGAGCCCTCTTCCACACCGATGAATCCCCGCCGGGCCAGATCGTTTAAGATCTCGTAGATCCGCCCCCGGGGAACCCCGCTCATCTCGTGGATGTTCCGTGCGGTCGCCTTCTGCAGCCCGACGAGCGTGGAATAGACACTTGCCTCGTACTCGTTCATACCGAGGGCACGAAGCCCGGAGATCGTCGCAGCAGTCATTGCACCTCTATTGAGTTGCATCAGACTTATGGCTTCCGGAGATGATAGATAGAACAGCGGGAGAGCAACCATCTCTCGCAGGACCGCCCCCCCGGAGCCGCCACCCGCAAGAAACCCTGCAACCCATGGTTTCAGCCGGCAACCAGGCATCCGCAAAGAACAGGTCGAAACACCCGACAGAAGATACCCACCTTCAGAAGGATCCATCCGGGGGGAGGGCGAAAGAGAGCAGTGCACAAACGATTAACCCCCAAACCATCCTCCCGGCGTACCATCGCCAGGGATCGAAAATATCCGCCATCATCATACCCCGGAGCGTATCAGGAGACAGAGGCGGCGAACCGCTGTTTGGCAGGGATTTTTATGGTGAAACCCCGGCTGAGATCGATCGCATATATGCTCCGGGAACTCCTCCGTTCTCAAAGGTTGGACTCAACAACCTCCCGCAGGGATCCCGGCACGGTCACCTCACGGTCGGGTTGCAGTAGATTCATATCTGCTCCCTCGAAACTACTACATCCATCAAATGGGCCGTTTATCATGATGAGAGGTATGATCTGCGCATCTATCCGTGATGCCGAAATTCGCCGGGATTCCGGTGAATCCTCGTGCCGGAGATCAGCACACTGCAGGGTATCCCATAAGGAGCCGCGTCCCGGGGAGGTCGGCCAGACCCGGACCATAGCCCTGCTCTGCCGCCCCACCCGGCATATATCTGCGACGATGGAGAGATCAGGCAAGTGCTACCGGATCCCCGATCCCCCTTGCCGGCGCACCATGGTAGAATGCGATATGGGGCCCGCAAGAGAGAACGGTGCCGGGATCACCCACGCGGCAGCCCTGGAGGAGCGCAGATGAGGAACCCCTACGAGTGGCTTGCCACCGCCGTCAACAATCATACATGGGCCGTCGCCGGGGTTGCCGGAGCCATCCTCATCCTCGCGTTCTTCGGTCTCTCTATGGTCACGATGGAGACCGGCGACAACACCTACATTGACAAAACCACTCCCCGCGGCGCGCTTCTCTCCCACTACAAGGATACCTACGGCTCAGATGCGATCATGCTCATATACGAAGCGGACAGCGTCCGGAGCCCCGATGTCCTCAGGTATATCGATAATCTCCAGGAAGACCTCAGAAACGAACGCTACGTCAATGAAGTCTCCGGCGTCGTCGATCTCCTCAAACGGGCAAACGGCGGCACCATGCCCTCATCCAAAGCGGAGATCGACGCCATCATAGGAGAGGCTCCGCCGGAGATGGTTGAGCGGATGCTGCCCTCGGATCTCATGACGATCAGCGTCATCACCCTTGATCCGGGCGTCTCCATGGATGCTCAGAAACAGGTCATCGAAAGCATCGGTTCCGCCATTCGCATATCAGAGCCCCCGCCGGGCCTTGCGGTCACGGTATCCGGCCAGCCGGCATTTGCAAAAGAGATGGGCGAGGCTATAGGGGCGCAGATGGGCGTCCTGATCCTTGCTGCCATGCTTCTTATGGTCCTTGCGGTGATGCTCCTCTTCTCTCACGTCAGCTACCGCCTCCTCCCTGTCGGGATTGTTGCCATCGGGCTCATCATGACATTCGGGTTCATGGGCCTCTTCGGGATCCCGGTCAGCATGGTTGTGGTCGGAGCGTTTCCGGTGCTCATCGGTATCGGTATCGACTACGCGATCCAGTTCCATGCACGGTTCGACGAGGAGATCCGGCATAGCACAATCCCAAAGGCCGTATGGACCACGGTCGTGAACCTCGGCCCTTCGGTCCTGATCGCTATGTCTGCAACGGCGCTCGGGTTCATTGCGATGTTCTTTGCGCCGGTGCCTATGGTGGCCGATTTCGGGATGGTCTGCACTATCGGGGTTGTATCCTGCTACATCGCAGCGCTCATCATCGTCCCGGTCTTTGCAACCGTCATGGGATACCGGCCAAAGAATGAGGCCGCAGTCTCTGTTTCCGAATCGGAACCGGGGAACTCTTTTATCGAACGGTATGACCGTTTCCTCGGCCGTCTGGCATACACCGTCGCCAAGCATCCGCTTCCGGTCATCCTGCTCTTTGCCGTGGTCGCGGCAGGGGGCTATCACCTCGATCAGAGCGTCCCCATAAGTGCGGACGAAAAGACCTTCGTCCCCCGTGATATGCCGGCCCTCCACGCTCTCGAGAAGATCACCCGGACCATGGGATCGACGAGCACCATCCCGGTCATCGTGATCGCAGATGATGTCCTCTCCCCGGATACACTCAACTGGATCGAGCGGTTCGGGATATACGAGCAGGAGAACAACGATAAGGTCACCGGTGTGGTGAGCATAGCAACCCTGATCCGGGAATATAACGGCGGGGCGATGCCTTCGACCGAGAGAGAGGTCAGAGAAGTCGCCGCCCGGATCCCGGATGCGGCCCTGAAGCGCTACCTCAACGGGAACATGGAGGCGGTGCTTGAATTCTCGACGGTCGATATGGAGATGAGTGTCGCCCGCGATCTCGTCAGGAGGGTGCAGAGCGATGCGGTTTGGAACAACCCGCCGGCCGGCGTGACGGTGAAGATCACCGGCAGCATGGAGATGTTTGCTGCCGTCATGGATGATATCAGCGAGTCAAGGATGTTCATGACCGTGATAGGGTTTGCCTTCATCCTCGGGTTCCTGATCATCGTCTACCGGAAGTTCGGGGCCATCTCGCCGGTCATACCGATCGTCTTCATCGTGGGGTGGAACGGGGCGATCATGTACCTCCTCGGTCTTGACTACACGCCGCTGACGGCAGTCCTCGGGTCGATGACGATCGGGGTTGCTTCTGAGTATACCATCCTGATCATGGAGCGGTGCGAGGAGGAACTTGCCCGGGGTATGGAGTTCCTTGACGCCATCCAGACGGCCGTGCAGAAGATCGGGACCGCCGTGACGGTCTCGGGGCTGACGACGGTCTTTGGGTTTGCGGCGCTCACCATATCGACGTTCAATATCATCAGTAACTTCGGGATCGTGACGGTCATCACCGTCGGGTTCTCGCTCCTGGGTGCAATCGTCGTGATGCCGGCGGTCCTTGCTCTTATGTACCGCTACAGCGGGCGATCGCGGGTTCTGGCCCCCATAGCAAGCCCCGAGTAACCCATCCCTTCCCGGCGGCGGGATAATTGTGACACCGGGGGTGGGGGCATATTAACTTTTATGCCCCCCCGTACTTCTGTACGTGCTCCCGCGCCCGGCGGTATCGGGGATCCCTGTCGTCGGCAGCAGCTCCGTAACGCCGCCGATCCTCTCCCACCGGGCAGACCGTTATGCAGATGCCGCAGGGGGATATGTGGCGCCGGGCAAGGTCGGCGCTGTTTCTGGCACAGGCCGCTTTATCGGTGAGCCCCGCAGGGTAGTCCCGCCCGTCGAGCGCGCCCGCGGGGCAGGCCTGAACGCACTTCATGCATCGGATGCAGAGGTCTTCCTCCCGCATGGGGTCGGGGGGGAGGTCTGCGGCGGTGAGGACCGAACCGAACCGGACACGGGGGCCGTACTCCGGTGTGAGGAGGGCGTTGTTCACGCCAAACGTCCCGAGACCGGCAAGGAAGGCTGCGTGCCGGTGCGAAAAGAACGCGACCGGGTTCTTCAGGAGGACATCGATGCCTCCGTAGCCGTCCCTTGGGGTGAAGGTCGAGGGGTAGCCGCGGTCGTTGAGGAACGACGCGAGCCGGTATGTGTATTGGTCAAGGAGGGTGTTGATGGTCTTATAGAGGTCGTGGTAGTATATCGAGGGGGCGGTCTTGAGCACCGGGAGGTGGACGGGAAGACCGATGACGATCACCGACCGGGCTTCGGGAAATATCGACTGCGGGTAAAACTCTTCCGGCACCCAGGGGAGGAACGGCGGGTCTTCCCACCGGCCCGTATCCGCGACCCCGACGAGGGGGATCTCCATCCTCCGGCACCGTTTGAGGAGGGCTGCTTTCAGGTCGTGGTTCATGTTACGGGTATTTTATGCCGGGATGAAAGAAAAGCCTTCTTCGGATCCCGACCGGCATGCGCCCGGGTTTACAGCGCCACAGCGCAAAAGACCCCCGTGGCATCGGTGCATCCCGCGGTCAGCCCCGAACCGGGGTTTGTTGTTCCCTTCCCGGCCGGGTGCATCTCCCGCAGGAGAGCATGGTGCAAAAAAGCCATGTTTTTATCCTGGGCAGATCCATCTCCGCATATGAGTGAGATGAAAGGCCACTTTGAGCGGGGGCGATGGATCGAAGAATCCAGAACCGCACCAGCCGCTCCGGCAGCGCCCGTCAAACCAGTCGCACCGGCAGCG
Organism: uncultured Methanoculleus sp.; assembly: GCA_964413225.1. Taxonomy (GTDB): domain Archaea; phylum Halobacteriota; class Methanomicrobia; order Methanomicrobiales; family Methanoculleaceae; genus Methanoculleus. The sequence continues at coordinate 11,036 of CAYPRO010000007.1, read as the reverse complement.
CCGGCCAAACCGGCCGCCGGGAGCGCGGGCCACAGCCCTTCCGGGGCGCCTGATGCGCACGAGCAGATCGAGCAGGCGGCACGGAAGGCCGGAGAAGACCTCGACCGGGCAATAAACGCCTGGGCGGAGTCCGCACGAAAGGCTTTGCAGAAGTAAGCGGTTCATGGCACGGGAGTGATCCGGCCGGTATCGGGGCCGCAGATGTGTTCCATGACCCGCGCGACCACCTCGGGGTTCCTCGGCAGCATGGTGTGACAATACCGCTCCGGATGCCGGGCGAGGTTTGCAGGGTCGGCAGGGAGCACATCCATCCACGCCCCGGGCAGGTAGGAGTCGATGTGGGGGACGATGCCGTCACCGGTATAGGTCGCCCGCCACTCTCCATCCGGGGCGATCTCCCATGTCCGCCCGCTGAATGCCGGGAAGAACGCAGGAGTTTTTGTGAGGTTTGCGGCAAGGACGATACGGTAGGCGATGTCGCTGCGGGTGCCGGCAGACCGGAGCGCCGCGATGGTCCTGCTTTTTGGCCGGAACTCCTGGACGATGGTGTCGTCGGCAGGATCGTAATCCTCCGGCACAAAGACGCCTGCGAGGCGCCGGATCACCTCCGGGCCCCTCTCGGGGTCGTTGAAGAGTTCGGCCATGGCCGAACCGTTGTTCGGGGGGCCGATCCCGACGAGCAGGCGGACCTCCTCTTCTCGTGCGCCGCCATCGAGGACCTCGAGGAGGTAGCGGGCGATGCATGTCCCCATAGAGTGGCAGATGATGTCGATCGGCCCGGCGTATCCGATCTCCTTCCGCCTCTCGTGGATGTAATCCTGGAGGGCAAGCGCTATCGCCTCCGTTCCCTCATTCTGCACCGCGGTGTAATCAAACCTCCAGAAGGGCACCGCGGAATCCGAGAGCACGGGGGCGAGGCGGTTCCATATGCCGGGATGGCTCCGCCAGCCGTGGACAAGGACGGCGGGGGGCCTTTCGTTCGTTAACAAGGCAGTACATCTCCTCTCTGCCGGCAATGGTTCATTATCCATAATCTGGTGCCGGGCGCGATTTAGGTTTCGGTGGGGAGCCTGAGGCGAGGAGCACCCTCAATAGCCCTCGACGCTGAATTCGGGTATCCAGGAGAAGTACCGATCGCGGGTGAGCTTCTTGCGGGCCTCGTCCGACATGCCGATCGGTTTCGTGCCCATGCCTGTGCATGTGTATATGCAGGGGTATAAGAGTTCATCATATCCGATACCTCGATTGCACCCGCTCCGGGAGAACGTACTGCCGGAATACCCTCTCAAAGTAGCGATCCGTCATGCCGGCGATGAAGTCCCGCGCAAGTTCCGCCGGTGAGGCGGCAGCGATGTAGCGCGGGGAGGCCCACGAGGCATCGATGAGATCCTCGTAGATCGGCGCATTCTCACGCTCTTCTTCAATGTCCTCAAGGGTGCGATCGAAGAGGAACCGGAACATGAACCGGATCTTCTCACGGTTCTTCAGGAGTCTCTGGTTCTCATATATGTGGCGCATGTTGAACTTTCTGAAGGCCGCGACGCATGCCGATGCTTCGGGTGAGAAGGCGATGCAGCCGTTATCAAAACTGTTTGCGACGATATCCTTTATGAGGACATCAAGCACCCTCCGGTTGATCTCCGAGAAGTCCTCCTTCCTCCTCCCGGCGATCGAGAAGAGGTCCATGCAGATCTCGGGGAACTCTGCGAGGTCCTGCTCATCGATGATCGCGACCTCAAGGGCATCCGCAAGGTCGCGGCCAAGGTAGGAGACGCTGTCGGCGCACCTGACGACGCACCCTTCGGCGGTGCAGGGGAGTGCGTCGCCTCCCGCCTCGATCCTCCTCAGCTTCTTCTCCAATGACTCCCAGCCGGCCTCGCCCTCGATCGTGAGGCTCTGGCCATGGACCTCGCCGTTGTGGCAGAGGATCCCGTCAAGCACCTGGAGGGTGAGGTCGCAGTCCTCGACGGTATCGAGAAACCGGACGCTCTGGACGTTATGCCAAAACCCCAAAACCCCGTGCTCCCGGCAGAGGCCATCGAGGATCTCTTCTCCGAGGTGGCCAAAAGGCGCGTGGCCGATGTCGTGGCCGAGGGCGACCGCCTCGATCAGATCCTCGTTCAGGCCGAGCGCTTTTCCTATCGTTCTTGCGATCCGCGATGCGAGCTGGACGTGGAGGACGCGGTGGGTGATGTGATCGTTCTCTACAAGGTAAAAGACCTGGGTCTTGTCTATGTACCTCGAGTAGGCCCTCGAGTGGACGATCCGATCCGCATCGCGGGAGAACGGGGGCCGGATCGCCGGTTCTTCAGCCCTGTGGCCGGATCTCCGCAGGTAGTCGGCGTTTTTGGTCGCCCGGGGCGAGAGGAGGAGATCGCGGTCGGCCATCCTCTGGGCCATCTGAACAGCAATACGAGGCGGGATCTCCATACGACATCCTCCGTTGAAGAGCTATTCGGTCGGGAGAGGGGATAGGGCTTTCTGTGCCGGCCCCTGACAGGATCCGCGCAGGCTATATCCCGACCGCGCGTATCCCCCCATCATGCATCCGGAAATCATCATACACAACAGTGTGAGCCTGGATCACGCGGTGAGGGGCTTTGAGATCGATCCTGGCCTGCACTACGGTGTCCTCCTCGCTCTCGAGCCGGGGGCGGTCCTCGTGGGCTCGGCCACGGCGAAGTCCGGTATCGATATGTTTCACGATATGAGCGAACCCGAGGCGGAGCCTGACCGACGCCGGCCCATCCCCCGATCAGACGATCCACGCCCGATCTGCGTCATCATCGACAGCAGGGGCATACTCAAAGGCCTGCTCCACTTCTACTGGAAGATGGAGCATACAAAGGATGTCGTCGTCCTGGTCTCGGAGACGACCCCGGAGGATTATATCGACTACCTCCGCGAGCGGGATTACCCGTTCATCCGGCGCGGGGGTGACCGTGTGGACCTCGGGGGGGCCATACGGGACCTCTGCGAGCAGTTCACCGTCACGCGGGTGGTCTCCGATTCCGGCCCGGACCTGAACAACGCCCTGATCCGGGAGGGGATCGCAGATACGATCAGCCTGATCGTCTACCCGGTCATCGCCGGCGAGGAGGATAAGAAGCTCCTGGATAGGGCAGGGGGATGGACGGCGCTTGAACTCCAGAAGGCCGTGCCGATGGGGCAGGGGACGGTGCATCTTGTCTATGCGGTGAAACATAATAACAGCCGGCACATGGCGCAGAACCAGCCGAACGGGAGAGAGGGCCGCCGGCCATAGGCCCGGCACATCGGCGCCGGGTCTCTTTCGCACATGCTATCGGGTATCAAACTTCAGATATGTGAAAAAAAGGTTTTTCGCCCGGGAAGCGCCCCTTTCCGGGAGGGGGCTCAAACCACGAGGTTACCAAGCCGCTGGAGGGATTTGAACCCCCGACCTGCTGATTACGAATCAGCCGCTATACCTCTAAGCCACAGCGGCAACTGCCTTATACCGTTGCACGTCCGGAATTAAAAAGGTATCACCTTCCGGCTCCGACTCCTCAGGAGTAACCCCGTATGGTGACGTTGCTCTCCTGTTGCGGGGCGGCATCCTGGGCCGATATCTTGCCAAACTTCTGCTCATAGTCGGCGACGCTCTTTGCAAGCACCTCGACCAGGTTCTTTGCGTGCCGGGGGCTGATCGAGACGATCGCCTTTGCCCTCGCCTGGTTCGTGCCGGGGATCTCGTGCAGGAAGAGGAACGTGAACTCGTCCTCCTTGTAGGCGATCTGGATGCGGTTGGAGTAGACCGGATCGAGGTCGCCGGGTATGTTTACCGATATATCGCGATTGACCATACCATCCTTCTGTGATGCGCTCCGGCATAAGGTTTGGTTCACGCCTGAAGACCACAGTGCCGGCGCAAGAGAGTACCTCCTATATGGAGAGAGAACGTATATCTCTCAACCGATTGCGTATGGACGGTTACATACCGGTCTCCGGTGTCATCGCCTGCCACATATGCCCCCGGCGCTACTACTTCGAGCGGTCGGAGGAGCGTGAAGAGTCGCCCCGCTACACCGTCTGCAAGCAGGTCTCCGCGCACCTCAGCGAGTGCCTCGATGCGGAAGAGATCTGGCAGGAGATCGTCTGCGTCCTTCCCGATGAACCGGAAGATATAAGGGAACTCTTCGACGAGTGCATCGCCGCCTGCCAGAAGACCGCCTGGCAGAGGCCCACACAGACCGATCTTGCCGTCGAGTCCGATCTGCTCGGCATACGCGGAAGGGTGGATAAGATCTTTGAAGACGGCACGTTTGCCATCGCCCGGTCGAGCACCGCACCCCTGGCAGGCGTCTACGGCACCGACCGGATAAGGATCGCCTGTTACGTCGCCTGTCTCAAGGAGACCCTCGGGTGCGCTGTTGCCGGCGGCTACGTCGAGTATATCGCCGACGGTATCTGCCGGTTCGTCGAACCGCAGCCCCGGGACCGAAGGGAGATGCTCCGGGCGATCCGGGCGGCAAAACGGGTTGTTGCGGGCGAGCTCCCGCCGCGGCCCCTCCGCGCTCCCTGCAACGGCTGCCCCCATCTCGAGCGATGCACCGCCGGGCCGCGCCGGCTCTCGGATATATTTGGGTAAGTCCGGGCTTTACGCCAGCACCTACCCGCCGGAGTCTCGCGTGGATTGAGAGCAGGATATCTGATGGGGCATCAATACAGCCTGCCCTCAAGCAATGTCTTTGATATGATGTACTCCTTCTTTGCCTCGCGGGTCGTCCCGACGATCAACCACCGCTCGTCGCCGTGCTGCTCGACGACGCCCTTTGCCTCGATGACCTCTCCTGCAAGCGCCTGCCCAGAGTATGTGTGGGTGAAAGAGAGCACCCGGGATATATCCTTGTGGTCCACAGCGTAGACTGCGGGGCTATCAAAGGAGAGGGAGGCATCGGTGACCGTCGCCTCGATCGTCGCCCGGTCGAGCACATCGCCCGCGCCCGCGGGGACGGCGTTCAGGTTCCCGTAGTCCCGTGTGTAGAGGAGATCGAAGTATGTCCCATCAAACTCTCCCCGGTTCCATTTCCGCTGCTCGTGCAGGACGAAGGCCTCAAACGATATCTCCGGCACACGCTTATCATAGACCTTCCGCCACATCCCTGTACTCATCGCCGGGATCACCCCGGCCCCCACAAGGTGCCGGAGCTGGCGCTGGGCCGAGAACCAGGCGTCGCCGTAGACCACCATATCGATATCCGAGGCGGCGTTCTCAAGGCCGCAGAGAAGTGACCCCGTGCACCCGAACGAGCCCGGAGGGAGGTTGAAGTGGGAGAGGAGCCTTCTTACCCGGGCATTTCTCGCCGTCACCCTCCCTATCTCCTCCTCGGGCTTGTAGACCCGGACCACATCCCCATGGGGTACCCGGTGGACCATATCCAGGTATTCGGGCTTGTGCTCCCGTATCCAGCCGAATGATTCTATGAAGTCATATTTCCTGTACCGGCGCCCGGAGAGGCTCGTCCGCTCTCCGTCCGGTTCGGGGACGTAACGGAGGATGCATCCTATCCGATCGTCGTTATCGTAGTTTGAGACCGCGTATATGCACCCGTCGCGGTCCTCGATGAAGTCACGGAGTCGTACCGGCCTCATGACATCGCCGCATGGTCTTTCAGGAACGCTTCCACCGCTTCCCATTCCGCGCCCTTGCGCAGTATGCGCCGGGTGGAGAGATCCACCACCGTGCTCGGCGTCCCGGAAAGTTCTCCGCCGTCGACCAAGAAGTCGTTTCGAACCGAGACATCTTCGGGCCGGGTCGGCGGGATATCATCTGAGACGTTTGCGCTCGTGGCGGTGATGGGAGAGTCAAACCGCTCTATGATGGCGATGGCGACCTCATGATCAGGCCACCGTATGCCTATAAGCCCCGTGCCGCCGGTGAGGATCTCCGGAAGGCAGGACCTGGCCGGGAGGATGACCGTCACCGGGCCGGGCAGGAACCGCCTGATGAATGCCCGGGCAGCATCATCCACAACCGCGACGGCGGTGAGCATATCCATATCCGAGACCGCTATCGATATAGGTTTTCCCGGCGGGCGGTTCTTGGCCTCATAGACCTTCATCACCGCATCCTCCGAGAGGGCATCCGCCCCAAGGCCGTAGACCGTCTCCGTGGGATAGACAATGATCCCATCCCGCGAGAGCACTCTGACTGCTCTATCGATTGAATCCATCAGAATTCACGACCACGCACGCGGTTGATGTCAAAGACCGCCTTGCCGCTGACGTGCATCACGGCAAAGACGCCGGCCTGGATGGGGTCGGTCACGATCAGATCGGCATGCTGCGGGACGCTCCCTGCCATCTTGAGGGCGATCACCGGGATGCCCGCCGCCCTGACCCGATCCACGGCGCGCGAGACCTCGCCGCCCATAAGAGACCCGGCGAGAACTAAGATGGATGCCCGGGGGAGCCGGGCCACCGCGTCCACGGCAAGAGCGAGGGTCTGCTCGCCGACGAGGGGGATCGTATCCACAGATATCCGCTCACCGCGGATGTTATGACGATCCGCCTCGTTTACGGCCCCCATCGCCACCTGCGCCACCTGCGCACCCCCGCCGATGATGATCACCCTCGAGCCGAATATGCGGGAGAACGGCGGATATATGGTGACATCGACGACCGATGGCACCTTTGCCAGGTCGGCGATGAGTTCTCCATGGTTCTCGCACTCCTCAAACTCGAAGTAGAGGTAGGCCTTCCCTGTGTTCGTGCCGGTGGTGATGATAGACTGCTGGATCATCTGGATGTTGGCCTGGTGGTCTGCCATCACCGTGGCCACATCGCGGAGCACGCCGGCCCTGTTCTCGGTGATGATCGAGAGGGCATACATATCGGTATCGGTCGTCATAGTCCTTTTCCACTGGATATCCCGGTGTTCTCAAATTGCTCCGAAAACAGGGAGATCTTCTTTGCGTTCGCGTTAACCGATAATTTTTGGTTTCATAGGGGTTATAGGTTTTCGGTGCGCCGGGGATCGGCACCGTTTCCACCTTCTTTCTCCCGTGCGGCAAGAGCTGCCGCGATGAGGCCGAGGGGGATGTTAATGTAGTAGAGGATCAGGCGCCAGAGGAGAACAAAGAGGCCGAGAAGGTAGGCGGGCACGACCTGACGGTACAGCGCGGCAGCGCCGATCTCTGAGATTCCGGATGCTCCTGGAATGAGCGGGAGTGCTGCAATCATCTGGAGGACTCCCTGAAAGAGGAATGACTCTTTTAAGGATGGCGGCTGACCGAGGGCGATGAGGATGACCGATGCCGTGGAGTAGTAGATGGTCCATTCAAGGATGGTGAGGGCGAGCGCGCCGCCGCCGGCCCACCGGCCTGCCCCCATGAACCGTGAGATGCCTGCAGAGAAGGCCAAAATCCCGTGATCGAGCCCGTTCATAAGGGGCCCCACACTCTCTGTGCCGGGGCAGAACCGGAGATAACGCCGGCTCCTGCCGCACCAGTTCAACACCCGGAGGGTGATGCCGCCTATCACCCGTTTCATGATCTCCGGCCGGCGGACGAGGAGGAAGAGCGCGAACATAAGGCCGAGGACAAGGATGAGGAATGCCACCACAGGGTAGAGGACGATGGCGGCAAGATAACCTCCGAAGGGTTGTAGGGCAAGAAGGGCCGAGAGGGTGAGGATGATGAGGACACCGAGATCCAGCACCCGTTCCACGACGACGACGGCGCTGGCATCCCCGACGGCAAGCCCGGAGCGCGTGAGCCTGTATATCCGAACCGGCTCGCCGCCCACCTGGCCCGGGGTGACGGCGCCTGCAAAGAGCGAGAGGAGCTGGATGATCGTGAGGCGCCAGAACGGCACGGCATAGCCAAGACCACGGCAGAGGATCCTGATCCGCGTCACCCGGCAGAGGATCGTCGCGGCCCGAAAGCCGAGGGCGAGGAGGAGGGCGGCGATGCTGACCTCTCCGATGTAGGCCCGCGTCTCCGGTGTGAAGGTTACAAGAAGGAGCCATATGAGAGTCGCGCTGCTCGCAAGGAGCGAGAGCGCTATCCAGTACCGACTCTTCATCTCCTCTCTTCTCCCCGCCGACCTCTCTTTTGGCACGGTGACACGGGAGGGTAGATGCTGCCCATCACGGTTACATCTTCCCAAGGAGCAGAACACATCCTCTATGCCGGAGGGCGAGATCCCATGCAAAGGTCGCGGCCGTCGTCGTGTTGTTATGGGGTATTGCCGGCTCTGGCGACCCGAATGCTTCGGCGGCACGGTGGGCGCCGCGGGAACCCTTCGAGTGCGCCGGCCTGGCCGGAAAACCGGCATGCGCGTTTGACTCCGGGCATCCTCCGGGCGGTCGGCGGCGATCAAGACACGGTGCTACTCGATGGGGTTAGACCACAATCGGTTTGAGACCGTTATCGGGGACGACCATTACGAGATCGTATGATCCATCGGAAAGGATAGGGATGCAAAAAGGTGGCGTTCGGATGCGATAGCCGGGAATCGAACCCGGGCTAGAGGCTTGGGAAGCCCCTGTCCTACCGCTAGACTACTATCGCTTTAGTACCAATACAGGTTGGCCGACAAGGAGATAAAGATTCGGTCTACGCCTCTTCCGGGTCATAGCGCCTCAGGCTCACCGTCATGGCGGCTCCCTCCTCCGGCCGGCCGGGGATGCGATCGCCCGCCCGGATGCTCCCTCCGTAGCGCTCCACGAGATTCCTGACGATATAAAGGCCAAGGCCCTTTCCGCTCTTCGTCGTCTTCCCGCGTTCTTTGCGCTCAAAGACCCGCGGTTTGAGGTCGTCGGGGATCCCCGGCCCGGTATCTGCGACCGTCACCGATACCGTATCCCCGTTCTCCCGGACGTTTATGGTGACCTCGACATCCGGCCCCCCGAACTTGGCAGCGTTCCCGATCAGGTTTGAGAAGACCTCACCTATGAGGTCATCGGCAAGGACCATAACGTCCGATCCTTCGCAGGAGATGCGGGTGCCGGCGTAGTAGTTGCGCATCTCCCGGAGAACGGGTTCAAGCCGCACCGGCCGAAGTTCGTAATTTTCGGATTCAAGCCTCCGTATCGTTGTGACGTTTCGGATGATCTCGCTGCTCTGATATATGGCCGCAAGAGGCTTTTTAAGGGATTCGCGAGACAGAACGTCGGGCGATTCGAGGAACATCTGCAGGTAGCCCATAGCTGCTGCGTTTGCGTTGTTTATGTCGTGCGTGAGGATATCCACGTAGAGGTTGGCCGCCTCGGTCGCGGCGTTCGCCTTCTCAAGGTAACGGTTGGCCGACGCGAGCGCGGCCTCCAGGTCCTCCTGGAGCATCCCTTTCACGACAGCGTTCCCAAGACTCTCGCCGATCGCCGTGAGGGTCAGGCGCTCGCTCTCCGGGATCGTATCTTTTGTCCTGCTCGCGGCTGTAATACACCCCACCGGCCCGTCGTCGCCGGGGATGGGCACCGCTACAAACGATCGGATGGGAGGGCCGTCGTATCCTGGATAGCGCTCATGGAATCGATCGATGAACCGGGCTTCTCCGTCGACGAGGACATACCGGTAGGGAACTTCATCGCAGTTCACACTGGAAGGGACGGACCCCTCGCCCACCCGGGCGCGCAGGTGCGCTATATCGCTTCCCGGGCGCATCAGGTGCACCGCACCCAGATCGAGATTTAGAAGCGCCATGGACTTTGCAAGCGATGCCCCGAGGAGATCATCAAGGTTATGGGACGCGCCGGCTGCGGCCATGACCTCGTTGATGACGAAAAGGCGCCGGTTCTCTTCGCGCATATCCCTCTCAGCCAGGCGCCGCTCAGTGATATCCCGGATCGATATGACCAGCCGTTCAGGAGCTTCGCCATCCTGCACAAGGTGGGTGAACGAGACCTCCGCGGGCCATTCGGCACCATCAAGCCTGCAGAACGTGAACTCGCCCGAGACAGGCGCTTCCCCGTTCAAAACCTGCTTCTGGCAGGTTTCGACGGCTTCACGGTCTCTCTCGGCGATCAGGTTGCCCTGGCTCTGTCCGACCAGATCTTCCCGCCCGGCCCCGCCGAAGAGCCGAACTGCGGCCGCATTCGCCTCCACAATCTTTTTGCCCGGGCCAATCAGGAGGATCCCGACATCGGTCGTGTTGAGGATGACACGGAGCGTCTCCTCCGAACGGCGGAGCTGGCTCTCCACCTGTTTCAGTTCCGCTGTTGCGGTGACCACGGTGCAGACTACCTCCTGATCCGGGAGGAAGCTTGCCGAGAGGAGGACCGAGCGGGGCGTCCCGTTGCGGGCGATTAGGTTACAGTCCAGTCCCTCTATCCCGTTCCCATCGATGGTTCCGGTATGCCCGGGATACCCGGGCCAGATCGCAGGCACCAAAAGAGACAGGGCCTCATCCTTCTGGTATCCAAGCATCTCGGAGCACCCTCTGTTCATCTCCGTAACCTGTCCCGTTCGGGGTGAAAAGAGGAATATACCCGCCCCGGATGTCTCAAATATCCCGCGGTACCGGCTCTCCCGCGCTCGCAGGCGGCCGGCAAGGTTTGATATGACGATGGCGACGATGAAGTATATCGCTATGCGGAGCAGTGCGTTTATGATCTCTATTCCGCCGATCGGGGCAAAGAAGAGCACTTCGGCAAGGTAGCCGGCGGCAAGCAGACCGACAAGCGCAATGGCCCGCTCCGGGTGCCGGTAGGCCACAAGGATGATGGGTACGTAGAAGAGGTGAGGGACGATGATGAATATACCGACGGAGAAGTAGTACGCCGTGGCTACAAGGGCAACCAGAGCGGAAAGGGCGATGGCAATATCAAATATGATATCCTTCGTGAGCGCACCATGGAAATAAGATTTCGATAACCCCTCTCTCACGTAATAGAGGTTGCTCCCGACCCAGATAAACCCACATGAATCGTTCTCTCCCCCGGGAAATCGTTCTCTCCCCCGGGGCGGGATACACCTCCGATACCCTTAAGAATCCTCCCGGAGAATATGATGCAGCACTGCATGTGCTGGCTATGGTAAGTCCGACGTGCTCCCGGAAGCACTGCCCGCAAGGGC
>CAYPRO010000006.1:21921-83842 GCA_964413225.1 uncultured Methanoculleus sp. | reverse complement strand
AACCCGGGTTTAGGCGTTGGCAACGCCTAGTGATAACCACTACACTATCGGCGCACACCTGTGCCCTGCACTGTGTGCCTTACAACATGGGATTCTCTGATTAATAAGTCTATCGAATCGCTGCCCGGATCGGGCGCCGGCGCCCCTGCGGTATCCGCACGACGGAGCGCACCCATCGTGGTGATCGTTGTATCCCCGCAGAGGGAAGGCTTCTGAAACGGTGCCGGGTGGGAACGCCGGATAAGCGTATGGGTATCCTCTCCTGAGAAGCGCGGGCGGAGTGGAAAGACGACGCTGGAGCCATACCCCGCGCATACCCGACCCGCTATCGCCGCCTCTGCCAGCGAAGAGCGCTTCGTATGTTTCTCTCCGTAAGTATCCATAACCCCGGTATCAGGATCAGGACAAAGACGACTATAGCATAGGCGAATATGTCGGCGGTAAAGAGGAGGAGGTTGAATATGCCGTGCAATATCATGGCAAGGACAAGCCCCCGGAAGATGAGCCCCGGCCGGCGCTCAGCGGCCGTGAATTTGGCCCGTCCGAGGGCGTAGCCCCAGACGCTGGAGAAGAGGGCGTGTGCGGGGACCGAGAAGATCGCCCGGACGATGAGCGTGTCGAGGGCAAGCGCCGGCGACGTTGTGTATGCTGCAAGGACGTAGAGGACGTTTTCGATAGATGCAAGCCCGAGGGCGGCCGAAGCGGCGTAGACGATGCCATCCATCGGTTCATCGAACTCGGTATCCGGATAGACGAACCGGTATACGACCGTAAACTTGCCATACTCCTCGACTATAGGCGCGACGATGACGCCCATGATCAGAGGAGATGAGATGAAGAGGCCGATAAACCCCTCGACAAAAGCCACGGGAAACGTTATCAGGGCGCCGAGGAGGAAGACCTTCACGATCAGGGCCGCCGGCTCGGGTTCGTACTTATCCCTGTGGTAGAAGTACCATATCCAGAATACCCCCGGCCCCAGCGCCAGAACAGGGATCACCAGAGGCTCGATGTCGACCATTACCCGACCGAAATCATGCTGCCATCGTAAAATAGCCTTTCCCCATCAAAAAAAGTTACTCCTGGAGGAGCCGGTATCCGGGTATAAGCCCCTCCAGCACCAGCAGGGAGTAATACCGGAAGAACGTGATGAACGGCACCGCAATCAGGAGGGCGACCGGTATGGCGATGATGAGGTACGGGATGAGGAGAACGGCGAGCAGGATATAATTTGCAGCCGAGAGTGCGGCAAGGAGAACGATCCCGATGAGTACGAACGGTATTGCTATGATCACGAGCGCGACGATGATCAGGATCGTCTGCCCGATCGCGGCGATGAGCCCCAGGATGAACCTGACTATGATGTATATGGCGACCTGCCAGAAGCCTGCGGATATCGTCCCTATAAGCCGGCGCCAGCCTTCTATGATGCCGCAGTCCTCGCGGATCATGATGGGAACGACGAAGTCGGTGGTCAGGAGGAAGATAAGCCCGAAGATGAGGGCCGCGATCAGGATGACCGGGATGAACACAAAGAGCAGGGCCAATGTGGCAGCGCCGGCCCCTCCAGAACCGAAGAGCGCCAGGGCGAGCACCATAACGGCGAAGATCATGATCGCGGTGACGATAATCTCAAATATGAAGAGCCTTGCTCCCTTGCCGAGTCGCTCCCGGAAGGCTTGCCGGATATGGATATCCCCGGTCGAGAGCATATCGACGAAGACGAACTGCATCACCGCACCGACGAAGATCCATACGAGGGCGACCGCGAGGAGAACAACAACGGCCAGAACGACCACAAGCGCTATATCCGGGAAGGGGCCGGCAGCGCCTCCCATAAAGTCGCCGCTACCGGATCGGTGCTGGAAGATGTTTGGCATACTGATGCCGCCCCCCACAAAGAGGGCTATCACGGCAAGGCGGAGCCAGACACCCCAATCTGGTGGCCAGAGCAGGTCTCTCGTGCGCTTGAATGCGCCCTCCAGTCTGCTGAACGCATACATCTCTTCAGTCATATATTTCACGAAATAGTGGATCCTCGCGCCATTAAAACCTTCTTTGGCCGGATCGGTGCATGTGTGCCGACCGGGTGGCGTACGCAGGGGTGTTTGGGGGAAAACAGGTTCTTCAACACCTTAATCTATTTCGTTCACCACACTATAGAAGAATGATCCCTCTCATGCTTGATCTCGCGGGCAGGAGGGTGCTCATATTCGGGGGTGGTGATGTCGGTGCCCGGAAGGCTGCGTATTTTTCGCATGAGGCGGAGGTGACGGTGATCAGCCGTTCATTCTCGCCAGACCTCGACGGTCTCGCGGTCAGGCGGCAGGAGGCCGACCTCTCCACCATCTCTGATGAGGCACTCCGGAGCCTCATCTCGGGCGCCTTCCTTGCGGTGGCCGCGACACCGGATCCGGGGCTCAACGACCGTATCGGGAGGGTATGCGCCGCATCCGGCGTCCACTTCAACAACGCCGCAGGCGTTGTTGGCGATGTCGTGGTTCCTTCGGTCGTCAGGGGCAGCAACTACATGATCGCTATAAGCACCCTCGGAAAAAGCCCCGCCGTATCTCGATACCTCCGCATGCGGCTTGAGGCCGATTACGCAGACCTCGACCGGATGATCGACCTGCAGGATGATGTGCGCTCGATGCTCAAAGGAAGCGAACCGGTGCAGGCAGAGCGCTCCCGCATCCTCTGGAGCATCCTCTGCGACGAAGAGATCCGTGAGGCGCTTGCCTCCGACTATGATCGGGCACGCAGTATGGCTATAGAGAGGTACGTGCATGCCTGACCCCGTCACAGTCCCGCTTGCTCTTGCGGGCGTGAACCACCACACCGCAGACATCGCAACGATCGAGGCGTTTCGGTTCCCCAACGAGGCAGCGTTACTCCGCAAAGCACGGGAACGGTTCAGGGGCGCCCTCCTTCTCCAGACGTGCAACCGCGTCGAGGTCCTGGTGGAGGGAGATGCGCGGGGCCTTGAAGAGTTCCTGCAGGAGCAGGGCCGGCGCGGCTTCATGGTCATCGAGGGGGAGGCAGTGCCCCGTCACCTCCTGGAACTTGCCGCAGGCATAGACTCCCTTGTCGTCGGCGAAGACCAGATCCTCGGTCAGCTCAAACGGGGGCTTGCTGTCACTGAGGAGGCGGGGGCATCGAGCAACGTCATAAAGACCTGCATAAACAAGGCGGTGCACGTGGGGATCAGAGTCCGGCGCCAGACAGAGATCAACCGGGGATCGGTCTCCGTCGGTTCTGCGGCCGTGACGCTTGCCGAGAAGCTCCTCGGCACCCTCTGCGATAGGCGCATACTGGTCATAGGGAGCGGGGAGATGGGAGTTCTGGTTACCCAGGCCCTCTCCGCAAAGGGCCTGACGGCGATATACGTCGCGAACAGGACATATGAACGTGCGGTGATGCTTGCGGAGAAGATAGGGGGGCGGGCGGTCAGTTTTCGGGATCTCTATCAGTACATAGCGCTCTCCGACGTCGTCATATCCTGCACCGCCGCGCCGCACGCGGTCATCCGCATGGAGGATATACGGAAGGTGATGGAGAAGCGCCTCTGGCCGCTTGACCCGCATCCCCGCCCCCTGATCCTCATCGACATCGCCCAGCCCCGCGATGTCGAGGATGATGTGCGATCCATAGAGGGCGTGCACCTCTTCACCATCGATGATCTCCGGAGCGTCAGCGATGCCGCCATGGATTCGCGGAGAAGCGAGGCGGATCGGGCACGGGAGATCATAGGCGATGAGCTCGACCACTTCATCAGGCTCCTCAGGCGGACGGCGGCCGACGAGACGCTTGCTCTCCTCTATACATGGGCGGAGTCTATCCGGACGCGCGAGCGCGACCGGGCGCTTGCCCGCCTTGGAGAGGGGAATGGCCGCACGGCAGAGGTCATCGACGACCTGACGCGGGCGCTCACGAAGAAGCTCCTCTCGGACGCGACCGCATCCATCCGCGCGAGCGCGGAGTGCGGCGATACAGCAAAAGCCGAGGGTCTGATGAAGGCGATCACACGGGGAGAACTATGTTTCCACAAAGACGAATGAGGCGGATACGGCGGCGGATCATCCAGCCGCTCCTCCGCGAGACGGAACTCCAGAAGACCGATCTTGTCATGCCGGTCTTTGTAGACGAATCGATCAGAGCACCGCTCTCAATCGCATCGATGCCGGGGCAGTTCCGGCACCCTGTGGATGGGGTCGCCGGTTACTGCGAGCGCCTCATGAGCGCCGGCATCCGCGCGGTGCTCCTCTTTGGCATACCGTCGAAGAAGGATAGCGAGGCGACCGGGGCCTATGCGGCCGAAGGCGCCGTCCAGCGGGCCGCAAGAAGCATCAAGGCGCGGCTGCCGCATATGGTTGTCATAACCGACGTCTGCGCCTGTGAGTACACCGACCACGGCCACTGCGGTATCATCGGAGAGACCGCTGACGGCCCTGACCTCAAGAACGACCCATCGCTTGCTCTTATGGCGCGGATCGCCGTCTCCCACGCGGAGAGCGGCGCCGATATAGTCGCGCCGTCGTGTATGCTCGACGGCATGGTGCAGGCGATCCGTGAGGCCCTGGATGCCGCTGGATACCAGGATACCCTGATCATGTCCTACTCCTCGAAGTTTGCAAGCGCCCTCTACGGGCCGTTTCGCGATGCCGCGGACTCGGGGTTCAGTTTCGGCGACAGGACGACATACCAGATCAACCCTGGCAACGCCCGCGAGGCGATCATGGAGTCGGAGCTCGACGCCGCCGAGGGAGCCGATATACTGATGGTGAAGCCGGCCGGGCTATACCTCGATATACTCCGATCCATAAGAGAGTTCGGCCTGCCGGTTGCAGCTTACCAGGTCAGCGGCGAGTACGCCATGATCAAGGCTGCCGGAGAACGCGGCTGGCTGAACGAGCGTGCGGTCGCCCTGGAGAGCCTCACCGCCATCAAGCGCGCCGGGGCCGACCTGGTCATAACATACTTTGCAGAAGATGCAGCGAGGTGGCTCGATGAAGAGCAGTGACCTCTTTTCCCGGGCAAAGACCCTCATGCCGGGCGGCGTCAGCAGCCCGGTCAGGGCTATCAGGCCCTACCCGTTCTATGTTGAGCGGGCGGCGGGCTCGCGCATCTCGACCGTCGACGGGGTTGACCTGATCGACTGCTGCCTTGGCTACGGCCCCCTCATACTCGGCCACGCGCACCCGGTCGTCAGGGAGGCGATCGAGCAGCAACTTGCAAAGGGCTGGCTCTACGGCACACCCTCGCCCCTTGAGATCGATCTTGCGGAGATAATAACCGGCGACCACCCCGGTATCGATATGGTCCGGTTCGTCTCGTCGGGGTCTGAAGCGACGATGGCCGCGATCCGGCTTGCCCGGGGCTACACGGGCCGGCAGGACATCATCAAGGTCGAGGGCGGGTTCCACGGCGCCCACGATGCGGTCCTTGTGAAGGCCGGCTCAGGGGCGACCACCCTCGGCGTGCCCGACTCCGCCGGCGTCCTTGCCGACCTTGTGGCCCATACCCGTCAGGTTCCGTACAACGATCCCGGGGCGCTTGAGGAGATCCTCTCCCAAAACAACGATATCGCCGCGTTCATACTCGAACCGATCATGGGAAACATCGGCCCAATCCTCCCCGATGACGGTTATATTGCCGATGTCAGGGAGATCACCGCCGCTTATGGCGTCCTCCTCATACTCGACGAGGTCATAACCGGTTACCGGGTCGGCATCGGCGGCGCTGAGGTGCTCTACGGTGTTAAGCCCGATATAGCCACGTTTGGAAAGATCATAGGCGGGGGCCTCCCCATAGGCGCCTTCGGCGGCCGGTGCGACATCATGGAACTGATCGCTCCTGCAGGACCCGTCTACCAGGCCGGCACGTTCAACGGCAACCCGGCAAGCCTTGCGGCGGGGTTGGCGATGCTCCGCCACCTCCACGCGCACCCCGAGATCTACAAGCACCTTGACGATGCCACGCGGGCGATCGGGGAGGTCGCAACGGATGCGCACCGCGGTTCGTTCGTCAGGATGGGTTCGCTCTTCAAACACTTCTTCCGTGATGAGCCGCCGCGAAACTACCGTGAGGTCAAGGAGTGCGATACCGAAGCGTTCGGGCGGTTCTGGAGGGCGATGCTTGAAGCGGGCATCTTCCTCCCGCCGTCGCAGTTCGAGACGAACTTCCTCTCTGCGGCGCACACGGCACAGGATATCGAGCAGATAGCGGATGCGTACGGATCATGTCTCTTTGCATAGGCACGCGGGGAAGCGCTCTTGCGCTTGCCCAGACGAACAGGGTGGTCGGGATGCTCGCCGATCGAGGAATCGAGACGGAGATCGTCACGATAGCGACCGAGGGCGACACCGCGACAGGGGTTCCGCTCCACGCCATCGGGGGGCAGGGCGTCTTTGTGCGGGCGCTCGACGATGCCATCCTCCGTGGCGATATAGATGCCGCGGTGCACAGCATGAAGGATATCCCCGCGGCGCGGCCGGCGGGGCTCACCTGCCCTGCGGTGCTCAAGCGGGACTCGCCTGCGGATTTTCTTGCCCACGATATGCCTCTTGATGAGGTTTGCGTCGTCGGATCATCGAGCACCCGGCGCCGCGCCCAGATCCTCCGCGATAACCCGGCGCTTGAGGTGAAACAACTCCGCGGAAACGTCGATACCCGTATACGAAAACTCCGCGAGGGGCAGTACGACGCCATTGTCCTTGCGGAGGCGGGCCTCGAGCGCCTCGGTCTCACCCTGCCCGGAGAGCCTCTCCCCACCGATCGGTTCGTCCCGTCGCCAAACCAGGGGACGATTGCGATCGTCTGCCGGGATGAACCGGATATCATCGGCCCCCTTGCGGCGCTCGACCACGCCCCCACCCGCCTCGATGTTTGTATAGAGCGCGCCGTCATGGAGGAGGTCGGCGGCGGGTGCTTCACCCCTCAGGGGATATACTGCAGGGGCGGAGACCTGATAGCCGAGGTGCTCGCTCTCGACGGTTCGCAGTGGGAGCGGATCGAGCGGCACGTCGCGACAATCGGCAAAGCCCGGGAGTGCGGGCGGACCCTGCGCGTGCAGGCGGCCGCCCTTATCCGGGAGGCCTATGTGGCCCTCGGGGTGAAACCATGACAGGAAGAGTCTACCTTGTGGGGTCCGGCCCGGGTGGGCCCGGCCTCCTGACGATGAGGGCGCGCGAGGTGATCGATGCGGCGGATGTAGTCCTCTACGATCAGCTCCCGGGCGAGGAGATCCTCGCAACCCTCCCGGAGCATGCTGAGCGGATCGACTGCGGGAAGTACGGCGGCAACCACACTCTGGAACAGGACGATATAGAGGCGCTGATGGTCGAGAAGGTCAGGGAGGGTAAGGTCGTCGTGCGTCTGAAGGGGGGCGACCCCTTCCTCTTTGGCCGCGGCGGAGAGGAGGTTGAGACGCTCAGGGAGCACGGCATCAGGGTCGATGTGGTGCCGGGCGTCACGAGCGCCATAGCCGTCCCCGAGATGGTCGGGATACCGGTCACCCACCGGCGGTACGCATCAGAGGTGACGTTCATCACCGGCCACGAGGACCCCACGAAGCCCGAGTCCGCCCTCGACTGGGAGATTCTCGCACTCCTGAAGGGGACGCTCGTGATCCTCATGGGGGTAAAGAACCTCCCCGCCATAACGGCGGCGCTTGCGGCGCACGGCAAAGACCCCGCAACCCCGGTCGCGATCATAGAGCGCGGGATGCGCCCCGACCAGCGTGTGACGGTCGGGACCATCGCTGATATCGCCGGGAAAGCCCGCGCCGCCGGCGTCCGGCCCCCGGCGGTGATCGTTATTGGGGGCGTCGTGGACCTCTACGAGGAATGAGGGCCGGGGCTTTTCCCCCCCGTCCCATAACCGGAACCCTCTTCTCCCCCGGCGCGCCTATTGCATATGAGGATTATCATGCGGAGTGAGACGGTAAAGACTGGCTACCAGCGTGCCCCGAACAGGGCGCTGCTCCGGTCGCTCGGCGTGACCGACCGCGAGATGGATCAGCCCTTCATCGGTATAGCAAACGCCTACAACACGATCGTCCCCGGGCATATCCACCTCCGGTCGCTCTCACAGAAGGTGCAGGAGGGTGTCGCGGCCGCGGGCGGCGTGCCGTTTGAGTTCGGGACCATCGGCATATGCGACGGTATAGCGATGGGCCATGAGGGGATGCGCTACTCCCTCCCCTCGCGGGAGAACATAGCCGATGCCGTCGAGTTGATGGTCGAGGCGCACCGGTTCGACGGTCTCGTCTGTGTCGGGACATGCGACAAGATCGTCCCCGGCATGCTGATGGCGGCGGTGCGGTGCAACATACCGACGATCGTCGTCACCGGCGGCCCCATGCTCCCCGGCTACGCGGCGGGCCGCGAACTCTCCCTGATCGATGTCTTCGAGGGCGTGGGCAGGGTTGCGGCCGGCACGATGAGCGAGGATGAACTCTGCGAACTCGAGTGCGCGGCTATGCCCGGGTGCGGAAGCTGTCAGGGGCTCTACACAGCAAACACCATGGCCTGCGTGACCGAGGCCCTGGGCCTCTCCCTCCCGGGTTGCGCCGCAATCCCGGCGGTCGACGCGGCAAAACTCCGCATAGCCCGCGAGAGCGCCGAACGGGCGGTCGGCCTCGTCCGCGAAGGCATCCGCCCGCGGGACATCGTCTCGCCGGCAAGCCTTGCAAACGCTATAAGGGTGGATATGGCGCTAGGCGGCTCGTCGAACACGGTGCTCCACCTTATGGCCATCGCCCGGGAGGCCGGCGTCCCCCTCGACCTTGAGACCTTCAACACCCTCGGCGAGGCGACTCCCCACATATGCCACATGCAGCCCGGCGGCCCGCACTCGATGCTCACCCTCTACCGGGCGGGCGGCATCCCTGCGGTCCTTGCCATGCTTGAGCGCTATATCGAGGATGCTCCGACGGTATCGGGGCACTCGATCCTTGAGATCGCGAGGAGCGCCCGGGTTGCCGACCCGGATGTGATCCACACGGCCAACGCCCCGGTCAGTCCCGCTGGCGGCCTGAAGGTCGTGCGGGGGACGCTTGCCCCCGACGGCGCGGTCGTCAAGTGCGCCGCGGTGCCGGCGGCGATGTGGCGGCACCAGGGGCCGGCCCGTGTCTTTGATGGCGAGGCGGCGGCGATGGAAGCGATCATTCACCGCGATATAGCGGAGGGCGACGTCGTCGTGATCCGCTACGAGGGGCCGCGGGGAGGACCCGGTATGCCTGAGATGCTCTCGCCGACGTCCGCTCTGATGGGGCTTGGCTACGCCCGGGTCGCTCTGGTGACCGACGGCCGCTTCTCGGGCGGCACCCGGGGGCCGTGCATCGGGCATGTCGCCCCGGAGGCCGCTGTCGGCGGGCCGATCGCCCTCGTGGAGGATGGGGATGATATAGCGATCGACCTCTACGAGAGAAGCCTTGACATCATGGTCGATCCCGATACATTAAAAGAGCGCAGGCAGTCCTGGAAGCCCCCGGAACGCCGGCTTACGGGCGTCCTCGCCCGATACGCGAGGACCGTCGAGCAGGCAAACCTCGGGGCTATCCAGAGGTAATTTTTTCTGGTAAGGGCAGAAGAGCCGGCGGGAACCCCCCCGGGTGGTCTCTCCCCGGGGAGCGCATATGCCCCGGCACCATTGCGGCTCGATGAATGACAGTTCGTTATAAACATTTTCGGTCTGTCAATGGCATGCCCCTTATGCCGCGGCGTATACCATTTTCTGTGATCCGACCTTGATCTCTTATGTTTGGGGCTCATCTTACCTACGGGCGATATTTTTGGCTCTGATCTTATCCGTCGACTGGAGTTTCGCATGGCGATCTCCAGGTATATATCTTTTTATATCCGGGAGGCAATCCCACTTCCTGAGGCGCAACCGTCAGGGACGGCCGCTCACATTGTCTACGGAGTATCACGAATGATAGACAAGTTCATTGAAGGTAACAAACGATTCTTAAAAGAGGATTTTGTAAAAACTCCCGAATACTATGGCCCGCGGGCCTCGGGTCAGCATCCTACGATCCTCTGGATCGGGTGCTCTGATTCGCGTGTCGACCCGGAACGCATCACCGGTTCAAAGGCCGGAGAACTCTTCGTGCAACGAAACATAGGTAACATCGTCCCGGTCCATGATTGGAACTTCGCGACCGTGCTTGAGTACGCGGTCAACCACCTCAAGGTCGACGATATAGTCATATGCGGGCACTCGGACTGCGGCGCCATAAAAGGGCTCGATCATGAGAGTAAGGATGCCTACGTCCCGCTCTGGCTCAACAACGCAAGGGAGGCAAAGCGTCGCGTCGACGACAGAATCCAGGTGCCGAAGACCCCTGAAGAGGAGGTGACCCGGCGGCGGCTCATCGAGATCGAGAACGTCGGCCTGCAGCTTGAGCATCTCCGCACGTATCCGCCGGTCATGACTGCAGAAAAGGATGGGCGTGTCCGGCTTCACGGACTCTACTTCGATCTTGCGACCGGAGAACTGAAGAAGATGTATTAAGATTCTTCAAGCGCATAATCAATCTCTTCTTTTATAAGGCCGAGCGATATCCTCCCGATCGACGTCAGCCTGCCGTTGATAAGGATGATCGGGATGGGGGGATGGCGTTCCTCTATGAGCTTCCTGATGTGGTCGGGCATCTCCTCGTCGATCAGGATCACCTGCACCTCGACTCTATCCCCGTAATCGGCAAGGAGCTCGTCGCGCAGGGCGCTGATGGCATCTATAAGGCTGTTTGAAGGGTAACAGGTCTCAAGACCGCAGGATCTCGTCTCATCGCAGGGGAACGGGCCGCATTCGGATTCCATGAGCCCGACAATCTCAACAATCACTTCTGCCATACATCATCGGTGGGAGAGCGGATGTATATTAGCCTTCGTCCCGGGAAGCGAACAGCGCTTGCAGAGCCGACCGGACAGCCTCCTCGGACCCCTCAACCTTCCCGACATCCCTGATCCTGTCGAGATCGTCGAACAGAACCGGGGCGGCCGGACGGATGCCCAGGTTCCTCATGAACATATCGACGACACGGGTCGTGCAGGCAAACGGCGCTGTCCCCCGCTGCCCCGCGACGGCGAAGAGAAGGCCGCGGGCATTCACCTCCTCTCCGAGCACTTTTTGCCGGGCATGGAGCCATTGGAAGCGGTCGATCACGGCCTTCAGACCGGCCGGGACGGTGCCGGTGTAGACCGGCGTGCAGACGACGATACTTGAGGCGGACTCAAGAGCCCGTACGATCCCGGGCATATCGTCGTCGATCGGGCAGCAACCATAGTTGTAGCAGGCATAACACCCGATGCACGGCCGGATGGAGAGGTCGTGCAGGAAGAATACCCGGGAGGAGAGGCCCATCCGTGCGGCCTCGTCGCTGCACCACGACGCAATCTTTGCAGAGCTCCCGAACCGGCGCGGGCTCCCCTGCAGTATAACGAGATCGAAGGCGCCGCTCCCCGGGAGCGGGCGGATGAGGTGGCGGGGGCGGCTATAGGCGTGGGGGCGCGATGCCACGTCGTGCGCAAGCCGCGAGAAGAGAACCTCCGCCACATCCCGTGTATCGACGAGGGATCCCGGGGGAACTTCATAGGAGTTGACGGCATATGCGGCGACCGGTTCGGTGCCGCAGAGGACTTCGACGGCGTAGCGTATCATGCCCGGGTATATGCTCCCGAGGTCATCGAGGATGAGCCGGACGGTAAACGTCCCCTCAGAGGTCTCGATCTCCAGGGTCTTTTCCGCCATCCCTTCACTCATAGCGCGCCGCCCCCGGGTTTGTCGGACACGGGATGTCGGGCGATAAATGCCGATGTTTCCGGCCTTTCGGCAGGTTTTCGGGAGAGAACATCCGACTTATCATCACTGTTAATACGAAATCCGATCCACATGCTATGGTAATTCATGAAGGCGGTTCTGGGTCTTGAAGATGGAACATTTGTTGTAGGAAACGGTTTTGGCGTTGAAGCACCAGAGAATCATATGCCGCAGAGGTGAGGTTGCCAGGACCCGGATAAAAGAGGAGATCATCAGTGAGCTCGACGACCTGCCGCCCTGGACATACGGTGATGTGCTTGATCTCATCCGGTTCATCAAACTTCGGCGCCGGAAGGCCGCCCCGACACCGCGCTTGCGAGCGAACCCGTGCTCCGGAAAGACTGGCTGCTCCGGCCCGAGGAGGATGAGGCGTGGAAAGATTTGTGAAGGGCGATGTTATCGCTGTAGCGTTTCCTTTCTCCGATCTCTCAACGTAAAGCAGCGACCAGTTCTCATCATTGCGGCACCGGGTGGGGATGATGTCGTCCTCTGTCAAATCACGAGCCAGCAGATCCGGGATCGCTATGCCATCAGTATCGCCGATACGGATTTTGTGGAGGGAACGCTCCGTAAACCGAGCAACATCCGACCAAATCGGCTGTTTTCCGCTAACATCAATCTGACCCTCTACCGGGCTGGCCATCTCAACGATCCGGTCGTCACGTCGGTTATCGATCAAATCATCGAGATCCTGCAGGCGGAGTAACGTCCTGCCCCAACATTCTGCCGGGAACCTGTAGATACGGCCCTCGTATCCTCTTTCATTCGTCTGACCCTTTTAAGGGCTGCACTGTTTTTTTCCCTAAGGCGTGAGATATACCCCTGGTGCAGCCGTTCCATAAGATCGAGCAAATATCGCGAAGCCTACCTGGTGCATCATGTCGCCTTATCTTCAAAGATTTTGGCGGTGACGATCCGTGTGAGTTGTCGATTGTGCTTACGAAATATGTCGTCATTTCTGTATACCAGGGATCGTTCCTACCCCCACCAGCGCACCCCTCCATACCTTTTCTTTCGTATGAAAATGGCCCCCAATCTTTTCATCCGGTATGCCTGTGGCAAAAGGGGCATCATGTGGTTTTATCGGATGAGAGGTCATATCACTGTAGATTATCAGAGAGTCGCTATCCGATAAAACAAGGAACGCGGAGATCAGTATGGAAAAGAAAAAAGTCGTCTTAGCGTTTTCGGGAGGTCTTGATACCTCCGTCTGTATTCCCCTCCTGCGCGAGCACTATGGGTTTGGCGAGATCGTCACCGTCGCCGTCGACGTGGGCCAGCCCGAGGAGGAAGTAGCCCGGGCAACCGAGAAGGGCCGGATGCTTGCGGATAACCACTACACCATCGATGCAAAGGAGAAGTTCATAGCGGACTGTATCTTCCCCTCGATACGGGCAAACGGGTCTTATGAGGGCTATCCGATGGGCACGGCCCTCGCGCGCCCTCTGATCGCCGAAGAGATCGTGAAGATCGCAGAGAAAGAAGGGGCCACGACGGTTGCGCATGGGTGCACCGGCAAAGGAAACGACCAGCTCCGGTTCGACTTCATATTCAGGTCTGCAGGCTACGAGATCATTGCACCTATGCGGGAGATGAACCTGACCCGCGAGTGGGAGATCTGCTACGCGCAGGAGCACAACGTCCCGGTGAGCGTCGGGAAAGAGAACCCCTACAGCGTCGATGAGAACTGCTGGAGCCGGAGCATCGAGGGCGGCAGGCTCGAGAACCCGGCCTTTCACCCGCCCGAGGAGATATACGCCTGGACAGTATCACCAGAGAAAGCTCCTGATGCTGTCGAAAAGATCAGGATCGAGTTCGAGCAGGGAGCCCCTGTCGCCCTCAACGGTAAACGGCTCCCCGGCATCGCCCTGATCCGGGAGCTGAACCGGATAGCCGGCAGAAACGGCGTGGGCCGCAATGATATGATCGAAGACCGGATCCTCGGCCTGAAGGCCCGCGAGATATACGAGCACCCGGCCGCGACCGTCCTCCTTGCAGCGCACCGCGACCTTGAGCGTCTCACCCTGACCCGCGCAGAGCTTGCGTTCAAGCATATCGTCGACGATAAATGGTCGGAACTTGCCTATATGGGGCTTGTGCACGAACCGCTCTTCTATGCTCTCAACGCGTTCATCGATACGACACAGGAGCGTGTGAACGGTGCCGTGGATATAGCGCTCTACAAGGGCAGCCTCTCGGTGCTCGGCCGGAGCTCGGATGCCGGCCTCTATTCGGATGACCTTGTCTCATTCGACTCGACGACGATCGACCAGAACCACGCCGTCGGATTCTCGAATTACTTCGGACTGCAGGCGCGCCTGCTCAAAAACCTCAAAAAATGCTGAAGGGGTGCTCAGAGCACCTTCTTTCCCGCCTCTTTTCCCGGCGTACACTCAAAGACATCGGTGATCTTGATGACTATGAGCGATTTTGCCGGGTATTTGTGGCTCTTTGTCTTCACCTGGTCACGGAACTTCTCATAATCGGGGCCGGATGTCCTGATCTCCGTCGAACCCTTTATCTGAAAGCAACGCTTGGTATCCTGGTCGTAGAAGTAGAGGGCCACTACAGGGTTCTCTTTGAGGTTTTCCAGTGTCTTGACCATGTAGTTATCCATGATCCAGACGGTATCGTCGCCCACAAGCTGTATGGATGCCATAGGCGCCACGTTCGGGATGCCGCTCTTTGATGCGGTGGCCATAGGCATGACTTTTGTCCTGACAAGTATATCCTTAACCTCGTTTGAAAGCGCAACCATACGGTTCACCTCTCCCTGGGAACGGGCCGGGCGCGGCAAGGCGCCTGAACCATTCCGGTGATGAGGTTATCGGTGCCATCGGTATATAAATGACTCTCCCGGTTCGGGCGGAAAATCGGTGCATCCCTCGCACACAATCTGGCCCCTGGCGCGTGTTGCAGATGCTGTCATCCACCATGCCGGGCAGCATCACCACCGTATGCGTGCAAGCCTTCCGACCTTTCATCCGAATCGGCCCGGCAGGATCGGTACACGACCGCCCGGCCCGCAGGCGGGATCTGCCCTGACGATTCATCTCTTCCTGCTCTCCGGGCATGTGGGGGTGTATAGAAAATTATAAGCAGGCTGAAGAGGAAAAGACTACTATGTGTGCCCGCTTTTTGGAGCGCTTTTTCAAACCTACGCCACATATCGTCGAAAGCCCGCCGCCGCCATCACTCACCCACGGGCCGGGCGAAGGAGTTCCCGAGTACAGGGTGAAACCCTATTTTATAGTGGCGTCTGTTGAGATGGGCAATACAACGACAAAGTGCATTCTGACCGGCACGAACCTGGAGACGGGCAGGTCATACGTCCTCAACAAAACCGTGACCATGAGCCGGGATGTCCGGCCCCCAAGACCCGGCGAGACGATCTTTGGGGAGACCCTGGACGGCACAGCGCTGACCCGGGAGTCGGTCACGGATTTAGTGCGCGATACCCTGATCCAATGTCACAGCGATGCTCACCTGAGCATACAGACCGATCTTGACTTCGTCGTCAGGAGCACCGGCGTCGTGGCGGCGATGGATTCCCCCGATCAGGTCGGGGACTTTGTTATCGCCCTTGCAAACGGCTGCCTTGCCGCCGGAGTTCCTCCGCGGAAGATGACGCCCCCGATGTCGATCGACAACCTCCCGCCGAAACTCAGGCAGTTCTCGTTTGCCGACCGGGTGGTCTTTGTAGGTGCAGTGGCCGGTGTCGTGCCGCCTGTCGGATGCACCGGCGTCGAGATGGTGGCAAACGAGATGGAGGGCGAACTTGCAATGGCGGGGATCAAGGAGGGTGCCAAGTGGACAGCGGTCGACTTCCGAAACCCCTGCATATCCATCGACTTTGGGACAACGCTTGATGGGCGGATCACAAGCGATGTTGCCCGCGACGATCCAAACCCGTTTGCCCAGACGATCGGGAACTTCTGCGGGCTTGCCGGGGCCATACCGGATGCCATCGTCAGGGGCACCGGGCTCGTGAAGGGGCGGACGGGGACGGCCCTCGACCTCTTTGGCGACCACAGCATCAGAGGCGCGTTCGGGGGCAGGAAACGCTCGGTCGTCGAGAGTTACGTAGACCGATGCCACGAACACATCGATATACGGATCGTCCCTCCCGACCGGACGAGGTTTGGGCGGGTGCCGGTCTGCGCGGAGATGGCCGACAGGTCGGGCATCGCCCTCATAGGATGCGACACGGGTGTAAACGGGAACGAGACGCCGGCCCTTGAGGAGATCGGGCACGAGGTCTACGAGAAGCACGGCATGGGTATGCTGACCGAGGTCGTCGACCGGGTCTGTGCGAGGATGGCGCTCCGGCTCGTCGATGTCGCCATCGGAAGGGGGCTTGTCCCGCCGAACTCGTCGATAGGGTTCACAGGGCGGGCGGCGATATCGGGGAGGAAACCCGAATACATCATCGAGGGCATCACCGAGCGGAACCTCTATGATGTACCAAACGACCATCTGGTCTTCGTGGACGACGGCCTTGCCCGGGGTGCGGCTCTTATGGGGCGGTGCATGAACTCTCTTGGGAAGCCAAAGGCCCCGCTCGGCGGCGTGCGGGGAGGGCCATGTATTATGTCCCGCCGGATCAAAATAGGTAAGTAGGACAGGATAAACGATGGTTGAGGAAGAACTCTACGATCTGCTCGTCCCCCCGGGCGTGCCACGGAAGATGCTGTATGATGTCGCCGAGAAGTACGACGTGGAAGTGGTGCGGCGGCCGCAGAAGATGACGTTTGCGAATATGGATGGAGATACAAGGGAACTGCTTGCGTTTCGCGGCAGAAGAGAGGTCGTCGAAGAGGTGCAGAAGTATCTCTTTGCCCGGCTCAAAGAGTTCATCGAGGGATAAACCCACTATTTTCGTATCCACCGGCAGTGCCGGTGATCTCTCCCCGGAAAAAAATATCATCCGGCCGTCGCTCAGGCCCGGGGAATGCCGCCGGCGATCATCCGCAGGAGAAGCGCCTTCTGCGCGTGGAGCCGGTTCTCGGCCTGATCCCAGACGATGCTCTGCGATCCATCCATAACCTCATCGGTGATCTCCTCTCCGCGATGGGCGGGGAGGCAGTGCATCACGGGTACGTCAGGTGGCGCACGGGCAAGGAGGCGGGAATCTATTGTGTAATTCCTGAGGGTTGCAAGGCGTTCGGCGCGCTCCTTCTCGTCGCCCATGGAGATCCAGCTGTCGGTATAGAGGACATCCGCGTCTCTGACCGCCTCATCAGGGTCCGTGACGATGGTGATCCTGCCGCCGGCTGCCCGCGCCTCGTTGATGAGGGCGTTTTTTGGCCGGTAACGCGGGGGGCTTGCGACCACGATCTCCATACCGGTCATGGCCGATGAGAGGAGCCAGGTGTTGCAGACGTTGTTGCCATCCCCGATCCAGGCCAGTCTCAGATCGTGCAGGTCGCCAAACCGCTCGGTTAGGGTCATGATGTCGGCCAGCACCTGGCAGGGGTGCAGGCGGTCGGACAATCCGTTTATGACAGGACCTGTCGAATACCGGGCGAACTCCTCGATGGTCGCGTGGGAGTAGGCGCGGATCATCACCGCATCGGTGTAGCGGGCAAGCGTCCGTGCCGTATCTTTGATCACCTCGCCCCGCCCAAGCTGCAGATCCGTCGGGTTTAAGAAGAGCGCGTGGCCGCCGAGATCGGTCATACCCACCTCAAACGAGACCCTTGTGCGCGTGGATGGCTTCTCAAATATCATGCCGAGGCTCTTTCCCCTCAGGTATTCATGTGCGGTCCCTGCAGACTTCAGCTGCTTTAAGTGCATCGCGTCAGAGACGATGCTCTCAAGTTCATACCCGTCGATATCAGTGATCGAGAGAAAATCTTTCTTCATGTAACCTCCTTCATGTGCCGGCACCGTCTATCGAGGACTTCCCGGGTGCCGATATCCCTGCGGTGGAAGATGCGTCCGGTGACGGATGATGCCGCCCTCTCGGCAATCGCCTCGGCCTCCTCGAGTGTCTCGCCTCTACCGACGAACGCGAGCGTCCGCGATGTCCCGGTGTAGAGCGCTCCATCCTCCTCCTCGATGTTTGCGCAGTAGAGGAGGGCGTCTCCGTAATCGCCGAGGTTGATGGGTTGCCTCGCCACCGGGGCATCGGGGTAGCCCTCGGGGACTATATACTTGCAGACCGTCGCCTCGTTTGAGAACCGGACGTGTGCCGGCGAGAGGTCTCCCTCGATGATATGGCAGGCGATCCCGAGGAGATCAGATCTGAGGATGGAGAGGACGTTCATCGCCTCGGGGTCACCGAAGCGGGCGTTGAACTCGATGACCTTCGGGCCCTCGCGGGTGTTCATGAACTGGCCGTAGAGGATCCCCCGGTACGGCGTCCCCTCATCTCGCATGGCCGCAACCGTATCCTCCATGATCCTGAGTGCCTCCTCGTAGTCCGCACGGGCGACGAAGGGAAGCATGTGGTCGGAGAGGGTGTATGAACCCATCCCGCCGGTGTTCGGCCCAACATCGCCTTCATAAGCCCGTTTATGGTCCTGGACAAGCGGCATGGGCACGAGATGCTTGCCGTCGACGAACGCCTGAAGGGTGAACTCTTCCCCGATGAGCCGCTCTTCCAAAACGACATCTCCGCCAATATCCCGTATATACCTGACTGCCCCCGCCGCATCGGTATGCTCGCCCATGATCCGCACACCCTTCCCCCCGGTAAGCCCTATGGGCTTGATGGCGAGATCGCCGTCGTAGGCCTTGATGAACCGCCCGGCCTCCTCAGGGTCGTGGAAGACCCGGTACTCCGGACACCCCGCTATGCCGTGCCGCTCCATCAGCCGGCGGCAGAACGCCTTATCCGTCTCGATACGGGCCGCGGCCCGGGTCGGCCCCACGCAGGGTATCCCTGCGGCCTCGAGGTGATCGACTATGCCCGCCTCAAGGGGCGCTTCCGGCCCTATGACCGCAGCATCAAGATCGTTATTGGTGGCGAATCTGACGATATCGCGGATATCTGTCTCGTCGGTGAGAAGCACCTGCTCCGCGAGCCGGGCGACTCCCGGGTTCTTTCGCGCCATGACAGAGAAGAGTTTCACGTCACTGTTGCAGGAAAGCGCCCTGGTGATCGCATGCTCTCTGCCACCACCACCCACAACGAGTAGTTTCATGACCATCTATTTGCTCGCTCTTAAAAAATGTTTATCCGTTCAGCAGCTCGCTGACCCGCACAAGTGCCAGGAGAGACGCCTCTTTCTCTGCGAGCGCCTCCCGGGCCCCTGTTTCCCGGTCAACGACGGTCACGACCCGGTTGACCTCTGCACCCGCGGCACGCAGGGCCATAAGACCGTAGAGCGCGCTTCCCCCAGATGTGGTCACATCCTCGACGAGGAGGACGTTTTTTCCGGCAACGTCACCTATGATCGCCCCGGCCTTGCCGTGGCTCTTCTCCTCTTTCCTGACTATGGCGTAGGGCCGGCCGCTTGCAAGCGAGACGGCGACGGCTATCGGGACGGCACCGACCGCCACGCCGGCCACCATATCAAACTCCCACCCTTCGGCAATGGCCTTTCCTATCGCCGCAAGGATCGTCGGGTTCGTCGTTGCGGCCTTGATGTCGATGTAGTATGAGCTCCGGACACCCGAGGCAAGGAGAAAGTCCCCGAATTCGATAGCTCCGCTCTTCAGCAACAGTTTTGCAATCAGGTTCACCATGGTACATCTTTAACTCCGATGTAATAGCCTATAATGTTCACCACGCGGTGAAGGAGGGGTGTCATGACGATGATCCAGACTGCAATGGGTAATGTAATATTCTCAAAGAACCACTCCGGGTAAATCAGGAGGATGAGCAGGAATGAACCTATAACCAGATCGTATTGATCGGCCAGGAACCAAGACTCGCCCCGCTCCTTACCCAGCCTCCTTTTCAGGAAGCTCTTGGCGAGATCGCCAAGGAGCGCGCCTGTTGCGAGCAGCGTAACGGAGATGACGGTCTGGTGGGGAAGTGTGACCAGGCCGAACGCGGTGGCTGCCCAGATCTCAGCAAGACCCACCAGCACCCCTGAGATTACGCCCCCGAGGAATCCCCGGTATGTCTTGCCGTCGCCAAAGATCCGCTTACCGTCTCCAAGCACCCTGCCAGAGTCGATAGGTGTTCCACCGCCAAAGAGCGCCGCCGCCGAGTTCGGCACGTAGGCCGGGAGCATGATCCACAGCGCCGCAAGGCCAGAGAAGGCCCAGTAACCGATGTCTGCACCGATCAGTGTCAATATTCAGTACAATCAGTAATTATAAAGATTAAAGTGTCGAAATATGAGATACGAAGAAAAAGATGGGCACGGTGAGAGAATGCTTATAAAAAAGACAAAAAGCCTCTGCCCGACGTGCGGCAACGTGCTCGATGCCGATATCGTTGAGGAAGAGGGGAAGGTCTGGCTGGTCCGTACCTGCCCGGTTCATGGCGCGTATAGAGCTCTCTACTGGTCGGACGCGGATATGTACAGGAGGTTTGAGGCTTACGAGCGCATCGGAAAAGGAGTGACAAACCCACAAAAGGACGCTTCTCCGGCAGGATGCCCCAACGACTGCGGCATCTGTTCAAACCACCGGTCAACGACGTTGCTTGCAAACATAGACCTGACGAACCGGTGCAACCTCAACTGCGACTTCTGCTTTGCAAACGCCCGGGCATGCGGCTACATATACGAGCCGACCTTCGACCAGATCGTCGATATGCTACGCATGTTGCGGGAGGAAAAACCCGTCCCGACCCCTGCCGTCCAGTTCTCGGGCGGCGAACCGACGATGCGCGACGATCTCCCCGACCTCATACGAAAGGCAAAGGAGATCGGGCTCTACCAGGTGCAGGTCGCCACAAACGGCATCAGGCTTGCCCGGGAGCCCGACTACGCTTCAAAACTGAAGGAGGCGGGGCTCTCAACCGTCTACCTGCATTTTGATGGCGTGACCCGCGAGACGAACCCGAAACTCGCAAGCGACCGGCAGGCCATAGAGAACTGCGAGAAGGTCGGCATGGGCGTTGTGCTGGTCCCAACGGTCATAAAAGGCCGAAACGACCACGAGGTGGGCGCCATCATCAGGTACGCGGCAGAACACATCAAGACCATCCGGGGCGTCAACTTCCAGCCGGTCGCGTTCACCGGGGCCGCAAGCGAGGATGACGTGCGAAAAGAGCGGATCACCATCCCGGAACTTGCGGATCGGATCGAGGAGCAGACGGACGGCGTGATCCGGAAGGAGTACTTCTACCCGGTACCCTGTGTCGTCCCTATATCCGAGCTCGTCGAGGCGTATACGGGCAAACCCCAGGTCACGTTCACCACGCACCAGCACTGCGGTGCGGCGACATACGTCTTCGTCACCGATGAGGGGCTGGTCCCGGTCAACAAGATGGTCGATGTCGATGCTTTCTTTGAGTCGGTCAACAAGATGGGGACAAACCTCGCGAAAGGCGGGTCGATCAACAAGTACGTCACCCTTGTCGAGGGGGTCAAGGATCTCTACACATCCACGCGGAGAGCGGAACAGAAAAATACCGGGGAGTTCGTGAAACTGATCGGCAAAACCCTCATACAGCAGAACTTCGAGGCCCTGCGCGAGTTCCACTGGAACGCCCTCTTCATAGGCACGATGCACTTCATGGATAAATACAACTACGATATATCCCGGGTGCAGCGGTGCTGCATACACTACGCAACCCCCGATGGCCGCCTTATACCGTTCTGCACATACAACAGCGGCCCGGTCTACCGCGAACAGGTCTGGAGGGCCTTCGCCCAACCCTCACAGGACGAGTAACGGCCCATCGCACCGTCAGGGAAGGAGGTCACCGTCCCTTCCCCGGCCGGCGCATTTGCGTGATCGCGGCGATGCCACCGGCGGGCTGCTGCGTTCGTCCCCTGCCTTTCCGGTCATGTCAGGGAAACGGCAGTTCGTAACCATCTCCGCCCTCAATGACAAGGGCGGCTATGGCAAGGTCCTGTATGGCAAGCCCGGTGGAGTCAAATACCGTTATGGTGCCGGGCGACGATCTCCACTTCTTCCCTATGACGACCTCGCCGAGGGTTCCCGCTATCATCCCGGCATCGTAGAGGCCGGTGCTGATCGGGACGTTGATCTCTCCTGAGTGTGCCGCCTGGCCGATATCGTCGACAAAGACCTCCGCCTTTGCAAGGAGCAGAGGGTCAAGTTCCTGTTTGCCCGGGGCATCGGCGCCGATGGCGTTGATGTGCGTCCCCTCCCGGACCCAGTCTGCCATAACGAGCGGCTTTCTTGCCGGCGTCGTCGTATTCAGGACATCGCAGTCACAGACGCGCTCTATAGGGGCACGTATCGCGTTGTAACCCGCATAGTGCGCCGCAAACGCCTCTGCACTCTTCTCCGTCCTGCTCCAGACCCGGATCTCATCAATCGGGATCATAGCCGCCGTCGCCTCGACGAGCGCCTCCGCCTGCCGCCCGGCACCCACGACGCCGAGGGTGACGGGGCGCCGGGGCGCAAGGTGTTTCGCCGCTATGGCGCCCGCCGCCCCGGTGCGCATCGCCGTGAGCTCGGTGGCGTTGACGATCGCCTGCGGCATGCCTGTCTCCACATCGATGATCTCCGTGAGGGCCATGACGGTAGGAAGGCCCCGTGAGCGGTTGTTTGGGTGGACGTTGACGACCTTCACCCCGGCGATCCCGAGCGCCGGTATGTATGCGGGCATCGTCCGGAAATCCCCGCTCTCGACAAGGGTCACGTATATCTTTGGCGGCATCTGGATTCCCCCTCTGCCGTGCTCTGCAAAAGCCGCTTCGATCGCCGGATTCACGCGGGTATATGGCGGGTAGCCGGAATGGACGGGGTAATACCTCATTCTCCGGTCACCTCACGGCGGCGGAGCGATCGGGCCGGGAGCCCGGCTATAGCCGGCTGTACTCCTGGTGTTATCCGGGGTTGCATGACCTCCTTTCAATCTGCCGGGATATCAATCTGCGGGTATGAGGAGGGTTCCCCTCTCCTCAGTCAGGTCCGCCCCGGATGGAGAGTCGGATCAGGCCGAGGTTGGCGTCGGGTTTTGCGAGTATGCAGAGGGAAAGGTCGCCGTGGGGTGCGATGATAAGTTTTCCCGCCGGTGTCTCAAGGATCACCTGGGCCAGATCCCCCATATCCATATCGGCGGTGATACGGGTGCCGGCGCGAAGCAGGTCTTCAGCGACCGCAGCCACCTGATCAAAGTCCGCGGAGCCGAGAGATTGGAGGGCAAACCCTTCATGGAAGACCGAGACGGCAATCACCCCCGGCTGCCGCGCGATCCTGTCCAGGCGATCCGTATTCCCATGTTCGACTCGGGCAGCAGACGCTACGCCATCTCCGCTGATAAGGCATCCCATCTCCCGGGAGGTTTCCCGGGCCGTCGCGGTCTCTTCGGCTGTGTAGGCGCTGAGTTCGTAGTTGAGCGACGGCCGGCCGAGAAGATAGCGGTAGGCCCCGTCTCCGCTGAGAAGGAGGTTCTTCCCGGTATCCTCAAACGCGGCTGCGTAGGGGTTCCCGCTCCGGGTCAGGAGAAAACCGGTCCCTCCGGCATCTCTGATACGCACCGCTCCCGTGAAGCGGGGGCTGATGGAAGCAAGGGACGAAAGGGACCCCTGCAACCGTCCCAGTGAGACGCCATCGGGCAGCATCGTCTCACAGTGCAGCGGTTATGCGGTCCCTGTTCTTCTTCAGTTCATACCGGATCCGCCCTACGTTGACGTTTGCGTTCGCCACGATGGCGATAAGCTCGTCCTCGGAGAGAGGAGAGAGGAGGATAGGCCCGTTCTCGAGCTCGACGAGCATCTGGTGCATCTCGCCCTTCCCGAGTTCGTTGCTCATAGCCTCAGACGTTCCCATGCCTGTCGATGCCATGGCGCCGAGGGCCTCGACGTCCACATCGCCGGCAACAACGCTCTCGATCACAAAGCCATCCCGTCCCGCCACGACCGCGGCGGTGACACCATCAAGTTTCAGGAATTCTCCAAGAATCTGCCGTAACATGACTCAAGACACCTCAGGCTCTTCTCATACACTCGATCCGGAGGGGCATCCGCCCGATAGCGTGCGTTGCGCACGATATGCAGGGGTCGTACGCCCTTATGATCATCTCTATACGGTTAGCTGCTCCTTTGCTCAACACCCCGTTCTTAACCACCCGGCGCGCCATATCCTCCACGCCCCGGTCGATCGCATAGTTGTTCTGGCAGGTCGCGACGATCAGGTTGCACCGCTCGATGATGCCGGCCTCGTTCACGGTGTAGTCGTGGATCAGGGTTCCCCGGGGAGCCTCGATGATCCCGACGCCGCGCCGGTTCACAACCTCTCCCACCGGAGTCCGGATATCAGAGCCGGTGATGCCGGGGTCTGCAAGCAGGTCAACCGCCCGTTCACAGGAAGCGATGAACTCTATGTAGCGGGCCAGGTGGTAGGCAAGCGTGGCCTGGGTTGTGGTGCCGAACCGTTTGCGGTACTCCGCAAGGGCGGCGTCGGCATGTTCGGTCCCCATCTTTCCGGCTATGTTGAGCCGGGCAAGCGGCCCGACCCGGTAGTAGTCTTTGCCCTTGAGCCGTGCAAACTTCAGGTAGGACCAGTCCTCCGAGTACTCTTCTATGAAGTTCGTGTAGTCCTGGCCCGTGAACGAACCGATCCGGCCCCCGTCAGGACCAATCATGGCAACGGGCCCCTCGCAGGTCGAGTAGAGACCGTGGTTAGTCATGCCGATAAACCCGGTCCTGACGGCGCCGATCTCCGTATCGATGCCATCGAGGAGGTTCCTTGCTATATCCCATCCTTCGCGAGCGATATCGAGGGCTCCGCCTGCCATAACGGCGAGTTCGGCCCTCCTCCCTTCCGTGAGCGGCGCCGACATGCCGCCGGGGAGAGCGTTTGACGGGTGGATGGGCTTGCCGCCGACCGCTTCCGTCAGGCGCTGGCCGAACTTCCTGACCGCTATCGCCTTCTTCGCGAGTTCCGGCGAATGGCGGGCAAGCCCGATGACGTTCCTCTCCTCCGGCGGCGCATCGTGGCCCAGGATGAAGTCAGGAGCCGCAAGCATGAAGAAGTGGAGGGCATGGGAGTGGATGAACTGGCCGAGATTGAGGAGCTCGCGGAGGTTTTTTGCGGTTTGGGGCGCCTCAACGCCAAAGATCCGGTCGGTCGCCTTTGCTGCCGCTATGTGGTGCGCCGAGGGGCATATGCCGCATATCCGGGGAGTGATCCGGGGCGCCTCCTCGATCGCCGCCCCGACGAGGAACTTCTCAAACCCCCTGAGCTCTACGACCTGAAAGTGGGCTGAGTCGACCTCTCCCCGGTCATCGATATAGATCCTTACGCCGGCGTGACCCTCGACCCTTGTCACCGGGCTGATCGTGATCTCCTTCATCGGCTTCTCTCCTTGACGAGATCGCGTATCTTTGATGATTCTTTATCCTCCATGATCAGGCTCCCAATGGTAAAGGCATACATCGTGTGGGCAACGTCGTAGAGTTCCTTCTCCACATCTTTCTGCGGTCTATCGGTGAGATCTGATATCCTCCGAACCATCATGCCGTATATGTCGCGGCAGGGTTCGCGGAGGATGTCAAGAGACGGGCCGTTGCATCCGTGGCATGGTATGTTGTTCTTCGGGCACGCCGCCCCACACCTGCCGAAGGTGACGCTCCCAAGGCAGAGGTAGCCCTGTCCGAGCAGGCAGTGTTCGCGGTCGGGAACACCCTCATGCCGCCGAAGGAGCGCCCATTTTTCGACCGGCCCCATGGTCCTGTCGCACTCCGAACAGACGGATTTCCGTGAGAGCTCAAGGGTATCCCCGGTGACCATCGCCGGTATGATCTTCTTTAAGAACGCTTCTTTTGGGGGGCAGCCCGTTATGTAGTAATCGATCTTCACGAGGTCGCCCACGGCAAACGCCCGATAGAGGAACGGCGGCACATCCGTCGGTATAACGCCGCCGGGCTTTACCGTCTCCACCTCGCGGTAGACGCAGGAGAAGATGTCCTGGTTTGAGCTCAGCATCGAGAGGCCCGATATCCCTCCGTAACAGGCACATGTCCCGAGAGCAACAAGCGTCTTTGCCCGTTTCCGGATCTTCTCAAGGCGCTCACGGTTCTCCTCGTTCCTGACGGCCCCCGTCACGAACGCTATATCGATACCCTCGGGAGGCTCTTTTGCATCCATGATCACCGGGGAGTAGACGATATCTGCCTTTGCAATGATATCAAGGAGCATCTCATGGAGATCGAGGACCGCGATCGTGCATCCCGAGCACCCGGCTAATTCTTCAATGGCGATCTTCATGTTTCAGCCTCATTTCAGGATCAGCTTCTTCAGGCAGGCGTTCGGGCCTGTGTGGACGATCTCCAGTCTGGCTTTCCGGCCGGTTATCTCCTCGACTGCGCCCACGACGTAGCCGTAGAGGGTCTGGCAGAGCGGGCCGCCCTGTTCGAGGCCGTTACGCCGGAGCGTCTGGCGGACGATGCAGTCGTGAAAGACGAGGTAAATGAAGGTCTCGCCGTTCTCCTCTATGATGAACTTCTCCTTATCTTCGGGTTTCCAGATCTCAAAGGAGTACTGACCCCGAAGAAGGTCGGAGAGTTCGTGGAGCGCTCCCTCGACGTCTTCACGCTTCTGGAAGTACCTGGCGACCTCGTGGCCAAATTTCTTCCCCGCCCGGTATGTGACCGCATTGGCTCCTCTGCCGGCGATCTCTTCAAGCGACCTGATAACGAGGCCGTTGAGTTTCATCACGCCGTGAAGCGTCTGCTCCATCTCTTTTGGCCGGGGTGTGCAGTCAAGGGGTATATCCTCCGGCCGGTATATGAGATCGGAGCGGAAGGTCTCGTGGAGTTCGTCTATGTAACCTGTGCCCATCAGATCACCTTCCGAAGCATCTCGCAGACCTTGATGTCGATGTAATGTCTCCGGGAGGGGTATATGCCGTGGTGTTTTAGTGCCTGGGCCGGACATATCTCGTGACAGGACAGGCACCCCATGCAGTTATTTGGCCTGACCGGAACACTCACGCTATCCCGGAGTTCGTACACGTGCATCGGGCAATCTTTGACGCAGAGACCGCATCCGACACACGCATCCTTATCCACAACTATATCCATTGTGAGCCTCAGGTTGTGATTACCACTTCCTGCTATTAAAATGTGCTTATATATAATTCCTTTCGTTGCACGGATCCTGCACCGTATATGATATACAGGATTTCGTATCTTTATACGGTTCTCTCAAGGACAGAGGCAACGGAAAGCCCCAGGCTATGGATCGGTTATGCCCGGGCATGGCTCCTTTCCGGAGGGTGTGGTGGTTCCTTGCTATCCGCTGCCCATCCATGCGGACCAAGCAGGCTACTCCGCCCGGTGCCCTGCTCCCCTCTTTTCAGCGGTGATCGTGATACGCGATCGCTCGCGCATCACGCTTTTGCCCGGAAGAGGGCACGGGCAAGCCGGTCTACGAACCCTTCCCGCTTTGCCGGCGCCTTCTCCTCGACGTAATCGGTGCCGGCTACGTCGGCGGATATCCGCTTGAATGCCCTCGATGCGTCGGAGTCGGGATACTTCACCACGATAGGCGTTCTACCGGCCGATGCACGCCTGACGTTTGGGTCTTCGGGAACGATACCGAGCACCCGGACTCCGAGGAGTTTCTCCATCTGTGCGCGGTTGAACTCGTCCCCGCTGCCGGCAACCCTGTTGATGATAGCACCTTCGATATGCCCGCCGATCGTCTCGGTCAGGATCTTCGTCTTCAGGGCATCGACGATCGAGGAGATCTCGGGGTTTGCAACCAGGATCACCCCGTCGGCGATCGTCAGCGGTATGACACCGTCCCGGCTTATACCTGCGGGAGCGTCAAGTATCAGGAGATCGAACTCGCTCACGAGGTCGGTCATGACATCTTTTAACCGGTCAGGTTTTGACTGCTGGAACCCCTGCAGGGAGAGCCCGCACGGCACCACCTTCACGCCGAACGGCCCGTCATATATGGCGTCGCGGACGCGGGCTTTACCTGCCAGCACCTCGTGCAGGGTCACCGGCAGATCCTCAAGCCCGAGTATGA
This sequence comes from uncultured Methanoculleus sp., assembly GCA_964413225.1. Taxonomy (GTDB): domain Archaea; phylum Halobacteriota; class Methanomicrobia; order Methanomicrobiales; family Methanoculleaceae; genus Methanoculleus. The sequence continues at coordinate 55,939 of CAYPRO010000006.1, read as the reverse complement.
GCCCGAGATTTGCCATCCCGACATCGGCATCGAGTATGCATGTCTTCTTCCCGTACCGGGCCAGCATCGGCCCCAGGTTTGCTGTAACCGTCGTCTTGCCGGTGCCGCCTTTGCCGGATGCAATCGTGTAGACTTTCACCATGGAATCACTCGTTATCGTATATAAGGCACGCAGGCCTTACACCCAGCGCTGCAGGGCATCCCGGGTGTCCTGTTCAAGTGCGTTCATAAGTTCGCCAGAGAGGTGCTCCGAAGGGCGGACGATGCCTACGACCGTCTCCCCGCGGTGGGGGATGCCAAGGAGTTCTGCTCCGGTCTCATCCTGCAACTTTCCCCTGGCGTAGAGGTGGCTGCACCGGGCGGCCTCGCCCTCGCTGCCGGGTCTTGTCGAACCGATCAGGAGGCCATCTGCGGTTGCCAGCGTGAAGGATGCAAGGCGGTACTTCCTGCTGATCGCACCCATGTAATCCTCCAGGCTCCTTACAACCCCAGGATCTATATCGCCGGGCGGACCTGCGGGTTTGATAGCGGCCGGCCGCATGTTGCCCGCCGGTTCTCCCCCGATTCCGGCAGCGCTTCCGTGTCCCTGCCCGGCAAGGGCACGGGAGATCCTCGAAAGGAAGTACAGGACAACGGCAAAGCCGGCTGCCATCGTCACCAGTATGATGGCGAGGTAGATCTGTATGATATCCACTAAATCCATCTCTGTTATCAACTCCTGCTTGTTTACGTGTCTTTTTCCTGGATGAGGTGGTCGAGATGAATTCTTCTGAGCATATCCTTGCAGCTCACCCTGAAACTGCTGATGAACTGCTCCATGTCCATCTCTTCCATGTTCTGTATGAGCATCTCGATATCGTCATCCCCGGATGGAGATGCCGTAACCCCCCAATCTTCGGGTTTTCTGCCCGGAACGGAGTTTTTCTGCTGCTCCCCCGCCGGTTCCCGGCGATGCTTCTGCGCCGGGGTGGAGCCCATCGATCCGGCGGTCGGGTTTGCCCTTCCGTCGGTGTTCTTTGCCGGTGAAGGTCTTTTCACCTTATCGGCGATCGCAAACGGCTCGTTGAACTCCCTGGCGAGCCGCAGTTGTTCAGGCGTCAGGAGGTTCAACTCTGCCGCCGCTTCGCTCTCTTCGCTCTTCAATACTGCATCCAGTGCGTGCTGCCCTTTTATGCCCCCATATTCGGCAAGCACCACCAGACCTTCGTTCAATACCAGGACAGCACTCTCCCTGCCAAGGATGATGGTGCAGATCCCGGTGAACCGTGCGGATGCCATCTCCTCCATCAGGTTGTGTGATGTCGTGGACTTGAGGAGGCGATGAAACCGGCCTCTTGGCAGCTGCATACGGACAACCTCAATACCGTTGTATGAGATAAATCTTACTATTTATATCTTCGGAAACAGACCTGATCTTCTTGCGGCCGTATATATCATCGCCGCACATGTGAGTCATCCTGCACTGGAGAGGGGCTCTGAGATCCGCCCTCTCCATCCTTGCGGGTGAGAGAGCCGCGAGGCCCATCTGCCCGCCCGTGCAGGACCCTGAGGACCTCTTTCTCGGCAATCCTGACTCCTTCTTCGACCGCCGGGTCTAAACCCTGGCTAAACGCCCGTATGCCGCCCACCTCGATACCTATGATCACGACCTTTGCGATATACCCGAGTTCGCGGGCGATCGTCACCGCCTCGCCGACACTTATGTCATGGAGTGCGCATGCGGGAATGTCCCCTGAGGGCGGTGTCTCAAACGTGATGACATCGCCTATATGGTCGCCTATGCCCGTCACCGCATCGACTATCACGACCTTCTCATACCCCTCCATAAGGGGTATGAGGCCAAAACCTCCGGTGCCGCCGTCGATCGCGTCGACGCCCGGGTACCTCCCCTCAAAGAGGCGCATCAGCTGGATCCCCGCCCCGTCGTTTCCCATGAGAGGGTTTCCACACCCTATGATGGCGGTTTGGCCCTTCTGCACCATATCCATACTCACTGATTATATCCGGCGAGGTACAAAAGAGTACTGAAAAACCCCTGGAGTGAACCGTGTGCGGGATGCGAAGCCTATGATCCACATTGTACCAAAACCAACCGATACACCGGACGATAACTCGACCGGCGCTGTTATGCGGGAGCTGGAGAGAGCCGGTGCCCGGTGCAGGATCCTCGATATCAGCACGATCGACCCTCTCAACTCCGATCTTGAGGGCGAACTCATATGGGTCTGCGGGATCCGGCAGGACGGGCATCAGTTCGAGACCCTGAGCGTAATCTCGCTCCATAACCAGGTGATCAACACACCTGAGAGCATCGTCACGTGTGCATCGAAGGTTATGACGACCGCGCTCCTTCTCCGTGACGGTATCCGGACACCGGAGACGGCATACCTGCGCTCGGAGGCGCAGGCGCGGGAGTTCCTCCGGCGGCACGGGAAGGTCGTCTATAAACCGCTCTACGGGTTTGACGGCAACGGCATATTTCTCGCAGAAAAGCCCGATGACCTCGGCCCGGGACCGTGGTATCTGCAGGAGTACGTGCCAAACGACCGTGACTTCCGCGTCTTCGTCATCGGCGGAGAGGCTGTCGGCGCCATAACCCGGGTATCCGAGGGCCTGATGCACAACATCCACCAGGGCGGGATAGGCACGCCGGTCCCGATCGATGAGGATATGCGGGCCATAGCCGAGGCATCGGCGTCAGCGGTCGGGATCGACTACTGCGGCGTCGATCTCCTCCGTGATGGGGAGGGATACACCGTCCTTGAGGTGAACGGGACACCGAACTGGCACTGCATGGCTGCACCGATACCGAGGCTGCTGGCCGCGTACCTTATCGAGCGCCGGCGCGATATGCGGGTTTGAGGAGAGGAGCGCCGGGGAGGGTTCCCGTCCATGGGTGATGCACTGGCGGGAAACCCATCACTGGAGGTATTCGATCTCTTTTAATGTCTTCTCGGCAAGTTCCTTCATCCGGGCGGAGATCCTTCCCGATGACGAGAACTCCACATCTTTCATGGCGTTTGCAAGTTCTGTTCCGAGCACGAATATTGCGTATTTATGTTCCATCTTGCTCTTATGCACCTGAGAGGGGTCTATCTTCAGAGCATAATACTGAGAGAACTTCAACTCCGGGTTCACCAGTTCAAAGTAGTCTTTAATCTCCGTAAGAATCCCATGTAAGGCGATTAACTCTTCCTTGTGCATATTCTCTCCCGGAGATAAAAATAGTAGATATAAACATATATAAATTTGCACCCCGAATAATCCTCACCCTATCTTTATAAGCCTGATGGAGAGGGGGCGCTTTATTATGCCTTTAAAGTCACGGGCAGCCACGAATTCAAGGTCTCTTCCTCCGATCTGATCGAGGAGCCTCTGGTCGACGACGCGATCGACGACGAGCCCCTCGACATCGCCGTCGAGTCTCTGGAGCGCCCCTTCGACGTCGGCGGCGTTCGACTCCATGAGGACGGTGTAGTCAGGGGAGAGGAACCGTGCAATCCTCCTGTCTCTGACGTCGGCCATGTGCTCGCCGAGGGTTGATGGGGGTCTCCGGCTCTCCTCCTTCCCGCCTCTTCGCTGCTGCACCTCTGACCGCTCGCTGCCGCCCACCTCCCCCACACCGGCGGGAGGCTGCGTCTCGGCGGGACCGGCGGGCGGGGGCAGCCGTTCTGCCGCCCCTTCGCCGGTGATGTGCTCGGTGATCACCTCGACGGGCACTTTGTTCCGGAGAGCCTTGACGATCTCCTTGCGACTCATCTCCTCGACGCTCTTCCCCCGCGGGCTATACGCCACGAAATCGATCTCGGCGACCTGGAGGAGCTCGCGGAGGATCAGCTCCCCGCCACGGTCCCCGTCGAGCAGGGTTGTTGCGGTCTTCTGCGCGCAGAGGTCGATGATGACGCGCGGGACGTTCGTCCCCTCGACAGCAACCGCGTTCTTTATGCCGTAGCGCAGGAGGTTGATGACATCCGCACGCCCCTCGACGAGGATGATGGCATCGGAGATCATGACGTTTGGGCCCGCGTGCACCCTTTCCTCGCCGAGGTACTCGAGTTTCTCGATCCGTATGACCTCTCTGACCTCATCAAGAAGGTCATCGCTGCTTATGGCGCCTTCGTCGAAGTCCTCGAGGAGGAGTTCTTTTGCACGTTCGACGATCTTGCGCCGCTTCGTCACCCGTATGTCCTCGATGCGGTCGACCTTCACGTGGGCCGTGCATGGCCCGACCCTGTCGATCGTCTCAAGCGACGAGGCAAGGAGCGCCGTCTCTGCCCGGTCAAGCGAGGATGATATGAGGATCTCGCCTTTTGTCTCACCTCTCTTCGTGGTTATCTGGACGTCTATCCTGCCGACGCGGCCGGTCCTCTGGAGATCGCGCAGATCGAGGTCTTCGCCAAGCAGACCCTCGGTCTGGCCGAATATAGCGCCCACCACGTCGGGCTTATCGACCACCCCCTCGGTCTGCAGAGTAAGATGAATGAGATACTTTGTAGTTTCTGGTGAATACATGGAGTCTTGCCTCCTTCTGTGTAAGTCTGATGCCACATGCCGCGCGGATCTGTATGCGCGGGCATAGGGTCAATTATATATCTAAGGTGCAATTACTTAAATCAGATGGGGGATTTGGGCGCAGGGTTTTTTAGAATGAGAGACCAGAAATAAGGCTCTATACGGATTCCATTTTAATATAACGCCGGTTATATATCTCCGGCCATAATCTCTGCCCGTTGCACCGGGTCATGCGCCGGCGGCGTTGAGGCGTGCAGCAACGTCGGATCTCGACTGACCGGCGACCGCCACGGTCTTAGAGGAGGATGTGTGCCCGGATATTATGGCGACGTCGGTGCGGGGCACGCCGAGCGTCCCTGCGACGAGGTCGATTATGGCACGGTTTGCCTTTCCGCCGACAGCGGGAGCCGTGACCTGGCAACGGATACTCTTGCGCCATGCGTTGTAGCCTGCTGGAAAGAGGGATCGTTTTGCGCCTGCCGTGACATCGAGCGTTATGACCACGCCGCGTGTGGTCTCGACGATGGCATCGGCGTACGGTTCCATAAAAGAGCCTCTTATACGGTATGGTGTCGCCCGGCACTAACGATAGTGGATCACCGGTGGCTTGTGCCGTTCCTCCCCCGATCGTACCCTATATGCCGGGCGTGCCTGTCGCGCACCCGGGTTGTCCCGCGGTTCATATCGGGCTTTTGCCGGTGATCACCCGGGGACCTATAAGGTGCGCTTTATCGGCCCTGTATTATTCGATATGTGAGGATAAATATCCTCGCCCGGGGTACCATACCGGGTGCGCCTCCCGGAGTTCTCCAGAGGCGTATATGCGCCGGCCCCGGGCGATAACCTCCTCGGGGAATACGGCATCGAGCCCCTCAAACGGCGACCAGCCACACTTTGCGTGGAGGTCTCCTGCATCTATGCGGGTGGCCGCATCCGGGTAGAGGGCATAGTCCGCCCGATCGCCGGGGGCAAACCCGGCGCGGGGTATGCCCAGGATTGCAGAAGGCCGCCACGATGTCTTCTCCATAACCGTGGCCAGGGATATACCCCCCCTCCGCACCGCCGCCACGAGGAGCGGCACCATCGTCTCGACGCCGGGAATACCGGAAGGGGCATCTGCAAACGGCACGTCCTTTTCGGCAAGCGTGTGGGGAGCGTGATCCGAGGCGACGATGTCGATCCTCTCCCACCGCGACCAGAGGGCGCGCCGTGTCTCCTCATCCCTGAGCGGGGGGTTCACCCGGGCTCTGGTATCGTCATACTGAAACATATCGCGCGAGAGGAAGAGGTGGTGCGGCGTCACCTCCACCGTGCCCCGTGCGGCATCGACCGAGGCGGCGGTGCTCGCATGGCAGAAATGGAGCCTCAAACCCGCAGGAGCAAGGGAGGAGACCTTCCTGAAGGCGTTTGCCTCCCCTGCGCCGGAGCGCGCGCGGTCGTGATCCGCAAGCGTCGCCGGCGCCGGGCCCGCGACATCCTCGGCGTGAACCGTGGCAAGCCCAAAAAGAGCGTGGATGCGGGCAAACACCTCCCTGAGGGTCTCAGGATCAAGCCCGTCGCCGTAACTTGAGGGGGCGGCGAATGTCTCGCCAAACGCCATGGCGCCGGCACGGTGCATCCCCTCAAGATCCGCTCCGGAAGTGACGGCTGCGTTGACGGCAAACCCGCATACGGCATGTTCTTCTGCCTCACGGATACGCGCGCGGAGTATATCGGGGGTAGTTATGGGCGGGATGGTGTTGGGCTGGTCGACCACCACCGTCACACCGCCGGCGACCGCGCTCAGCGTGCCCGTCCGCCAGTCTTCCTTCTTTGCCTGCACTCCTCCCCGCATATGGACATGCATATCGACCGCCCCGGGAAGAACGGTCAGATGTCTGCAGTCGATCGTCTCCTCTGCACGCACCGCCGCGCCGACATGCCGCACAACGCCGCCGGCGACGACGATGTCGGCAGAGCGCCCCGTCGGGAGCGTTACGTTCCGGAGAACCAGGTCGGCGGTCATCGGCAGAGCCCCTCAAGGTCGTCCCGGGTCGCGTAGTGCACCTCGATCATACAGGCGGGGTGGTAGCGCGTCTTTGATTCGCGTAGCCCCGGCACACCCATGTCGCACTCCCGATTGATGTAACGGTAGCGCTCCCGAAGCTCTGCCGCCGTCTCGACCATGATCACCCTGTATATGTCGCGGTAGGTCTCCGGGATCGCCTTTTCGAAGTGGACGACCGCCATATCTGCGTTGACGCCGCCTACAACCGATATCGCCCCGATGGTCTCGCCTATCCTTACGATCCAGCCTTCAAGCCCGATCGCAAAGAAGTTGTTTATGGCAAAGAGGATGGCCTCCTTTTCGTGGGCAAGGATGGGCACGGAGTCGCAGTCCCGCCACTCGCACCATATGACCAGGAATTCCCAGACCTCATCTATGTTCTCTTCTGTTATCGCCTCGACCGTGTATGCATGCTCCCTCCTGAAATGGTTGATCTGGCGCCGGGTGGTGGCATAACTCTTTCCGGAAAGGTCGGTGAGGTCTGCGGTTCTGTATACGTAGTCGAAGAAGTCGCGGTCAGGATGCAGGGGGAGATCCGGGTAGAGTTCCCGGATCCAGGCCTCATTTGCCGGATCAAGGATCAGAAGGGGAGACTCGCCGCCCTCCCTCACCGCGAGATCGATGAGATCTCTTATCAGGTCAGGATCTTTTGACCCGATCGGAGGACGAAACGACGTTACGCCGTCGATGGTGCTTGAGAGGATGATTGCGTCGTCCGCTTCGGCAAAACGGTAGTTCGCATAGTGGTTCCAGCAGACCATGTTTGCAAACGTGTTATCGCTGTGCACCTGCGGATACCGCCGGTAATGGTACAGGAAGAGATCATGGTCATCCAGGCTCACGGGTTTGAAGTCAGAAGTTCGAAGCATGTTCACCTCTTATCCGGGTACCACCGCATGGGTGTGTGCCCTTCCAGCCTCAAGAACCCAAGCGCAGTGTAGAACGGTTCTGTTCCGGGTTCGGCGACAAGGGCAATCCACCCGACGCCTGCCAATCTGCAGCGATCCAGCAGCGCTGATAAGATCATCGTCCCGATGCCCCTCCCCCGGTACCCGGGGAGGACGACCAGGTCCTGTATGTAGGCGTCAGAGACCCCGTCCGATATAGCGCGGCCCATGCCGACAGCTCTCCTGGCCGCCGTGTCGATGGCGACGGCAAAGGCAAAACTCCCCGCGATGAGGCCGGAGAGGTTTGAGGGATCCCATTCCTCGTTCCACCAGCCCCCCGCCCGGTAGAGATCTGCTATCATATCCAGATCCCATATATCCACCAGGCGCACATCAATCGCTGCTCCTTCTGCCATCATATACCGCCTCTCTTCCCCCGATAGTGTACCCGGAAGGGATCTACGGGAGAAGAGAAAAGGGATGCGGTTCTCTGTTCAGCAGACGCGCGGGACCGGGTCGCCGACGGGCGGTTCTATGAACCGTTCTCCGCCTATGGCGGTTCGCATGATGACGTTTGATCCGCTGACGACCTCGCCGACGATCGCCGCGTCCCGGCCGTAGGGGTGCGACCGGAGCGCCGCAAGGACGGCCCCCGCATCGCCTGGCGCCACACCCATGACGACCTTCCCCTCGTTTGCCACCTCGAGGGGATCGATGCCGAGCATGCCGGCGGCGCTTAGGACGTTCTTCTTGAATGGGAGGGCATCTTCATCGATGATGACACCCACACCGCTCTTCCTTGCCATCTCGTTTATGGCGTTTGCAAACCCGCCCCTTGTCGGATCTTTCATGGCGTGAATATCCCCTGCCGCAAGCGCCCGCTCGACGAGCGTCCAGAGGGGAGCTACATCGGAGCGGATCTGGCCGCCGAAGTCGAACCCCTCGCGGTGGGCCATTATGGCTATGCCGTGGTCGCCTATGGTGCCGCTGATGATGATCAGGTCGCCCGGTTGGAGGCTGTTGTCCCGCACCACCCGGTCGGCGACGCCTATGCCGGCCGTATTTATGATGAGGGCATCAAGCGCCCCCCGCTCGAGCACCTTTGTGTCTCCCGTGACAAGGTTTGCCCCGCACTCGTCGAGGGCGGCATCCATGGAGTTGACGATCCGCTCAAGGTCCGCGACCTCAAACCCTTCGGGGATGACCATGCCGCAGGAGAGGGCGACCGGCCTGCCCCCCATCATGGCGAGGTCGTTTATCGTCCCGCTTATGGCTATGCGGCCTATATCTCCGCCGGGGAAGAAGATCGGAGATACGACGTGGCTGTCGGTTGTGAAGACTATGTTCTGGCCGTTCATGGGTATGACCGCCCCGTCGTCGAGCGATTCAAGCCCAATCCCGCCGGCATTGTTGTTCCTGAAACGGGTTATGATCCGCAGGAGCTCGCCCATCACCTCGCCGCCGGCGCCGTGCATGAGGTTGACCTTCATGCTTCGTCCACCTCTATCTCTACGTTGGTGACGACGATCTCCATTCCGGCAACGACTTCCGGGAGTTTTCCGCACCCGGGGCAGACGAACCGCTCGTCTCCCTCGTAGCCGCAGGAACAGCGGGTGCGTGCCTCTATATCCCGGCACGCAAGGCGGGCGCCTGAGAAGAGCGGGTCGTCCTCGATGATTATGTTGAAGAGGAACTCCACCTGCTCGGGGTTCACCATCGCCATTCTGCCGACATCCACACTGACGCATTTGATCTCTTTTGCGTTGTTCTCGATCGCTGCCCGGCGGGCGGTCGTGTAGATGTCATAGGCGATGCTGTACTCGTGCATCACTCCTCCATAGCGGCGTAAACCTGCCTGAAGACCTCGCGGGTCTCAAGCCCCTCCTCTCTGCTGAGGCGCTGGATGGCAAACCCGACGTGGACGAGAACGAACTCCCCGACGCTCACATCCACGAGGTCGAGTCTGACCTCCTGCTGCAGGTCGCCGAAATCGACGACGCCGATGTTGCCTTCTTTTATCTCCAGCACCTCAGCGGGCATTGCAATACACATGACCTCTTCCTCTCCAGTTAATCTCTCCGGATATCAAAATAGATTGACCTTGCTGCACAAAAGACCCTTGGGACGAGCCGCATTTGCCGGCATCCTCCCCTCGGATCCGCATATTCTGCTATTATCATTCGGTTTTGAAGTGTAAAAAAGGTATGTCTGCTCCGGCGCCCGCCTTCTCAAAGACCGCTTCAACCTCTGCGCGGAGGAGATCCCTGCCCCTGACCCGCATATGCCAGCGGTGCGTCTGGACACGGATCGTGACGAGCGGCGTAAAGAGATCCCGCACCTCACCTTCGGTGAAGTAGTGGGTGATGATACCGTTGTTCCTCCGGACTGTCCCCTGCTCCGTCTCCGTCCCCTTCCCGGCACGCATATCCTCGACGGAGAAACCCCGGAAGAAGGCTCTCCCGCCGGGCACAAGCACCCGGCAGACCTCGGCCGCAAGGGCCCTCCGGCCCGCTCCGGGCAGGTGGCCGGCAACATGGACCAGGAAGACCGCATCAAACGTCTCAGGGCAAAACGGGAGGGCTCTGGCATCGGCAACGGCAAAGCAGACCCCTGTCATATCCGGGCGCCGCCTGGCGAGGGCGACGGCACGGGGGGATATATCGATTGCGGCCACGAAGGTGGAGTCTAAAGCGAGCGCGGTGAGGGTCTTGCCGTTCCCGCAGCCGAGCTCCAGGACGGCGGCGCCGGCAGGGATATCCGGGAGCGCCACCGGGGCTCCGCCCCAGAGGTTTCCCCGCCGCCGGTAGTCATCGTCCCAGGCGGCCGCATGATCCGTCACGCAGCAGAGGTCGGTGTCGTCAATGGATAATGGTTCGTTCTCCTTGCCCCGGAAAGGTTTTTCTCCCCTGAGGACAAGGAACATGATCGTTATGGACCTCCGGGGCGCCGTTGTGCCGATGCTGGCCTTTGCCATCCTCATGAGTCTCCTCTTCAGCCCATCCCTTGCCGCTCAGTATACCGCCGGGGCGAATATAACCGATCCACGGGAGCCTGCCACTTCAAGGAACATCTCAGCCCTCTTTGCCGGGGTTGAGGAGCGGCTCCAGGGCGGCCGTCTCCTGAACCTCACATCCGATCCGGTGGACGAACCGGCCGAAAACGAGACTTCTCTGCTGGCCGAGGATATACCGGAGCCCGCGCCGGAGTACGACGACGGTGAACTGGCCGTTCTGGTTGAGGCAAACGGCATATCGCTCATGCTGCTCTCCCTGCAGAATGTATACGCCCTCCACGCCTGGGATGAGGTGCCGGCAAAGGAGAGCGGCGCGGCGCTCAGGACGCTTGCCGCCCGCCTCCGCAGAGAGTCGGCAGCTCTGGTGGTCTCCGAGGAGCGGGAGGCTCTGCAGGAATCGTTCATATCTGCCCTCGAGTCGTATGAGGCTGCCGGTATGGTGCTCCAGGGGAATACTCCTCTCAACATGACGATGGTGGATGCGGCCGTCGAAGCAAACCGGCAGGGGTCTGAATATATACGCGAGGCGTCCGGATACCTGCAGGACACCGGACTCTCAGCACCGGCGGAGATCGCGGCGATAAGCCTTTCCCTGCCCCGTCCAGACGATCCATCCCGGGAAGACCTTATGCTCCTGCAACGGTCTGTCTACGAAGACCGGATACGGGCAAACGAGATATCCATTATGCTTGAGTCGGCAAGCTCCACAGGCGTATACTATATATTCGATGAGCGCGGTGAGGCGGTCTTTTCGGATCCCGGGAGGACCTTCCTGCTCGTCAAGGTGAAGGTCACCAACCTGGGCCATAAAGGGGAGAGCAGGACGTATAAGGTGCGGACCCCCGACCTCCGGGATTTTACCCTCCAGTATCGCGGGACGACATACGCACCCATGAAACTGGCGGTCGGGACATCGCTAGGTGTGTCGTATGCCGTGGCTACGCTGGATCGGTATGAGGCGAGGGCGGGGTATATCGTCTTTGATATACCTGAGGCGCTTCCCCTAGATGAGTGCTTCGTCAGGGTGAACCTTGGTGATGCAGCGCCCTCCGTCTGGGCACTCGGAAAGAGCCTCTGACCGGCCCTGCAGCATCCCCCCATCGCAACAAATATTATCCTGTGTGCAATACGGTAACCAATGGCACTGAGAGGTTCTCATACGAAGATACTGCTTATGGTCGGCTTTATCGGGATGATCCTCACGGTCGCCCTCTTCTTTTCCGGGGCGTGCGCGGCGGTCGTCCCCTCGCTGCCGGCGGAAAAGGCCAATCTCTCCGGGAACAGATCATCTCCTGCGGTTTTGCTGGAGAACGAGACCAGCCTTCTCCTCGAACCGGTGAGCGACGACGAGAGGCTGGAGTCGCTGATCGCCGGGGCCGGTGTCCCGCTTCTCTCTGCCTCCGTAGACCTGGTTTGCTTCCTCTACACCCACGACGATGCCGCCCTCAGGGTCCGGGCGGCCGATATGGCCTTCCTTGTGGATGGCTACCGTGCCGGGGCTGCCGCTCTTGATATCTCTTCCGATATGGAGCCTGCATATGGCCACTTTATCGCAGCCCTCGATGAATTCGCTCTGGCCTGCACTTCTGTCAGCGAGGGGATCCCCCTGAACCGGAGCGCAACCGACGAGGTGCTGGGCCGCCTGGCTCTCGGAACCGGACATCTCTCCGATGCCCTCAAGGGGTGCAACCTGGCCGCGGATGGCGCAGCCGTGGCGCTCATGAGCCCAGGCGACGATAACGCCCTCCTCTTCCCCGATGCCCTGCAGGCCGGCGAACGGTTCTGCTACGATGATGCCCGCGGGGAGAACTCCATATCTCTTGTCGCCGGTCCCGTGACCTGGGCGCGTACATTCCAGATCGTCGGCCCAAAACCGGTGCAGCGCGATGCAGCGCCCGGGGACTACTTCCTCCTTGTCGCTATAAGGGCAACACACCTTGGCCATAAGGGGGATGGCGTGAACACCCGCATCCAGACCCCTGCAGAGAGCGCGTTCGCCCTCCATTACGGCTCTAATACCTATCGCCCGATTGCGGCGCCCGGCCCGACCAACAAGGGAGGGTCGTATGCCCGGACCACCCTCGGCCGGAGCGAGTCGCTCTCCGGATACCTCTTCTTTGAGGTGCCTGAGGACCTGGACCTCTCCCGCGCCTACCTACAGGCTAACATAGGCAAGGATAGCCCGGCCTGGCTCCTCGGCTGAGCCCTCTGCACCGGCCTTTTATGGGCCGATCCGCCGCACGAACCGTAGCGCCGCTGAGTTCATGCAGTAGCGCTCATATCCCGGTGGCGGCCCGTCGTCAAATACGTGGCCCAGGTGGGCATCGCACCGCCTGCAGAGCACTTCTGTCCGGGTCATGAAGAACCGGGTATCGATATCTGTCCTGATGTTCCTCTCCGATACGGGTTTAGCGAAACTCGGCCAGCCCGTGCCCGACTCAAACTTCGCATCCGATGAGAAGAGATGGTTGCCGCAGCAGGCACACGTGTAGAGGCCGTCCTCCTCAAAGTCCACATACCTCCCCGTGAAGGCCGGCTCCGTCCCCCCCTGCCGGGCAATGGAGAACTCTTCAGGCGAGAGTTGCCGCCGCCACTCCTCGTCGGTTTTGACGACCCTCTCGACCTCCTCTATATCACCGGTTACGGCGTTGCAGACTTTTATGGTCCCGGCGGACTTTGCAATGTCGCTCATCTGAACTCCTCGGGGTCCCTTAATCCGGGGGTGTATAAACTGTTTTCCTACCCGAGGGCGCCCCCGGGGCGGTGGTGCAAGGGTTGCGCCCCGTCTCCGATCCGCCGGCACATTCCGGTCCCGCATCCGTTATATAGGGTTCCGGTCGATGGTTCATCATGCAGGAGCGCAGAAGCCCTCTTAAGATATCTCTATGCATCCTGCTCTTCGTCTGCCTCATAGGCTCTTCTGCCATAGCAGGCTGTACAGGGAGACCGGAGAAGGCATCCGGGGTACCGGAGGAGACAGAAGCGACAGCGCCCACGTATACCACCTTCTCGCCCGCCGGGCCAGAGCCGGCGTTCTCGGCCGCCGTCACCGCGCAGAGGAAGCATTTCCGCTCCGATATGTCCTGTTACTGGATCGTGACGGGGACGGTGACCAACACCGGCGATGCGCCCGGGAGGAATGTCGTCATCCGCTTCATGCTCATCGATGGCGAGAGCGGCCTGGTCCGATCGACCGAGACCATCCTGATTCCCGGGTTCCAGGCGGGCGAGGAGAAGATCTTTACGACGGGCCCCCTCCCGGGCGACTGTGACCGGCAGTACCGCTCTGAGATCGCTGTCATGCACGATATACCGTGATATCACGGGAAAAGGAGAGAAAAAGATGAAGATACTTGCAATGAACGGGAGCCCCCGCGGCTCGCGGAGCCAGACGCTCCGGCTAGTACAGGCGGTCCTCGACGGCGCCCGGAGTGCCGGGGCCGATGTCGAGGTCGTGGATATCTGCAAACTCCATATCGAGTACTGCAACGGATGCACAGTCTGCTATGAGCAGGGAGAGTGTGTCCATGATGACGATTTTGCCGCCCTGTATGAGAAGATGCTTGAAAGCGACGGTATAGTGCTCGGTTCACCGAACTACATCGATTCCGTCACCGCCCAGATAAAGACCATGCTCGACCGCATGGCCGACGCCATCCACTGCCAGATGTTCATAGGGAAGTACGGGTGCGCCGTCTCCACGGCCGGCGGCTCAGGGGCGGATGATGTCGTCGCCTACTTAAACGACGTCCTCCAGACCCTGGGCGCGAACACCGTAGGCGGTGTCGGCGTGGTCATCGGGGGAGACCCCGAGGCGATCGTGCCGGCGGAGGGGAGGGCCTACGAGCTTGGCAGGAAGCTTGTACGGGCCATAGAGAAGAAAGAGACCTACCCGGAGCAGGAGAAACGCCACGCTGCGATGCTTGATCGCATGCGCGCCCTGATCATGGCAAACAAAGACCGCTGGCACCACGAGTACGATTACTGGAAGGCTGCCGGCCGTATATCGGAGTAGACTTCACGCCTCTTTCCGGCGGATCTCATCTATGATCCGGGCAAGGTTCTCACGGGCCTCCGGCCGCCTCTTCCCGGCCGCCAGGGTGAGTGCGGGAAGAACCTCGCTGCCCATATCGACCAGGGCCTGTTCGGCCCTTTTCCTGACCGCGAGAGCATCATCATCGAGCGCCCGGATGAGGGGAGCGACAGATCCCTCTCCTCCTATACGGGCGATGGCCCGGATGGCGTTCGTCCGGATCTCGATAGACGGGTCGGAGAGTGCCCCTATAACTGCCGGCAGGGCATCGGCGCCGATCCTCTCCACACCGGCCCACTGATCCCGGGCTATAAGGTAGAGCGCCTCTTCTTCACCGGTCTTCGGTGTCCAGCCAGAGAGAGAGAGGGCCTCGGCTGCCCCCGCCCGGAGTGTCCCGTCCCCCGAGCGGAGCGCGCCGACCAGGAGGGCCCGCACCTTATCTCCTGAGTCCTTCAGGGCCTCGAGCGCTGCATGCCTGACCCGGCCATCCACATCGCTGAGCGCCAGGATCAGCGGTTCAAGAGCACGGTTGTCCCCCATGTAGCCGAGCGATCGAGCGGCAGCGATCTTGACCGCCTCGTCCCTGTCCTGCAGTGCCAGGGCCAGAGGTTCTATAGCCTGCCGGCTCCCCATGTAGCCGAGCGCTTCAGCCACGGTCGCCCGGACCTCGCTGTCGGGCTCCCTGTGCAGGGAGGCGATAAGGGCCTCGATGGCACGTTTGTTCCCGATCTTACCGAGGTTTCGGGCGGCAACGAGCCGGACAAACCGGTCGGAATCGTCCAGGGCATCCATGAGCGGCGCGACCGCGGTCTCGCGCATCTCTCCGAGGAGGCCCGCGGCGGCGGTCTGTATCTCGGGGTTCTCGTTTCTGAGCGCACGGATGAGGCCATCCACGGCAGGGCGCCCCATCATGATGAGGCGCGTGGCAGTTCCAAGCTGTGCGTTCCAGGCCTTATCCTTGAGAGCCACGATGAGCGAATCGATCTCCTGCTGGCCGGATGCCTCAAACGCCTTCTCATCCTCAAGGTGGGTCGATCTCCCTGTTCTCCGGGTGCTCTCCTCCTCCCGGATCTGGGTGCCGAGCGCCAGGCGCCAGACGTTTATGACATGCCGCTTCCGGAGGGCCGCTGTTGCTCTCTCCCGCACATCCCCATCCTCATCGGAGCTTGCATATATGAGCGCTTCGTCCGCCCGCTCGCCCGGCACCTCCCAGAGAGCATCGATCGCCGCAAGACGCATATCCTTCTTCCCCCTCTTCAGCACCAGAAAGAGCGGTTCAACAGCCAGAGGACCAAACCCGGCAAGGGCCCTGGCAATGCTCCACCTGACCTCCGGCGCAGGGTCTCCCAGGTGCTCGATGAGGGCGGGGACAGATTCGCCGGCACCTATGGTTCCTATTGCTTTTGCCGCCGTCATCCGGATGGCCGGCACCGGATCGTCGAACGCCTCTTCAAGCGGGCCGAGCGCGTTGCGCCCGAAGGTTGCGGCGGCATCAGAGGCGGCGACCCTGACGCCGTGGTAGTTGTCTTTGAAGAGGCGGATGAGAGGCCGTATGGAGCGGTGGTCGCCGATGGATCCGAGGGCACAGGCAGCGGCGATCCGGACATCTTCACGTGCATCGGCGCAGAGCAGGATCAGGGCGTCGACGGCGGATTTATCCTTGATCTCGCCGAGCGCCTCTGCGGCGGCGATCCTGACACCGTAATACGGGTCTTTGAGCGCCTCTATGAGGTAGGCGACCGCCTCCTTCCCCATCGCCTGCAGCGCTGCGACCGCCGCCGCCCGGATGTTGGGATCACCGCTCCTTAGGGCCTCGATGTATAGCTCAAGCGACGTCTTCTCAGGGGCCGGTTCTGCGGCTACGGGCTCTGGCGCCACTTTTGGGAGCTCCGGGATATCCATTTCCTGCGGCTTGCGCTCCGCCCGGGCAGGCTCTTCCGCAGCCTCTTTGGCAGCGACGGCGATCGCCTCCTCAAACTCGATCGGTATAAGATCTTCAAGAGGGATCGATCCCGTCGGGTCCGGCATCTCCATCCTGAACCCGGCCTTGACCTGCGCCCACGCCTCTTCCGCCTGCCGGCTCTCCGCGATGAGGTCTTTTAAGCTCACGGCCTTCTCCGGCTTCTCTTCGGCCTTCTCCGAGGGTTTTCCCGGGCTCTCCGGTGCAGGCGGTTCTTCCTTTTTGGGCGGTGGACTTTTGGCCGGCACGACCGGTGCAGATCCCGATCGCCCGAACTGCTTGCTGAACCGCCGCTGGATGGCAAGCCCCTCTTTGAGCTCCTGTGCATACCGGGTGGAGACCTCCGGCGCAGGCTGGGCCCGGGTCGCATCTTTCTGGCGCTGCCGGATATATTCGAGGGCTATCTGCGCCCGCTTCTGCCGTGCCGGATCCTTTGATGCCATCTCCATGTTCAGGGCGCCGAGTGCAGGCTGCCCCAGTTGCCGCAGCGCCTCGCTTGCGCCGGTGCGGACACCCGAATACTCCACATCCAGCGCCCGGATGAGCGGCGGTATGGCCACCCTCCCCATCTTTATGAGATCGCTCCACCGTTCGCCTGCAATGAGATACTCTGCCCTCGCAAGGTCGCTATGCGGCACCCATCCCAGGCGTTTGAGCGACCATGCCGCCTCCATCCTCACCCGGTGGTTGGGGTCGTTGAGCGCCTCGACAAGCGGTGGTTTGGCCCGATCGTCCCCCATCTCACCGAGCGCCTCGATGGAGCATATGCGGACATCTATAGCCGGATCCCTCAGGGCCCTGACGAGAGGCGGAATAGCCCGGCCATCGCGGATCTTCCCGAGTGTCCGCGCCGCATCGCACCGTACAGGAGTTTCGCTGCTGCCGAGGGCCTCAAGAAGGATGGGAACGGCTGCGCTCTGGAGTTTTGCAAGTTCTCCCCAGTCTCCCCGGAGGTAGCAGAACCAGACCTTCTCGCCGGGGTCGTCAGGCGCCCATCGCTGTGCGGCAAGCGCACCCGCGACCTCTCTTCGGACCTGAGGGTTTTTGTCGTGGAGCATCTTCACAAGGTGCGGGGTGGATCTCCTACCTGTCTCGCGGAGGGCAATCACGGCGGCACGCCGGATAGCCGGCTGCTCATGGTGCAGGGCAGGGAGCAGAGCATCGATCATCCCGCCGCCCGCTCCGGCGACCGCCCGGGCGATGGATGCCTGCAGGGCAGGGCCTGCCCGGAGTATAACGGCAAGGAGAAGGGGTATGGCAGATATGCCGGCCAGAGCAAGGGCCTCCGTCATACGGGTGCGCGATGCGGGCCTGGCGCCCTCAAGCGCATTGAGGAGATCCGGTATGGCGGGGACACCGAGGGCGACGAGCGAGCGTGCAGCATCGGCACGGATGCCGGGGTCTTCGGCGTCCAGAGCCGCGGCAAGCCCGGCATAGTCTTTCTCCTGCTGCAGCCTCTCAACGTTCGTCCGAAACCGGTCAAAGAATGCCATGTCGCTGTATCCCTGGGATGTTCGGCCGGAGTGTCCCGCCCGGGCGGCTCTCTCTGAAATCAGGGTGTACTTTCTATTCGCAACGGATAAACCTTCCATCCCGTGCCCGCACCCCCGGCCCGGCCAAGGATTATATGGTAACAACCTCTCAGGCCGGGACTATGTTAGAGGTGGAACTTGATATCACCAGATTGCCCGGCATCGTGCAGGGGCTTACGCCGGATATGGGTGAGATCGTCTCCCGCATATACTCCTGGTACGTCAGGCCCGGGCACATGGTCTTTCCGGACGCCATGCAGGCGTGGGTGCGCGAAAAGTACGGGGACATAGGGACGCAGCTGATCGTCAGGGTGACCAACGACCAGACCGGCGAGGAGACGCTCTTCAACCCTGTCCGGGCGCGCCGCCCCACACTGACGCCCCGCACCGAAGAGGTAAGGGATCTGCAGGCGCTTGCGGCGGAAGGTCCGTTTGCAGATCCCCTCACATCGACGCCGGCCGATGCGTTTGGGAGGATCGACGGCGACCACTGGATCACGGCAAGCAACATAGCCAGGTACGATTACCTCCATGCTGTCATCATAGGAAAGGAGGTAAACCCCGCCGTCATGACGGAGGCGCAGGTGGCCGATATGATCAGCGTGGCCATACGGTGGTGCCAGGAGGCGCATCGCGCCGATCCCCGGGCTGTCTACCCGTTCCTCATATGGAACTACCTCTGGCGGGCGGGAGCAAGCATCGTGCATAACCATGCCCAGATCCTGCTCACCCATCGCCTCTATGCCGCCCCGGCACGGATCGAGCGGGTCAGGGAGGAGTACCGGTGCCGCTACGAGAGCGAGTACTACGACGACCTCTTTTTGGCCCACGTTGCCATCGGCCTCGGTCTCACTCACGGGAATGCGCGGGTCATGGCGCATATCACGCCAAGGAAGGAGCACGAGATCGTCATCCTCACGGAGTCGCCCCACGATATCGCGCCGGCTCTCACGAAGGTGCTTGAGTGTTACCGTAACATAGACGTGCAGACCTACAACGCGGCGATCCATATGCCGCCGCTCGGGGAGGCGGGCCCTTATGTTACGTGGTTGGTCGACCGGGGCGATCTCTTCTCCCGGACATCGGATATGGGGGGGATGGAGCTCTACGCGGGGACGTCCGTCGTCACATCAGACCCGTTCCGCCTGATGGAGCATCTTGCGGCCGTCATGATACCATGATCAGCATCCCGTGCTTTGCAATCTTACGGTATGAGTTCTCCATCCGCTCTGCAACGCGGGTCCACGGGAACTCTTTCTTCACTTTGGTGAGCCCTTCTCTGCCCATGGAGAGGGATCGCCCTGGCGAGTCGACCGAGCGGGAGAGGCCTCTGGCGATTGCGTCGGGGTGCGGCCGCACCTTGACCCCGTCGGTACCGTGCTCGATGTTCTCGGCAAGCCCGCCGACATCGGAGGCGACGACGCACCGGCCGGCGCTCCACGCTTCGAGGAGGACAAGACCAAACGGCTCGTTTCGGCTCGGTATGGCAACGATATCGCTTGCGTTGAGGAGCGATACATAATCCGCGTCGCTCAGTCGCCCGAGGAAGCGGATAGGAAGCGATCTCGCCCGTGCCTTGAGGTCACGGCGCATCTCTCCGTCGCCGACAAATGCTATGGCGCTGTCGGCGTGCTCTCTGAGGAGGGAGGGGACCGCATCCACCAGCATATCAGGGCCTTTCTGCCATGCAAGCCTCCCTGTAAAGAGGATCAGCGGTGCGCCGGGGTCAAAGCCGTAGTGCTGTTTCACCGCCTCTGAATCGACGTCCGCCTGGTAGAGGCCGGGGACTATGCCGTTAGGGACGACATCGATCTTTTCGCCCGGTATGCCGTAGAGGTCCATGGCCTCCCGCCGGAGGGTTGAGGAGACCGCCGTGACACGTTTTGCAACCGCTCCGCCGCGGCGCTCTATGCCGGATATATCGCGAAACGGCCACGCATCGCTGTATCTGTTCCCGCTCCTTCCAAATTCTGTAGAATGGTATGTGAAGATGGTCTCGCGCTCCTGGAGCCTGCTGAGCGCCTCGACGACGTGCCAGTCGTGGAAGTGCAGAAGATCAAACGATGGTGCATCGAATTCATGAAACCGGTCGATCATCTTCCGGCTCATGTCTGAGCAGTACTGGACGATATCATCGCCCGCCGGCCGGCAGTAGTGGTATTGGACGCCGTTTATGTCTGCATCCCTCCCCTCCCCCCGGGTGAAGAAGTGGATCTCGTGATTCTGTGTTAGAGTCTCGGCAAGGTTGGTTGCTGCGCTTGCAAGCCCGCCGACCCTCTCTCCGTGCAGTGATTCCCAGCAGAAAAATGCTATCTTTAAGTACTCCATAACTTTCCTCTTCATAAATTGCCCGGATCCGGAACCTGTGGTCGGGGACCACCTCTCCACACCAGGTGCCCGGGGTCATGCTCCACCGGAACCCGGGTGCGTGATGCGGGCCTGCCGGCCATCCGGTCGTCGCGCTACATACCCCTACAAAGTTGATATATCTTTGGCTCTTTTGAAAATTCTGGGGTATACTGCGTTTTTGTGATCCGGGTGCCGGGTCAGGGCGAGAAGGATTCTCTCAGGCGCTCTTCGATGCGGTCGCTGTGTGATCCCATCCAGTAGAGTCTTTTGCAGGCGGGGCACCATGAGAATCTCATTCTCTGTTCTGATCGCGGCGCATAGTCTGCCTCCTGGATCTCGCGGGCGGTGGCGGGCCGCAGGCGCGTGTTGCAGACCGAGCAGCGGCTCATGCGGATACGGGGTTCGATGAGCCCGAGGTCGGCTATCTGCCGGATCTGATCCACGATGTCTTCCGATACGATGTATAACGCCCGCTCACCGCCCCGCCGTGCAAGTTCGCGGTCCCGGGTCAGGAG
Organism: uncultured Methanoculleus sp.; assembly: GCA_964413225.1. Lineage (GTDB taxonomy): Archaea > Halobacteriota > Methanomicrobia > Methanomicrobiales > Methanoculleaceae > Methanoculleus. Next base: position 35,091 of record CAYPRO010000006.1, on the reverse strand, counting down.
GAGCCGGTTGTCCCGGGCGGCGATATCAAGGAGGAGCGTATCCTCCCGGGCGCTCCCCGGGACGAGGCTGTTTGCGCTCATCGTGTCGTAGCCCATGAACCGGAGGTAGCGGGCGAGTGTCCCGAGCATTCTGTCGGCAAGGAACCGCGGTTGTTCAGTCGACCGTTGAGACATACTCGATATGCCCGCCGCATTCCATGCAGGTATGGTCGTCAAGCCCCCGTATGTTGATCGTGTAGCCCGATCGCTCTATGACGGGGCTGCCGCAGGCGGGGCAGTATGTGTTCTCGTAGGGGTGGCCCCCGACGTTGCCGAGGTACGGGTAGCAGAGACCGAGTTCTTTTGCCCGCTCATATATCTTCTCAAGCGTCCGAACCGCGGTCGGCCGTGCGTCGAGCATTCTGTAGTCGGGGTGGAATCGGGTGAAGTGCATCGGTGTGTCCGATCCGAGGTTATCGAGCACCCACCGTATGAGCGACTCCATCTCGTCCATGGAGTCGTTCTGCCCCGGTATGACCAGCGTGACCGTCTCGACATGCATGCCGAGTTCCTTTGCAAGCGCCGTCGCATCGAGGACCGGCTGCAACCGCCCCCCGCAGACCTTCCGGTAGAAGGTGTCGGAGAAGGATTTGATGTCGACGCGGAAGGCGTTGAGCATGGGTGAGAGCTCGCGGAGTCCTTCTTCTGTTATGTAGCCGTTCGTGACGTAGATGGTCCCAAGGCCCCTCTCACGTGCAAGAGTTCCCATGGCAAGGGGGTACTCGTGCCATATGGTGGGCTCGTTGTATGTCCAGGCGATGCTTGCGGAGCCCGACCGTATCGCCCGCTCAACGCCCTGCTCGGGGGTGAGATCCCTGAGCGCCTCCATCTCCAGGGTCTTCTGGGATATGTGCCAGTTCTGGCAGTGCTCGCAGTGGAAGTTGCACCCGATGGTCCCGAGGGAGTATGAGAGGGTATTGGGCAGGAAGTGGTAGAGCGGCTTCTTCTCGATGGGGTCGATGGCCTCGGCTATGATTTTGCCGAACGTGGCGGCGTAAAGTGTGCCGCCGTGGTTGATGCGAACGCCGCAGATACCCTGTTTTCCGTCCCGTATGGTGCATCGGTGGGGGCAGAGCGAGCAGCGGACGGTATCCTCCTCGAGTTTCTGGTAGAGTCGCGCCTCGTGCATATGATCACGGGTGAGGGAACCATGATATTAATCGCTGTGGTGCTCGTCGTCATACTCGATGACGAGCGCTCCGCTATACCCGCAACGTTTGCACCGGTAAAGCCGGCCGGTGCAGCCTCCTGCGATCTCAAAGACCTCTGTTGAGTTGCATACGGGGCAGTGCAGCCTCTTCACAACAGGTATATGAGCAGTATCGGGGATAATGATAGGGTAAGGATGAAGAAGATCGTTATATCCCTGGGCGGTTCGGTTCTGGTCCCCTCGCTTGAGTCAAACAACATAAGCCGGTACGTCCCGGTCCTTGAGAGGATCGCCGGGAAGTGCCGGCTCTTTATAGTCGTCGGCGGAGGCGGGGAGGCACGCCGGTACATTCGGGTCGCCCGCGAACTCGGTGCCGGCGAGGCGGCGGCAGATGAGCTTGGTATCCACGTTACCCGGCTGAACGCGCGCCTCCTCGTTACGGGTCTTTCGGATGCGGCCTATCCTCGTGTTGCCGAGAACTACACGGAGGCGCGGGAGTTTGCAGAGACGGGAAAGATCGTCGTCATGGGCGGCATAACCCCTGCGCAGACGACCGATGCCGTATCTGCTGTCCTTGCCGAGAGTGTCGGCGCCGATCTGCTCATCAACGCGACATCAGTCGACGGGATATACAGCGCCGACCCGAAGAAAGATGCTGCCGCGGTGAGGTTTGAGCATCTTACGCCGCAGGATCTCCTTGATATCATCACCCCGGGGAGGATGGGTGCGGGCGCGAATAATGTGCTCGATATTGTGGCTGGGAAGGTCGTCGAGCGGTCGGGCATACCACTCATTGTGCTTGATGGCCGCGATCCCGAGAACCTCTACCGGGCGATTGTGGGAGGGGCGTTTGTCGGGACCGTTGTGAGCGAGGGGCGTGCGGATATCCTGCCGGTCTGACATCGGTAACTATTTTTGCCGGCCTCTCTAACGTATAGTGGTACACGGGGCAGTAGGGTAGCCTGGTCCATCCTAGAGCGTTTGGGACGCTTTGACGGCAGTTCGAATCTGCCCTGCCCCATTCTTATGAATCGCAAGACCGCATGCGAGGTCTACCGCCGTCTTCTTGCCGAATACCCTGTTTTTGATGGCCGGCGCCACTTCATCGAGTTCAAGAACCCTTTTGAAGCGTTGATCCTGACGATCCTCTCCGCGCAAACGACGGATCGCGCCGTCAACGCCATACGTGATGACCTTTTTGTCCGATATCCGACGCCGGAGGCGCTTGCCCGCGCGGAGCCCGAGGAGGTGGAGCCGCTCATCCGGACGATCGGGTTTCACCGCACGAAGGCCCGCCACATCGTCGAGACGGCAAGGAGGCTCGTCGCTGACTTCGGCGGGGAGGTCCCGCGGACGATGGAGGAGCTCCGGACGCTCCCCGGTGTGGGGAGGAAGACCGCAAACATAGTCCTCTCCCATGCGTTTGGTATCAACGTGGGTATAGCCGTCGATACCCATGTCCGCCGGGTCTCAAAGCGGCTCGGATTCACCGATAGCACGAACCCCGATATCATCGAGCGCGATCTTGTGGATCTCTTCCCGCCGGAGGTCTGGGGGAACATCAACTACATCCTGATCCGCCACGGGCGCACCGTCTGCACGGCGAGGAATCCGAAGTGCGAGCGGTGTGTTGTGGCGGATCTCTGCCGGTGTTATCAGGAGCTCCTGAGCCGGTGAAGGGGGATGCTTCTTGTCTTTGATACGGAGACGACCGGGCTCTGGCGCCGGAACGCGCCGGTTGGCGACCTGCGGGTCTCGCCGCGGCTGGTGCAGATAGCGTGGCTCCTCTGCGATGATGGGGGGCGCATCATTCGGCGGGAATGTTTTGTTGTATCACCGGATGGGTTTTCGATCCCGCCGGACGCCGTGCGGGTTCACGGGATCACCACCGATGCGGCGATGCGTCTGGGTGTTCCCCTGTCTGTCGTGCTTGAGGCGTTCCGGCGAGGAGTTGCCGGGAGCGGGACGGTTGTGGCGCACAATATGGCGTTTGATAGCAGGGTGGTCGCCGCAGAGTGTGCGAGGTGCGGGGTGGCAAATCCGCTTGCCGGCATGCCCCTGGTCTGCACGATGGAGGCATCGGTCGGCGTGTGCAATCTCCGGCGGCCGGGAGGGCTGAAATGGCCGACGCTTCTGGAGCTGCACCGGACGCTCTTTGGGTCGACGTATGCCGGCGCCCACGATGCCGAAAACGATGCCGCTGCATGCGCCAGGTGTTTTTTTGAGTTGAAACGCCGGGGGGTTATTGGGTAGAGGGAGGGAGGCTGTCCCCACGGGTGTGGGGAACGCTTGATAGAGCGCGTCCCTGGTAAGGATGGGGTCGATTCATCCCCACGTAGATGGGGAACGCAGTGCGCTACAGGTCTTTAAAGTCAGGGGAAGATGAGACCGATCCTTCCTTCGGAGATATCGATATAGGCGGGGCGCGGGTGCTCGTAGGTAGAGTCCTCGAATTGGATCTGTTTGACGACATCGTCGGGGATCTCCACGCGGTACTCCGGCCCTTCTTTGGTGATCCGAACCGTAATGTCCCCCGGGGAGCCGATGACGAGCAGGTGGTCCATCTCGATTGCAGCAGGGTATTCTTTTTCCTCCAGGCTGAGTCCCGCGTCGATCAAATCCTCTTCGTATATTTCGAAGATCATATCTTGCCCCTCCCGACCTGGTTCTCGATCCATTTCTGGCATTTCTGGGTACACTTCAGTGCAGTACCTATCCGTCCGTCCTGTTTTATAAATACTGCTATGGGGACACGTTTTTCAGATTCTCCGAGGAGAATTGTGCTCAGGTTCGTCGATCCGACCTCAATACCGTTCGGTTCATCCCCACGTACATGGGGAACGCACGAAGTCATCAAGCAGCCGGACTATCCGGATCGGTTCATCCCCATATACATAGGGAACGCTCTTCCGCCTGTCCGGACTGAGGATCAGAAGGCCAGCATGAGACCACAGAGTCTCACCGAGTGCCATCATCACTCCGGTTTATCGAACGAACCACATTCGATACCATTCTCTTTGCCGTCTGCACTAATAACACCATCCGTTCTTCTCCGCTGCAAGGGGGAGAAACGACACCAGTCTCACGCTAATAACCTCCACCGGCACCATTGAGGCTTTTTGTGTTTTTCTGAGTAACCAATGAGATCGAATGCAGGTTCGCGGGTGAGGGGTGAGAACTGCTACATCGGCGTCAGGTTAAGGCTACAGTCCCCCATCTTCACACATGTTTTCGCTCATTTGGTTTTGATCCACTTGGTGCCACCAGCGGCGTAATTTTGTGCATTTTCGGCGGCCTGAAAGTGTACGCCTGCATGGGCCTCAAGGCGCCTTTCGGTTTGCCTCACCCTCCGAGCACCCTCACGATCACCATCCCCGGCCAGAGGGCACTGGTCACCAAGGCCCGTCGCTTCTCACCGATCTTCTCCGCCCTCCAGTTCCTGGAGCCGGCGAGTCCTGCTACTGTCCGCTCAGGTGCCACGATCCGGCAGGCGACGCTATCGAGGAGTGGGCCGACGATGAGCCGGCGTTCGGGTGAGGAGGGAAACCCACCCTCTCTTATCCCGGAGCAGATTCCCTTTCTCTCTGAGTTCCTGTTCAATTCTGTCGTGGATTGGTAGAATTCTCCCCCTCAAAACACCCCGCCAAACACAGCCCGGGCCGCGAAGAGGCAGATCCCCGCCACGATCGCCGCCGCCGGTATCGTCAGGATCCACGCTATGAGGATCTCGCGGACAACGCCCCACTTGACCGCCGAATAACCGCGGGTTGCGCCGACACCCATGATCGCACCGGTTATGGCGTGGGTCGTCGAGACCGGGATCCCAAAGACGTTCATCAGAGAGAGGACGCCGCCGGCGGCTGTCGATGCGGCAAACCCCTGGTAGGGCCGGATCCTCGTGATCTTGTTTGCCATCTTATCGATGACCCGCCACCCCCCAAAGAGCGTGCCGACAGACATGGCAAGCGAGGAGACCAGTATCACCCAGAGCGGGACGGCAAACTCAGATATCAGCCCGCCGGCAAGGAGCATGGCGGTTATGATTCCCATGGCGTTCTGGGCGTCGTTGCCGCCGTGGCCCACCGCCTGAAGCGACCCTGAAAAGACCTGAAGATTCCGAAAAAGGCTGTTCAGGCGCCGGGGAGGATAGTTGCGGAAAACGTGGGAGACGACGATGCCAAAGGCAAACGCGGATATCAGGCCGAGCGTGGGCGATATGACGATGAAGATCAGTATGGCGAGGATGCCGTTGACCTTCAAAAACCCCGTTACAATGGCCAGCGGGATGATCAGCGTCACCCCGATGAGCCCTCCGACGAAGAGATGCCATGATTCAAAATCGCCCTCCCTGAGCGTGAGAGCGATCGTGCCGATCGCACCGATGATTGCGCCTATGACCCCGTAAAGCAGGACCTGTCCGATAAGCGCAAGGGGCGGCCAGAAGACCGCCCCCATCCCGGCGGCAGCGATCCCGGCACCAAGGAGCCCCCCGATCAGGGCATGGCTGCTGGATACGGGGATCCCGAGGTATGAGGTTGCGAGAACCCAGAGCACCGCGCCGACCATGGCCATGAGGATTGTAGGCGGCGTGAGGAAGGCGGGATCGACGATCCCTCTCCCTATTGTCGCCGCAATCGCCGTGGTGAAGAGAAGGGGGCCGAGGAGGTTGAAGACCCCTGCAAGGAGAACAGCCTGCAGGGGCGTCAGGGCCTTTGTCGCTATGATGGTTGCGATCGAGTTCGCGGCATCGTTTAAGCCGTTTGCGAAGTTGAAGAGCAACGCAAGCAGGATGCCGAGGATGATGATCGGGTCCATAGCGGTCAGGTGTGTCTGATGGCTATATCGCTCAGGACATTCGCGACATCCTCACACTTATCGGTCGCTATCTCCATGGTCTCGTATATATCCTTGAGCTTGATGATGGTGATCGCGTCTTTTGTCTGGAAGAGGTCCATGATGGCATGGCCGAGGACATTGTCCGCGATGTTCTCCAGGCGGTTCACTTCGATGCAACGCTCCTCGATCAGCGCCGGATCCTTGATCGACCGTATGCTGTTGACGGCCTTCTCTATCTCTATGACACTGAGCTGGATCAGTTTGGCAAGTTCGACCATCGAGTTATCTGTCTCGGTGATGCCGTAGCCGTACATCTGTTGCACGGACCCATCGATGTAGTCAAGGATATCGTCCAGTGCCGATGCAAGGCGGGATATCTCCTCCGGTTCGAGCGGCGTGATGAATGTCCGGTTCAGCTGGTTGTAGATCTGGTGTGTTATATCGTCTCCCTGGTGTTCAAGCTGCTTCATGCGGTGGCACTGCTCTTTGACGTTCTCGTAGTTATCGACGAACGTGACGAGCAGTTCGGCCGCGGTGACAACGGTTCTCGCCATCTCATCGAAGAGATCAAAAAAAACCTTATCCTGAGGGACTACCCACTCCTTAATGCCCACAATGATCGGTATAAGGTCTTTCCGTTTGGGGCTATATAGCGATCGGTCAGACCACTCCCACACGACGCCTGCCCTCTATGCCGGCAGCAGACCCGGATATCGCCCGAAGTGTGCCGGACGCCCCGGGCGGCCCCGCCGGTCACCCGGGATACGCCGGACGCAATACAGCGTCCGGCATCACTCCGAGACCCTCACGAGGTTGCTCCTTATGAGATCGAGGTCAGCCTCGCCTGCCGCGATCTCATAGAGCATCGTCCCCGAGCAGCGTTTCGTGAACGGCAGCAGGACTCTCTTCTTCCGGTTCTGAAGGCCGACGAGCATGGGCGACTTCAAAAGTATCTGTACGTCCCTGAAGACAAAACCCGGAACCATCTCATAATACTCTTTGCAGTGCTCTTGAACGTAGCCGTTCACCTGCTCCGGTGTCGCATCCATGAGGAGGATCTCTCCGCCGAGGTTGTTTACGCACCGCGATACCATCGCATAGAATGCTTGCGGTTGCATGGATAAGGTTTATGCCGGTATGCAGACCACCCCGGCGGAGACCGGATGCAGAGTTCTCCCCCGATACCGGGTTTTCTGCCGATCATATCGCCCGGGGCGGATAGCGAGGGCCGGCCAGCCGCCGCGTGTATCTCCTCCATAGGCCCGCCCGGGCGGGAGCCAGGTTTTTGCCCGCACATACCATCGGTTCACTTAATGCCCGCGGCAACCAATCATTCCACACGTGATGCGCGAACCGGCAGTGAAGAAAGTCCTCTACTGGTGCGACCAATGCAACGTCCCCCTCATAGGGCGCACCTGCTCCTGCGGAGCGACCGCAAGAGAGATACCCCTCCTGCAGCCCTACGACGTCCGCCCGGCCCTCGCGGCGGACATGGCCCTCATCAGGAGCCTGCTTGCCGAACAGTTCGGCGATATCCCCCTGCAGAAGGTCGTTCTCCTGAACAAGACCGGCGGCGCTGACCGCGCCGACCTCATCATCATGCACGGCGACCGGTTCGGGTGGCTTGCGTTCGATCCGGTCACCCGGAAGTTCAGCCTCGACATAGCCCCCGAGGCGCTCCCATACGTACTGCCGCACGCGACACGCGGGATAGTCGACCTCGGGGCCGAGCCCGCCGTGACCGCTCATAGGGGACGCATCGGGGGGAAACGGTTTCTCCTCTCGGCCCCCGTGCCAGACGGGACGGCCATAGTCTCCTATAAAAATCGGTTTGGCACCGGCGTCGTCAGGGACGGACAGGTCAGGGTGAGAGAACTTGCCTCCATCACGCCCCGAACCCGGCCCGACCCCGACTGGGATACTGTGATCGATAAGAACCGCTACCACTTAAAAAACCTGGAACGCAACGCCATCCGCACGATCAAGAAGCACGCAAACGACCGGCCGTGCGCCAACGTCTCGTTTTCCGGGGGCAAAGACAGCACAGCCGTCCTCCACCTTGCCCGCAAGGCCGGGGTGGATAAGGCGTTCTTCATCGACACCGGCATCGAGCTCCCCGAGACCATAGAGTTCGTGAAGTCGCAGGGGGTCGATATCATACAAAAAGGCGGCGACTTCTTCCAGGCGGTCGAGAAGGCCGGCCCGCCGGGAAAAGACCACCGCTGGTGCTGCAAGCTCTTAAAGCTCCACCCCCTGAAGATCTACCTCGCCGGGACCGGCCCCTGCGTCACCATACAGGGGAACCGCTGGTACGAGTCCTGGAACCGTGCCGATCTCGAGGAGACGAGCCAGAACCCGGCTAACCCCCTGCAACTGAACATATCGCCGATCCGGAACTGGCGGGCGCTTGAGGTCTATCTCTACATATGGTGGCAGAAGATCCCCATAAATCCCCTCTACGATAAAGGCCTTGAGCGGATAGGCTGTTACCTCTGCCCGTCGGCGCTTGAGAGCGAGTACGAAGGACTTCGGGAGATGCACCCCGACCTGACCGATCGCTGGGATGCGTTCCTTGAACGCTGGGCAAAGAAGACCGGTATGCCGGAGGCCTACCACCGGTGGGGGCTCTGGCGCTGGCGGGCTCTGCCCCCGAAGATGCGCGAGGTCTGCAGAGAGAGGGGAATCGCCCTCAACGATGACTTTACGTTACGGGCGGTCCCCGTAGAAGATGTGGCAACCATGAAGACGAGAGAGCCACCGGCGGTGCCGGCAGAGAGTGAGTTTACCCCCGACGATATCAGGAAGGACTTCCCGATACTCGGCGACATAGTCTACTTAGACAACGCCGCGACGAGTTTCTCGCCCGAACCGGTCGTTGAGGCGCTCGTCGAGTTCGAGCACCGTTACCGCTCCAACACCGGCCGGGGGATTTACCGCCTGGCGCAGATAGCGACACAGCGCTACTGGCACGCCCACGAGAAGGTGGCCCGGTTCATAGGCGGCGAGGCGGGGGTCACGGTCTTTACGAAGAACGCCACGGATGCGATCAACATGGTTGCGCGAGGGATCTCCTGGAAGCCGGGCGACCGTGTGGCAACGACCATCCTCGAGCACCACTCTAACCTCCTTCCGTGGAGAGCGCTTGCAGGGCAGGGCGTCGCCCTCGACGTGATCGGTATAGACTCCGACTATGCCCTCGACATTGCCGCGCTTAAGGCGGCTCTTTCCGGTGGAGACATCCGGCTCGTCGCGGTCACCCACGCCTCAAACGTCCTCGGCGTGACGACCCCGGTCGCGGAGATCGCCCGACTCTGCCGCGAGCACGGTGCCATGCTCCTTGTGGACGGCGCGCAATCCCTGCCGCATATGCCGGTGGATGTAAAGCACCTTGATTGCGACTTCCTCTGCTTCTCGGGGCACAAACTCTTCGGGCCGATGGGGACCGGGGTTCTCTGGATGCGGGAGGAGATCCTTGATCCGGTGATCTTTGGCGGCGGCATGGTCGAGAGCGTGACGGCGGATGGCTTTGTGCCGGCAAAAGGTTACCACCGCTACGAGGCCGGCACCCAGAACGTCGGCGGCGGGATCGCCCTCGGCGTCGCCGTGGATTACCTCTCGGCGATAGGGATGGATCGGGTACAGCGGCACGAAGAACGGTTGTGCGCCCGTCTCATCGATGGTCTCTCTGCTCTCGACGGAGTCAGGGTCTACGCCGGCCGGCGGCCTGAATCAAGGATAGGGATCGTCTCGTTCACCATCGACGGCATCCATCCGCAGGAGGCGGCACACATCCTCGATGAGGAAGCGGATATCCTTGTGCGGTCGGGGCAGCACTGCTGCCAGCCGCTCATGGAGCACCTCGGTCTTTTGGAGGGGACGGTGCGGGCGAGCGTCGCGGCCTTCACGACGGAGCAGGAGATCGATCTCCTCATCGCGGCCGTCGATGAGATCAGCCGGGGGCGGGGATGAGCGTTCATCCTTGTATCCTCTCCGGGTGGGTATAGACCGCTGCATCCGCCGTCCCGGCATCCCCGACTATACAGAGCCCGGTCTCCCTCGCAATCTCGACGGCAAGCGCGGTCGGCGGCCCGGTGGAAACCAGGACCGGTATGCCTGCCACCAGGCACTTTCTGACCATCTCTGATGTGACGGTTCCGGTGCCGACGGCGAGCATACGGGAGAAGTCGAGGCCTCGGGCGAGCCCCTGCCCGATCACCCGGTCGAGGGCGTTGTGCCGGTCGATATCCATTGAACTGACGACGATCCGGCCGCCATCGATGATGGCGACCGTATCGAGCATGTCGGATGTGGGGAGAGCGATGATGGCGGCCTTGATATCCGCGACGGAGGTCACGAGATCCGAGTCTATCGCGGGCAACCTCTGAGGGTCGATGTAGGAGACCGCTCCCCCGCATCCGGAGAGGATCGTCTTTTTTGCGCTTCCTCTCCGGAAGGGGTTCTTTGTTATGACGCTGATCCGGTTCTCCTCGATCCTGACCGACTCTATATCGCCTGGACTTCTCACGATCTCCTCGGTGTAGAGGTAGCCGGTGATGAAGTCGCGAAACCCGCCGGGGCTCAGGGCAACGGTCGCCAGGTGCCGGCCGTCGACAAATATGGCCACCGGTACCTCTCCGGCGACCTCCCGGGTGATCTCGCCGGCGCCCATGCGGGTGCATGTGATCTTTCTGATCATGGTCCTCACTTCGCAGACTGCCGGCACCTGGGATATGCCCGGTGTGGAGCCATCATGAATAGAGTGTGTGCGGGAGAGAAAGATAATACCCGCCGGACGAAAAAAGATGAGATTATTGGTCGGCAGCCGTAAGGCTGATCCCGAAGCACCCCATGCAGAAGAGATCCAGGTCGTAGTCCGCCGTATCGGAGACGATCGCCGGGTACTGCCTGACTACCCGGAAAGTGACGGCATCATCAGGCAGGGCCGGGCTCATCGGGGCGTCGACGTTCTTTTGTATGACAAGGCGTGCCGGATCAAGGTTTGCAGCGTAATAGTCCTTGAACACCGTCCGCTTATCTTCGGAGATAGCGACCCAGTCGGCCGCCTCGGCGGCGGTCGGATCATTTGGAATCCAGCCGTAGCCGGGCAGGTAGTACTCCGCCCAGAAGTGGGTGCCGGGCGTCCCGGCCATGAGCATCTGGTAGCCCCCGATGGCGCGGGCGGGGATACCAAGCGACCGGCAGAACGCTGAAAAGAGCATGCTCTGGGTGCCGCAGTCGCCATGCCCGGTCTTGAACATGTAGGTCGATTCAGCGACTTTGGGCTCGCGGGCATCGAGTGAGGCGTGCGGGACATGGCTGTAGGGGTATGTCTCTATTATGTGGTAGTATATCATCTGCGCCTGGATGTGCGGGTTTGTCTCGTCTCCGACGATCTCGTGCGCCTTCTCTCTGACGGCATCCGTGAGTTCGATGTTCCTCTCGGATCTCGTGTAGAGCAGGTACTCAGGATCGCTCGTGTTGTACTCCCCGACCTTCGCCGGATCGATATCTACAAAGATCTGCTCATAAGATGTGAACGCTATATCTGCCGTGATGATGAGGTCGCCGTTCACCGCCCCGACCGGGATCTCGTAGTAGACGTAGCCGATGGATCCTGTGGTGAACGGGCCGGCGACGATGTAGTCCGGGCACGAGAGGTTCGTGACGGTTATGTTTCTCTGCGAGTCCGTCTCGATCGGGAGGGGGAACCAGATCTTCAGGATACCCGTCGACGGAAGCGCCTCGTGCGGGACCTCGAGCCGCTCGACCCCTGCGTAGCGCACCGGGTTCACGTACGGCCCATGCTCCGACCGGTTCTCAGACCAGGCGTACCGGGCGACGAAGTCGAAGTCAAGACCCCTCTCGTTCTGCTTCTGCATATCGATGGGGTGCGCATAGAGGTAGTTGCCGGCGACGTCATCGAAGTAGAGCGTCTCGTTCTCCGAGACTATCTTCTGGGCGCGGGTATCCAGCCATTCGGCTATAGCCGCATCGGAGATCCCGGGGACCCTCTCCTCGAGCGCCGCCTCTGCGGCGGACCTGTTGAGCGGATACTCGATATACGTCCTGTTCGCCCGGAAGGCGGCATTCCTCGCCGCCAGTGCATTATCCGGGTTGCCGGTACCGGTGTAGAGGGCGTAAGCCTCTAAAAAGCGTTCTTCGGCAGTCCGGTAGTTGGCGTTTGCGTATTCGGCCGCCCCCCGGGCATACGCCTTGTCGGCAGGGGATGGGCCTGATGCATTGAGTGTTCCTTTATCCTCCGGCGTGGTGGTGCACCCCGCCGCAAGGAGGAGCAGGAGTGCGGAGACGACCATGAGAGCGGTAATTGAACGATGATCCATAAAAAGGGAGTTGTGTGGATCAGGGATGAACATTTCGTTTTCTTCCCGGCTGTTATCGGGGAGAGGTTGAGGGATCTGCGGCTTTTTGGTCAGGCAATCTTCCTGCAAGCAGCAGGGGTTGCCGGCATCAGCCAGCTATCCGGTTCCCGACCATCGTGTACGGCCATACTGGGTTGGAAGTGGTTCTGTGTGATATCGAGGCACAGGATCACTCCCGCGCCTCCTCTTCAGAGCGGAGCGTGCGACTTTCACCGCACGCCGCCAGAGCAACTGAGGCCGGGACAGCGCTCGCTCCAGACGAAAAAAGATGAGATTATTGGTCGGCAGCCGTAAGGTTGATCCCGAAGCACCCCATGCAGAAGAGGTCCAGGTCGTAGTCCGCTGTATCGGAGACAACCGCCGGGCACTGCCTGACAACCCGGAATACGATGGCATCATCAGGCAGGGCCGGGTTCATCGGGGTGTCGACATTCTTCTGAATGACAAGACGTGCCGGATCAAGGTTTGCGGCGTAATAGTCCTTGAACGCAGTCCGCTTATCTTCGGAGATAGCGACCCAGTCGGCCGCCTCGGCAATCGTCACATCATTTGGAATCCAGCCGTAGCCGGGCAGGTAGTACTCCGCCCAGAAGTGGCCGCCGGGCGTCCCGGCCATGAGCATCTGGTAGCCACCGACAGCGCGGGCGGGGATACCAAGCGACCGGCAGAACGCTGAAAAGAGCATGCTCTGAGTGCCGCAGTCACCGTGACCGGTCTTGAACATGTAGGTCGATTCAGCGACTTTGGGCTCGCGGGCATCGAGTG
>CAYPRO010000006.1:0-21821 GCA_964413225.1 uncultured Methanoculleus sp. | reverse complement strand
GGTCGCCGTTCACCGCCCCGACCGGGATCTCGTAGTAGACGTAGCCGATGGATCCCGTGGTGAACGGGCCGGCGACGATATAGTCCGGGCACGAGAGGTTCGTGACGGTTATGTTTCTCTGCGAATCCGTCTCGATCGGGAGGGGGAACCAGATCTTCAGGATACCCGTCGACGGGAGCGCCTCGTGCGGGACCTCGAGTCGCTCGACCCCCGAGTAGCGCACCGGGTTCACGTATGGCCCATGCTCCGACCGGTTCTCAGACCAGGCGTATCGGGCGATGTAGTCGAAGTCAAGACCCCTCTCGTTCTGCTTCTGCATATCGATGGGGTGCGCGTAGAGGTAGTTGCCGGTGACATCGTAGAAGTAGAGCGTTTCGTTCTCCGAGACGATCTTCTGGGCGCGGGTATCCAGCCATTCGGCTATAGCCGCATTGGAGATCCCGGGAACCTTCTCCTCGAGCGCCGCCACTGCGGCGCTACGGTCGAACGGATACTCCATATACGTCCGATTCGTCCTGAAGGCGGCATTCCTCGCCGCCAGTGCATTATCCGGGTTGCCGGTACCGGTGTAGAGGGCGTAAGCCTCTAAAAAGCGTTCTTCGGCAGTCCGGTAGTTGGCGTTTGCGTATTCGGCCGCCCCCCGGGCATACGCCTTGTCGGCAGGGGATGGGCCTGATGCATTGAGTGTTCCTTTATCCTCCGGCGTGGTGGTGCACCCCGCCGCAAGGAGGAGCAGGAGTGCGGAGACGACCATGAGAGAAGTAATCAGACGATGCTTCATAGAAAGGGAGTTATCCAAAACAACGATAAACGTTTTGTTTTTCTCCTGACCGTTATTTTGGAAATTTGAGGATTTCTGGTTCTTAATCCGGGGCCTTCTTCCGTGCTGCCTGAAACGCCGGCTATCGGGGTACGGGATCCACCATGCACGACCGTTCTTTTGCCAGAGACGCCTCTGCGCGATATAGGGCTCAATAGCATATTTTTCCATTTAAAATGAATTTTGTGCCATATCAGCGATGATATGATAAAGAAAAGTATATCCATAAAAAGAGAATTTACTGATTATAGCGGAGGAATCCATGCAGAGCATTCTACGCAATCTTCTTATGGTCCTGATCGTTGCCTGCTGTCTCGCTCTTCCCGCGGGCGCCATGCCCCCCATAGGCGGGGACAACGGTTGGTATGCGGTCAACTGCAACGTGAACGGAGCACAGGTCTACTTTGATGGCGATTACAAAGGTACGATCGAGGCCGGCGTGCTCTACGTCCCGGTCTACACCACCGGAACGCCCTACAGATCGTTCCGTGTCGAAAGAGACGGATACGCTACCCACTATGGAGATGTAACCTCGGTTCCCGGCAAGGGCGAGACCTTTGACCTCTACGCGACCTTAAACCCCGTCCGACCCACGCAGGAGCCGCTGATCGGGGGAGACATCGGCTGGTACAACGTCCACTGCAACGTTGACGGCGCAACGGTCATCTTCGGCAACGATGTCAAGGGCACCATAAACAAGGGCGTCCTCTCCGTGCAGATCTACACGACAGGGACACCGTACCGGACCTATACCCTGACAAAGGACGGCTACACAGCCTTTACGGGGTCCATCGACCGGTACCCCGGCAAGGGCGAGACGGTCGACCTGTATGCGACGATGAACCCGGCGCCAGCTCCCACCCCGAAGTCATCCCTCTCCCCGGCCCTTGCCGGCGGTGCCCTGCTTATCGCAGGGCTGCTGCTGGTGGCGGGAAGAAGGAACAACTGACCCTCTTTTTTTGCCGGCCGCTCTCTTTACGGATGAGGCGCCCGGTCTTTCTGGTATCCGGATCGCTTTGTAACCCCGGCTGCCGAAAAATATGAGAGAGAGGGAACCGTCAGGCAGCCCCGGCTGTTTTTTCCAGAGGAGCCCGGTGGCGGTCGAGCACCACCCCGACCAGCAGAACAAGAACCGAGAGCGGGAGCGCTATGACGAGGGGATCCACATCCTGCCAGGGTGCGGTGAGGATCGCCGGCACCCCGAAGATGAAGTTAGATATGCCGAGCGCTGACGACTCCTTGACGTGGACAAAGGCGGTCCACAGGAACCATACGGCTGCACCGGAGACAAGGCTTGCCTTTGCTGCGGAAAGCGACGGCCTGCTGCTGTACATGGCGTGGGCGTAGGCCGGCAGGAACGCAGATGCGCAGAGGCCCATGAACATCGCTGTCGCCCGCGCTATGATGCTGCCTGGCATGATGAAGGCGATGACGATGCTTGCTATGATCATGACGACGGTCGCCGCCTGGATCCTCCTCATGGATCTCCCCTCCGAACCGCTGCGCCGCATAACATCGAACCCAAGCGACGTTCCCATGACGTGGAAGAGAGAACTGAGCGTGGACATGGCGGCGGCAAGGAGTGCCAGCATGAATATGACGATGAAGAGATCCGGCATCGATGAGTTGATGAAGTTAGGTATGATCGTGTCGACGTTGCCTTCGGTGGCGGCCGCAAGAGCGATCACGCCCCGGGTCTGGTAGAAGTAGACGTTCGTGAGTGCGCCGACCGTGAAGGCAACCCCTGTCATCATAAGGATGAACGGCCCGCCGACGAGGACTGCACGGTTCAGCGACCGGCTATCCCTGACGGTCATGAACCGGACAACCAGCTGAGGCTGCGCCAGCACGCCGATCCCCACGCCGAGGACGAGAGTCGTCACCATGGTGAGCCATATGGGTGATCCGAAGACCGGCATGGACGCCCACCCGGTCATACCGCCGGCGGTGAGCGCCTGCGGGACGAGATCCGACATCGCCGCAAGGGCGGTATGCGCCTCAATGACGCCCCCGAGCTGGATATACGTGAGCACGAGGAGGATGGACATACCGACAAGCATGATCCCGCCCTGCAGCGCATCCGTGTACATCACGGCGAGAAGCCCGCCCATCACAACATAGAGGGCGACGATCGCGGCGAAAGCGAGGAGCGATGTGGTATACGAGATCTGCAGGGTGCTCGTTATGAACTGTGCTCCGCCGATGAGGATCGCCGCCGTGTAGAGCGGCATACCGACGACGATGACGGCTCCCGCGGCGTATTGCATGAAAGGCGACCCATAGCACTTCCCCATCAGGTCGGGGAAGGTCACGGCGTTGAGTTTACTCCCAATCTTGCGGGTTCTCTTCCCGAATATGACGAACGCTATTAGTATGCCAAGCCCTATGTTCAGGACGGTCAGCCAGATCATCCCCATGCCGAGCTGCGCCGCAACCCCGCCAAAGCCTATGATGGCGGATGTGCTTATGAATGTCGCCCCGTAGGAGAGGGCGAGAACGACGGGATGTACCCTCCTGCCGGCGACCATGTAGTCGTCGTCGCCTTTTGTCCGGCGGTAGCCAAGGTAGCCAAGGCCTATGACGGCGATGAGATAGACTAACGTTATTGCTATGAAGAGCCCGGTATCAACTGCCATCCTCTTCTTCCCCTATTCCATTGTTCCAGTTCAACAATCCGTACCCCATGCAGCCAAGCGTGAAGCCGAGCGCAAGCAGATATCCGATCCATATGACGGGATCAGTAATGCCAAACATAACAAACCACCTGCCGGTAACGGAAAAAACCGTTACATTACACGGGAACTCAGCAAATAGCCGGTTCCCTACCTAAATATAAAGAAAAATACGTTCTGCACGTGCGTGCAAATGTGGGACTCTCTGCCGTTACCAATCATCGAGTACCTAAATATGGTTCTTCGGAGTTATTTTATTTAAGGCTTTCTGTACGTGCTTCCCTCCGGCGGGCAGAGGCGGCACCGTCACCGGATCCCCTGCCGGGTGTGCCCCCGGGCCGGAATGCGTTCCCTGCAGGGTCCCTCTGTGACCCCCGGTATGCCTGACCCTGCCCTGGGCCCTGCGATCGCAAGCGGTTCTCCAGCCTGCCGGTAGACCGTACTCCCGAGATGTATTTGCCCCGCGCGGATACCTTAATGATAGAGCATACCAAAGAGGTGGAGTAACGGCGCTACGGGGAGAGATGGGATGGAACTGCACCTTATCCGGGATTTTGACGCCGGCAATATAGAGATTATCGACATATCGCCCGCAATCCTCGCGATCGATGTTGAGCCCCGTGTGGCCGGGGAGGCTGACCGCATACTCATGGTGCATTCGGCCCATGGACGGTTTGATTACGTAGCAGGGCCATACCCCGGCCGATTTCGTATCGAGATAGGGGAGGCCGGAGACCTTGATAGCGTCGGTGGAGCCCTCATCGAGATCTCGGAACTCTCAGGCGGCACACCGCCCATATACGTCATAAGGGATCTCATAATAGACCTCTCCAGGCGGAGGGATGAGGCGATCCTGATGATGGAGACCGACATCATAGACGATGAGATCGCTCTGGGGCTCTACGGCGACGAAGACCCGTGACCGCGCCTGCCGGCCCCTGTGTGGAGAGGGTCCCCTCCCCTATAACGCTCTTTTCAAACCCTTATCAAAAACAAAGCGCCCCGGCCGGGATTCGAACCCGGGTCGAAAGCTCCGGAGGCTTTCAGGATATCCACTACCCTACCGAGACTGCCATATGATGTTGTCCTGTATGATATAAAAGGTCAGCGGGAGGGCGGGTTTGATGCTCTCCGCGACTCATAGAGATTCCATATCCTGCATGCCCCCTCGTGGCTGACCATGCAGGGGCCGACAGGTGTGCGCGGCGTACAGGCCTTCGAGAAGAGCCGGCAGTCGGACGGCCGGGCGACACCGCGCAGCACTTTGTCGCATATACAGGCCGAGTGCTTCTCCACGTGCTTTATATCGATATCAAACTTCTTCTGCGCGTCGTAGTCCAAAAATTCCCGCTTCAGGCGGAGGCCCGATGCCGGTATAACGGGGAACCCGCGCCACTCGACATCATAAGGCTCAAAGACATCATACATGAGGCGTTTTGCCTTGACGTTCCCTTCACGGGAGACCGCGCGCGGGTAGGCGTTCTCCACCCTGTGCGCCCCCTCGCGGACCTGCCGCACCGCCATGAGGAGGCCGAGGAGGATATCCTCCGGCTCAAACCCGGCAACCACCTGCGGGGCGGGGAACTCCTCATACTCTTCATAGCCCATAACGGTGCAGACGTGCCCGGGGAGGATGAACCCGTCGAGCGCCGCCTCCCCCTGTTCGAGGAGCCAGGCCATAGCCGGTGGGACGAGGCGGTGGCAGGAGAGGATAGAGAAGTTCTCCGGCGGGCAGGAGAGGATCGTGGCGGCGACCGTCGGCGCAGTCGTCTCAAACCCGACCGATATGAAGACGACCTCCCGGTCGGGTTCCCGCCTTGCAATCTCCACCGCCCTGTGGACACCCTGCACCACCCGGACATCCCCGCCGCTCGACTCAAGCGATCCCCCGGTCCCGGGGACGCGCAGAAGGTCGCCGTATGTGGCGACGGTGCAATCCCGCTTCACAAGGTCGAGCGCGGCATCGATCTCGCCCTGCGGCGTGATACAGACCGGGCATCCCGGCCCCATCACGATTTTGAGGCCTTCGGGGAGGACGCTCCGGAGGCCGGCGCGGGCTATCGCCGCCTCGTGGGTGCCGCATATATGCATGAGCGTGATCTCCCGGTCGACGAGATCGTGCAACGCCGTGAGTATATCCTTACCAACAGCCATGGATCCTCATACATATTCTCGCCGGCAGGGCATATTCATGCCGGTGGAGGATTCAGACCGCCCTGTAGAATACGCCCCTCTCTTCCCGTACAGGCTTTATCGCCCCCTTCTTCTCCAGTATGCGGAGGTGTTTCGTCACCTCCGCCGGCCGGAGACCGGAGAGCCGGGAGAGGTCGGCGACGGTGCAGGGGCGGCGCCGGAGCGTGGCGAGCAGGATATCGGCGACCTCTTCGATCGCCGGCATCATCCCCGGTTCGTCCGGCGCCGCCCCGATCACCTCTATGTTCCCGCCGATGATCGACGCGGCCCGCGCAAGGGCCCGGGGCGATGCAGGCCTCACCCGGATATCAGTGCCGGGCCGGTCGAGGGTGTTCACCTGGATGCGGTCGGGCCGGATGGCGGCTATGGCGTCTCTCAGGCGGAAGAGCTCCTCCTCCGTGTCGTTTTTGCCCGGAACGATGAAGACCTCAAGCCATATCGTTCCGGAGAACTCCCGGGCAAAGGCGACGAGCCCCGCGACGACATCTCCTGCTGTGATGCCGGGGCAGGGGCGGTTGATATCGTAAAAGATATCTTCAGAGACGGCATCAAGAGACGGCACGACAAGATCCGCCCGCATAAGGGCAGCCCGGACATCCGGGTCCGTAAAGAGCGCGCCGTTGGTCAGGACCGCGACTCGGTAGCGCGGATAGCGGTCTTTTATGAACGCTATGATATCGCCGATCCCACAGTGGAGCGTCGGTTCTCCGGAACCGGCGAACGTGACGTAGTCGAGGGCCGGCGTTTTTTTGAGATAATCATCGAGCTCCGCTATGACCTGATCCGTCGGGACGTACTCACGCCGCTCGCATGTGAGGCAGGTCGTCTGCCCGCACTCGCAGTATGTGCAGTTGAAGGGGCAGGTCTTCGGCGGCACCAGGTCGATCCCGAGCGATCTGCCCAGACGTCGGGAGGGAACCGGACCGAAGAGATGACGGTATGCCATGGGGTATCAACAGGCAGGTTGGGGGCGAGGGCACATCAGCCTTCACCCCGGGGCAACGGCGGATGGCTGCTCTCACGTATCGCCGATCTTGAGCATCCTCTTGCAGAACTGGTCGACTGAGGCGAATATCGCCTGGTTGATGCCCTCCTGGCAGGCCGGGGCGTCGGCGGCGAACCGGAGAAGGTCGGAGTAGTAGTTCAGCGAAGGATACTTTCTGCGGAACTCATCGAGGCAGAGGCCTGCCTGCATTTTTCTTCCCCGGAGAAAGGCGTATATGTAATCGATGAGGCAGAGGACATGGCCCGGCAGTTTCTTCTCCTCTGCAAGTGTCCGGAATTCATTGAACTCGCTCTCCCGGGGGAGGTAGAGGGATGTCCGGAGGCCGTAGTATATGGGTTCGGCGTCGTCGGGGAACCTCTGGATCATGTCGCGGATGAGGCCCAGGGCATCGGCGAGGTCGCCCTGGTCGAACTTGAGGTGGTAGGCCTCCCGGTAAAAGAGCATATCGCCCGGGAAACGGACGAGGCCGATCTGGAGCAGTTTCACCAGCGCCACGTTGTTGTTGTCCTGTTTTGCCCGCGAAAGGCCGATCTCCAGGAACCAGCGGTTATCAGGTATCCACTCAGTCGCAAGGAAGATCATAATCCAGAACGGCTCGGCAAGCCACGGATCCTGCTCGAGTTCCCCCCTGACCAACCGCCAGAGCCCCGGCCGGAGCTGTCCGAGCTCATCGAGGTGCTGGCGTGCGGTCTTCAGGTAGTTCCACCGTTCTGCGGTCGAGTAACCGGGCTCGGCCGACCCCTCCTTGTAGAGGGTATAGTAACAGTAGGCGTGCCAGCATCCCACCACGGCATCGTGCCTCCGGTAGGGCTGGAGGTAGACCGCCGCTGCAAGGGGCATACCGATCTTCATCAGTTTGACGGCGGCTGCAAGGTGGACGCCGGCCTTGCGCTCTTTCTTCCGCTTCATGCCGCAGGCGATCTCGCAGACGCGGTTGACGAACTTCACGTCTCCCGCCCGCGAGCTCGCATCGAAGACCCGGTAGGCTATAGCGTCTATGAACTCGTCATGCGCCGCGTCAGGGATGGGGATCCCTGCCCGGTCGAGGATCGTGACGACTTTTCCAAAAAATGAGGGGAAGTTCTCGTCGATGGCTTCGGCGTTGGACTCGATGAAGGCGAAGATCTCGGCCTTTGACTTATCGAGCTGGTTTGATATGACAACGTCCGGGATGAAGCCATCGGCCATATTCAGTTATATTGCAGGGAATCACCATAAATCATGCGGATTGACTTTTTGTGCCGCCGGTGTTCGGTCTCTCCCGGCATCCTTGAGTGCCGGGGCATTCTCCGAAACAGGGGCCGCACCTCCGGCAGACGGGTATGCCGAACCTATTTATCGTCCTGGCCGGAATAACCTGTATGTTTGGCATCTCCACTTACTGCCTTCACCATGAACCGCTCTCCGTGGCACTCGAGAGACTTGCTCCCATAACCGATTGCGTGGAGGTGATGGATGAGGGGCTGCACTACTTAGAGAGTGCAGAACCGCTTGAGAGTTACTCATTTCTCTACTTCATCCACGCGCCGGCCCGGGGGCTCAACATAGCAAGCATACTTGAGCCCATACGGCGGGCAAGCGTCGAGGTTCTGACGCAGACGTTTGCCATAGCCGCCGAGGTGGGGGCGGATGTGGTCATCCACCCGGGCTACTACGCGTGGAGCCAGGAGAGGGATCGGGCGGCGGAGAGGTTTCGGCAGTCGCTTGACGAGCTCATGGCGGCGGCTGACGAACTTTCGGTCACGTTCTTTGTGGAGAACATGGGGAACTGGGAGTACTTCTTCCTGCGCTCCTGCGAGGATATGCCGCTCATCGATGGGATAGGGCTTGCGCTCGACGTAGGCCACGCGCACCTGAACGGGTGCCTGGACTCGTTCCTCACCCATCCGGTGGCGCACTTCCACCTGCACGACAACGACGGCACCGCGGACTCGCACTCCCCGGTTGGTGCCGGGACGATCGATTTCGTGGCCGTCATGGAGGCTGTGCGCCAGAGCAACGTCATCCCCATAGTCGAGGTGGAGACCCTCGACGGGGTGACCGCGAGCATGACCGCTCTCGCGGCGATCGATGCCGCGGCATTGGATGGGTGATGATCCGGTATGCTGTCTTTCCGGCACCAGCCGTAACCTTTTATAGGAAAAAACTCCAACATAATTGGTGCGTTGCGCCTCAGTGGCTCAGTCGGTAGAGCGCGTCCTTGGTAAGGACGAGGTCGCGAGTTCGATTCTCGCCTGAGGCTCTCAAACGGCACGGTATGCCCTTTTTTTCGAAAAAGGGCGCTTCCAGGGCGTGAAACCCTTTTTTGCATGTCTGAAAAATGATCGCCGTCTGTGGTCGCGCACCCGTTCCCATGCACCCACGATGACAAACTCCCTGTCGCCGCGTTGCACCTGGATGGCCATCTGCTCAAGCAGACCGGCGATTGCATCGGTATCGGCACTGCCGATGGTGTCGATCGTCTCGTCGGCATCCAGGTTGATCCGGATGATCAATTCGACCATGTCACTCCTCGCCGGGCACGATCACGGCATCGCCGCGCTCCACCATCCGAGCAAGGGTTGCATGGTCGCCCGGGTGCCTCTTTTCCAGCGCCTCTTCTGGTGCGCCTGGTGATCGCCTCGGTGCAGGCGGTTCGTATCCATTCCACGCGTGTCGTCCCCGACCGGGCCGCTCCCTCGCCTATCCGCTTCACCATGTCGTCGGACATGGTGATACTAAACCGTATGGGCGATCCTGGCTGGTGCCGGCATATCACCACTCCGATTTGTTCCGGTGCCGGGCGGGCGAGAGAGGATCCCGGGGCGATCTGCCTGGTGTATCGGAGGTGCAAAAGTATGATGAAGGAGGTGATCGGCCGCCTGTGGGCTTCTGTGTGGATCTCTCCTGCCGTTCTGCCGGCCGCCGCTACGGGCAGGCAAAGGGGGCTGATCTACCTCCTCGGAGGGGTTGAACCTATGGGCCGGGTGCGGGATAGCGGGCGCACACAGGGCATATGCGGTTTCCGGGGTGGGGTCGCTCGCGCGGATGACCGCAATCGGGTCGGGGCCTTCGCTGTCCTCCTCCTCGGTACTATCTCTAAAATGGGTTCCGCCTCAGAAGTGGGGTGAGCGGTAGTTCGGGAGAAGGGCCACCGTGGGCGGACATTGCCGCCCCGAACCATATCCAGGGGGTGACACCCGGGATCGCTCGAAGGTGACATTGGTGACATACAAGATAGGCCGATCAGGGGCTCAAACGGGAATACCGGGTCGCTATGTAGGGATCGGGCCTCCGGGATCTTATGGTTATATTTACTTATACAACTAAAAGTCACTCATGCCAGCGTGTAACCCGAGCACACACAGTCCCCAGCTCAACACGATCCAGATGGTCGAAGAGTTCATTCAGGAGCACAGCGGCGAATACAAACGGCGGGCCTTGTGGGAGAACCTGCCGAAGAGAATGATGTACCAGACGTTCAAGACGATCATCGAGTATCTTCTGGAGTCGGGGAAGATAGCAAGCGATTCGCGGGGGACAATCTGCTGGATTCACGACCCAGATATGGTCCGGAAGTATGCAATGCGCGAAGACCTGCGGTTCCGATGAAATGCCGGATCTATTTTGCAGACGAGCAGGTGCGGGAGGCCTTCCTGGTTCTTCAGGCCTCCCAGGATCCCGGGGATCGTCGGCTAGCTGAACTGCTGATCCGGGCTCTCGGCAGAATCTCGGCAGATGCCTTCTGCGGGGTTCAGGTGCCGAAGAAGTTGATCCCGAAAGACTACCACAAGGAATACGGGCCGTTGAAGAATCTCTGGAAGTATAATCTCACCCGTTCGTGGCGGCTCATGTATACCGTAGTCCGCGATGACGATGTAAACGCGGTCATCATCGAGTGGTTGGACCACACCGGATACGATCGCCGGTTCGGATACTGAGTGCAACCTCCCGATGCGTCCTGGTGATTCAGGTTATAAGTGTCGCCGGGAGTTTCTTTCGTATGAAAATATGAAAATGTTAAAGCGGGGTGACCCGTTACAAGCCAACATCCTGTTCATCATCGCCCGGGCCTCCGGGTCGTTTGGGTTCGCCACAACCGCCTCGGCAGCCCGGATGACTGTTCAGGGACTTCGCCGCCTCGACCGTGAGCGTCAGCCCGCACCGGGAGCAGAACCGGGATACCCGGGGGCATGACATGATACCGCTCCGGTACCTCGCCTGCCCGGGCGCTCCCCGTATAACTCCACTCTGACATATGCGGGCCGGCCGCCACTAAAACGGAATAGAGGACCGCCTGAGAGAAACGATCTCTTTTTGGCCGCAGGGAACAGATCTTTCTGGCGACGAGCCTTATGGTTGACCGCCCGCCGATCATATACTTGAACAACGCCGCGACGACCTGGCCAAAACCCCCCGTGGTGCTCGAGGCCGTCAGGCAGTCCCTTGCCCTCCCGATCTTTGGGTCGGGGAGGACCACCGGGAGCCAGGGAGAGGATTACATCGCGCTTGCCCGGGAGGCGCTTGCAGGCCTCCTTGCCGCAAATCCACCGGAACACGTGGTCTTCACAGCAAACGCGACCGACTCATTAAACATGCTCATCCAGGGGTTCCTCGCCGGATCTGCGGCCGGTTGCCACGTCCTCACGACCGAACTCGACCACAACTCGGTGTTGAGGCCGCTCTATGAACTTGCGCGGCAGGGCCGCATCCGGCTGACGGTCCTCCCCTTCGAAGACGGCGCGGTTAACCCCTATATGGTCGAGGCGGCCATAACACCCGATACCCGCCTGATGGTCACAACCCACGGGAGCAACGTGCTCGGGTCGGTCCAGGATATCACCCGCATCGGAGAGACCCTGCACGACCACGGGATATACTTCATCGTCGACGGGGCGCAGACCGCCGGCCACATACCCGTCGATCTTGAGGCTCTCCCGGTCGATGCCTATGTCTTCACCGGGCATAAGGGCCTCCTTGGCATACCGGGCACCGGCGGGTTCTATCTGCGAGACCCCGAATCGGTTACCCCCGTCCGGTACGGGGGGACCGGGACGGATTCCTCCTCGCTCTATCAGCCCCGCTATATGCCGGAGCGGTTTGAGTCCGGAACCCATAACTACCCCGGCCTTGCTGCCCTTGCGGCCGGGGCAAACTACATATCATCCATAGGGGTGGAGAAGATAGAAGAGAAGGCAGAACGCCAGACGGCGTTCATCATCGGGGAGTTGAAGAAAGAACCCGGAATAGAGGTCTACAACGATCACCCCGAACTACCGATCGTCTCGTTTAACATACGGAGCATGGAGAACGATGACGTGGGGTTCATACTCGCCCGCGCCTATGGTATCGTTGCCCGCACTGGACTCCACTGTGCGCCCCTCGTGCACAGGGCGATCGACGGGGGGAGAGGCTCCGTGCGGCTCAGCCTCTCCTGGTTC
Source organism: uncultured Methanoculleus sp. (assembly GCA_964413225.1). GTDB lineage: Archaea > Halobacteriota > Methanomicrobia > Methanomicrobiales > Methanoculleaceae > Methanoculleus. The sequence continues at coordinate 9,710 of CAYPRO010000006.1, read as the reverse complement.
ACGACGGATGAGGAGTGCCGGGTTGCAGCCGGCGCAGTAAGGGAGATTGCAAAGAATGCGAATAATTCGGTCGGTTCACCATAAATCTTGCGCCGACGGCTCTCTCATGAAGGAGTACGTCCTCGATGCCCCGGTGACTGCGGAGTTCTTCGCGTACCTTGAGAACTTCGGGGAGGTCGAAGTGCTCCAGAACATCGGCGAGGGGTTCTACAGGTTCGATAAGGCCGGCTGGTTCTCCATAAAGGGGTTGTCCGGCGATACCACCGTCGAGGTCAGATTCAAGAAGGATGTGATGGATCTGACGGTGGATTTCGTCTACCTCCTCTTCTCGGCGTACCGGGAGGAAGCGGCGGATCTCACCCTTACAAGACAGCGGGAAGAGGCGATCGAGAGGCGGGTGAGGGAGCGCCTCTGTGGGTCGTGAGCGATGGAGGATATATTCGAGCGGTTTTTCGGGGAGTACGACCGCTGGTTTGATGAGCACAGCGCCGAATACCGGGCGGAACTTGCCCGGGTCCGGCGCTTCCTCCCCAGCCCTGACTCCCGTGCCGTCGAGGTGGGTGTGGGGTCCGGGCGGTTTGCCGCGCCCCTCGGCATCAGGCTCGGTGTCGAGCCCTCGCCGGCCCTCGGCCGTATGGCGCGGGAACGGGGGATCGAGGTCATCCGTGGGCGGGGAGAGTCTATACCGCTCCGGGATGGGGCGTGCTCATCCGTGCTCATGGTGACGGTCATATGTTTCCTGACCGATCCGGTCGCGGTACTCCGTGAGATCCATCGGATCCTCGCACGGGAGGGGATCCTGGTCATAGGGTTCCTCGAGCGCGAAGGACCGGTTGCGCAAAAATACATGCACGACGATGGGAAGCACAGATTCCTCTCTCATGCCCGGTTCTATTCGCGGAGCGAGGTTCTGGAATTCCTCCGGCATGCAGGTTTTTGCGTGATCGCCGCCGAGTCTCGGGCAGGTTTTTCTGTCATCTCGGCACGAAAGGACTGAGCGGCACATTCGGATGCACGGAGGGAAAAACCGCACGCGAAGGGAGTGTCGAACTTCGCGCTCAACATACAGGACGGAATACCCCACGAGCCATTATTCGGTGCAATTCTCCAATATGCATCCATATTCACCGTCTTCCGGCAGGGATTATGCGATATGGCATCCGGACAACACATACATATAGTACCAGGCACCTCCGGAACCCCGCATAAGAGGTGGTATACGAATGCCCTACATAACCGTCGATAAAGAAAACTCAGGCACCATCGACCTCTATTACGAGGACCATGGTGCGGGGAGACCGGTCGTCCTGATTCACGGCTGGCCGCTCTCAAGCAAATCCTGGGAGAAACAGGTTCCGGCATTGCTTGACGCCGGCTACCGCGTCGTCGTCTACGACCGCAGAGGGTTTGGGAACTCTGCGAAACCGACCCTCGGCTACGACTACGACACCCTATCAGAAGATCTGCACAAACTCATGACGGAGCTCGATCTTACCGGTGCAACGCTCGTCGGGTTCTCGATGGGCGGCGGTGAGGTCGCCCGCTACATCGGCACATACGGGAGCGACCGTGTGGAGCAGGCCGTCTTCATATCCGCGATCCCGCCGTTCCTGCTCAAAACGCCCGACAACCCCGAAGGGATCGAGGGCAGCGTCTTTGACGGTATCATGGAGGGTATAGTTGCCGATCGCCCGGCGTTCCTCTCCGGTTTCTTCTCGGAGTTCTATAACGTCGATATACTCAGAGGCAACCGCATAAGCGACGAGGCCGTCCGGCTCAGCTGGAACATCGCAGCCACCGCATCCCCCCGGGGCACGCTTGACTCTGTCTCCGCGTGGCTGACCGACTTCCGGGGTGATCTTGCAAACATCGACGTGCCGGTCCTCGTGATCCACGGCGATGCCGACCGGATAGTCCCCTTCGCCGTATCAGGGAGGCGCACCCACGACATAATCCGGGGGAGCCGGCTTGTGGTCGTCGAGGGCGGGCCTCACGGGATAATATGGACCCACGCCGATCTCGTCAACCGCGAACTGCTGAATTTCCTCGGGCAGAGGGCCGAGCCGTTGCAGCCGGTTGCCGGCCTATCCTGAGTGTGGGGCGAAACCTTCTCGCCCCACCGGAACGAGGCCGGCGTTCTTTCCTGTTATACACCGGCCGCCCCCGCGAGTGACGACGAAAGTGTTCTCGATCCCGACCATCCCGACACCCCGGATCCCCTTCTTGGGTTCGAGGGCAAAGACCATCCCCTCCTCGAGCGGTTCATCAAAACCCTTTGCTATCGCAGGCGCCTCATCCACGGCAAGACCGATGCCGTGGCCCAGGAACTGCACCCGCCGATCCCCAAAACCCATGAAGTTATCGAGGAACGCGGGATCGAGGCCGTCGAGTATCGTTGCGTAGATCTCTGCTGGTGTGACCCCCGGCCGGAGCATCGCGGCCGTGGCATCCTGCACATCCACGCACTGCCGGTGGGCCTCTACCGCCTCGTCGGGGACCGCCCGCCCGAACATATACGTCACCGTCTTATCGGTGTGATAGCCCCAAACCCCGCAGGCGCAGTCGACGAAGACTAAATCCCCGACTTTCAGCGTCCGGCCGTGGCTGCCGAGGACCGGGGCGCCGGGGGCCGCTCCAAGGCACCCTCCGGGTCCATCAAAACATGTCGGGTAGAGGGAGCTCTCTCCAAAGCCGAGCTGACCGAGTATCATCTCCGTCCCGAACCTGCCAAACCGGGCTATGCCGTGGTGCCCTTCGCAGACCAGGCGTGAGAAGACTTTGCCGCCGAGCTCGGCCTCGCTCATCCCCTCCCTGAGCATCGCGGGGACACAGTCCTCAAGCACGTGCCGGTGGATCTTCCCCGCCCGTTCCATGATCGCGAGTTCAAAGGCACTCTTCTTTGCCCGGACCCTCGCTGCCTGCACGTCGAGCGCTCGCACATCCGTGCAGGGGAAGTATTTCCGGAAGCGTTCGAGAAGAGCGAGGGGCACCACCTCCTTCTCCACGTGGACCGACGCCGGACATGCCCCCATCCCGGCGGCAGCGTCGCGGAAACTTCTCATCGGTCGGATATCGGGGAAGAACGATTCATCGTGCGCCCGCTCAATGCTCCGGCGCACCCAGAGGACGGCCTCGCCGCTACGGGGGATGAGGAGAACACCGTCCTGCATCGTCCCGGTGTAATAGAACTGGTTTGCTCTATCAAAGATCGCGGCAAACTCCCATGACGGGTGGTCCCTATCCATATGGAGCCTGAGCCGCTCCATACGATCCCGGAGTTCGGAGGCGGGGGTCTTTTGGTCCATACGCATAATTGGGTTCCTGCTGTATTAACCATTGACCGGTTGCAACAAAGAACCCCCGTGCCGTTCAGGTGCCGGGCCGACCTATCCTGAGGGCGTTTGCTATGACCACAAGCGAGAGCCCCATATCCCCGAACGCCACCGCCATCCAGAGGGTGACGAGGCCAAAGACAGCAAGGGCGGCTATACCGAGCTTCACGACGACGGCTGTTGTGACGTTCTGCCTGACGACCGATATCGTCTTCTCCGAGAGGGCCACAAGGTAGGCGACCCGGGATATGTCGTCCTCCATAACGACGATATCGGCCGCATCGATAGCGACATCCGATCCGATGGCCCCCATAGCAACCCCGACATTGGCCCGGGCGAGCGCCGGCGCATCGTTCACGCCATCGCCGACCATCACGACGAGCCCGCGGCGATCCATCAGGTGTTCGACCATCGCCACCTTCTCCTCGGGCAGGAGGCCGGCGTGGCACTCGTCGATACCGATACGGCGGGCAACCGCCTCTCCGACGCGCTCGTTGTCCCCGGTGAGCATCACAGTCCGGATGCCCCTCGATCTGAGATCAGCCACCGTCTCTGAGGCGTTCTTCCGGATCAGATCCGAGAGGGCGATGAGCCCTATGACCGCCGAGTCGGTGCCAGCTATGACGACGGTCTTTCCCTCTCCCTCCAGGCGGTCGTACTCCGCCCGCCATGCTACGTCTGCCCCGGCAAAGAGCCCTTCGTTCCCGAGAATGTAGGTCTCACCGCCGATCTCTCCCCGAACCCCCCTGCCGGTGATCGATGAGAACTCCTCTGCATCCAAAAGAGCGATCTTCTCCTCCTCCGCCCGCCGCCGGATCGCCTCTGCGATCGGGTGGCCGGAGCGGGACTCAAGCGATGCGGCGATCGCAAGCACCTTCTTTTCCGATAGACCGATGCTAACTACATCATCCACCTCAAGCCTTCCGGTCGTGAGCGTCCCGGTCTTGTCAAAGACGATCACCCGGGCAAGTCCCACGGCCTCGAGAGAATCCCGGCCCTTTATGAGCACGCCATTGTGCGCTGCGGTCGTGATCCCCGAGATCATCGAGACCGGCGTGGATATGGCAAGGGCACAGGGGCAGGATATGACTAAGAGGATCAGGGCGCGGTAGAGCGCATCGGTGAACGGAACGCCGAAGGCAAGCGGCGGGATAACGACAAGGAGGGCGGCGACGGCTATGATGGCCGGGGTGTAATAGCGGGAGAACCGCTCGATGAACGCTTCGGTGGTGGATGTGTGTGCCTGGGCCTCTGCGACAAGGGCCACGACCCGGGCGATCGTGCTCTCCTCCTCGGGTTTCGTCACCCCGATCTCGATGTAGCCCTCGATGTTTCGGGTTCCGGCGTAGGCTCCGTCTCCTATACCCTTAGGCACCGGGATGCTCTCTCCGGTGATCGCCGCCTGGTCGACCGAGGATGCGCCGGCCGTGACGACGCCGTCGAGCGGGATGGTGTCGCCCGGTTTTGCGATCACGGTCTCCCCCACGCCGACCTCACCGACGCCGACGATCACCTCCTCGCCGCCCCGTCGGACCCTGGCCGTCTGCGGCGCAATCTCAAGGAGCGACGCTATCGAGCGCTGTGCTCTCCCGGCTGCGTAGTCCTCCAGAAACTCGGCGATGGCGTAGAGGTAGAGGACAGTAGCGCCTTCGGCGGGGTTTCCGGTCAGGAACGCGCCCACCGCTGCAATGGATATGAGGACGGCTATGCCGAACCGGAGCCGGATTATGGCGAAGAGTCCTGCTTTCAGAACATCGTAGCCGGATATGATCGCGGCCATGATGAGGAGGGCCGTTCCGATGAAGGGGTGCGAGAAGCCGACGAGTATACCTGCGAGAAGGAGGATGCCCGCAAACACGAAGATTGCTATATCCCGGCGGCTGACGGCCGGCCCGTGGATCTCGCAGATTCCCGCCCGGCAGCGGGGGCAGGATGAGCCTGCCTCTTTTTCGCCGGCACCGGCGGTGGTTCCGGGGGTGCATGTCTCTTTCATGGCTCTACGGTTCTTGGCCATGCCGGGTCTAAAAGGTGAGCCATAGAGTTGACCGGGCAAAATGTTATAATAGGATCACACCAAGTGATTGGAGAGATTATTCCATACAACATACCCAGGCTCCAGCTGGAAACAGCTGTTAACCCTGCCTCTCTTCCTGCAGGACCAGACGATGTCTACACCTGATTCCATCACACCTCCCGGGAGCGATCCGGAGATCCCGCTCTTAGGTGAGACGGTACCCTGTAGTATATGGATCTGCGGGCCCGGCGGCGAGGTGCCCCATCCCCCGTGCCCCGATCTTTTCTCTTCCGGGGCGAGGGCCAGTGGGTGCCGGGATACCGGATTGGTGGGCGAGATTCACCCTGAGGATCTGCAGGCAGCGCTCGCCAGTCGGGAGCGTTCTATCGCTGCCGGCATGCCGTGGCGCCACATGTACCGTATCCGGGACACCGACGGGGAGTTTCGCACCGTCGTGAGCAGCGGTATACCTGTCCGGGACGCCGGCGGTCAGGTCGTCCTCTGGGCTGGGGTCACCCTCGATGCCACCGGCCGCAACGAATCCGGCGAACCGGCGAGGGAACTCTGGACTCTCTCTGCAATCGCCCGGGTGATCGAAGCGGGCGATGCCGACCCTGAGGAGATCTTCCAGCGGGTGGCCTGTCTCCTTCCCCGGGGGTTCCGGCACCCGGAACGGATATCGGTACGGGTCGAGTCCGGGACCGCCGCCCCCGGGCCAGGAAGGATCGTCGCCGGGCGCTTCGTGGTCGAGTGCCGGGAAAAGCCGGGGGATCCTTTCCTGCCGCAGGAGCGCGGCCTCGTCTGCACCGCCGCTGCGATGCTCGAGGCAGCCGTTGCACCGGAGTACCGCCTCCTCTTTGACCATATGCCGGATGCCGCGCTCCTCCTTGCGATACTCCGCGACGGCTCCGGGAGCCCGGCCGGTCTTCGGGTCATCCGGATCAACCGCAAGGCCGAAGAAGTTCTCGGCCGCCGCCGGGAGGAGGTCGCCGGAGAAGACCTTGCCGCGGCCGTTCCTTCGTTCGATCCTGCCGCACTCGATCTCCTCTATCAGGCCGCCGGAACCGGGACACCGGTGCATCACGAGGTCTACGACCCGGTTCTCGACGTATACTACGGGCTGAAGGCATACCGGCCGAAGTACGACCGTCTCGTCGTCATAGTAGATGATATCACAGAGCGGCAGCGGGCAAGAGAGGCGCTCCGGGAGCAGCGGAACACTCTTGATGATCGGGTGAGGGAACTTGGGGTCTTCTACTCGATGGCCGGCATCGTCGAGCGGCCCGGTATATCGGTCGATGAGATCCTCGCGGAGGTTGCCGCCGCCCTCCCCGCCGGCTGGCTCCACCCCGGGGATGCTTCCGCCCGGATCACCCTTGACGGCCGGGAGTACCCCTCGGCCGGGTTCGTTGAGACCTGCTGGAAACAGGAGAGCCCGATCGTCGTTTGCGGCCGGATCGCTGGGAGGGTGGAGGTCTGCTACAGCCACGAGGAGCCGGAGAAGGACGAAGGGCCGTTCCTTGCCGAAGAACGCTCCCTGATCGATGCGGTCGCCGGGAGGCTCGGCCGGATCATCGAACGGGTGCAGGCAAACGAAACCCTCAGGAGGAGCGAGAAGAAGTACCGCCTCCTTTTTGAGCAGATGCTTGAGAGTTACACCCTCTATGAGGTGATCACTGACGATACAGGAAGTCCTGTCGATTACCGCCTGATCGAGCTGAACGAGAAGGCTGCCGCCGCCTTTGACCATAGCAGGGAGGAACTGATCAGACGGCGGCTCTTTGATGTCTTTCCTGCGATCCGCGAGGGGGCCCGCGCGATCTACGGGGAGGTCGCAGAGACCGGGGCTCCGGTGCAGCGGCGACTGCAGGAGCCAAAGACCGGGCGGTGGTATGACCTGCACATCTACCGCCCGGAGATCGGGAGGCTCGTCGTCACGGGGCAGGAGATAACCGAACAGAAGAGGGCGGAACTTGCTCTCCGGGAGAGCGAGGAGCGGTTTCGGGGGATCGCCCAGCGAAGTTTTGACATGATATACACCTGCTACGTAGACCGCGGGATCACATACGTATCCCCGGCTGTAAAGAGGATCCTTGGCTATACCCCTGAAGAGATGATCGGCGTGCCGTGTGGCGACTATGTCGCCCGGGAGACCCTCAACGCCTGGCTGGAGGCCATGGCCCGGGTAACCCGGGGAGAGTCCGTCGAGGGTCTGGTGGTGAAACTCCGCCGGAAGGATGGGTCGGCCGCCATCGTCGAGATGAACGCGTCGCCTATCGTTGAGGGCGGCAGTGTGGTCGGCATCCAGGTCGTCGGCCGGGATGTATCGGATCGGAAGCGCTACGAGGATATGCGGTTGCAGGCGTTCTACCAGATCGAGCAGAACATCGAGCAGTTTGCTATCCTCGCGGACCATATCCGCCTGCCCCTGCAGGTTATCCTCGGCATGGCCGATCTTGCCGATGACGCGAAGACGTCGGAGAAGATCCGCGAGCAGGTGAAACGGATCAACGGGATCGTGAAACAACTTGACGAGGGCTGGATCGAGTCCCGTGAGATCCGCGAGTTTTTGCGCAGGAACGAACTGGTGTAGCGGTCTCCCGGGTTTGCCAGGGGATGTCCCTGCGGCATCAGGAGATATTTCTGTCAAATGGCAACCTGTGCTCAATCATCGGTTGTGGAAAAGATGATGATTAACGGGCTCTATTTACTTTGGTACGATATCCGATCGGAGTTGCAGCCGGTATAGCGGTGAGGCCCGGAGTTGCCGGCACCCTCTCCGCCACGCGGCCAAAAAAGGTCAGATTTAGACCATGTCGTGCGATCCCATTACCAGACAGCACGGCGAAGAGTTGCAAATGCTCGTCTTTGTGGCGCTTCTTTGAGCCTTCGCAGCGATGAGCCTCTACAATTACCTGTTCTTCCATACGATCTCCTAGCTCGTTGCCGTCGGTAAGCGATAGCGGTTTTCACCGTCGCCTGGAACGGCAGGACGATGCGGGAGAACACCTACCTGCTCGTCGCCGGCACAGGGCTCCTCTTTGTTGCCGGGGTCGGGTTGGTACACACCCTTGCCTACAAAGGGATGGGGATCTTCGTCGGCTACGATGCAAACCTCCCGGCGCAGGTCTGGGTCGCTTGCCCGAGGCATTCATCGCCGCGTGCCCCTCGATGGCGACCTCGCTGACCAGGATGCCGCCTGGGGTCGTCCGCGAGCGGTCCTCACAGATCGGGATCACCCTGCCGTAGAAGAGCAGGTTCTTGAGGTCCTCGGCCTCGATCCGGTACTTCTCAGCGTCGACGGAGATGTGAAGCGCTCCGCCGGTGCCATAGGAGAGGGTGCCGGGCTCATTCATGGCACGTCGCCCCCTGTCCGGTCACGGTCGTGACGGTGTAGAAGTGGCAGCCGGTTCGGACGACGTGGATCTCCCGCACTGCCCGGCCGTATCGAGCAACCTCGGCGGCCACGACCTGCTGGACCAGGTAGAGCGGGACGATACCTGCGTGTCGCTCGTCGGTAGCTGATCTTATCACTTCGGACGGAGAAGAGTTGTTGGCAGTCCCCTGTGAGTCGATGTTGGCACACGTTTCATCATGTGGGCTGCCGTCTATCCTGTCTGTGCTTTGCATTTTGTTCCCTCGTTGTTTGGCGTTATCAATCTGGCTTTACCCTCGGCGATCCACTTCTCCCAGACGAGTTTTGCTATCGGATCCGGGATGTGGTCGAGCACTTCCTGGGTGATCTCTTCCATGCGGTTCTCCTGTGCGAAGATGCCGTGGGATCGGCGTCCGGCCGGCTGGCTTCTCTCACACACAAAACAGGTTGGTGAGGAATGATTTAAGCGAGAACCGCGCAGAGTGTATGTGCGTGGGCCGACTGTGCAGGAGAGCGGCAGGGCTGCTGCAACGATGAAGCAAGCACGATAGAAAGCAGCAGCGTGATTTAGCCCCAGGGAGTTTTACTAAACCACATGATGCCCTTCGGGCCACAAGCACACCAGATTAAAATAATTGGGTGGCTGTTCTTCGTGGGGGTAGTGAAGGCTGATCTCTCTTTGGGACCTGATCTCGTGAAAAAAACTAACCAAGCCATTGTTTCGGAAGCACACCTGCATCACCGAATGCGTATACGAAAAAGCTCCTGAAGCATTTTGGATCTACCCCCATTCCGTGAGGTAGTATGAAGAAACCAACCAAAGCGTGTGGAATCGATGTCCATAAGATGTTTCTCCAGGTTTGCATTCTATCGCTATCTGGAGAACTCTCCCGGCACCGGTTCCACAACACACCGAATGGGATTCTTACCCTAAACCTAAACAGCGTAAACGTGATCACTAGGTATACCTGACCCTCTCTCCAAAGAG
>CAYPRO010000005.1:0-91888 GCA_964413225.1 uncultured Methanoculleus sp. | reverse complement strand
CGGCGTGCGTGTTGCGTGGGTCAGGGTCTCTTTGGGGGTCTTTTCAGGTGTCGGAGAGAGGGTCCAGGTCACAGGAGTCGCCGGCGCCGCATTCAGGGTGGCCACAGAGGGCACAAAGGTGACAGCCGCCACGAGCAGCATAACCAGAAGTCCTCTCCACATCCATCTATTTCCTGTCATGAGGATACCCATATGGTATAACTTTATTTTTATATTTCGGTTGTTTTTAAAACCACACCGTCGGCAGGTTCCCGGCCCTGCATCATGAGATGCCAGGCATGAAGAGAAGAGTTACGATATAACGCACAACAGGGGCCGGCACCAGAAAGGGCCATCCTGCACCAGTTACTCCGGGGCGGTCAGGGCGCCTATCGCACCATTGATGGGAAAGAAGTGGCATCAGATTGGTGCTTCACCAATCTTCTGGATCAGGCTCTCGATCACCACGCTACGCATGCCCTCCACGAACTTGATGCTCCCGACGACGAGGTGACCGCCGCCGCTCACCCCTCCGCCGGCGATCTCGGCGTGGAGTTCGCGCACCATTCTGGGTATGTTCATCATGACGCCGCGGGAACGCAGGACGGCAAAGTCCGGCCCGAACCCGAGCGTGACGACCGGTTCTCCCGGGTGCTCTCTGACCAGACGGTCATGCACCTCCCCTGACGTCTTGCCCGGCGGCGGGAACGTGAACCGATGGGCGAAGATCTCCACATCGAGCATGAAGAGATGGGCGCCATTCGGGAGTGTCCGGCTCTCGACATGTGGCATTATGGCCTCCATCTGCTCCTCGATAGCCCTGTTTGCCTCTTCGACAAGCAGATCGACGAACTTCTCGTGGCGATCCGGGTTCCCGCCAAGGTTCAGTATATCCTTTACGATCTCCCTCCCATCGCTGAACCTGAGCCAGAACTGCTCGTAGTCGAGCGCGAGCGCAATATCGCGGCAGTCGGCTTCCGAGTACTCCGGCGCGGCGAGGGCAAGGTAGCGGGCACGCTCCGGCGCCTCGCTCCGATCGCCGGCCCCCGCTATCGCCGGCAGGTGCCGGATCTGGCTCTCGATCGCCGGGTTGACCAGGCGGGCGATCTCGGTTCCAAGCATTCCCGCCGTTATACCATAATCGCCGCCCACGTGGTAGGGGTTGACGTGCCCGACCAGGTAGTCGTCCACGATAGTGTCAGGGTGGTGGTGGTCCACGACCAGAACGGGGAGGCCGTATATCCGGGTGATCCGGAGCGACGGCATATCCTCCTCTGTCGACCCGTTATCCATCAGGAGGACCATCGGCATCTTCTGTCCGTAACGGATGTTATCCTTGAGGGCGAAGTCGAGATCCCGCGTGACATCCTCGATCTCGTAGAACGGCGCCTTTGACGGAGACCGTTTGAAGAGGAAGTACTCCGCGTCGAAGTCTCCGGCACCCTCTCTGAGAAGAGCAGTCACCGCCTGCTCGATTGCAACGGCGGCACATATCCCATCCGCATCCGCGTGGTGCCGGAGGATGATCGGCCGCGCGGTCAGGACCGCCTTCCGGATCTCCTTTGCCACAAGGCGCATCTGCGGTTTTAGAGCAAGAAGGACATCGCTCTCCACGAGGAGTGGGAGATCGGCCGGCTCCGCACGCTGATCGAGCGCCGCCTCGATCCGCTCCCTGACCCGCGCCGCATCCTCCGGTTCCAGGACTGTCATGGACCCGACCTCGATCTGGAGCTGGTTGTTGCGCTGCATCACCTCACCCGTGAGGCCGACGATATCCCCGAGTTCGACCTCGGGATAGGCGCGGACACCGGCCTCGATGAACGCGGCCGCGTTCGCGGTGCCGGACTCATCCACGACCGTGAAGATCGTCGGCCCCGACGTCTGCTTGATCTGGGCGACCTCGCCCTCGATAAGGACTGTCCTGCCGATCCTCTTCCCGATATCGGCAAGGAGCAGGCTCGCCGTCTTTCTGGTCACGTTCTCTGTCTGGTAGACCGTCGGCGTGACCTCCTCAAGGTCGATGTTGCCGTTGCTCCGGATCTGGAGGACGTGGACGATGATGGGGTCGCGCTCGCTGTGCTGCACCTTCACGTTGCTCTTATGGACGAGCCCTTTGACCCGATCGTTTAGCTGGACGAAGACCCCGAACGGGGCGAAACCCTGCACCCGCCCAAGGTAGGTCTTTCCTTCTTCCACCTCCTCGAGACTGCAGTTTGCTCCGAGGCGGTAGACAACCATATCTTCTGTATCTCTCATGGTAGTTCACCAATTTACTCTTCAGGCACCCCGACGACGTACCCGGCCAGTTCATGCAACCGGCACTCACCGTCACGTCTGCCCTTTGCGATGATAATATCACCGTTTTCCAGCCGGACACTCTTCCCCGGCCGATAGACCCACCGGTCACCGTGCTTGATGGCAAGCACGACCATCCCGGTCACCGTCCCAAGCGATGCCTCCTTGAGCGTCCTCCCCGCAAGCGGCGACGACGCCGCCACGGATATCCGGGTGATGATCTCGTCTGACTCCCGGACGATCTTTTTGAAGACAGGCGGGACCTCGATGTCGCGCAGGAGGACATCAACGATTGAATGAGCGGAATCGCTGATTGTCTGCGTAAACGCGGACATATACAGCAGGCCCCGGAGGTTATGCACATCGTCGATCTTTCGCGCCGCCTCAAGGATCCAGAAATCCAGGTCGTAGCGCATATCATCCAGAGCCGAGTCGAGGGCGACAACCTCGTGCGCCACCTCCTTGTTGTTGAAGAGGAGCGACGTGTACGCAAGCCCCACGGAGAGCTCCGAGAGGTTCTTCATCTCGATGATCAGGCCGACAGCCCGGTCGATGTCGCCGACCTCGCCGGCGGGCAGGGGTTCGGCGCGGATCCGCTCTGTCGTCCCTGCCATAAGGGAGAGGAGATCCACACCGGCCTCCGGGCCACGGGATATGAGTATATCCCCGGCCTCCACACGGGTGGTCTTATCGGGACCGTAGACCCAGCCCTTCCCGCGTCGGATGGCTATAACCTGCATGCCCGTCGTGCTCTGGACTTTGAGGCCGCCGAGCGTCTGGCCGACGAGTTCGCTGCCCTGGCTGACGATCATCCGGGTGACGATCTCTTCAGCCTCGGGGAAGATGCGCTTGAGTTTTGCCGGGAACCGGACATCTTTCAGGATGAGTTTGGCTATATCCGACGCCGAGTTTGCAATCCTCTCCGCCGCCTCGGCCACCTGGAGCATGCCGCTCATCGCCTCCGCCTCCTCAAGGCGCCTTGCGCCGAGGACACTCTGGATCCGGGCCTGGTAGACAAGTTTGTTCATGCCCTCCTCGAGGTTGATCACTTCGAGGGCTATCTCTTTGCTGTCGAAGAGTATCGCAGAGTACGAGAGATCAACCATCAGCTCGGATATATCCTTCATCTCGATCAGGACATCCTTGAAACTGATCGGCTGGTATTCACGTTCCATCATGGGTCTGTCAACCGTTCCTCTCATATTCTTTCGCTACAACAGCAGGTTCATCACCGATACAAGCGTGGCTGCACCGATCAGGTCAATCAGGCTTGTTATGACAGGGATGCCGAAGTTGTCGGGGTCAAGGCCATACCGGAATGAAAGGCTTGCGGTGGCATACGCCGCGCCGTTCATCAGGGTCATGACGATCAGGCCCGCGACAAGGCTGATAGCGACCAGTATTCCAAGACCGGGGCTGTTGAGCCCCATGAGCACCGCCGCGCCGTGCGCTATGAGCGCCAGCAGTGGAAGCAGTATCAACGTATAGAGATAGGAAATAATAAAGTGATGCACGGCGCCGCTCTCCGGGAGGAGGGAGGGGGTAAGTTCGCCGGTATGCATCCCTGTCGAGAGGCATGACCCGAGTATGCCACCTATCGAGCCGAGGCCGCCCATAAACGGCGGTATCAATATGAGAAACGCCGCAAACGTCACCAGATCATCAAGGTTGAGCGAGTAGGTCAACCCGGCCAGAGTGCCGATGATGCTGAGCGGGACGAGGAGGATGAGGTTCTCACGGACGATCGTCCCGATCCCCGCCAGACGGCGGCGGGTGTAGAGGATGGCGGCGCCGGCCACGATGAGCATGGCAACCCCGAGCACCAGGCGCGCCAGGGCGGGGAGATGGACGACATAGATCGCGGAGAGGACGAGGATCGGGAGCGTGACGATATCCCCGGATGTGGTGACGGTCGGTGCTGCGATCATGTCGAGGTCGAGGTCGTAGCGGTAACTCGCAAGAGCGATCACAACGGTGATCCCCATCACCACGAGCCCCGATATGATCCCGCTCGTGACCGATATCAGCACGAGATCGGTGACGCTCACCGTCGGGAGGCCGGAGAGAAGGCTTGCCGCGTAGGCAAATATACCGAGGACGAACGCTATGAGGACGGTTATGACAAACGAAGCCCGAACGTTGTCGCCAAGGACGGTTCCCTCCTCAAAATCGATTGCAAAGACCCCCAGATGCATCGACGACGAGAGGCGGGATGCAAGGACCCCGGCGATGTTGCCCCGCATATCGATTATGGAGGGGAGGAGCACCATCAGGCCAGGTATAAGCGTGAGGACTTCACGGGCGGAGCCGAGATAGATACCCGCAACACTCGATGCGGCGGCGCTGACGAGCAGGGCGCCAAGGCCCGTCAGGATCAGGCGGCGGCGGCTCTGGCTGCATAGACCCGGCTCCATCGCCATCACCGTCCATCATCATCAACTCCGGAACGGAATCTCCAGCACGAAGAGATCGGCCGGGAGGATCACGTCACCCTCATACTGTCGCTTTGCATCGCGTATATGGTTTGCTGTAGCCGCATAGCGGGAGCTGATATGCACCAGGGCAAGCATGCGTGCGCATAAGGCTGCTGCCGCCTCGCCGGCCTCCCCGGCCGTGGAATGCAGGACCTCGCGGGCGCGGATGCTCTCCTGATCGTCGAACGTGGCGTCGTGGATCAGGAGATCGGCATCGCAGATCATAGCGGCGGTCTCGGGCTGATCCTGGAGGGGCCGCGTATCCCCGGTGTAGACGATCTTCCTCCCGGGGCGCGGTTCGCCTAAAACGTCGCCGGGCCGGACCTCGGTCTCGACACCATCGCGGACGATGCGGATCGCCTCCCCGCGCTGAAGATGCCCGAAAAGCGGGCCCGGCGGGACGCCGAGGGCGACTGCCCTCTCGCGGTTGAATCTTCCCGGCCGTTCGTCTTCCTCTATAACGTAGCCGAGACCGGGGATGCCGTGGAGCGTCGCAAACGCCCTGACGGTGTAGCCATCGAAGGGAACGACCGAACCGTGCTCGAGGGCGTGAGCACTGATGGGGAACCTCCGGGCGTGACCGCTGATCTTCTGCACGAGGTCGACGAAATCGTGAACCCACGGCGGGCCGTAGATAGGGAGAGGAGCGGTTCGCTCCATGAACGCAAGCGTCTCGACGAGCCCGAAGATACCGAGAAAGTGATCGGCGTGCCAGTGGGTGACGAATATGGCGTCCACAGTAAACCCGGTTCGGGCGCGCATCATCTGCTGCTGGGTGCCCTCCCCGCAGTCGAAGAGCAGGGTGTCGGAACCCCGCCTGATGAGGAGCGCGGAGGGGTTCCTCTGCGGCGACGGGAGCGCTCCTGCTGTGCCGAGGAAGTAGACGTGCAGGGTCTCGCCGGCTATATGAACCACTTCCTGAACATGGAAAGACTCCGTTTTGCCTCTTCAAGCGTCCGGCCCTCTATCACGGCCGGGCCGGAGTAGTCGCGGGCGATGATCCGGCCGACCTTCTCCCAGTTGATGGCCCCGTCGCCGAGCGCAAGGTGTTCGTCTGACTGTCCGTGGTTATCGTGTATGTGGAGGTGGCTTATAGCCGGGGCGTGCATAAGGAAGGCATCGACAAGACCGTTGGTGTTCGCGTGCCCGATATCGAGCGTGATCCCTATCCCGGGTATTCCCTCCGTGAGGCCGAGGATCTCCTCAGGGTAGCGGCAGAGGAAGTCCTTGATGCTGATCATGTTCTCGACGCACGCAAGCACGCCGTGATCCTCCGCACACCTCCCGATCTCGACGAGTGCGGTCTTCTGCATCTCCCAGACCTTCTCAGGGACGAGTTTTCCCACCGGAGAGAGAAAACCCGGATGGATCGTCACCCTGTCGGTCAGGTCAGCCGCGTGGTTGATGCAGCAGCAGGTCTGGCGGATGGACTCGCGCCAGATGGGGTAGTTCAACGAGGCGAGGTTTAAGTCGCTGTAGGGGGCGTGGACGGTCACGAGGAGGCCGGTGCTCGCAAGGTTCTCCCGTATGGCGGCAAAGTTCCCGGGGTTGTCCAGGCGGTACTTCCCGTCGGCGACGATCTCCCACCCGACGTATCCGATCTCTTCAAGGCCAAAGATCCAGTCACGCGACTCCCAGACCTTCGATGAGGAGGAGAAGTACGGTGTAAGGCTCATGGGAGCCCTCCCAGGCGGCAAAGGATATCCCGGACCTCATGGGCGAACTCCTCCAGAGTGCCCTCGTTTGTTATCCGGCAGTCCGCCTGCGCGAGAGCCCGCATAAGTCCCCACCCGAGTTCTCTCTCGTCGCGGGCCCTGAGTTCTCCGGCGGTGAGGGAGTCGTCCGGCCGGCCCCGGTTTGCGAGTCTCTGGTAGCGTGTCTCAAATGATGAGTTGATTGCAATAAGCGTGAAATCGGGGAAGTGCTCCCGGAACGCCGCGACCTCGCAGTCCCCCCGAATACCATCCACGAGGACCACCGGGGCGGCTGCTCTCTCGATGGCCGGGATGGTTATCCGGGCGATGGCGTCCATGCCAAGGTCCGCGCGGAGCTTACCCGATATCGCGCCGAGGTTTGCATCCGTCGGGGGGAGACCGGCCTCCCTCACCTTCTCACGTATGGCATCCCCCATGACAACGACCGGTATACCGATGTCCCTGGCGATCCTCGATACCTCTCCTTTCCCGCTTGCCGGCATGCCGACGATTCCAATGACCTTCATCAGGGTTTCTCCGCCTCATTTATACTGTATTCAGAACAGCGGGCAGTGCCGGTAGACCCGGACTCTCGGCGCCGGCGATGCCGGGTTGTGCCGGTCACCATAGTAACTGCATAACCGTGCGTTCCCGACGATATTATGCTTAACGCCGTGGGGAAGGGTTCCGGCCGGGGTCGTATTCGACCTCGCCGTCCTCCCTTGTCCGTATCCTGACCTTTCGCCCGAGCGGCGCCGCCGCCGCCTCGATCTCCTGCCGGGTCAGGGGTGCGAACCCCTCCGCCACCCCCTGCTGGAGGATGAGGTCGAGCCCGCTGGCAGCCTCTGCGATTGCCGGAAGATCCTCCTCACGGCCCGAAAAGAGGGTGACAACGGTCTCGCAGGCTGGAAGGCGGCCCTCAGCCTTTGCCTGCCTGCAGAGGGCGAGCGATCGCTTCACCGCATCGACGGCGGCGAGTTCAAGAAGGTCGTCGTAGCGATCCCAGGTCGTCTTGATATCGAGGGCGATCATATCCACGAGGCGCTTGCAGAGGAGCTCCTCGATGACGTGGGGGAAGATGCCGTTTGTGTGCAGGCCGACGGAGAGCCCCATACCGCGGGCGGCGGTGGCAAGGCGGATGAGAACCGGCCCCTGCAGCGTCGGTTCTCCGCCGGAGAAGACGACGGCGCCGGCTACCGTGCGCGACCTCCGGATCATATCGATGACCTCATCTACGGGGCGAAGGTCCTTTCCGCTCTGAATGGCGACGTTATGGCAGTAGAAGCAGCGGGCGGGGCATCCGCGGAGGAAGACGGTGCAGGCCGCCCTTCCTCGCCAGTCGACGGTGCTGATGGGGACAAAACCCCCGAAATTGACGTACATGAGGATCACCAGACGGTGTACTGGTGCTCTTCGATCGCTTGTAAACCCTATCTTTCCGGCTACGAAACCGTGCCTGAATAAGAGTAAGTCAAGTTTGCTTGTTGAGGAAGCAACCGTATTTTAGCCCAAATCTTAAAAACGAGCCTTTATCATGTCTTTCTCCTAAATATACCCTCATGGGTCTCATAGAAGACGCCCGGCGCGGCGTCGTCACCGAGGAGATGCGGATCGTCGCAGCAGCGGAAGGCGTAACCGAGGATTTCGTCAGGCGCGGCGTGGTCGAGGGCCACATCGTCATACCGGTATCCCCTTATCGGAAGGTCAGGTTCTGCGGCATAGGCGAGGGGCTCCGTACGAAGGTCAATGCGAGCATCGGGACATCGTCAGATATAGTCGATGTCGATATGGAGGTCGAGAAGGCGCGACAGGCCGAGCGTGCCGGCGCCGACACGCTTATGGAGCTCTCCACTGGTGGCGACTTTGCCGATATCCGGCGCCGGGTCGTCGAGGCGACCACACTCTCGGTCGGGTCTGTCCCTCTCTACCAGGCGTTCATCGAGGCCGCCCGGAAGCACGGGGCGGTCGTCCATATGGAGGAGGACGACCTCTTCCGGATCACGGCGGAGCAGGCGAAGCTAGGGACCAACTTCATGGCAATCCACACCGGGATCAATTATGAGACGATGAAGCGCCTCCAGAACCAGGGGCGGCACGGCGGGCTCGTCTCGCGGGGCGGGGCGTTCATGACCGCGTGGATGATCCACAACGAGAAGGAAAACCCCCTCTACTCTGAGTTTGACTACTTGGTCGAGATCCTGAAAGAACACGAGGTCACGCTCTCGTTTGGCAACGGCATGCGGGCGGGAGCGGTCCATGATGCGACTGACCGCGCTCAGATCCAGGAACTGCTCATCAACGCGGAGCTCGCCGATAAGGCGCATGCAGAGGGTGTGCAGACGATCATTGAGGGGCCGGGGCATATACCGATCGATGAGATCCAGACAAACGTCGTCCTCCAGAAGCGGGTCACGAACAGAAAACCGTTCTACATGCTCGGGCCGCTCGTCACCGATATAGCGCCCGGCTACGATGACCGGGTGGCCGCGATCGGGGCCGCACTCTCCTCCTCCTACGGCGCCGACTTCATATGCTACGTGACGCCGGCGGAACACCTGGCGCTCCCCACGCCCGAAGAGGTCTACGAGGGCGTCATGAGCTCGAGGATCGCCGCCCACGTCGGGGATATGATCAAGCTCAGGAAGAGGGACGCCGACCTCGAGATGGGGCACGCCCGCCGCGATCTCGACTGGGAGAGGCAGTTTGCGGTCGCGATGAACCCCGAGCGCGCTCGCGCCATCCGGGCCGAGAGGATGCCGGCCGACGCCGACGCCTGCACGATGTGCGGGGATTACTGTGCGTTGAAGATCGTTGGACGGCACTTTAACTTTTGAAGGGGGCGCTCCCCGGAATTCTCCTTCTTTTGGCCAATATTTGCCATAACGAAGACTCTCTGCCCTTCCCGGTCGGTTGATGGGAGGGGCCGCAGAGCCATCCTATGGGTGACGGGGAGGGAGCCCCCGCCTGCACCATCCGGACCTGAAACCGCACCCTTATCCTCGCTCCCGCCCACATTCTCATACGAGGCTACCCGATGAAACCCGATAACGAGAGATTCATAGAAGACTTTCTCGCCCACGCCGACGACCTCGGCGACGACATAGTGGCGGACGTAAAGGAGATGCTCGGCATCGTGCCGTTCATATTCACCATCCTCCGGAGCCGACCCGAGACGTTCGCGCTCTCCACCCTCGCCGATTACAGGACATCACGGCCCGCCTCCCTCGATCCGAAGACAGCGGAGCTCATCGCCATTGCGGCTGCCGCGGGAACCGGGGCGGAGAGCTGCCTCAAAGTCCACATGGGGGCCGCCCTGAAGGAAGGCGCGACCCGCGACGAGATCCTCGATACACTTCTCATCGCCGCGATGATAGGAAAGACCAATATCCTCGCATCCTCCCTGCGCCGGTTCAGGGATATATGCGGCGGAGAGCCGACACCGTGAACAGGCACCCTTTTAAGGCCTGATTGAGCCAAACTCTTCCACAATGAGCCAGACAAAGGCGGCTCTTCGGTTACAGGCCAGAGAGGCCCGCTCCCTCCTCTCCCCGGATGAAGCCGCCATCCACAGTGCAGCGATAGAGCGCCACCTCCTCGGCCTCCTAGCCGGGTATGCCACCGTCATGGTCTACGTATCCAAGCCCTCCGAGGTCGAGACAGGCGACCTGATCGCGGACTTAAACCGCCGGGGCGTGAGGGTCGTCGTGCCCATCATAGAGAGGGAGACCTGTAGCCTCCGCCTCTCCTACCTGCCGGACCCCGCGGTCCTCGTCCCGAGCACGTTCAACGTGCCCGAGCCGATCGGCCACGAGCTCCCGGCCCGGCCCGAGGAGATCGAGGCCGTCGTCATACCGATGCTTGCCTTCGATGTCGGTGGAAACCGCCTCGGCTACGGTGCCGGCTACTACGATCGCTTCCTCTGCCGCTACCCGCACCCGCAGAGGATAGGCATAGCGTTCTCCTGCCAGAGGCTGGAGGGCATCCCGGCCGATGAAAACGATGTGAAGATGGACTGCATCGTTACGGAAACGGGGATCATCCGGTATGACAGGAAGGGGGATAATAGAAAAATATAAATATGTGGTATCACTTACCTATGGTAAACATAAGAGGAGGAGACTGTTCACATGGCTAACACCGAATCCGTCGAAGTGACCATAAAGGAGGCGGCTCACGAAGATGCCGGCCGGGGAATTGCCAGACTGAGCATAGACATAATGAAGACGCTCGGCCTCGTCAGCGGCGATGTCGTCGCGATAGAGGGGCGGCAGAAGGCAGCGACGCTCATATGGCCGGGTTTCCCGCAGGACACCGGCAAGGCTATCCTGCGCATCGACGGCAGCACCCGGAGCAACGTCGGAGCCGGGATCGACGACAAAGTCCGGATAAGGAAGACCGAGGCCGGATACGCAAAAAAAGTGACCATCCAGCCGACCCAGCCCATCCGCCTTGTGGGTGGCGAGCAATACCTGGGGCGGCTCCTCCGCGGCCGGCCGGTCACGGAGGGGCAGCATGTCCGTGTCAATATACTCGGTAACCCGCTCACGTTCGTAGTTTCCAGAGTGGCGCCGAAAGGTATCGCCATAGTCACGGAGAACACAGAGATCGAGCTGAAAGAGACACCCTACGAACCCGAAAAGGGGAAGCGCGAGGTGGCGGGCGATGTCCACTACGAGGATATCGGCGGGCTTGACCGCGAGTTGCAGCTTGTCAGGGAGATGATCGAGCTCCCTCTCCGGCACCCTGAGCTCTTCGAGCGCCTCGGTGTCGAACCTCCAAAAGGCGTCCTGCTCTACGGCCCGCCGGGGACCGGGAAGACCCTGATAGCAAAAGCGGTGGCAAACGAGGTGGATGCCCACTTCATAACGCTCTCGGGTCCCGAGATCATGAGCAAATACTACGGCGAGTCCGAAGAGCGCCTGCGAGAGGTCTTTGAAGAGGCGCAGGAGAACGCGCCCTCGATCGTCTTCATCGATGAGATCGACTCGATCGCGCCCAAACGCGAGGAGGTAAAGGGAGAGGTCGAGCGCCGAATCGTCGCCCAGCTCCTCGCCCTCATGGATGGGTTGAAGACCCGCGGCCAGGTCGTCGTGATCGCCGCTACAAACCTCCCGGATATGATCGACCCCGCCCTCCGGCGCGGCGGCCGGTTCGACCGCGAGATCGAGATCGGCATCCCTGACACCAGAGGGAGACAGCAGATCTTTCAGATCCACACGCGCGGCATGCCCCTTGCCGAGGATGTGAACCTTGACGACTACGCCCGCTCCACGCACGGTTTCGTCGGAGCCGACATTGCGCTGCTTGCAAAAGAGGCGGCGATGCATGCGCTGCGCCGGATCATACCCCGGATCAAGATCGAGGAGGAGATCCCCGCCGAGATCATAGATGAGCTCCGCGTCACAAACGAGGACTTTGTCGAAGCGCACAAACACGTCGAACCGAGCGCGATGCGTGAGGTGCTCGTGGAAATCCCCGATGTCAAATGGGAGGATGTCGGAGGCCTCGATGACGTGAAGGCCGAACTTGCGGAGGCCGTTGAGTGGCCGCTCAAATATCCGGAGATATTTGCGGGTCTTGACACCAATCCCCCCCGTGGGATCCTGCTCTTTGGCCCGCCTGGGACCGGGAAGACCCTCCTTGCAAAGGCGGTTGCAAACGAGAGCGAAAGCAATTTCATCTCCGTTAAAGGGCCAGAACTACTCTCGAAGTGGGTTGGAGAGTCAGAACGTGGTGTTCGCCAGGTATTTCGGAAAGCGAGGCAGGCTGCGCCATCGATTATCTTTTTCGACGAAATTGATGCACTCATGCCAAAGCGCGGAACTTATATAGGATCATCACACGTAACTGAAAGTGTGGTAAGCCAGATCCTGACAGAGCTCGACGGCCTTGAGGAACTGAACAATGTCGTGGTTCTCGGCGCTACCAACCGCCCGGACATGTTGGACGAGGCGCTGCTCCGCCCCGGCAGGCTGGACCGGATAATATACGTCCCGCCGCCTGACCGGGAGGGCAGAAAGATGATCTTCGAGGTGTATCTCAGGAACAAGGCGATCCTTGCAAACGACGTCAACATAGACGAACTGGTCGACAGGACAGAGGGTTACGTCGGTGCCGACATCGAGGCTCTGGTCCGCGAGGCAAAGACATCCGCCATGCGCGAGTTCATCGCCCTGATGGCCGGGAAGAGCGAGGACGAACGGCGCCAGGCGATCGGCAACGTGAGGATCACAAAGAAACACTTCGAGGATGCCCTCACCCGCGTGAGGGGCACACTCGATATCGACCGGCTGGAGGAGAACGAACGCCACTCCTGGCAGATCCTCTACAACCAGGAGCAGCGGTCGGCCCTTGAAGATGCCATATCGACCGTCAACCGTGCCCGGATGCGGGAGACGGATAAGATCGAGGGGGAAGCGAGAGTCCTCACGCAGGCCTTAAAGGATGCGGTCTATGCGCGGAAGAAGGACTTTGGCGAGATCAAGCGCCTCACCAAGGAGTTAAAGACCAGGATCGAACGCCCTCTGCCGCAGGCAGGTGTGGCGTTCTGATTGGGAGCGCCCTGCACCCATGAGGCGCTCCCTCCCGGGGGGCACCCGGCCCCGCCGACGGGGACAACAACGTGATATACATGAGTGACAGCCCAGCAGACATCTTTCAGCAACTCAACGAACTGATGAAACGCCTCATGGAGCAGGGGCTCAAAGAGCAGGGAGACCAGAACAGGCCGTTTGCCTACGGGTTCAAGATAATCCTCCACGATGCCAGCCAGGCTGAGGCCCCGGTCGAGGGGATGGAGCCGGCGGCAGAGCCTGAGAAGATACCTCCCGGGGGGACCATCGAGCCGATAGCAGAGATATACACGACCGATGATGACGTGACGGTGGCAGTCGATCTCCCGGGTTTTGAGAAGGAGAGCATTCACCTGTCGCTCATAAACGGTACGCTGACGATCATCGCCGGCAACAGCCAGTTGACATCGGTGGAGGTCCCGGCCGTGGATGCCGGTTCAATGCAGTCAAACTACAAACACGGCGTCCTGGAGATCAAGTTCTCGCGGGGCAAGACGATCAAGATAGACTGATGGGGAAGGCCTCGCCACGAGGCCCCCCATTACCCGGCCGCATCGGGGCAATTCCTCCAGGGTGCGGCGCACCGGCACAGGCACCCGGAGGTTTGCACAGGCCCATAACTTCCTCCGGGCGGCACAACCGACGTTCACACAATTCTTCTCCACCACCCCGGTCATGACGGATCGGTTCTTGGTGGATAGAGACAATCCCTAACATCGGTTGCCGTAGCCAACCCTTTTTCTAAGCAGCAATACCTACATATACGTGAATACCTATCTAGTAGCCTTAAGGGCTACGCCTTTCCAGGTAATGGTGAATTAAATGGTTAAGACCACCGTATCCGTGATCAAAGCCGATATCGGCAGTTTTCCGGGGCACTCCCGCACCCACCCCAAGCTCCTTGAGGTGGCCGCCAGGAGGCTCAAAGAGGCCGAGGGCAGCACCATCATCGACTCTTACGTCACCCACTGCGGCGACGATCTTGAGTTGATCATGACGCACACAAAGGGCGAGAACAACGCAGAGATCCACAAACTGGCGTGGGACATATTCATGGAGTGTGCCGGAATAGCAAAAGAGATGAAACTCTACGGCGCCGGCCAGGACCTGCTCGGAGATGCGTTCAGCGGCAACGTCAGGGGACTGGGACCCGGCGTCGCCGAGATGGAGTTTGAGGAGCGGGGCTCGGATCCGATCCTGATCTTCATGGCCGACAAGACCGAACCCGGGGCATGGAACTACTTCCTCTACAAGATCTTTGCCGACCCCTTCAGCACATCCGGCCTCGTCATCGACCCGTCGATGCACCAGGGGTTCACGTTTGAGGTCCATGACGTCGTGGATAAGCGCAGGATCCTCTTCAACACGCCTGAAGAGTCCTACAGCCTCCTTGCCTACATAGGAGCGCCGAGCCGTTACGTCATCAAGTATATCCGGAAGAGGGACGGCACGGTCGGGGCCTCCACGAGCACCGAGCGCCTGAACCTTATGGCCGGCCGTTACGTGGGGAAGGACGACCCGGTCATGATCGTCAGGGCGCAGAGCGGGTTCCCGGCGGTCGGCGAGGTCATCGATCCCTTCAGG
This sequence comes from uncultured Methanoculleus sp., assembly GCA_964413225.1. Lineage (GTDB taxonomy): Archaea > Halobacteriota > Methanomicrobia > Methanomicrobiales > Methanoculleaceae > Methanoculleus. The sequence continues at coordinate 77,290 of CAYPRO010000005.1, read as the reverse complement.
ACGCCCATCCTCGTGGCCGGGTGGATGCGCGGTTCGCACCACGGACCGCTCATGCCGGTGGGCGTCATCAACGCAAACTGCACACAGTTTGACGGGCCGCCACGGGTCATCTGCCTTGGATTCCAGGTCAACAACGGCAAGCTGATCGGGCCTGCCGATATGTTCGACGATCCGGCGTTTGACCGTGTTCGCGACCGGTGCTGCGAGCTCTCCGATGCGCTCAGGGCTCACGGGCCGTTCGAACCTCACCGCCTCTCGCTTGAGGAGATGGAGTATACAACCCTCCCGGGCGTCGAGAAGGAGCTCAAGGATCGCTGGGAAGACCTCCCGGAGTAACTCTTCTTCTTGCAGGCCCCCTCCGGGGCACTGCTGCCCCCTCCAGGGCTTGAGCGATCAGAGTGAATCGAGGCTGATCGAACTGAACTCGCCGGTGGCCGCGCCGATATCCTTCACGCCAAACGCAGTCTGGACCGTGGCAAGTTCGAGGTCGCGCGCCGAATCGCACATGTAATCGATTATGTCGATCGAGAGCTCGCGCTTCTGTTTGGACTTGCGGAGCTGGTCGACGAGAAACGTCATCTTCTCGGGGGATTCCATGCGGAGCCGGGCGAGGCTCACGACGCACATATAGATCCGTGTCAGGTTCCTGTCCGTCCCGGTGATGGTATCGAAGAAGCTCCGGAGGACCTGAGCCTGGTAGATCTCGCCGCTCATGGATGTTTGAATATTTCTTAATCAGTTATTAAAACCTGCCGGTTTATTCCCACCCGCGCAGGGTGAGGGGCAGAGCCCCCATCCCCGGTGCCGGGCTCATTTCCGAACGCTGACAATCTTGATGACATCGCCGTTCTTCAGTTCGAGGGTATCCTTGACCCGCATGCCGGTCCTCGCGTCTATGGCATAGAGGAAACCCGCACCGATATCGGTGTGGACCTGGTAGGCGAGGTCGCGGGGGGTCGACCCGCGCTTCATGAGGAAGGCATCGGGGAGAACCCGGCCCCTGCCGTCGGTGAGTTTATGCTCGTCCTCGACGGGGAAGACGACGATCCGGTCAAGGAGGTTGAAGACCGCGGCATCCAGCGCCTGCTGGACGCCGGTGCCGTCGAACTTCTGCATGAACTCTGCGATCTTCGAAAGCCCGGCCCTCTGCGCTGCACTGAGGTTTACCTCCGTGTTTGCCGTAAAACCCCTGTCCCCGGGGATGTAGCGGATGAACTTCCCCTCCGCTGCCATCCGGAGAACGAGTTCCCCGGCAGCGCTTGCAAATATGACATCGTGCTCTTTGAGCCGGTCCAGGCACTCTTTTGGCGCCAGGTCGGCTTTGTTCCCGACTATCAGCATCGGCTTGCTGATCGACATCAGTTCACGGCAGAACCGGATGAGGTCCTCTTCCCCGGCGGTTCGGAGATCGATACCCGCCTCATCTGTGGCGTCGCGTATATGCTCAAGCGTCACCCCGAGGCCGGCAAACGTCTCGGCTATAGCGGCGGCAAGGGAGAAGTCCCTTGCCTGGGCCTGCCGCAGGAGCTTTGCCCAGTTGCGCGAGAGGATGCCATACATCCACATAGAGAACTCGTACTGGAGGAACTCGATGTCCTTTACCGGGTCGCGCGATCCGATGCCGACCGGGTTTCCCTCGGCGTCCGTCCCGCCGCTGGCATCGACGATCTGGAGTATGGCGTCAGCCTGCCGGAGGTTGTCGAGGAACTGGTTCCCAAGCCCCCTCCCCTTGTGCGCCTCGGGAACGAGGCCCGCCACGTCGATCAGCCCGATGGGAACGAACCTGACCCCGTCGTGGCAGTTCTCGCACGGGACGTGCATATCCCGGCAGGGGCAGGTGGTCCTGACGTATGCGACGCCGTGGTTGGCGTCGATCGTCGTAAAGGGATAATTGGCGATCTCTGCCTGAGCCAGGGTCGTCGCCCTGAAGAACGTTGATTTGCCGCAGTTGGGTTTTCCTGCAATGGCCAGTGTGATCATGAACAACTCCTATTGTACCGCACCGTTCGGCTTTGAGAGTAGTGTTGGGTTATGCACCATTTATGGGTTGTGCGGCCCGGGTTGTGCCATCCGGGAGTCCGGGCCGGCGCACAGCAGGGGACCCCCACACTGCTCTGTCTTTGCCCGGAAATCACCCTCCGGGGCCGGAACGGGGGATTCAATAAGGAGCGAGAACAACATGACTGCATGGGCTTCGTAACCAGAAATACGTACTACTTCGATGCCCCCGGCGCGCAGAACACCGCTGATTCCGCCCGGTTTGCCGTCGAGAGGGCGTGGGAGCTCGGCATCGGGAAGATCGTCGTCGCGAGCACCAGCGGCCGGACGGCGCTGACCTTCCTCGATGCCGCGAAGGGGACGGACCTTCGCCTGATCGTCGTCACCCATGCGGTCGGCTTCTCAAAGCCGGGCGAGTGGGAGTTTGCCGGGGAGGCAGCGGAGACCCTCATGGCAGCGGGTGCAACGGTCATCACCGGCACGCACGCTCTCTCCGGGCTTGAACGCGCCATATCCCGGTCGCCGGGGCTCGGCGGAAGTTCGCGCACAGAGGCTATCGCTGAGGCTCTACGCCGCATCGTTGCGGTCGGCCTGAAGGTCGCGGTGGAGTGCGTCCTCATCGCGGCCGATCAGGGCGCAGTCAGCGTAGACGAAGAGGTGATCGCCGTGGGCGGAACCATAAGCGGCGCCGATACGGTCTGCGTCATACGCCCGGCGCATACCGCATCGTTCTTTAACCTGCAGGTCCGCGAGATCGTCGCTATGCCAAGGGACCGATGAATATGACGCTTAAATCGCTTGCCAGCGCTGCCGGCCTCCTCCGGCGGCACCCCATCCTCTGGTCGGTCGGGATTGTCATGGGCGCCCTCGGCGTCATCAGCCTCGTCGTCCCTGTCTATGGCGGGACCTTCTACGCCGAACCTCTGGCATTCCTGCAGATGCTCGTCATGCCATTTTTAGCCGGCGGTGCTTACGGCACGATCAGGGCGGGAACGTTCTCCGCCGGAGAATTCCTGCAGTCCGGCCGCACATACTACTTCCGTATACTCCTGCCAGCTCTGCTCATCTTCTTTGCGATCATACTGACAGCCATACTACTTGCGATCCCGCTCACGCTTCTTGGAATCGGCACTGCCTCGGGTGTGACGCCGCTCCTCTTCGGGGTGCTCGCGTCGATCGTCTTTTTTACGTTCTTCTACGATACCGTGGCGGTCTTTGAGGAGGCGAACGTTTTTGAGTCGATCCGGCGGAGCATCGAGTTCGTCATGAACAACCTGGGCCGTGTCCTCATCTTCTACCTGGTGAACATCGTCGTCCTCGCGGGTATCGGTATTGCCGGCCTCGTCGCCCTCACAACCCTGCTCGTCGAGAGGCTCGAACCGCTTGCGCATATGGATCCCGCCGAACTCCAGGCGGTGACGCCAGAGGACCTCCTCGGTCTTATCGGGGCCGAAGGAATATGGATCACCGCGGCCGTCTATGCAGCCGTGATCGTCCTCTTCTCGGCCTTCCTCTACACCTACAAGGCAAGTTTCTTCAAAAACCTTGCCGGGAGCGCCCCCATACAGCAGGGAGAGTACGACGAGAAGGGCCGGTGGTATAAGTACTGAAGTGGTGCTCCGGGGGACAACACCCTCCTCTTTTTGCGTAAAGCCCGCAGATGCCCGCCGCAGCCTCACATGAGAAGATAGATCAGCATCCCCGATATCCCGCCAAAGAACGTGGCGGTGAGGTTTGTGCCCGAGTTCCCGATCTTGCCTCTGTTCTCAAGCGTTGCGCCCACCAGGCTGTCGACGTTCGTGCCGACAAAGCCGGCGACGACCGTGGCGGCGGCCATCCGTGGATCGGCGACACCTAAGATCAGGGCAACGGCGGCAACTATGACAGATGCTATGACGGCCGCCACCTCGCCCCGCAAGGTCACCCCCCCGTTCGTCCCCCGGGGCACCGGCCGGAGCGTCGTGATAAGGTAGGGCGTCTTTCCTGTGACACCGATCTCGCTTGCGGCGGTATCGGCGGCGGCGGATGCTACGCTCCCCATAAAGAGCGCTGCAAAACCAGGGTTCCCGGTTACGCCGTAGAGTATGGCAGCGCCCGTTGCCACGAGACCGTTTGCAAAGACATTGAAGTAGCCGCGCACACCGGCGTGTTCCTGGGCGACGCCGAGCTTCTCTTTATCGGCGTAGCGGTACCGTGTCGCCCCGGCGCCTATGATGAAGAAGGTGAGCATGATCAGGAACCACTGCACACCCGCAAAGACGATGAGGATGATCCCGATCATGGCGCCCGAGAAGAGGCCGCTGACGTCGGCCACCCGAAGCCGGTAGGAGGAGTAGCCGAACCCGAACGCTATGACGGCCGCGACGACGAGGATGGTCAGATTGACCTGGAAGTTGATCTCCTCAAAGAGGAACATGGTCATGGCTACACCGAGCGCCTCGATCATAAGGACATCGTCCCGGCCCCTGAGGGCCGCACGGAAGAGCACCGCGGCAACGACCCCCATCATGACGACGAGCGGAGCAGCATACTGCAGGTAAACCATCACCGCAAGCGATACGCCTATGGCGGCGGCCAGGTGATAGATGTAGGATGCCGGCCTTCCCCCCGTGAGCCGGAAGGCAAACTCGCCTATGACGACGATGCCGAGCGTGCAGGTGAAGACGAACGTCGAGAGCCATCCAAGTCCGTAGAGCACGGCGAGAACTATGATCGAGAGCGAGACGTACCGGGTGTCCCGTATGAGGAAGAGGACGAGCGAGAACGGTATGAGGAGGAGGGTAAGCAGCCATGCCGGCTGGAGCAGGGGGGCAAGGCCTATGAAGGCGAGGACGAGCACCGACGCCAGAACCAACCCCAGCTGCTTTGTCATCCGTACACCTTTGGTGGTGCAGGGAAAAAGCCTTTAGGGTCGAAGATCCGCTCTTCCCCCTCTCTCCAGCGGGAGAGGCAGCGCCAAACAACCGTCGAACAATATATTTCAGAGGAACGAGAGAGATCATACGCTGAAAATGTCGCCGTCACATCAACTACCCAAAAACTACGATATCGAAGAGGTGGAGAGGCGCTGGCAGAATACCTGGCGGGATGAGGAGAACTATTTCGATCCTGATTCGGCGAAACCCAGGTTCATCATCGATACGCCGCCGCCGTACCCCACCGGCAACTTCCATATCGGGAACGCCCTAAACTGGTTCTACATCGACTTTGTCGCGCGATACAAGCGTATGCGCGGCTTCAACGTCATGTTCCCGCAGGGGTGGGACTGCCACGGCCTCCCCACCGAGGTGAAGGTCGAGGAGACCTACGGTATAACCAAAAACGATGTGCCGCGGGATAAGTTCCGCGAGATGTGCCGCGACCTCACGCTCTCAAACATAGAGAAGATGCGGGCGACCATGCGCCGGCTCGGGTTCTCCACCGACTGGAGCCACGAATACGTCACCATGCTCCCTGACTACTACAAAAAGACTCAGGCGTCGTTTCTGAAGATGCTCAAAGCCGGCGACATATACCAGAGCGAGCATCCGGTGAACTTCTGCACCCGGTGCGAGACGGCCATTGCGTTTGCCGAGGTCAACTACGCCGCCCGCACGACCACGCTCAACTACTTCGACTTTGACGGCATAGAGATCGCCACCACACGGCCCGAACTCCTTGCGGCCTGCGTCGCTGTGGCGGTCCACCCCGACGACGAGCGGTATCGCGGGCTGAAGGGGAAAACACTTTTAGTCCCCATATTCGGACACCATGTGCCGATCATCGAGGACATCGCTGTCGACCCGACCTTCGGCAGCGGCGCGGTGATGATCTGTACGTTCGGTGATAAAACAGACGTCTACTGGTGGAAGCAGCACGACCTGGATCTCAGAAAGGCCATAGACCGGCGGGGCGTCATGACCGCCGTGGCAGGCCCCTACGCCGGCATGTCGTCGGAGGCCTGCCGGCAGGCGATCCTCCGGGACATGAGTGAAGCAGGGATCCTCGCGCGCCGCGAAGACCTCGAGCAGCGGGTGGGGACATGCTGGCGGTGCAAGACCCCGATAGAGATCCTCTCGGAGCGCCAGTGGTTTGTCAGGGTCCACCGGGATGATATACTCAAAGCGGCCCGGAGTATCACGTGGCTGCCGGACCATATGCTCGTCCGGCTCGAGAACTGGGCGGAGTCGATGGAGTGGGACTGGTGCATATCCCGGCAGCGGATATTCGCGACGCCTATACCGGTCTGGTTCTGCGACGCCTGCGGCGAGATGATCCTCCCGGCCGAAGAAGACCTCCCAATCGACCCGACCACCGATATGCCGAACGCCCCCTGCCCGCGGTGCGGCGGCACCCGGTTTGTCGGAGAGAAAGATGTGCTCGATACCTGGATGGATTCGTCGATATCGGTGCTTCACGTCACCGGGTGGGACGGGAGCGGCCGGCCGCCGTTCTTCCCGGCGCAACTGCGCCCCCAGGGGCATGACATCATACGGACATGGGCGTTCTACACGATCCTCCGCTCGGTGGCCCTGATCGGCAGCCATCCCTGGGACCAGATCCTCATCAACGGCATGGTGCTTGGAGACGACGGGTTCAAGATGAGCAAGAGCCGGAACAACATCATATCCCCCGAGGAGGTCATCGGGAAGTACGGGGCGGATGCGCTCAGGCAGTGGGGTGCCGGAGGCGCCGCTATAGGCTCGGATATCATGTTCAACTGGAACGATGTCGTCGCCGCCTCAAGGTTCCAGACCAAACTCTGGAACATATTCAGGTTCATCATGGGGCATCTGGAGCAGGAGGCCGATACCGCGGCTCCGGTGACGGAGGTCATCGACCGCTGGCTCCTTGTCCGCCTCTCCGATACCGTTGCCGAGGCAACCGCCGCGATGGAGGGCTACCAGTTTGACCGGGCGCTTCGGGCGATCCGGGAGTTTGCCTGGAACACGCTTGCCGACGACTACATAGAGATAGCAAAGGGCCGCCTCTATGCAAAGGAGGGCGGCAGGGCGAGCGCCGCAAGCGCCCTCCGGATGACCATGGATGTCCTCTGCCGCCTCCTTGCCCCGATCATACCCCACTTCGCCGAGGAGTGCTACCACGCACTGAACGGGCGGAGCGTGCATAGAGAAGCCTGGCCCGATTTTGCGTATGCAGATAACGAGGCGCGGCGCCACGGCGACCTCCTGGTGAAGACGGTCGCCGAACTCCGGCGCTACAAGCATGACCGGGGCATGGCCCTGAACGCCCCGCTCGGCCACGTGACGATCTACGCGCCGGAATCGGTCGACGACGCCGGCGACGCCGGCCGTGCTCTTGCCGCCGACGCCCGGTGGCGCACCGGCACCCCCAGTCTCGAAGAGATCGCAGACGGCGTGGACTTCAACATGGCGGTCGTCGGCCCGGCGCTCCGAAAACAGGCCCGCGGATTCATGGAGGCCGTCAGGGCGCTCCCGCCGGAACTGCTCAAAAACCCGCCCGCGACCGTCACCGTCGACGGTGAGGAGATCCCGGTCCTGGCCGGCTCTTTTGCGCCAAAGATCGCCTATCGGGTGGCGGGCGAGGATGTGGATCTCCTCACGCTCGGGGATGTCGTCGTGACGATAGGACACTCGCCCTGATATCGTCGGCTATGAACCGGGCGACATCCTCTCTTTTTAGAAGTGCATCGACAACGACAAACCGCGCGGGGTCGGATGCCGCAAGGTTCAGGTAGTTCCCCTGCACGCGCGTGAGGATCCCGGCGCTCTCGAAGTACTCCCTCTGTTTTGCAGGGTCAAGCCGTGCGACGGCATCTCTGACGGGCAGGACTAAGAGGTATGTCCGCTCAGGCCGGATCGACCATCCATCGTGGATATGGCGGAGCCAGGAGAGCGGGTCGGGGATGATGCCGTCGAGGACGACCGGTTGGTAGGCAAACCGGGAGTCGGAGTAGCGGTCGGATACGACGAGCTGGCCGGCATCGAGCGCGGGCCGGATCACCGTATCTATGTGCGCGGCATGGTCGGCGCAGAAGAGCAGCGCCTCGGTGATAGGATCCGTTCTCTCCGCGATCGCCCGCCGCACCGAGTCACCCACCCAGGTCGCGCCGGGTTCGCGGGTGAAGAGGGGGTCGAGGTCGGCGATCATATCACGGAGGCTGACGATGAGCGTGCTCTTGCCGCTCCCGTCGATACCCTCGATGGTGATCAGCACGACTGCCCCCTCCTGACCCACTCCAGCGGCACCCTGCCGTGGTGGACAGCGGTCGCGACGACCGCCCCATCAAACCCGGCGTCGGCGAGGAGACGGATGTCGTCCTCCCCGGCCACACCGCCCCCATAGAGGAGGCGGCCGGGGTAGCACGCCCGCATCCCCTCGAGGTCTTCCCGATCAAGGCCCCGCTCTGTCCCCACGGCGCCGATGTTGAGTATGATGCACCCCTCAAACGAGAGAGACGACGCATGGCGGAGCATATCCTCCGGCCGTATACCCCAGGGGAGCACCCGGCCTCCCTTGATGTCGATGCTGAGGTAGCCGGTCCGGTAGGCCGCAAGGTCTTCGATCGATATCGCGGCTGTCTCGGTGCCGACGATCGGTGTCACGCCGACGACCGCCGTGCAGTCGGCGGGCGACCGGACGCCCCGGTCGAGGTAGCACCGCTCGACCAGGGCTGCGCAGCGCCGGACGAGGTCGTCCTGCGGGGTTCTGCCCTGGATGCTCTCGAGGTCAGCGATGTATATGAACCGGGGCTGGAGAGCCGATATATACACCTCCGGTTCTGCCGACGGGGCAAGCCCCCACGTCAGGGGACGGTAGCCGGCGCGGTCGCCCGATCTTCCATGCACGACAAGACCACCCGCCAGATCGACTGCAAGAATCAGTTCCATGTCCTCAACGCAATCACTATTAGGGTGAAGGATCATTAATTTCTATGCAATTACTCGTCAGTCCGAGCAGCATTGAGGAGGCAAGAAGCTCGCTTTCCGCTGACATCATCGATGTGAAGAAACCTTCCGAGGGCTCCCTTGGGGCGAATTTCCCCTGGATCATCAGGGAGATAAAGACCCTCGCCGGCAACAAGCCCGTCAGCGCTGCAATCGGAGACAATGAGTATAAGCCAGGAACTGCGGCTCTATCGGCCTACGGCGCCGCCCACGCAGGTGCCGATTTCATCAAGGTTGGCCTTATGTTCGACGGCGCCGGCCGCGCCCGCGATGTCATCGGGGCAGTGACAACGGCGGTGAAACAGGAGTTTCCCGAAAAATACGTCGTCATCGCCGCCTACGCTGATTTTCAGAGGATGAAGACGATCTCTCCGTTCGCGATCAGTTCCCTTGTTGCGGATGCCGGGGCTGATGTCGCCATGATCGATACCGGCATCAAAGACGGAAAGAGCCTCTTTGAGTTCATGGACGAGGAGGCGCTGGACCGGTTTACTGAACAGAACCGCCACCTCGGATTACGGACGGCGCTTGCCGGTTCGCTGAAGTTTGATGACCTGGATGCCTTAAAACGCATCGATCCCGAGATCATAGGCGTCAGGGGAATGGTCTGCGGGGGCGATCGATCCGCAACAGTCAGGGCCGAGCTGGTCGAGAAAGCAATGATGATGCTCAGGTGACGTATGTATACCGAGAAGATGCAGATAAAAACAACATTTACATTTGACGATGTGCTGCTGGAACCCGCCGAGTCCTGGGTCGAGCCCGATGAGGCCGACGTCCGGTCGCGGTTCTCGCGTAACATCCCCCTGTATATCCCACTTGTGAGCGCAGCCATGGATACGGTGACAGAGTCGGTGATGGCTATAACGATGGCCCGCGAAGGCGGCATCGGTGTCATCCACAGGAATATGCCGCCGGAGCGCGAGGTTGCCGAGATCCGGATCGTCAAACAGGCCGAGGATCTCATCGAGCGCGAGGTCGTGGCTGTCGGCCCGGACTCCACGGTCATCGATGTGGAACGGATCATGAAGCAGCACGGCATAGGGGGCGTGCCCGTCGTCGAGGAGGGCAGGGTGGTAGGGATCGTCAGTCGCAGGGATATAAGGGCGATCCTGCCCAAACGCGGCGAATCGAAGATCACGGATTACATGACCAGGAGGCTGATCACAGCGACAGAGGACATAACGGCCGAGAGTGCTCTTGAGACCATGTATGCAAACAAGGTCGAGCGCCTCCCTGTCGTGGATGGAGGGGGGTGTCTGGTCGGCATCATAACGATGCGGGATATACTCGAGAAACGGCAGTACCCCCGCGCAAACCGCGATGCGAGAGGGAAACTCAGGGTCGCCGCCGCGGTGGGGCCATTTGACTTCAGCCGCGCCATGATGCTTGTCGAGGCGGGCGTCGACGCCCTTGTTGTGGACTGCGCTCACGGCCATAACATGAATGTCGTACGCGCGGTCAAAGAGATCAAGGCAAGCGTCTCAATCGATGTCGTTGCGGGGAACATAGCGACAGGGCAGGCGGCTCTGGCCCTGATTGACTCCGTCGACGGGCTGAAGGTAGGCATAGGGCCTGGCTCCATATGCACGACAAGGATCGTCGCGGGCGTGGGTGTGCCGCAGGTCTCCGCCATAGCAAATGTCGCCGAGGTGGCGCACGGGGCCGGCGTGCCTGTGATCGCCGATGGCGGTATACGCTACTCGGGGGACATAGCAAAAGCGATCGCCGCAGGCGCGGATAGCATCATGGCGGGCAGCCTCTTTGCCGGGACCGATGAGGCGCCGGGGAGGATCACGACGATCAAGGGCCGGCGCTACAAGCAGTACCGGGGGATGGGTTCGCTTGGGGTCATGAGCGGCGGGGAGTCAAGCGATCGCTACTTCCAGAAGAAGGAGATCGGGAAGACCAAGTTTGTCCCCGAGGGCGTCGAGGGGGTGACGCCCTATGTCGGCCGGGTCGCCGATGTCATATACCAGCTCGTCGGCGGCCTGAAGTCCGCCATGGGCTACACGGGGTCAAAGACTATCGGGGATTTGAAGAAGAACGGCAGGTTCCTCAGGATAACGGCCGCCGGCTACGGCGAGAGCCACCCGCACAATATCATGATCACCGACGAGGCGCCGAACTATCGCCTCCTCGAATAATCCTTTTATACCTAAATCACTAACGATAAGTAAACATGCTTGAGGGGGATGAGGTTTCCCGTATTCTTGATATCCTGGGAAACCGGAACAGGCGGCGAATAATAGAACTGCTGAGGCAGAAACCGTGTTTTGTGACCGAGATCTCCGAGCGCCTGGTGCTCAGTCCGAAAGCGGTTATAGAACACCTGCAGATGATGGAGCGCGAGGAGCTCCTCGTCTCGTGCCAGGACGAGCGCAGGCGAAAGTATTACTACCTCTCGCATGACATCAATGTCATCGTAAACCTGCAGAAGCAGGGCGGAGTTACGCTTCCATCCGTTGATGAGGACCAGAGAGCAAGGTTTACGAGGGACCTCTCGGCGCTCAGGAGGATGATCCTGGCCCGCGATGAGCTCCTGGAGAACCTCGAAGAACTGGAGCGGGAGATAGAGTCAAGGTTCGCTGAGGTCGTGCGCATGAAGGGAGGGTTTGCCACCGATGATGGCGATCTGGAGATCATCCTCGCCCTCTCCCACGCTGATCTGACGATCGCGGAACTTGATAGAGTGAGCAGCCTGTCCACGGATGAGCTGAGACAGAGGCTTGGCAGCCTCATGCACATGGGGGTTGTCGAGCGGATCAACGACCGATACAGGATACGTGGTACACATGGCGAATAGTCCATACGATGATATGTTCAAGAATATCGCGCGGCTGATGGAGAAGATCCTGGGCGAGATGCCTCTGCAGGACCCCAAGATCATCGGGTTTACCATCATCAGCGGGACCCCCGAAGGGGTGCCTGACCCGTCCATGGACGGGAGCGAGGAGGCCGGGTTTGAGGTGGTCGAGGGGGATGACTGTGTCTATATCACGGCAACGGTGGATGCCAGGGCACAGGGCGCCCCCTACGTCACGTTCCAGAGGGATTCCGTGACCCTCTGCACCGGGGGCGACGAGGAGATGGTCATCGACCTTGAGTGCGAGATCGATGTCCTGCACAGTTTCTACAACGTGCAGCACGGCGTCATCGATGCCGTCTGCCGGAAGAAGAGCAGCATCCCGGGCGAGAGAGTCCAGCCCTGAGCCGGCGGACAGTGCGCGCGCCCCGGCCTCCCCTTTTTTCATGCCGGCATGGGGGCCTGCACGACTCCATACAGGGGATTTGCGGCACATCCCGGCCTTCATGAAGAAAGACCGGCGCCGGTCCCCTGGAGCGTATACTGCGGGATGATGGCCGGATACTGCCCTTAATCCGGGACCGGCGCATCAGCCCGACCCGGAGGATATCGAAAATAGGGAGCCTTCCCGCCGGAAGGCTCTCACTCCTTGTAATCTTCAAGAGCCAGCTGGTACATCCAGTCAAGGAGGAGCGCGCACTCTTCAGGGGTGCATTCCTGGTCGCAGCCGATGCACGGGAGGATCTCTCCTCCTGCAAGGATGACGCAGGGGTCGATCGCCCGCTTCTTCGCCCGCAACAGGTATGTCTTTATGCCGTCGCTACGGAACTCGATGCGCTCGATCAGCCCGGCATCCAGCAGTCGCTTCACTATCCTTGAGCACTTCCTGCTGTCTATCTCAAGTTTCTTCCAGAGCTCGCTCTGGAGAACGCCCTGGCGTTCTGACTGGATAACTTTGAGTGCTTCTTCCTCCTGGTCAGACATGGCTATCAGAGCAGGGGTGCAATGGTCAGGATATTATTGCCACGTATGACGACGGTCCCGAGGGTGCGGCCCCTCTGATCACCGGTGTACTCGGTGGTCTCGTCCATATGCAAGTTCAGATGTTCATCCACCGCAACGAGCCGGCCCTGGAGTTTTCTGCCGTCATCTTTGATCTCAACGACGATCTTTGAGTCAACAAGTGAAAAAACCTTCTTCACGGGGAGTACGATGCCGTTAACCATCTGTTCTTATATGGCCATGTTCATGCATTAAGGTTTCTGCCGGGCGGGGGCCGGGGCATACCCCTCCGGCGGATCACACCGGCGCTTTCGAGTCTGAGCCTATATCGCGCCCGGGATCGAGAAGGAGATCGTGCGGGAGCCCTATGAGCGCAATGGCCGCAAGCGCCCCGATGACCCCCCGGCCGCCGTGAAGGTGGGCGCAAAACCGACTGGCGGTCGTTGTGGCCGTTTCGCGGGTGAGCACCGCCTCTCTTGCCATCCTCCCGTATGCCCGCAGATCGTCTGGCACAAAGAACCCCTGCCGGACGGCGATCCCCCACTCCGCCGAGACCGCTTCATCGGCAACGAACCGCACGGCAGACTCCTCGACCCTCGACACCATGGCAGGTTCAACAGCAAGTTCGATGTAACTGCAGGAGTTCCCGGCTGTCCGGTCCTCAAGGCGCGGGTTGAGCATCGCCACCCTATGGCCGATCGGCATGACGCCATCCAGTTTCGCAAGGTGCTGGAGGAGGGCAAGGGCAAGGGCAAACGTCGCGCCCCCGGTTGCGGTATCGGTGTCGTCGATGCCTATGGCGACGTAGGCCAGCGCCCGGGTGATCACCTCGCCCTCGACCACCGATCCGTCGCGGCGGACGATGACATCGCAGACGCCCTCGGCAAAGGACATCATATCGGTGAGCGAGTAGGCCGGGCCCCCTATGCACCTTATGTGCTGATGGATGTAGCCGCCCTCGCGAAAGACGCCGGCGATCCCGACCGCCGGCGCGGGGTCAAGCCCGACGGCAACGTCCCGCCGCCCGAGGACCGCCCGTTCCCGGAGAAGGGTCCCGTCCCGGCGAACCGATTGCAGGGCGCCGCCGGCGCGGGCATGATGGAACTCGCAGAACGCGGCACACCCGCCGCTCATGCACTCGTGGTAGATCTCGACCTCGTCGCCGTCAACGGTGGTGAAGACCCGCCGGCAGGCGCTCTCCGGCACAACGCTGCTTGCCGCGTAGCGGGCAGCGTGCCGGCCCCGCTGCTCCTCGGTGAGGAGGACGCACCCCTCCTCGATGAGGCGGTTCACCCAGTCCTGGATGGTGCTCCGGGGGGTATCGAAGGCCTCCGCGATATCGGCCACCGTGAAGAAGCCTCGTTCAAGCGTCATCTGACGCATCAGCCGCAGGTAATTCTTTCTTCGCTCAAGAACCCTTGACATGCCTGCTCTTTATATAGAGGAGATCGCCTATGATGGCGCTGGCGGTCTCGGTGGAGCCCGCGCCCTTCCCTATGAACGTGAGGTCCCCGGCAAGGTCCGCCTCGACGGTGACGGCGTTGAGTGTTCCTTCGACGACGAGAGGGTGGGCTTTCGGCAGGATCCGCGGTGATACCCGGAGCACCCCGGCATCCGGTATGATCTCACCGATCAGACGGATGGTGCTTTCCTGATCTTCTGCAAGCTGCAGGGCATCGGGTGTCAGGAGAGTGATCCCCGTCCTCTCCACATCATCAAGCGTCGTCTGCATATCGAGGATGGTGTTTGCGAGGATGACCAGTTTGATCGCTGCATCGATCCCCTCGACATCGTATGTCGGGTCCGCCTCGGCATATCCGAGTTCCCGGGCCTCGGCAAGGGCCTGCTCGTATGTGAGGCCCTCTGCGGCCATCCGGGTGAGGATATAGTTGCAGGTGCCGTTGAAGATTCCGTAGAGGCGGGATATGGTGTTCCCGGCAAGCCCTTCCTGCATGGCGTGGATGAGCGGGATAGCCCCGCAAACCGTCGCCTCATACTTCAGGAGGACCCCGTTTGCCTCCGCAAGGTCGCGGAGCTCGGGGTAGGCCAGGGCGATCGGGCCTTTGTTGGACGTGACGACATGTTTTCCCCGCCGGAGAGCTCCCCTTATATGGCTCAGCGCCGGCTCGCCGGTCTCCACGTTCGTCGGTGTCACCTCGACGAGGACATCATACTTCGCCTCTGCCACGATATCGGCAGGGCTGGTTCCGGGGTTCCCGCAGGGACCGCCGTTCTCTTTCATCGAGAGTGCCGCTGAAAGATCGATCCCACCGGCATCGATGACGCCGCTCTTTGAATCGGCAAGTCCGGTGACGGTGATGCCGAGGTCTTTTGCCAGGAGAGCCCGGGCAATCCCCCGGCCAACAGAGCCAAATCCGAGTATGGCGATCCGCATCATGCATCCTCCAGGGGCTCGATGATGAGGAGATCCTTCTGCTCTGCCACGGCGCGGAGGATCTGTATCGCTCTCCTCATCTCCGCCCGGGTGGTCGAGCGGATGGTTATGCGGGCCGATGAGGGAGAGTCGATCGCCGGCATGACGAGCGAGAGCTCCGTCACCTCGGCCGAACCGGTCCTGTCGATCCGGTCGACCGTATCAGAGAGATCCGTATGCATCAGGTGCCCGATCATGATCAGCGTGCATTCGTAGAGGAGCCGTTCCTCACCTATGCGCACGACGCTGACGCCCTGCTCGCGGAAGAGGTCAAGAAGGTTAGGGAGACGCCCTTCCGGCAGCTCAAGGACGATCTGGACATCCAGACCTTCTGCGGGTGTCGAGGTCTCTCTCTGGTGGATGACCGCTATTATATTTCCCCCGACGGCCGAGATCGGTTTGAGGGCCGCAACCAGCTGTCCTGGCTGGTCCTTCATCTCGAGCTTCATGGATACCTGCAAAAAACCACCTGCTGAATGGTTGACCGGCGGGGGAGATAAGCCTTGTACCCCTGGCGGATGGGAAGAACGTAAAGGGGGAGGGTGCGGTCACCGCACCGATCCGGGCGCAGCGGTGACGATCTCAAGGGCTCTGGCAAACTCCGGGAGGATCTCGGCGGGGATGCCCATGACGAGCTCGTTGTCCTCGATGCCGGAGAACCGGCGCGAACCGTCGCAGCCGAGGGAGTAGTTGACCCTGCCGGTGAGGTAGGGCTGCGCGGTCGCGTCCGCGCAGACCGACTGGATCCCCGACATGGTGGACTCTATACGCCCGCCGAGATGGTAGAGCGTGGCCTGGGCGAGTTTCAGCATCGCCCGCGGCTCGGATACTATGAGGACGACGTGCGGATCAAACGGCGTCTTCTCAAGCGGCGCGTAGACCGTCGCGTATGTCTCGAGCTCCGGGACGTGGGGCACCTTCTGGATCGTCCGCATGCAGGCGGCCCAGCTCTCGAACTTGCCAAGCTTGTAGTAGAACTCACCCGTTCGGAGGCTTCTTGTGAGTTCTCTCAGCCCGAGGGCCCAGCTGCCCCCCATGCAGACGTGTTTATCGGCGGTCGCGTAGAAGATAGCGCCTTCAAGCCGGGCTCTGCTGACCATCTGGCAGTGGCGAACCGTCTCTTCGATCGGTTTGACCCCTTCGGGTATGCCATCGGGGTTCTTTGCAAGTTTCACCGCGACCGGCGACCCCCGGAGGTTGAGGGTCGTCCTGAGCGTCTCTGCGATCTCCGGATAGGAGAGTTTAGTGCGCATCTGGTCTTCCATGATCGTGCTCCTGTGGAGATAATCCTCTCCGCCACCCATAAAATATTGGTTTGGGGTATCAGAGGTTGCGGAGTTTGCGGTTCACCTTCTCAAAGAAGGGTCTTCCGGCAGATACGAAGAGGGCGGGTTCATCCGCCTTCTTCACCGTGATCGTGGCCTCCCGCTCGAGCTCGAACGTGCTCTGCCCGTCGATGACGAGGTGCGCCGGTTTCTCTGTCTCAAGGGTGATCTCAAGGTTCCTTCCGGTGCTTATGATGTGGGGGCGAGATGAGAGCATGTAGGGCGCAAGCGGCACGAGGAGGAACCCCTCGATCAGAGGGTCGACGATCGGCCCTCCCGCGCTCATGGCGTAGGCGGTCGACCCTGTCGGCGTGGATATGAGCAGGCCGTCGGCCCTGAACCGTTCCGCCGGCGTGCCGTCGACGTAGACGCCGAACCGGAGCATCTTTGCCGGCCGATCGGTGACGATGACAGCCTCGTTGAGGGCGTTGCCGAGCCATCTTCCGTCGACGGAGAGGCTGACACGGAGACGCCGCTCGATCCGGAACGGGCCCCTCGGAGCGGCGAAGAAGGCGCGGGCCTCGTCTGGCTCCAGATCGGCGAGGAACCCCACTTCGCCCCAGTTGATGCCGAGGATCGGGATCTGCTTTTTCATCTGGTGGACGGTGAGGAGAACCGATCCGTCGCCGCCGACGACAGCGACAAGGTCGCCTACGATATCCTCAAACGGGACGCCCTCTCTCCCGAGGTGTCCTGCCGTGCCCTCTTCAAACGTGACGTCGTGGCCCAGGGCCTCAAGGTCTTGAGCGAGGTCTTCTGTGTAGCGGAGAGCGTCCGCATCGTCTATGCGCGATACCAGCACTATCTTCATGACTACCTCAGATACTCGATGACCTTTCCGTGCAGTATCCCGTTCGTGGCGACGAGGCTCCGCCCGACGGATACTTCGTCGGGGAAGACGAGGGTGTTCCCTTCGAGGTCTGAGACGGTGCCGCCGGCCTCTTCACAGACGAGCATCCCCGCCGCCGCATCCGTGACGCGGAGCGTCCCCCGCACGTCTATGAAACCGTCGATGCGTCCGCATCCGACGTAGCAGAGTTCGAGCGCCGATGCGCCGAGGAGGCGCCACCGCCGGATCTGCCGGTTGATGCCGAGCACACGGGTCGGATCGAACTTCCGGCCGTATATACTCATGGCGCTCTCCTGGAGGAGCGACCGCTCCGAGACACGGATGGGGCAGCCGTCAAGGTAAGCGCCGTGCCCTCTAACGGCGTAAAACGTCTCACCTGCGGCGAGGTTTCGGACGTATCCTGCCTGGACGATGCCGCCTTCCGCGTAGGCTATGGAGAGAGCATAGAAGGGTATGCCGGAGACGGCGTTGTATGTGCCATCGACAGGGTCAAGGTAGATGGTGCCCCTCTCTCCGGCCATATCGGCGCACCCGAGCTCCTCGCTGATGAGGCGCCGGCAGAACGGGTTCTCTGTGAGGTAATCGACGACGATATCCTCGGCGACCTGGTCTATCAGTTTCGTGGGTGTGCCGTCCGCGCCCATCCTCACGCACCTCCCGGCTTCTGGCGTTCCGGCCATGCTGGCCACTGCGTCAGAGACTGCCCCGGCCAGATCATCGCACGCCCGGATGAAATCCATCAAAGACTTTTCACGCCTCCTCTTGTTCTACGGTGTATTTATGTACTGCAATCCAGATACATTAATCACGCGTTTGTTGAGTAGTGAGACAATATGAAGGAACAGACAGAAGTTGGAAAACTTAAAGAGGGACGCTACGTCGTTGTCGATGATGAGCCTTGCAGGATTGTCTCCATCGCCATATCCAAGCCCGGAAAACACGGGGCGGCCAAGTCACGGATCGACTGCATAGGGATCTTTGATGGTGTCAAGCGCTCGATCGTCCAGCCGGTCTCGGCAAAGACCTACGTCCCGGTGGTGGAGCGCAAGATGGCGCAGGTGATATCGATAGCCGGCACAACCGTCCAGCTCATGGATGTCAAGGATTTTGATATGTTTGAGCTCACCGTGGCCGATGAGCAGGCCGCCGGCCTTGAGCCGGGCAAGGAGATCGCTTACATAGCGTCCCTGGGCAAGAAGAAACTTGAGTGACGTGTTCTGGCTCTCAAAGACGGGCATGCACGACCTTGCCCACCTCCATTTTGCGGATGCAGATGCATCCTACGAGGATGCCCGCTATGTCATATTCGGCGTGCCGTATGACGCCACGACATCGTTCAAGCCCGGGGCGCGTTTTGGCCCCCGGGCGATACGGGAGGTATCGTTCAACTTCGAGTCATACGAGCCCTCGACTGGTGTGGACTTTTGCGATCTGCCGGTCACCGATCTCGGCGATCTCTCCATCCTGAGGCTGCCCGAGGATCTGGTAGGGCAGGTGGCCGACGTTGCCGGGGATATCATCAGAGACGGCAAGGTGCCTGTTATGCTCGGGGGCGAGCATACCGCGACGATCGGGGCGGTCAGGGCCGTAGAACCGGATGTTTACGTCGTCTGCGACGCGCACCTGGATCTACGGGAGGAACTCGACGGGACGGCCTACAGCCACGGCTGCGTCACCCGGCGCGTCCTTGAGACGGTCGATGATGTCGTCATCATAGGCGCCCGGAGCGGCGACCGCGAGCAGTTTGAGGTTGCGGCGGAGAGGACGCACCTGTATACCGCTGATACGGTGCGCGAGCGGGGGATCGCCGCCGTTCTCCGGGAGGTTCTCCTGGGGTTTCGCGCAAAACGGATATACCTCTCGGTCGACGCCGACGCTATCGACTGCTGCTTCACCCCCGGCCTCGGGACGCCTGAGCCGTTTGGGCTGACACCGCTCGATATACGGGAGGTCGTGCGGACCCTTGCGCCGCATGCCGCGGGGTTCGATTACGTCGAGGTCGCTCCATTCGACTCCGGGCAGACGGCAGCGGTGGCGGCGCATATGGTGCGGGAGTTCATTGTCCGGCACCGGGTTTCCGGGCAATGAAGGGGCCGGGACATCTTTCGGCGCTCTTTTTGATGCCCGGAGTTTCAGGACGATAGAAGGGCCGGTTCGGGAATCGCCGCAGGTTCCGGGCGGGGTATGCCGTTACCGATCCGGGGCAGGGGATGCTCCTCTGACGGGCCTTGCGCGTGAGGGCGCAAGGCCCGATGGATCTCGCGCCGGGCGCGAAAGGGGCTATATCCACATCGGGTTTTTGTGCTTACGATATATGTCGTCGTCCGGGCATCTGGCGTGGCCGGCTACCCGCCGAGCATCCTCATCACCACGGCCGCCACGGCTCCCACGATCCCCCCGGCGCCGATGGTCGAGAGCCTCCGCTCTTCACCGGCCTTCTCGGCCCGCCACCCCTCGAGCGCCCGGAGCCGGCGCTCAAACGCCTCGTTCTCCGCCTCCATACTCTGGAGGATCTTGCATATCCATTTCACGTCCCGGTTCGTCTCGTATATGAGCTCCCGGGTGGTCTTCTCGCCGGTCATATCCTCTGGAGTATAGGAGGTCGAGGGCAAAAAGGCTAATCGTAAGGGTTATATTCCTGAATCAAAGCCCGAATCGGGCTTTTTGATAAAGTCAGACTGATATCTTCCCGCACCGACCTTATGATCGTCTGTCATATTCCCGGGAAGATGCAGGCAAGGAGTAAAACCCATGGCAGACTTCGTGCAGAAGACCGTAAACATGTCGGCGCTTCGGGAACTTACGACCCAGATCGCCAGCATAGAAGAGTTCGATGACCTCATCGAGATGGTCATCGATGACAACCCCTTCGGGTGTGCCAGCCATACCGGCCGCGACGGCATTGAGATCCCCGCCATCTACCGGAGCCGCGAGCACTACACCGGCAGGGTGAACTTCGTCGACGAGGAGACCGAGAAGAAGGTCGGGGTCATATCGATCCAGTCCCCCTCGATCGCTGCGTTCAACGCAAACCTCGCGACGGTGATGGGGAGCGCGGCCCTCGCAACCTCTATGGGTGGGGAGGCCGTGCGGGACTTTGCCCACGAGTCCTACTACTGTCAGCTCAAGTGCCACGACCCGGCAGGCGACGACTACTACGTCACCTTCACCCGAAAGACCGTCCGGCTCTCGTCCTACCAGGACGATGGGGTCAGGGAAGCGGTCGAGGAATGGGCCGACGATGTGCCTGCGCTCAGGTGAGAGGGAGGTTACCCACCTCTCTTTCTCCGGATGGCCCGAAGCATTCTTGCCGCCCGGTTGTTGTCGTTCGATCTCTCTCCTCTTCTGATGGATTATACCGACGCGCCTGAGATCTTCTTGCTGTTCTCCATCGCGATGATGGCCGGCGGTAAAAGGTCACGCGCCGGTTGTAACAGCGCTCTCAAGGTCACGCGCCAACCGTAGCAGCGCCCCTGGGGGTCACGTGCCGGCCGTTAGCCTTCCGGCACCTGGATCTCAAGGTGGTAGGCGTCGAGGCACAGGGCGTTGATTATGAAGTAGTAGTCGTGGTTCCCCTCGTTGAACGTTCTCACCCACTGTTCCTTCCGGGCCTCGGTGTTGCCCTTTGTGGCGAGGAACTCAGGTCTGCGGAGGGTGATGACCCCGACGAACCGGTTTGGGTCCTGTGCATCCATGATCTGGCAGTTGAAGAGTGGTATCTCGTCGTTTGATGTCGTTGTCCGGGAGTAGTCGAACCGCCATATGGGGTAGGGTATCCTTACGATCCCTGTGGTCCCCGACCACTGGCCGTCGATCGTCGCGTATGTCGTCCACCGGGCGGCGTCGGTCGCGGGCTGCTGCACTGTCAGGTTCAGGGGCGGCTCCCCCGACGGTATATGGTATGTCGCGGGGTCGACGAACCCGATCTTCTGCGGCTTTCCGTCCCATGTGGGGGCCGGCGTGGGTGTCGGTGCCGTTGTTGCCGGCGGTGCCGTGGGGACGTATGCGGGCGTCCATGCGGGCGTGACCGCCGGCCCTGCCACACCGGGCCACCGGGTGCCCGGGTTCTCGCCGGTCAATACCGGCTTGACGACTATGGCTATGAGGAGGACGATCCCTATAGCCAGGACGACATATACGAAATCCTTCTTCTCGGCCATACCCATTCTTCCTCTCTGCCGATAGGGGCCACCCGCGCAAGACCTCCTCGCCCATCGGGGCGGTGAATGATATTTCCTCCACCGAAACGTTATTTCGATATTTCGGGGTCTGCGCGCAGGCTTTTTCCTGTATATAGTATTGTATTCCCGATCACAAATACCTGTCTGATCCCGGCATTGAGCGCAAATACGTGGATTATACCCGGCTGTTATGCGAATACATACACGAGAGGGCGCCCCGCGAGGGGATAACTTCTTATATACCTATATGCATATACTCCCGTGTAACCGTTTTGACCCGGATGAGGCGTTCATCGGGGCTCCGGTAACAGGAGGAAACGTTTCATGAGTAAATTCGTGAGAAACGAAGATGCATTCACCGGCCTCGAGGCGGCGATCGTCCTCATCGCGTTCGTCGTCGTCGCGGCGGTGTTCTCGTACGTGGTGCTCGGCGCCGGGTTCTTCACCACACAGAAGAGCCAGGAGGTTGTGCACACGGGGGTATCGCAGGCGAGCTCAAGCCTTGAGGTGTCAGGACCCGTAACTGTGGCTGCATCAAGTAATGCCTATCTTGGATCGATCTACCTCTATCTGCAACTTGCAGCTGGTGGAACCTCTGTCGACATGACAAAGGTGACATACACGGTTTCAACAAGTGAACACGTCTACACGTTTGTGGACCAAGATTCGGGTGACGCGGGCACCGGCGTAGGTAAGTACTATTCTGTAACCAGAACACCGGTAGGTACCGGTACCGATGATGGCGACGCTCTCCTTGAGAACTTGGAAATGGTACAGATCACTATTCCGCTGACCGGTGCTGATGCATTCCCTGCGGGTACTAAACAGATTGGAGTGAATGACAAGTTTTCCCTTGACATTAAACCCGACGTTGGAGCCGCTCTTCCCGTTGCTCGGACTGCCCCGTCTGGACTGGCTGAAGGCCACTTCTATGAGGTCTACTGAGGTGTTTTAGAATGAGAATGCTAAAAAATGATAATGCATTCACCGGGCTTGAGGCGGCGATCGTATTGATCGCGTTCGTCGTCGTCGCGGCGGTGTTCTCGTACGTGGTGCTGGGCGCCGGGTTCTTCACGACCCAGAAGAGTCAGGAAGTCGTCCACACCGGTGTTGATCAGGCTTCTTCAAGCATGGAGATCATCGGCAACGTCTATGGTGTTGCAAACACTGGAAATACCGGAATAGCATATCTTAAGTTCACCATTGGGAATACAGCAGGTGGCACAGCCCTGGATGTGACAAAGATGGTGGTGTCATACTCTGATGAGGCGGCAAGAGATCCTGACGTCGGATATCTTGCAGGTCAGTCGGATGCCCAGCTGAAAGCGGCATCTACTGCTGGCGCTCCTGGTGGCTTGGTTTGGACCGTAATGGACAGGATCAACGCGGATGACGATTATCTGTTAGAGTCTGGCGAACAGTTCACACTTGGAATTGCAGTGCCGGAAGCTACTGCAAAAGTGAATGTGCCGATTGCCGTCAACATGCAACCCGCTGTGGGTGCTGTCTTCCAGGTAAAGCGCACTGTTGGTCCGTCGATTGACCCTATCAACATCCTCTACTAATCTTTTTTCTTTTCCGTGTGCTCCATGCAGCACCCACTGATGATACGATCGATAACTTGCCCCGTAATACTGGTGCTATGTATATCCGGGACAAAACACAGGCCAAGGGGGTGACGAACTCCCCAATAACTATATACTGTCGTCACTCAAAACCCGGGCATGCCCTCCCCGACCGACCGTCGGAAGATGATGCCAGATAGGCATGATCGTGTACAGCCGCAGGTCCAGCGATTAAAGGAACTCGAAGGAGGAGGATGAACGCCTGGAGTCCCGGGAGATTCCTTTGCACGAGGGGCAACAGGGGAGGAGAGCGACGAGGATTTAAGTTGCCTCCCGTTGCGGGAATTATGGAACGACCGCCACAAAAGAGAGTCCGGATTCAGGGAAGATCCAGTCCCGAAACCCCGATACAGTGCTGGAAGAGCGTCTCAACGAGCGGGATCCAGAGCGGGTAGCCATTGAACTTCGCCGCGGAGTAAAGGAAGACCATCATCAGCTGCCACGCAAACGGGACGGCGACGAGGAGCAGGGCCGCCGCGAACCAGGCGTCCGGGATGCCGAACCACTTCTTCGCCGCGATGAGGATGAGGGTCACGGCGAGCAGCACGAACACTATTTGAGTAAAGAACAGCGTGTAGCCGGTGTACTGGCCGCCGTAGGGCTGGATGAGCATCATGGCGATGAGCAGCACCGGGGCGGAGATCCCGATGGCGGCGACCTGCCAGAGCGTCCTCCGCTTCGGATCAGTACCGTTCAGGCGCGATACGGCGTAGGCCCCGAGCAGCCCCACCGGCAGATAGAACGGTGTCAGGTACCGGATATCCGGGACGATGCCGTCGCTGGTGTTGAGCCCGTGCATCGACCGGAGGTATGCAACCCATACTGCGATGCCAACAACGACGAGGAACACGATGATCTGCCGGTCCGCAGCGGTGAACCGTTCGGGCTTCCTCCACAACAGGATGGGCAGCACAACCAGCGCGAAGACGATCAGCGGCGAGACCGCCACAAGGCTCATGTTCCCGGACGCCGGGGCGAAGAGGATCCCGAAGATATCGCCGGGTAGGGTCGACCACGACGACGTGAACTGGGCTGTGACCATCGAGAGGAAACGCGCGATCCCATCCGACGGTGCCGGGACCGCCTGGACGACATCCCCGATCACCTCGGCCGAGCCGATAAAATTCCCATCAGATCCCGCACGCCAGGCCCTGCTCTGGTAGACGTGGAACGAGGGAACCAGCGGGTTTCCCGTCACGCAGATATTGTTGATGAAGAGCGGCACGGCCCCCGCGAGGGTGGCAAAGGGTATAGAGAGCGCTTTTATCGTCTCCTGTACCGGCCCCCGAAGGAGACCGCGGGAGACCTGGAGCCCGACGAAGTAGAGCGTGGCAAAGACGAAGACTGCGAACCCAACCTCCGGCCGTGCCCAGGCGAGCAGCCCGATGAACCCAAACCCGAAGGCGGCGTCCCGGAGATTGCCGCACCGGATGTAGCGCACCAGGAAGAGGAGGACCGCTGCCAGCATCGCCGCCACCAGCATGTGGTCCTTTGCGTTTGCCGCCCAGAAGATGTAGGACGAGCAGGAGATGCAGGCGATCGTCCCAAAGAGCGAGAGCCAGGTATCCTCAAAGATGGTCCTGCAGGTGAGGTAGACCATCACTGCGAGAGCGGCGAAGAGGAGGTGGTTCGTGAAGACCACCGCTGCCGCCTCCACGGGCGCATCCGGCGCGGTGAACGGCCAGGGGTAGTAGAGGAGCAGGTTTGCGAGGAATCCCACAAAAGCACCACCGATCACGAGCCACGTCCACCGGATCCCCCGCCACCGGGCATACTCGGGACGATAGGCATCGACCAGCACCGCCATCGCGACCGGCAGCATCGACCAGAGGAGGACGACGGCGATCCTGAACTGGTCCCCAAAGAGGCCGAAGAACCAGAGCGCGGGGAGCGAGAGGGCGGGAAGCATCATCGTGTAGCCGAAGAGGTTATGGTGGGACTGCATGTAAGGCCCGGGGGTGCCGTTCACGAACGTCCCGTACTTCCCCTCGTTCACGACGAACTGGTGCCCCTCCCCGAGCTGGTGGAGCTGGCCGACCGTGATCCATTCATCGTTCAGGAAGAGTGCCGGATTTGAGAACGTTATGATGAAGAAGAGAGCAAAGAGAAATATGAGCACCGGAATAAGGTTCTTATTCAGAAAACCGGATACCGCTCCCTGCTCCTGCCGGCCCTCATCCGGCTCTGGCTTCGTTGTTGACCCTCGTTTTCGTGAACTCATCGCAATCGCCCGCATGATGCGCAAAGGAGAATAAGTATCGTTTAGGCCCATCGATTCTTATATCTTCGTAAAAGCGCCCGGGAGAGGGTAAGAAAGGGGTATATGGTCGATGAGAGAGATGAACGAGGGGTGCCCCGGATATACTGGAGGGCATAACCGGCCCCTTCCCGGCAATTTTCGGCGCATCCCCGCCGGCCCTGACACCACCCCCCGGCGCCCCAACCAGTCGAAGGCGGCGCCGGATGCCGAGAGCGCGCCGGCCGGCGATCCTCGGGCGGCGCCGGCATCCAGGTCTACCCCGGCCGACAACACGCGAACAATGGTAGCCGGGGTTGGCTCTCAGATACCTGCTCTATCGTGTTCTCCCTTCCGGGGAGGAGGTATTCTCTGTCTTGAGGAGGATTTGCATCGAGTTTCACCAGGGAGCGTCTGCGGATCTTCGTATCCCGCGAATCGGGCAGGCTTTACCGCACCCGTCTTGAAGACCCAGTTGTTCGTGCCGTCGGGGTGCCAGTATCGCCGGCAGTCCAACGTACGGCTCTTGATCGGGTGCCTTCGTCTGGCCTGCTTCCCGATCTCGATGTTGTATCCCCGAACACAAAGATTGATGGGATAGCCAGCCGATCATCTGTATACTCCTTGTGAGAATACCCATGACCGGTATCGAAGCAGACGCCAGGGAGATCACCGAGAAGCTCGATCTTCTCCTCGATGAGCGGGAGAACACGGTACTAACGAGACTCTCTGAGCGGTCGCTCTCTGCTTTTCTCTCCCATGAGCCCGATCTCTATGCCATCGGGGATGCCGGGGCTGTGTATCGATGAGCCCCCCTTACTCTGTAGAGAGAACATTGAGTATCATCACCCGAAGGGAGATCCGATGAGCCTCCCTATCACCCGGCTGCTCTCAATGCACGAAGGCAAAACACTGGAGTTCAAACGAGATCTCTCATCTCCCCGAAACATCCTCAAAACGCTGGTTGCGTTTGCCAACACATCCGGAGGGCGCCTGTTTATCGGAGTGGAAGATGGTTCAAGGAAGATCCTGGGAGTTGCAAACCCGCTGGATGAGGAAGAACGGTTGTGCAATCTTATTGCCGATAACATCGATCCGCGGCTTGTACCCAGTGTGGAACTGATCACTGTTGAGGATAAAACCCTGCTGGGCGTGGAAGTGTACCCCAGTGGCTTCAGACCTCATTGGGTAAAGAAGGAAGGCCCTTCTGATGGCGTGTATGTCCGCCTCGGTTCCACGAACAGGAAAGCCGATAAGGAACTTATCGCAGAACTGGAACGGAGTGCTACCGGAACGGCCTTTGATGAGCTGCCTCTGCCTGAACTGACCGCCGATGCGCTGGATCTGGCAGCCGCCCGGGCGCTCTTTGCCGGGCAGCGAGAGTTGAACGAGAAAGAACTGCTCACATTGAGACTGCTCGCACCGGTACAGGGAAGGCTTGTTCCGACCATCGGCGGAATGCTGCTTTTCGGAAGGGATCGCGAGGGACATTTCCCCGATGCCTGGATACAGTGCGGGCGTTTTGTAGGCACGACAAAAAGTACCATCTTCGACCATACCGAGATTCATGAACATCTGCCCATCGCCGTCGAGCGTGTTATTGAGTTCATCAAAAAACATGCAATGAGAGGAGCAGATTTGTCGGAGATCCGCCGTCGCGATACCTGGAGCGTTCCCATGATCATCGTGCGCGAGGCAGTCATCAATGCTATAGTGCATGCCGATTATTCACAGATAGGTGCTCCTCTGCGGGTTGCCATATATGACGACCGGGTGGAGATAGAAAACCCGGGCATCCTACTTCCGGGCATGACCATCGAAGATGTGAAGCAGGGCGTATCCAGGATTCGCAACCGCACCATCGCCCGTGTGTTTCGGGAGCTGGGTCTGATCGAACAATGGGGTAGTGGATTTCGCCGCATTCTGGATGAGGCAGAGAAGTGGAACCTGTCTGAACCTGTGCTCGAAGAGATTGGAATGAAAGTTCGGTTTACCGTTTCTCTTGCGGAGAATATCTCACCTGGAACTAAGTACGAAGCCGTAGGAGAGGTCAGAGAACAGGTAACCGAACAGGTAACCGAACAGGTAACCGAACAGGTAAACCGCCTCCTGATCTGCCTGGAGGAGAAACCATCGGGGACAAAAGATGCAATGCGATGTCTGGGACTCAGCCACCGGCCCACATTCCTGTACGATTACCTGAGGCCGGCAATCCGGGCGGGGTTTGTTCGGATGACGCAGCCGGATTCACCGACAAGCCCGACACAGAAATACCGCCTGACCGAAAAGGGAAAGAGACATCTGGAAAGGGGAGAGCGATGACCCCGGGCAAAGTAGTGCCGGTGCCTGCCGGTATCCAGCGGCCGGCCGGCAACTCCCCACACCCCTGAGCGCCTTCATCGGCGCCGGCCCCGGTGGGCGAGAAAACCCCGGGCGCCCGGATTTATGCGGTTACCCCGCACCGTCGACAAGAAGGGCACGGTGCCCAGCCTGGATAAAATGGTGATCCCCGGTCAGGGCATCGGAGATACCCTGCTCCGTCATGACCGCAAGGGAGATGCAACCCGTAAGGCTCCACGCTTTATCGGCCCTGTTTTCGTATATCCATCCTTTACCACCCCCACAATCACCACCCCCACAATCACCACCCCCACAATCACCACCCCCACGATCACCACCCCCACAATCACCACGGCACCCTGGAGAATCGGCGGGAGACACCGCCTCATCAAAAACCATACTATCATACCACACCGAACCCCTCAAACAGACAGGAAAAACAGTATCCCCACAGCAAAAATTTATAAACCTTTAGAATTATATAATCCACTACCATGGTGGGGGTAGATCAGGCTCAGATAGACAAAATATTGGCCGGCGCATCGTCCGACGACCCGGAGGCCCGTCTTGATACACTCGAGAAGGAACTCGACTTCGTCAAGACATCTATCAAGCGGCTGCTCATCGATCTCCGGGAGCGGATGAACGAGCTTGACAACCCGTTCACATGCGCCGCCGCATCCTACGGCGGGAACCGGCTTGCGCCGCCGTCCGCCCTCGACGACGATGACCTCCCCGGGCTTGACCTTGCACCCTCAAACCTGCCAAAAGATCTCCCCGCCGGCCTTGATGGCGCCGGCCTCTTTGTGCCCGACCTCAAAACGACCGCTCTCCCCCCAAAAACCGCTCTCCCCCTGCCGGTCACCCCGTCCGAGCCAAAACCCGCCGGAAAACTCAAGCTCCAGAAGGTCCACCGGCTCTTTGCATGGGTGCATCAGGGATGCGGCAAGTACGGCCACGAACACATGGCGATCATGATCGACGCCTACAAAACGATGGGCTACATAACCGATGACGCCGCCGGCCAGATCCACGAGATCATGCGGATGGTCCCCCAGACCAGAAGAGACGTCGCGGATATCGGTCCAAACGAGTTCGTCTCGGAACTCTACATCCTCAACCGGATACTCGACCCCGAAGACGCCACGATGGACCGCGACCTCATAGAGGTGCTGATGCTCGCCCGCCGCCGCCAGGGGGAGCAGCCTCCTCCCTCAAAAGACGCCGGCGACACCTGGATCGAGCTCCTGGATAGGATATAATGGATGTCAAGCGAATCCTTCACCACCGCGATGTTCCTCATCGCCGCCATCATATCGGCCGGCGTACTCATTAACGCAGTCTTTCCCGTCATATACACCCTCGCCGGCACGATATCCTCATCCTCCCACAAGGTGGACGAACGGTTGAGCACGGACGTAAAGATCGTCACGACGTACGCAAGCGGCAGCAACCAGAGCGCCCGCATATGGCTAAAGAACGTCGGCACCGGGAGGATAGCCGACGCCGATATACGAAAGGCCGACGTCTTCCTCGGCGGCCAGGGCGACTTCATCCGCCTCAGCCTCACCACAGGCAAACCGGACTGGGGCCAGTGGACATATGAGATCCTCGACGACACATCAAACAACTACTGGGACCCCGGCGAGACCCTCTACATCCAGGCAAAGACCGACAGGATCCCCGCCAGAGGGCAGGTCGTCTACTTCCAGTTCGTCCTCCCCACAGGACTCTACCGGTCGACCACATTCACCGCGAGCGAATAGCCATGAGCGCAGGACCCCTCATAGCAGCCGGGATCGGCACCCTCCTCCTTATCGTCACCGCCTACGTCCTGATCGGCGGCACTCTTGCCACAACGGAGGTGATCGTCGAGGCGCAGAACAACCTCGCCACCCACCAGGAGGCCCGTATGCGCACGGCTATATCTATCCAGAGCGCAACGATCTCCGGCCAGACCCTTCACATCGATGTAAAGAACACCGGAAGCGAACCGATCATCGACATACCCGCAATCGACGTCTACATCGGTATAGACAACATACCGATATACATCCCCTACGGAGACTGGACAGCAGGAGAGATAACCCCCGACCATATCCACCCCGGCGAACTCGACCCCGGCGAGACCCTCCCCATCTCCATCCGGTTTGAGGGTTCCGACCCCATGTGGGTCCAGGTTGTCACGGGAAACGGTGTCACGAGTTCGGCGTACGTATGAGGAAGCAACATGGCCACAACCAAAGAGAGCAGCATACCCGGGTTACCCGACCGATCGATCCTCTCGACAGGGAACTCAGAACTCGACAAGAAGATCGCCGACGGCCTCCCTTTACAGTCCCTCACCCTCATAGAGGGCGAAAACGACACCGGAAAGAGCGTCCTCACCCAGCAGATCATATGGGGAGCCTTAAAACAGGGGTTCAACGTCGACCTCTTCTCGACCGAGAACACAAGCAAGAGCTTCCTCACCCAGATGGAATCGATGAGCCTTGACGTATCCGATTACTTCGCCTGGGGCTACCTCCGGGTCTTTCCCATGCACGTCGTCGGGTTTGAGTGGACAAAGGAGAAGATGCAGGGGACGCTTGAGCGTATGATCGCCTACATCGAGCAGAGCAAAGCCCAGGTGATCGTCATCGACTCGCTCACCCTCTTCACCGAGTACGCAAGGCAGGATACGGTCCTCACATTCTTCACAAACTGCAAGAACCTCGTCGACCACGGCAAAACCATACTGATCACCCTGCACACATACGCCTTCGTCGAGGACTCCCTCGTCCGCATACGCTCCATATGCGACGCCCACCTCTTCATGAAGAAAGCCCTCGTCGGCGGCAAGTATGTCATGATGCTTGAGGTCGTCAAGGTCCGCGGCGCACGAAAGACGACGGGAAACATCATCAGTTTCGAGGTCCACCCCGGGTACGGCATAAAAGTCATACCCGTATCGGTCGCGAAGGTGTGAGGAAGATGGCATCAGCGCTGCCGGTAACGGTAACCCTCCCCTTCGAACCCGAGTACATAGACGAAGGAAACGACTGCTATAACAACGTCGAGTCCTGCGCCCTCTACCGTATGCTCCCGGCAAACGCAAAAGACTACGTCAAAGCAAGCCCCCACCTCCTCGAGTACCTCCACATACTGCCCGTCAACACCGTCGGCATACCGCTCTTCCTCTCGGAGCTGAAGAAGGACCTGAAATCGATGGAGAACCCAAACATCATCTATCCTGTCAACGAGACGACGTTCATCCACATATTCCCCGACCCTAACGACGTTCGGAACTGGTACATACCGATCGAGCCCTCGTTCCTCCACTCCGTCAAAGAGATCGTGCCCATCATAGAGGCGAAACTGATCGACATGATCGACGCCCTCGACGAGGAGCCGGTGACACAGGAAGCGCGCATAGAGGTGCTCAAAGGGTTCATCCAGAAGCTCACCTACATAAAGCAGCCGGCCGAGGAGGTCGACCCCTCCCGCCTTGCCGGCGCGGCGGCAAAAGACATCAAATCCCGGATCAAGAACTTCCTCACATCCGACATAAGTGCGCCGGCAAAACAGAAGGCGACGAACCACCCCACCCTCGCCGACGGGCGGCTCGTCCTCACCTCCCAGGAGTATAAAGCGCTCGAATACCTTATGATCCGCGACAAGATCGAGATGGGGACGCTCAAACCCTTCCTCTCTGACCGGTACATCGAAGATATCACCTGCGACGGCGTCGGGCCGATATTCGTCGAGCACAAGATCTTCAAAGGCTTAAAATCGGTCGTCGGTTTCCACGACTCAGCCGAGCTCGACAGTTTCGTCATCAAACTCGCCGAGCGTATCAAACGTCCTCTGACATACCGGAGCCCCATCGTCGACGCGACTCTCCCCGACGGTTCGCGTATCAACATAGTCTACGGGACAGAGATCAGCAAACACGGGAGCAACTTCACCATCCGTAAGGTGAACGAGATCCCCTTAAGCATCCTCCAGGTCATAGAGAGCGGGGCATGCAACTACATGATGGCCGCCTACCTCTGGATCTGCCTTGAGTACGGCATGTCCATGTTTGTCTCGGGCGAGACAGCAAGCGGCAAGACGACGACCTTAAACGCCCTGACAACCTTCCTCCCGCCCGAGAACAAGATCGTCACCATAGAGGATACCCCTGAGCTGACCGTCCCCCACCGGAATTGGACACGCGAGGTTGCAAAGGCCAAGGGGAAGGGCGAGGGCGAAGGCTCGGAGATAACCATGTTCGACCTCCTCAAAGCCGCTCTGCGCCAGCGCCCAAACCAGATCCTTGTCGGTGAGATCCGTGGCGTCGAGGGATCCGTCGCCTTCTCCGCCATGCAGACCGGCCACCCGGTGATGAGCACGTTCCACGCAGCGTCGGTCGAGAAGCTGATCCAGCGTCTCTGCGGCGACCCGATCAACATCCCAAAGACCTACGTCGATAACTTAAACCTGGTCATAATCCAGAGCGCCGTCAAACTCCCCCGTGGCGGGACCGCCCGGCGGATGCTCAGCATAAACGAACTCGTGGGCTACGACCCCGAGACCCAGGGATTCTCCTTCATGGCGGCGTTCGTCTGGGACCCTGCAACCGACACATTCACCTTCACCGGCAGGGGGAGCAGCTACCTCCTTGAGAACAAGATCGCAACGATGCTCGGCATCCCCGAGAACCGGCGGGCCGACATATACGACGAGGTCGACAAACGGGCGAACATACTCGAACGGCTCCACAAGGCCGGCTACACGCAGTTCTGGGACCTCTTCCACATGACCACCAAGATCAAGAAGCAGGGCCTGCTCACCATCGAGGTGTAAGACGTTGTTTGAAGACGTAACCAGACGGTTGCGGGCGGCAAACCAGGGGAAGATACCGTTTGAGGAGGAGATTGGCCGCTTAAACAACCTGTGTGCCACAATCCTTGAGAACAAGAAGATGGAGCAGGACCTGCTCCTCATGTACACATACATGGCCGCTATCACCACATCTACCGTGACCAGGCCTGAGATCTTTCAGTACACATCCGAGCGGTTCGAGTACATACCCT
This sequence comes from uncultured Methanoculleus sp., assembly GCA_964413225.1. Lineage (GTDB taxonomy): Archaea > Halobacteriota > Methanomicrobia > Methanomicrobiales > Methanoculleaceae > Methanoculleus. The sequence continues at coordinate 44,528 of CAYPRO010000005.1, read as the reverse complement.
CGCGCTACATAGCGCAGGTGCAGCGCCTCGTCGCCGGGTGGGGCCAGAGCTACGCCGGAGCGCTCCGGGCAATCGCCGAGCGGTGCCATAACACCACCCTCCAGAGCATGCTCAACCGTTACGCAAACTCCATAGACTCCGGCGTCCCTGACGACGATTTCATAGAGACAGAACTCTCAAGCATCCGGAGCATATACCGAAACTCGTTTGAGCAGGGGATCGAGCTCCTGAAGAAGTGGGGCGACGCCTACATAGCCATGCTCCTCTCAGGCTCGCTCGTCGCTATCATCATCATGATATCGGTGGCGATATACGCCCCTGAGGGTATGGAGACGGCATTGAACTCCTCCTACGCCATCATCCTCGCCATATCCATCTTTGGCCTTACGATCATGTACCGGGCCGTCCCCGACGACCCGCGGACGCACGGGCGTCCGGGGACACGCTCAAAAGAGCAGAGCATCATCGGGCGGATGGAGCGCCCGATCGTCCTGGTAACGGTAGCTGTCTCACTCCTGCTTGTACTCATCGGCGCCAATGCCGGCACCATATTCCTGCTTGCCGGCCTTCTCCTTATGCCTCTTGGGATCATCGGCTACATAGATGACGGAAACATTGTCAACCGCGACGACGACTTTGCCACGTTCATACGGAGCCTCGGGTCGATCATGGGCGGCAAAGGCATAACCACCGGCGACGCTCTCAAGGAAGTGGACCGAAAGTCTCTCATCCACCTTGACCCGTTCATAGCCTCGGTCTCGACGAAACTGAACCTTGGCCTCGACGAAGCCCTGACCTGGACGAAGTTCATCGGAGAGACCGGCAGTTACCTGATATACAAATACATGAACATCTTCCGCGACGCCGTGGCCCTCGGAGGGTCCCCCGACCGGATAGGAAAGATCGTCGGTTCGTCAATGCTTGAACAGGTGCTGCTCAGAAGAAAACGCGACATGATGGTGAAGGGGTTTGTCGTCCTCCTCGTCCCGATGCACGGGGCGATGATAGGGATATTCGTCTTCCTCTTTGAGGTCCTCCTCTCCATGTCCCGTGCGGTGACGGATGTGATGGAGCACTTTGCAGAGACATCGGCCGCACTCTCGGGGGGGACAGCCACGATCGGCAGCGCCATGGGTTCATCGCTGAATATATTCGCAGACTTCCCCGAAGACACCATGCGGACCTACGTCGTGACGATCCTCTTATTGCTGACCGCCGCCAATACGCTTGCAGGAAGGATCGTCATGGGCGGCGACCGGTATATGTACTACTTCTTCGCAAGCCTGCTCTCTGCGGCCACCGGCATCATATACATCGTCGCACCGCTGATCGTGGGCATCTTCTTCAACATCCCCTCATTTGTGGGGGTGTGATATGAGAGAGAGGTTTCGTCGCCCGCTCCTCTTCCTTATCACCATCGGCGCAGGCTCCCTGATCGTCTTTTTCGATGCCACCATCGAGATCATCCTCGCAGGGACCGTCCTTGCAGGGTTCCTTGCTCTCGTCGTCACCGGGGCGATCGATCTTGCTAACCTCAGGCCTTCGCGGCTCCTGAAGCGCCAGGAGACCACCGGGACAGAAAAACCCGATCTGCCGGCCGAAAAACCGTCACGCATCCGGAGGACGAGAGCCGCCGGAATGCTTGGGACCCTTGCGTCATCGGTTCGTGAGACGATCGCACACGCCCGCGCCCCCGAGGCCGAGAAGAAGGACAAGATCGGGAAGATCGACGCCATGCTCGATGCGGCGGTCGATGGCAAGGCCCCCGTTCCGCCCGGCATGGATGCGGCCGACCCTTTTGCCTCCTTAAGCGACATCGATCCTGACTCCCTCGCGAACTTCGACCCGAACGGAGAGGCATCCGGGGCCGGGACGGCGATCGAGCCCGACCGGATATCCGCAGATGCCGTCTCGGAGATCCTCAGGGCGCACCAGAGCGATCTTGCCGAGACCGGCCCCACGCCCGGGGCGGGTCTTGCCGCCGACACCCCCGACATGAGCGCCCTGAACGAAGAACTCTCCATGCTCGACAACCTCGACCTCGGCGAGATCGAGATCGAGGAGGAAGAGAAGGAAGAGATCGCACCAAAAGAGCCTATCCCGGACGAAGAACCCCCCGAGGAGGAGAAAGAGGAAGAGTTTGATATGGTCTCCTTTGCGTCCGGCGGCACGGTCGACGACGACCTGATATCCTCGCTCAAGTCCGACTCAAAGAAGAAGAAGTTTCTTGAGGATATCAGCCTTGTCCGCGACCTGAAAGGCGAAAAATTCGATGCGAGGAGCCTTGCCGTTGAACTCGAGGAGATCCTGGCGGCGATGAGATCACAACGATGATGTTCTTGCAAGAGATACCATAAAACGATGAAATCTGTTCCGGTAAAGGTCGAGCACGATGGCAAATGGGTCCCGACGACGATGGGCATCGCCGAGGATCGTATCCAGATCGGTGCCCCCCTCGACTGCGAGATCACCTACAAATCCGTGGTCGATCTCGCTGAGAAGAAGAACCAGGTGGTGATCACCGCCGGCACGGACGGAGATCGGGTCTGCCGCATAGCGTCGGTGGACAAGGTCCTTACCGTCTTAAAAAAATTCATCATAACGCAGGCAAGCGCCTACCGCCTGAATGCCTTCTTCATGTCCCCCGCCATACGCGGGGGGGTGCTCATACAGGACGCCAGATGGGAGAAAGGGGCGATCACCGTCATGAAGACCGGCATATGGTTCGTCAGCCCCGAGACCCATGTCTGCATCCCCCTCTCGGATGTCGCCAGCATCGAACTCACACAGAGGGAGATCCAGGAAAAAAACCTCGATGTCGTGAAGATCGATCATCTCATCGAGAACGAGGTCGTGACGAGCTTCGTCCTCTGCCCGATGACGACGCTCCAGGTCCTCTACAACTTCCTCAGAGAGGCGACGCACGACACCGAGACGAGCGAGGAGATCGACCCCCTGACCGGGCAGGTGGCCATGCTGGTCTACAGCGGCATGGACTCAAGCGCCATAGAGAATATGCTCAAACTCTCGCATAAAGACCTCGACGCCATATACGAACAGCTCCTCGGCACAGGGCTTGCCGAGGTCCTCTACATAAGAAAAGAGGTGCAGCTGACCGCGAAAGGTGTCCGGTACATCTCTAACGCAATGAAATCTCCATAGAATTAATAATAACTTTTCTCGGGAATAAAAAGGGCTATATAGCGCACTCTCCAAATAAAGATCAAGTGGTAATCGATGGGGAGAATCCTGATCGTCGATGATACGATGTTTATGAGGACGCTCTTGAAGAATATCCTCTTCTCCGGCGGGCACGACATCGTGGGTGAGGCGGCCGACGGGGCGGAGGCCGTTACCCGGTACCAGGAGCTGAAACCTGACCTCGTCACGATGGATATCGTCATGCCGAAGGTGAACGGTATAGAGGCGCTCAAGGCCATAAAGGCCGCCGACCCGGCAGCAAAGGTCATCATGTGCACCGCTGTCGGCCAGGAACAGATGGTCAAACTGGCTGTAAAGAGCGGGGCAAGAGGCTATATCGTCAAACCGTTCCAGGCGCCAAAGGTCCTTGAAGAAGTCAAAAACGTCCTCAGTGCGTGAACTATGATACGGGTTCTGATCGTCGACGATTCCCTCTTCATCCGGACGATACTCCGCGATCTCCTCAAGGGGAGCACGGATATAGAGGTCGTCGGGACGGCGGTCAACGGGATCGATGCTCTTACAAAGATTGCAGATTTAAAACCCGACGTCATCACCCTCGATATAGAGATGCCCCGTATGAACGGCCTTGAGACGCTTGAAGCGCTCCGAAAGGAGAGAGTCAGGCCAAAGGTGATCGTCCTGAGCACGCTGACGTCCCGGCAGGCCGATATGACCCATCAGGCGCTCCGTCTCGGTGCGGATGACTTCATGCTCAAACCACGGGATGTCCCGAGCGTCAGGGGCATCGAGCAGGAACTCATACAGAAGATCCATAATCTCGTCTCGCTCCCGACGATCGTGCGAGCACCCGAGCCCAAAAAGAGCGACGCCGATGCGGTGGTGCTCATAGGTTCATCGGCCGGCGGACCACCTATGCTCGACTTGCTCCTCTCCGCTCTCCCCGCAGACCTGCCTGCAGCGGTCGTCATAACCCAGCATATGCCTGAGGGGTTCACGGCATCGCTTGCCGAGCGCCTGAACCGGGTCTCGCCCCTCCCGGTGAGGGAGACCACCAACGGAGAGATCCTGCAGACTGGAACGATCCTTGTCTCCAAAGCTGGCTACCACACCGTCATATCGGGGATCTACGCCGGCACCAGGAAGGCCTCCGGCCGGGTCGTCCACTCGACCTCTCCGCCCGTCCACGCGGTTCGGCCTGCCGTCGATCTGACCTTCACATCCGCAGCACGCACATTCGGCCCGCGCACGGTCTCTGCTATCCTCTCGGGGATGGGCAGCGATGGCGGGGAGGGGACGCTTGCCGTGAAGAATGCCGGCGGAAGAACGATGGTCTGTGCCGAGGAGGACTGTCTCGTCTACGGCATGGCGCGCTCCGCCCTTGCACGGAACTGCGTCGATGCGGTTGTGCCGCTCAGGAACCTCGCGCACGAGATCGCGAGAGCCGTCAACCAGATTTGATGTGAGACTCATGTTTGATGAAGAGGTGTACCGGAAACTGTTTGTCGAGGAGTCACGGGAGAACCACGAGAAGATCGTGACCAGCCTCCTTGCCCTTGAGAGCGGGGAAGACCAGCAGGTCGCTATCGACGAGATCTTCCGGGCCGCGCACACGCTCAAGGGTATGTCCGCGTCTATGGGGTTTATGGCGATGGAACATCTCTGCCACTCCATGGAGGATGTCTTCTCGCTCATAAGGAGCGGTCAGAGGGAGGTGACCGCTTCTCTCACCGATCTTCTGCTCACCTGCACCGATACGATCGAGAGGATGCTGGATGCGATCGAGGCCGGCGAGGCTCCGTCTGATGAGCAGTCGGCACACCTAACACAGGATCTTCGGGCGTTTGCTGAGGGAGAGGACCCCTCCTGCGAACCAGGAGATCCCGAACCGGCCGGCAACCGCCCGCTCTACACCCTCTCTGTCGCCATCGACCCGTCCTGCACCATGAAGGATGTCCGGGCCATCCTGCTCCTGCAGAACCTTGAGGCCATAGGGACGATCATATCGACAAACCCCACGCGAAACCTCCTTGAGGACGGGAAGTTCGGAGAGTCGTTTGATGTCACCATCGAGAGCGATGCGGGGGAGGATGCCCTCAGGACGATCGCCTCCGGCACCGATACAACCCTCCTTGCCATCTCCTCGCCGGCCGGCGAAGATGTGCCGGAAGAAGAGACCGAATCGCCGCAGGTGCCGCAGGGAGCGGCAAGGGCCGTAAAGAGCCGGGAGATAAAGAACATACGCGTCGATATAGAGCGGCTCGACCGGATGATGAACCTTGTCGAGGACCTGGTGATCAACCGGGGAAGGCTTGAGCAGATAGCAAAAAAGCACGGCATCAAGGAGTTCGACGAGGCCCTGAGTATGGTCGGCCGTTCTGTCTCCGATCTCCAGAACCTCATGATGGGGATACGGATGATGCCGCTTGAGCGCATATTTAACCGCCTACCGCGGGTCGTGCGGGATGTGGCAAACCACGACGGCAAAGAGGTCGAGCTCATCATAGAGGGCGGCGAGACAGAGCTCGACCGGAGCATGATGGACGGCCTTGCCGACCCCCTCCTCCACATCATCCGGAATGCCGTGAACCACGGCATAGAAACACCCGATATCCGCGAAGCCGCCGGAAAACCGAGGAAAGGGCTGCTCCGTCTGACGGCGCAAAGGGACAAGGATAACGTCATCATAGACATCGAGGATGACGGCGCCGGCATCGATCCCGGGCGCCTCCGGACAAAGGCGGTCGAAAAATGCCTCATGACGCCCGAGGAGGCGGCGGCTGCAACGAAGGACGACCTCATCGGCCTGCTCTTTGAGCCCGGGTTCAGCACGGCCGAGGCGATCACCGACATCAGCGGCAGGGGTGTCGGTCTCGACGTGGTCAAGAAGACGATCGAATCCCTCAAAGGGACGATCAAAGTCGAGTCCACCCTCGGGACGGGCACGAAGTTTGAACTGGTGCTGCCCCCGACTATGGCGATCATCGATGTCATGATGGTCCACATAAACGGCATGCGGTGCGCCATACCCATAAGCAACGTCGTCGAGGTGGCGCAGATGAGGACGGATGCGATTCACAGGATAGGCAGCAGCGAGGCGATCCTTCTCCGCGACCAGATCCTCCCCATGCACCGCCTCGAGGATATGTTCGGCCGGACAGAGAGGAGCGATACGCTTGTCGTTCTGCAGAACAGCGGCAGAAGATGCTGCATCATCGTCGATACCGTGGATGGCCAGCAGGAGGTGGTGGTGAAACCTCTCTCCCGTATTGCCGGCAGCTGCCGCGGGATCAGCGGTATCACCATCCCCGGAGACGGCGATGTCGTGCCGGTTCTCGACGTAAACTCAATGATTTAGGAGAGAGACTCATGGAACTTGATCCGATTCAGGTGGATGCTCTGGCAGAGTTAGGCAACATAGGTGCGGCACACGCGGCGACAACCCTATCGCAGATGCTGGCATGCCCGATCGATATGACGGTGCCGGAGGTGCACGCCATCGATATAGCCGATATGCACAAATATATAGGTAACGAGATATCGGCCGTCGTCGTCTTCCAGATCCAGGGTGAGGTCGCGGACGGGGGATATATCGTCGTCAGCATGCCAAAGGCGACCGTCATACAGCTGACGAACCAGATGCTCGGCATGACCGGGACCGACCGCGATATCGACGACATGGATAGGAGCGCCGCGATCGAGATAGGGAACATAATGATATCGTCGTTCCTCGATGCGACCGCCGAACTCCTCGGCATCGTCATGCTGCCGTCTCCTCCGGCTCTGGCCATCGATATGACGCATGCGGCGTTTGAGTCCATCGTCGCGCAGGTGGCCGGCGACGTGAACGACATACTGATCTTCAACACGGAACTCACGAGCGAGGCGCCTCCCGTCTACGGGGGCATATACATGCTCCCGAACACCTGCCTCATGCACCAGCTCTTCGATATGCTGGAACGCCTGATGGGCCCGATATCGTAGCCGGCCACCGGGATACCATGGAAAACACATTTTTTAGCGAGAAAAATGCCATAATCCTGGGTCTTGGCGAGCTCCGGGTCGGGAGATGCCCGATGGGGACGATCGGGCTTGGCTCCTGCATAGCGCTCATACTGCACGACCAGAGGCAATCCCTTGGGGGGCTTGCCCACATAATGCTCCCGGAGAGCCGTGGAACCGTCGACCGTCCCGGCAAGTTTGCTGATACTGCAACGAACAATCTCATCGATGAGGTAGAGAAGCTCGGGGGCACGAGGTATACGGTCGTTGCGGCCATCGTCGGCGGTGCGAGCATGTTTGAGTTCTCGGCGAACTCCCTGAACATAGGTGAGAGGAATATCACCGCCGTGAAGGACGCTCTCCGCTCTCAGGGGATCCGGATCGTGCACGAGGAGATAGGCGGCAGAATCGGGCGATCCGTCTACTTCTGGCCGGAGGAGAAGGGCCGCATCATCGTCAAGAGAGCGGACGGGACATGCGCCAGGCTCTGATCCTTTCTATTCTTCTCTTTTGCATTCTCATCCCGCCATCCCCGGCCGTCTCCGTAGATGTCCCCGACTTCAACGCATGGATTGCATCCGCCGGGGTTACGGATGTGATCAACGGCCGCTACGGAGATATCATATTTGCGACCGACACCGGCCTGTCGTTCTACGGGGCAAACGGCACATGGCACTCGGTCAACACGCGATTCCCCGGAGAGACGGCCTACGGCCGGCTTATCCCCCTCGATACCATGGTGACCGCGATCGCCCTCGACGCGGGGGGCCACCTCTGGATAGGCTACCCGAACGGTCTGCAGATGGGGGATGGGAAGAGATACCGCGCCATCCAGGACCAGCAGTTCCTCAAGAACCTCAACATAAACTGCATAGCGCGGTGGGGGGACGATATGTGGGTTGCCACCGGCCGGGCGGGTCTCCACCGCTACCACGACGGGAACTGGACGTGGTATAAGCCTCTCGGTCCTGAGGGGCTTGGGTGTTACACGGTCGTGAGCATGGCGGTCGATGCCGCAGGCGGTGCGCTCGTCGTCGGGTCCGAGCGTGACGGTATATGGGTGATCCGGGAGAGGACGGGGGAGATCCGGTTTAAGCAGGTGACCAACGCCGACGGCGAACCGATCGGAGGGATCTCCGAGGTGCGGGTCGACCCCTTCGGGGGAGTCTACATATTCAACCGGACGGTGGTCCTCCATTACGCCCCGGATGAGGGGATCACCCATACACTTGATGCCGGCGACCTAAACCCGTTTTTGGTCACGATCAACGACATCGCGGCAGTCCCCGATGGAATGCTCCTCATAGCATCCGATGACGGCATATACGGCTGGGATTCGTCTGGTGTCGCCCTGCACATAACCTCCGGCGACGGCATCCGCTCAAACGTTGTCAAGAGGCTCTTTGTCGATGCCGAAGGGAGGTGCTGGTTTGTCGTCCCCGGAAACGTGGGCTACATACCGCGTATAGCAGGGCACGCCACACTCGACCTGAAGGCCGTCCCCGTGCCGCATGAAACAGAGGCCACGCCCGTTGCGACCCCGGCGCCGGCAGTCCTCTCCGATGAGCCGGCCGGAATACAGGAGGTCCTCTCAGGGGCGTGGGCGTCCTTTGTTGAGTGGGTTTGCGCCTTGCTGACGCCGCCTCACGACTTCGATATATCCGTGTAGTAGTACTCCCCGGCTGCGACCTGTTCGCGGTCAAGGAACGACCCCGGTTTGTTGATCCGCGGCCGCCCGCTCTTATCCCGCCGGAATGTGATCCCGAGCGCCGCGAGGAACCGGTTCATGCCCGGCGCCATATCAAACGGCCCCGCGGCTCTGCCGTGAACACCCGGTTCGCCCTCAAAGACAAGGATCCGGTCGCTTATCATATCTATAACGTATATGTCGTGATCGATCACGAGCGTGCTTGCACCCCGGCCTTCGGCGTGCTTTCGGATCATCCGCGATATCCTCACCCTCTGCTCCACGTCCAGGTGGGCGCTCGGTTCGTCGAGTATATAGAGGTCGGCGTCGCGCGAGAGGCAGACGGCTATGGCCACCCGCTGGAGTTCGCCGCCTGAGAGCGTGTTCACAGGCGCCTGGAGGAGAGGCGAGAGGGAGAGGGGCTCTAATATCTCGTGCTGGTAAAACGACGTATCGAATTTCGCCGTCGTCTGCCTGAGAACCTCCTCGACGGTCGCTGGCGAGTCGCCTTTGAGGTACTGGGGCTTGTAGGATATCCGCACCCTCTTATCCATCGACCCGGTGTCGGGCTCTATAACGCCGGCAAGGAGCCCGGCAAACGTGCTCTTCCCTATGCCGTTTGCCCCAAGGACGCCGAGGACCTCGCCGCCCCGGATCTCCCCGCCGCCAACAGAGAGCGAGAACTGTGCAAACTGTTTCGTCATAGCCGGGAACGTGAGCAGGACCTCGCGATCCGTCCCGGAAGCGTGCGCCCGGGCATCAAACGTCACAGCATACGGCCTGAACCTGACGTTCTCTTCGGGGAGGAACCCCTCCAGGTACTGGTTGATCCCGACACGGACGCCCTTTGGGTAGGTGATGACGCCGAATACCGCCGGCTCGCCGTAGGCTATATGCACGGTATCGGCAAGCATATCGAGGATCGCAAGGTCGTGCTCCACGATGACGACCGGCCGTTCCCGTGCAAGATCCCGTATAAGGTCTGCCGCGGCCATCCTCTGGTAGACATCGAGGTATGGCGTGATCTCATCGAAGAAGTAGAAGTCGGCATTACGGGCAAGGCATGCGGCTATAGCCACCCTCTGCAGTTCTCCGCCGGAGAGGTGCGCTATAGGCCGGTCGATGACGGCGCGAAGCGACAATCGGTCGATATAGTGGTCAAGTCTCCCGCGCTCGTCGGTTGTCGCGAGGAGCTCGCGCACAGAACCGGTGAAAACTTTTGGTATCTGGTCGATGTACTGCGGTTTTACGGCAACTTTCACGTTCTTCTGCGAGAGCACCTGGAGGTAGTCAAAGAGCTCGGTCCCCTGGTAGAGGTCAAGGACCTCCTTCCAGGATATCGGGGCGTCGGTTCGCCCGAGGTTTGGTATGAGCGTGCCCGAGAGGATCTTCACCGATGTGCTCTTGCCTATGCCGTTTGGTCCGAGTATGCCGGTGACCTTCCCCTCTATGGGGATGGGAAGGCCGTAGAGGACAAACCCGTTCCTGCCGTAGCGGTGGGTCGGCTGGTCAAGTTCTTCGGGGAGGTTGACTATGGCAAGGGCCTCAAACGGGCACTTTTTTACGCATATGCCGCACCCGACGCAGAGCTCCTCGGATATGACGACCTTCTGGTCCTCGCCTATGACGACGGTCTCGTCGCCGGTCCTGACACGCGGGCAGTAGAGGATGCATTCGGTGCCGCACTTGACGGGGTGGCACCGATCACGGTGTACAACAGCTATACGCATGCGGGATCACAGAATGGTGGTGGTCAAAAGGATTGTCCAGGTCATGAACCAGAGAGCAAGCGTCATGAAACTCTGGTAGAACCAGTCCTTGCCGGAGAGTTCCATGAAGTCTATCTTGAGGAGCATAAATATGTACTTCTGGAAGACCACGCCCGCCGCGAGGAGGAGCAGGCCGATGAAGGCGTTCTCCTGGAGCCCGCTTGTCGGATCCGGTGTGCCGGTGAGGTAGAACGAGAGCCCTCCGGTCAGGATGCCCATGAAACAGGCTGCAAGCGTCCGCTTTATCCGATTCCTGTGCTCGACCTGTTTCTCGGCACGTGTCCGTGGCCGTGTCTTATCAACCTCTTCTACTACCACATTCTCGCTCATTATGACACCAGTGTTAACCATTTCCGGGAAAGGCGATCTATCCGGGAGGCCGGCCGGCAGAGGGCAGGCTTTCGGATGATGGAATTACTACATTATAGGGTCTTCCCGGACTATAAATGTAGGCAGTTCCGGCACCCCGGGATGCAACGGTGTGAGGAATCCGGTCATACAGGCGTGCGCCGCACATCTCACGCGAGTTTGTAGCGCAGGAGAGCCGCGGCGCCCCCGAGGGCCGCCAGGCGCTCGCCTGGCTCGAACTCGGTACTCAGCACGACGACTGACGCATTGATCTGCTCGGCCCGCTCTATGACCTTTGTCGCCTCCTCGTCCCGGAGAAGGGTATCTGACATGAGGACCGTCTCCGCCGCGCCGTAGGCGATTGCTCTCCGGACATCGCCTATGCCGTAGGCGACGGCGCCATCGGTCGCAATCCGGAGGAGGACCTCATCCATAAGCCTGACCTCGCGGGCAAGGTGGAGGTCGCCGATCAGACGCTCAAGGATCCCCTGCCCGATCACCTCCTGCACGGCCCCCCGACCGATGCGCCGCGTCTCGACGACGACCATCCGGCCGGCAATATCGGGTGCATGGGTCTTCACGTAGCCGGCAAACTCATCCTTCACGAACCCCGGCCCCGCGACGACAAGGGGCCCCGTGACCGCGGCGAGCGTCTCAAGCGTCTTTTCGTAGAGGACGGAACGGGTGCCGGTATCTGCGCCCTTGCTGCTCCCTGCGGTGACGGTCGTCACCCACTCGGGGCCGAACTGGCGCAGGCGGTAGACCTGCGCCTCTCCCTCCTCGATGCTTGCGACATGGACGACGCCGTATGCGGAGGCATCGACGGCCCGCCGGAGCCGTTCGCAGTCGACCGGCCGCCAGTATTTTATGACCGACAACTCAAACCCCGCCTCGACGTTGAGGGTGTGATGGGAGGCGAGATCCACGCCGCTCTCTATGACGCCACCTATACGGAGGCGGTTTGAGTGCTGGTGGAACTCCACCTTCTCGACACGGATACCGAGCCGAACCGGCCGCTTCTCAGTCTTCTCCGGGCGGAGTTTATCGGTCGCCGCTTCCACGCTCCGAAACGTCGTCGCAAAGACGAGGTCTCCGGGCCCTATCAGGTGGGAGAGATGCCAGAGGTCGTCGAGCGTCTCCGGAAAGAGACGTATCTCTCCAAACCGCCTCTTTATCTCCCGCACTTCAGCCTTCATGGCTCTCCACGATATCAGAGCCGCCCGGCGGGACGAACGCGGCGACCGCCTCGGTGTTCAGGGCGCTCTTGAGCGCTTTCCACTCCTCCTCCGGGAGTTTCTCCCGAAGCGATCGGACGACCTTCTTTGCCGTGTCGTTTGGCTCAAACGTGCCGGGCCGGAGCTCCACCCACACATCCGTTCGGGAAGCGACGGCACCGGGCGGGCCGCCAATGACGGCGACCTCTGGCGTCGTCGCAAGGCCGATAGCCACACCCAGGGGGACGTTCCTGAAGTACTGCCGCTCTCCTCTGACTATGAACGCACCCCTCGCGACGTACTCGCCGGACTCGGGCGTCTTGCTCACCTGATCAGGCCGTGCGGCGTAGACGTCCGCCGTGAAGTGCCCGGCCTTCCAGGCGTTTGAGTAGGAGGCGGCAAACTGCGCGACCTCATCTAAGCGAGCGGTTGCGCCCTTCACGATGACGACGCTCCCGCCGTGGACGTCGGCGTGAACGAAGAGGTCTTTGCCTTCCATATACTTCTTGGCAAGGTCCTCGTTCTGGGAGGCATCCCGGCCGCCGATGACGAGGACGCCGTCTGTGGTGACAAACCAGCGGAACCGGTGATACCACCGCTTCTTCTGGAGGGCAAGGTTCTGCTTCCGGCGGGACTTCTCGGGGACCGTCCGCTCCATGGCCGCAAGCGCGCCCGTCTTCTTCTTCTTGAACTTCTTTATCTGGTCGTAGTAGCGGCCGATGTTCTGCTCGATCGTCTCGTGGACGTAGACCTTCACCTGTTCCCCGGCAAGGTCGACCTCCACCGCCGCCTCGGCGGGGTGGACCGCGCGGATCATGTTTGCCGATGCGTTGTTACGGTTTCCTTTGAGGATCTGTTCGATCTCCTGCCACGAGCGGTTCTTGCTCGCCTCATCGAGCGTCTTTATGATGCCGGTGACGGGTGCATAGTTCTCGTAGAGCACCTCCACGAGCCGTTCGTAACGCTCTATCTTCTTCTCAAAGCCTTTTATCGCCTCCGCCTGGCGTCGGCGGATCACCTCGTCCTGGGTGAGGCGGGGCTTCTCAGCGTCGGCCTCCTTCTCCTTCCCGCCTGCTATCTTCGGGTAGAACACATCCAGGGCCTCGCTGAACGTCGTAAACCGTTCGCGGACCTCCTCTCCCGCAAGGACAACCGGCCAGCACCCTGACGGTGTTATGACCGGGTCGCGGTGCTCCACAACGTCGGCCATGAGGCGGTCGAAGGCCTCCCGGATCGCCGCTACATCGACCTGTGCGGCGGCGGCGCTCTTATCGGCGCCCGCTCTCCTGCAGACCTCTTCAGCATACGCGCCGCCGAGCATGCATCCGACGGCAAGCGTCCGGACGATATCGCGGTCGGACCCTGCAAGCATGGCGCAAAACCCATCCGCCGGTAGGGCCGAGCAGTCGGTCCCGTCGAATGTGTAGACCGCGCCCGGTATAACCTCCCGGGTCTTGAACCGGTGGTGCCAGAGGGGCTTTATGATGGTGTAGCCTTCATCGCAGAGGATTGCGTTCCCCTCGTCGTAGAGTTCGAATATGAGGTGGTAGACCGTATCCCTCTTCCCGACGTCGATGCAGATGGTCCGCTCTATGCCAGGCTGGCGGATGCCGAGCACCTTCCCGCCCTCGATGTGCTTCCTGAGCAGCATAGCAAAACTCGGCGGGTTCTTCGGGGGCAGGGGGAACTCGGCGGTGAAGTGGGCGCGCCTCCCGGTCTCGATGAGAAACTGGTATTTCGCCCGGTCCTCCCCGTTCAGCCTGATGCCGAGGGTCTTTGCGTCGAACTGGTATATCTTGCCGACCCAGAGCGGGAGGCGCTCGCCGGCCTCCGCCGCCAGCGCCCGTATATCGACCCCGCTCATGCCCTGTAATGTTGCCATGGATTCCAGAATACATTCGGCCCGGTACCTAAAGAAGAGTGCTGCCGGCGGCGGGGATACTCATGCGCCGGTGACCGGGATGTGTCTTTCAAAAGATAAGCCCGGGGAGGGTTACTCCACGGTCTCTTCTTCAGCCAGAGGAGCCTCCGGCGCTATCGCCGCCGGCTCCTCCGGGCGCTGGAACGTCTCCTTCATGACGACGCTCGTTATATCGGGGTAGTATTCGAATATCCCGCGGACGATGGTCCCCCGGAAGGTCACCCAACGCCGGTCGTATGTGATCGCCGCGGGGAGAGCAAACTCAACCGTCCCGTCGGATATGCTGACCCCGATGTCGTTTCGGCCTGTGTAGAGCCTGATCAGCCCATTGATCTGCTCTATCCGGTCCTCGACCTTCTCGACGATGGCGTATGTGTAGTGCACGGTCTTTCCCGCCAGCGGGTGGTTGAAGTCGACGACCGCGCGCCGGCCGATGATATCCGTTATGATACCTTCGTGCCCCTCAACCTCGATCCTCATCCCGCGCTTTGGTTTCTCGTGGAACTGTGTGGTCGGGAAGGACTTCATGTGCTTCCCCTCGTGGGCCCCGAACGCCTTCTCGGGCGGGACATCGATCTCCCCCTCGTCGCCGACCTCTTTGCCGATCAGAGCCTCTTCAAGGCCGAGGATGACGTGGTGACTTCCCAGGCGGATGGTGACCGGGCCATACTCCGCCCGCGGGTTGTGGATATCCGCCTCCTCTGCCTTCTCCTCGTCTGTGGTATCGAAGATATTCTCACCGGCTGCACCGGTGTATCTGAGCCTGATAAAATCTCCTTCCGAAAGTGCCATGCCATTCACCCTGTATAACAGATTACGATCCGGGCGCCGGCACATCTTTCTTGCCGGCTCGCCGCACGCCTGCTTCGCGTTGCTTTAATTCATTTGGATGGAATGGTATTTATAGTGTTTACAGGGTCGCCCGATGGCCGGGAACCCCTGCAAAAAGACCGGTAGATGCCGGATATCGGGATCCGGCAGCAGTTCCGGCTAAAATCACACCTCCCAAATGTTCAAGTATACCCGACTCGAACGAGATCGACAGGATCATGGATGCAGTGCAGCAGACAGATGTGGTATCGTATGCTCCATCTCCTCCCGAGGAGTTCTGCGGCAGGGAGGAGGAGCGCAAGCAGCTCTTATCCGTAATCTCTCAGGCAGGAGAGTGCGGGCAGGCGGTGGCGATCACCGGCATGCCCGGCATCGGAAAGAGTTCTCTCCTCTCCTGGCTTGCCCACGAGGTCCAGGAACGCCCCGGCGGACTGCCATCGCTCGTCCTCAGGGCGGATGTCTTCGACCATCCCGGCCTGGTCTTTCTGACGTTTCGGAAACTGATGGAAATCCTGCGCAGGTACGTCGTATCCGGCGGGGCCGGGACCGCACCCGTGGGCGAGCGCCTGAGGGAGGCCATAGGGTATGCCGGCGAAGTATTCGAGAGGTATGGCGTCCCGGTAGAACCGATCGGCCTGCTCCCAAAGACCCGAGAAGAGATCGTCGGCATATTTGCCCGCCCGCCGGAGGTCGACTACGACCGGGTGCATCGGGCGTTTGCAGAACTCCTCCGGGAGCTCGGTGAGGATATGGCTGGGACCGGCCGTATAGCGGCAATCCTGCTTGACGACGCTCACCTCGCATCAACCCTTGACCGCCGGCTCCTCCGCCAGATCGTGCGCGACCTCCCGCCCGGAATCCTCCTTGCCTTAACCTGCCGGGCGGAGGATGCAGCCGGGCCCGCTATACTGCAGGAGATCCGGGGTTCCGGATACCCCGAGGTGCATCTCTCCGGTATGCGAAGGTATGATATCAGGGAGCTTGGAGAGAGGCGGTTTGGCCTTTCCATCGACGATGCGGCCGCCAGCCTCCTTGAGAGGGACTGCAGCGACCCCTTCGGCCTCATGGCCTGCTTCAACGCCCTGCGTCGCCGGGGGCTTGCGCCCTCCGCCGGGAACATAGGGGATCTGCTCGCCGGAGCCGGAGGGCCGGCAGTGCTTGCCTTTTCCACGCTCTCCGACCGGGAAAAAGCCCTGGCAAAAGAGGTCTGCATCTTAAACCCCCCGCTCCCGGTGCCGGTCGTCGCCTGCATGCTGGGGATAAGAGGGCCGGATACCGCGCCGGCAGAGGATCAGCTGCAGAAAAGCGGCATATTCCAGAGGCTCCCGGGCGGCGGGTACGCCTTTGTGCATCCTCTCCTTCAGGAGCAGTCCAGGCGCGAGCTCTCTGGCGATGCGCGGATAGCGCTCAACGCCCGCGCGGCGGAGTGTTTTGAGGGCACGATGCACCGCCTCTATGGCAGGCTGCATGTCCTCCTCTCGCTTGCCTGCCACCTCTTCTATGCAGGGGATTACGAGAAGGCGGCGGACCTGAATCTGGAGCTCGGGCTCCGGTTCTACAACCGCGAGGACTACGATACGGCGCTTCTCCTGACCGATCGAGCGATCGCCTCTGCCAGACACATAGGGGATGGCGCCTTCGTTGCCGCTGCAGAGAGGCAGAGAGACCTCATCCTGCAGAAGATGATGGCCGGGCCCGAGCGGTGAGGGTTTATCACCGCCGGGACGAGATGATCTCTGGCGACCGGCATGCTCGAAGTGGAAGCAAAGTTTGCTATAAAGGATCCAGGAGAGATCAGGGCCCGCCTCAACCGGCAGGGAGTGCAGATGGCAAAGAGGCAGCAGGAGCGCGACGTCTACTACAACGCGCCCCACCGCGACTTCGCAGAGACCGACGAAGCGTTTAGGGTCAGGTATGATGCCGATGGGGCCACCCTGACCTACAAGGGCCCGAAGGCCAGGATAGGTAGCGCAAAGGCCCGCGAAGAGTTCAACCTCGCGGTCGCCTCGGGCGAGACCCTCGAGGCGATCCTCTCCCGCCTCGGATTCAGGCGGGCGGCAGATCTATTAAAGACACGGGAGTTCTACGATATGGGGCCCATAACGGTGACCCTCGACGAGATCGAAGGGCTCGGGACGTTCATCGAGATCGAGATCCTGACAGAAAGCGGGGAAGAGAATGCCGCCGACAGGATCGGGGCCGTTGCAAAAGGGCTGGGTGTAGATGGTCCACCGATCTACACATCGTATCTTGAGATGTTGTTGTCTAAACAGATATCAGATTGATCTCAATATCTTTTGGCTCCTTCCCGAAGTGGATGAGAGCCCCGTAGCCCTCAGAAGCGGGTCCGGGGTTGACGGCGACAATATCGCCAGCCTTTGTGACGCCCCGCGCCTCGTGTATATGGGCGCAGCAGATCAGGTCAAACCGGTTCATGTGCTTCCTTATGCTCCGGCTCCCCACGTGCTTATCCCCGATGGCATCCAGCACCTCATACGGCGGGGCGTGGCTGATCAGGACATTGTGGATGTTCCTATCCATGTGTTTGACGATCCGGGTGAGCTCGCCATCGATCTCCTCTTCGGTCAGCTCAAACGGCGTATCGAAGGGGGTCTTGTTTGAACCTCCAAGACCTGCAAGCGTTATCTTACCAAGCGCTATCCAGGAATTGTGAAGACAGACCGCATCTGAGCGTTCGAGCACGTCGATGATCTCACGGGGGTCGCAGTTACCAGGTATTGCGAAACAGGGTACCTCAAAACGGGAGAGTACCGAATCTACAGGCTCAAGTGGACCAAAGTTGGTGATGTCGCCTGCAATGATGACTGCATCGTAGTCGTAGCCGAGAAAAGCGTCAAGCTTTCCGTAGTTACCGTGCAGATCTGCTAAGAGTAGCACATCCGTCATGCACTATAGATGAGGAGTGTGTCTAAAAAACCTTATCTCATGATCCATCCATGAACCGGTTATACTGCCGCCGAGAGCCAGTTTGCCAAGAGTTTTCTTTGTTTCCGCCAGAAGCGGGCGCGGGCGATTCTGCGCGAGCACCGTTCCGGGCAGCGGCATGAAATAGTGTATGTGCGCCTTCCCCACCCGGGTGACCATCCGCACAAGGTCAAGGGTCGAGCGCTGATCGTCGTCGCTCTCAAATGGCAGCCCGAATATGAAATCGACGACCGGAACAAGCCCGTTCTCCCGGCAGAGATCGACGGCGCGGATGACATCTTCTATGGTGTGCCCCCGGCGCAGGAGGCGGAGCACGCGGTCGCTCCCCGACTGCGCCCCAAAGTGCAGGCGCGTGTTCGCGCAATGGTCGAGTATGAGATCGATGGACTGCTGCGATATGCACTCCGGGCGCACCTCGCCGGGGAATGTGCCCAGGTAGACCCGGCCGTCGAGGCTTTCAAGGAGCCGTTTTACCCGGTCGAGTCGGATGTGGACACCATCCGACCCGTAAGCGAACGCGTTCGGTGTGACAAACCGTATGTCCCTGAACTGTGCGGCATACCGGCTGATCTCGTCGACAGAGCGGTGGCGCATGCACCGCCCGAAGAGGCGGGGCGTCTGGCAGTAGCCGCAGGAGAACGGGCATCCCCGGGTGATCTCGACAAACCCCTTCACCTCTGAGAAGGGAGGATAGCCATCGAGGAGAACGGTGTGGCGGGCCGGCGTGTAGCCGGCGGCGGTCGCGACGCCGGGAGGCGGGTCTCGCCCCTCCTCGATGGCGGATAAAAGTGCGGGGAGGGTGTACTCGCCCTCCCCGACGACGACGTAATCGGCATACTGCGCCACCTCCCGGTAGCAGGCAGATGCGTGGGGCCCCCCGACGATGGTTATGCAGTCCGCCCCATCAATCTCATCGCGGTAGAGTCTCTCGTTGATGGAGTTTAAGCTGTAGCAGGTGACATCGGGGCGGGGGCCATCTGCCGCCTCAAGGGTGTAGCCATGCGCCTCGCAGGCTGCAGAAAGCGCGGCAAAGGAGTTGTTTGCCGAAGTGATATACCGCCAGTGAACATGCATGTCTGTGTATTCATGACTTCTTCGGGCTTTGCGATTAAGGTGACGGCAGACCCCGGGCCGGCGGGATGCCGGCCACCGCATGCCCGGGCCCCGGAGGGAGAATGGAGGGGCGCGGCGGGGTGCACGGCCGGCCGGCCGTGGGGAGCGTGATACGCTTGAGGGCGCCGGCGCTCCAGTGTTATAATCGATACAATATATTGTCAAAATGATTAAATACTGCGTGACCTGTACCGGCCCCTGCCGTGGAACAGAAGATACTCCACGATCCAGGAGATGAGACGCCCATGAAAGGAGCTGCCACAGAGACGGCGAGACGAAATATCGTACGAGGAAAGGATATCGAGGACCGATCGGTCAGAAACACGAAGGGAGAGGATATCGGGAGCATCAAGGATGTCATGATCGACATAAGCGGAGGCTGCATCGTCTATGCCGCCCTCTCGTTTGGCGGCACCATGGGGCTCGGCGACAAGCTCTTCGCCATCCCCTGGGCGGCGCTCCAGTACAACGCGGCCGACGACTACTTTGTCCTAGATCTGCCAGGAGATCGGCTGGAGGACGCGCCCGGCTTTGACAGGGATAACTGGCCGACGACCGCCGAGCGCAAGTGGCTCACCGGGCTGTACAACCATTACGGCTACACGCCCTACCAGGGGCGCACCTCCAGACGGTGAACCGGGCATGCGGCTGCCGGAATTCCCGGATCCGGGGTCCGCCATGCCGCCCTCGCCCAAGAGAGCGGCACCAGCATGGGTACGGGATCGGGAAAGAACACTATATATGCCATCACACGCATGCAGTGAGCCACCGTGATTCTGCGGGAGGGCGGGCAAAATCGGGTCGGGAGACAAAACCGCCCGGAGCCCTCCGGCGTCCCGGGGGTGTGCCGGTATGCAGAAGGTGATACCAAGACAGAAGAAGACCGTCCGGGATATCGACGTGACGGGGAAAAGGGTGCTCGTCCGTGCCGATCTCAACGTACCGCTCGACAAAAATGGCGCCATTGAGGATGACACCCGTATCCGGGCCAGCCTGCCGACGATACGCTACCTCACCGGGCGGGGCGCACGGGTCATCCTCTGCTCCCACCTGGACCGGCCACAGGGTGTGGTCGTGGAGCGGTTGCGCCTCGCTCTCGTGGCAAACCGGCTCTCAGTTCTCCTCGGCCGTCCGGTCGCCGCTCTCCGTGACTGCATCGGCCCCGATGTGGAGAGCGCTGTAGCCGGTATGCGCGCGGGAGATATCATCCTCCTTGAGAACCTTCGGTTTCACCCCGGAGAGAAGGCGGATGACCCTGCCTTCACAGGGGCCCTCTCCGCCCTTGCCGACATATACGTCAACGACGCCTTCGGAGCTTCCCACCGTGCCCATGCGTCGATCGTGGGTGTACCGGAGCATCTGCCGGCGGTGGCCGGACTTTTGCTCGCAAAGGAGGTGGATACGTTCACGCATATCCTGAGAGATCCCGAGCGGCCGTTTGCCGCCATCATAGGCGGTGCCAAGGTGAGCGACAAACTTGGCGTCCTTGAAAACATCTTACCAAAGGTGGACCTCCTCTTCATCGGGGGCGGCATGGCGGCAACGTTCCTTGCAAGCCTCGGGTACGGGACGGGCAGGTCACACGTCGAGACCGACCGCTTAGATGACGTCAAAAACCTCTCTACGAATGCCGGACAACTCGGCGTCCGCCTCCTCCTGCCCCACGATGTCATCGTAGCAGAGAGGCTTGAGGCCGGCGCCCCGTCCAGGGTCGTGAGCGTCGCAGATATACCGGATGGGTGGATCATCGCCGACATCGGGCCTGCTACGGCAGGCGAATTCAGCCGCGAACTGGGAGATTGCCGGACGATCGTCTGGAACGGGCCGATGGGGGTCTTTGAGATCCCCGAGTTTGCAGAAGGGACGCGCCGGATCGCCGCAGCCCTCGCCAATATATCCGGCACCACCGTCATCGGCGGCGGTTCGACCACAGATGCGGTGACACGATTTGCGCTTGCCGATAAGATGACCCACGTCTCGACGGGCGGCGGGGCCGCGCTCACGGTGCTTGCGGGAAAACCGCTCCCGGGAGTGGAAGTGCTTGAGAATAAGGAGGAAATATGAAGCAGATCGGTATCCTGACAAGCGGCGGCGACGCTCCGGGCATGAACGCCTGTATCCGGGCGGCGGTGCGCACGGCGCTTGCAAACAACCTCAACATCGTTGGTGTACGCCGGGGGTATGCCGGGCTCCTTGCCAGCGATACGGTACCGCTTGACAGAGCAGCGATAAGAAACACCATCCACATGGGCGGCACCATACTTGAGACATCCCGGAGCCCTGACTTCTACACCAAGGATGGAAGGCTCCGGGCGGCGGCGGCCATAGAGCGGATGGGGCTTGACGGCCTGGTCCTGATCGGCGGCGAAGGGACGTTTCACGGCGCAACCCTGCTTGAGAACGATGCAGACACATCGCCGCTCATCGGTGTGCCGGGGAGCATCGATAACGATGTTTACGGGACCGATTACTGCATCGGGTTTGATACGGCGGCAAACTGCGCGGTCGAGGCGATCGATCGCA
Source organism: uncultured Methanoculleus sp. (assembly GCA_964413225.1). Classification (GTDB taxonomy): domain Archaea; phylum Halobacteriota; class Methanomicrobia; order Methanomicrobiales; family Methanoculleaceae; genus Methanoculleus. Next base: position 23,012 of record CAYPRO010000005.1, on the reverse strand, counting down.
TACGCGACACAGCCCGGTCCCACGAGCGCCTCTTCTTCATAGAGGTGATGGGGAAGACGGCCGGCTTTCTGGCGCTTGAGGGCGGCATCGCCGGCGGCGCCGAGGAGATGATCATACCAGAAGAAGAGGCCTCGATCGCCACGATAAGTGAGCGCATGCGAAAAGGGCTCACCATCGGGGGGAAGAAGAGCGCGATCGTCGTGGTCGCGGAGGCGGAGAAGCCTGGCGCCTCCTTCCAGATAGCCCGGGAGGTCAGGGAGCACCTGGATATCGAATCCCGCGTCGTCGTTCTCGGCCACCTCCAGCGGGGCGGGCCGCCGACGCTCCGCGACCGGGTGCTTGGAAGCGTCCTTGGCGTTGCCGCCGTCGAGGCTCTGATCGAGGGCCGGAAGGGATGCATGGTAGGAGAGGTCGGGGGCGCCCTTGCATATACGCCGCTTACGGAGACATGGCAGAAGAAGAAACCGCTCAACGAGAACCTGCGGCGGGTCTTTACCCTCCTCTCGGACTAATGAGTAATCTCGCCCCTATTTTTTCAGATCCCGATGTACCGAGGTGTGACCGCCGCCTTGCGCGAGATCCGGCTGCTGAAAGGAACAGCCCCCTTCACGCTTTCCGCATGATGCAAAAACCATATAGAAACACATAGAAACATCGAAAGCGATGAACTACCCGTGTATCCATGGCTGCAATCGAGGTGATCGATCTCACCAAGCGGTTTGGTGACAACGTCGCCGTGAAGGGCATCAACTTCCGGGTGGAGGAGGGCGAGACGTTCGGGTTTCTCGGCCCAAACGGGGCGGGCAAGACAACCACCATCCGGATGCTCACCGGCATGATCAGGATAACGAGCGGCCGTGCCCTGATCCACGGCCACGACATCGCCCGCGATACCCTGGCAGCAAAACGGCTGATGGGCATAGTCTCTGAGACATCAAACATCTACGAAGAGCTCTCCGCCTGGGATAACCTCGTATTCACCGGCCAGGTTTATCACCTCAGCCGGGCTGATATACAAAAGAACGCCCGGGATCTCCTCGATACATTCGACCTCACCGAACGGCGCCACGACCTTGCGGGAGGGTTCTCAAAAGGGATGAAACGCCGCCTGACGCTCGCCATGGGGCTCATGAACAGTCCAAAGATCCTCTTCCTCGATGAACCCTCCTCAGGGCTCGATGTCCAGAGCCGGCGGATCATCAGGGATGTCGTCGGGGATCTCGCCAGAGAGAACGTCACCATCTTCCTGACGACCCACGATATAGAGGAGGCAAACGTCTCCTGCGACCGGGTCGCCATCATCAACCGGGGAACGATCGCGGCGATCGATGCGCCGGAGAAGTTGAAGCAGACGTTTGAGAGCCTCCAGTCTATCGAGGTCTCCTTTGATGCCATGAGACCCGGCCTCATCGAGGCTCTCGGGGCGCTCCCAGAGGTCAACGAGATCCGGAAAGAGGGGGACAAGCTCCGGCTCTACACCGCCGATCCCCCTGAAGTCCTCGATTCCCTCTGCACTTTTGCAAAAGAACAGGATCTGCGTCTTATAAGCATCACCACCCTCGGACCGAGCCTGGAGGATGTCTTCATCCGCCTCACCGGGCTTTCCGCCGACACGAGGAAGGGGGCGGGAGAAACCGATGTCGGACTGGCTTGAAGAGATCTCCCGGGATATAGGTGCCGCATGGGCGATTACGCGGAAGGATATGAAGATCTACTACATCAAACCCTCCATCCTCGTATCCAGCCTGCTCTTTCCGTTCGTCATGTTCTTTGCGTTCGCCGTGGGGAGGAGCGCCACGGCAGAGATCCTGATCCCGAACCTCCTTGCCGTCACCCTCCTCTTCAGCGCCTCGTCGATCGAACCGGTCTCCATACCTATCGAGCGGAGGACGAAGACTTTTGACCGCCTCCTTGCCGCTCCTGTCTCGATCCGGGCGATCGTCCTCGGGGTAAGCCTGAGCGGGGCGATATTTGCATCTGCTATCGGTATAGCGACGGCCACAATCGCTCTCGCCGCTTTCCGCACAGGAGTCAGCCACATCGCTGCGCTTCTCATCGGGTTCGCGCTCACCTCCCTCTGCTTCTCGACGATGGGCACCCTCTTTGCCGCCTACCGCACGGAGAACGTAGGAGAGGTGATGTCGCTCTTAAACCTCGTCCGCCTGCCCCTCCTCTTCATCAGCGGTGTCTTCATCCCCCTCGCGAACATGCCGGCATGGGGGCAGGGCATCGCCCTCTTCTCTCCCCTCACATACGCTCACGACCTGATGCTGTTTGCGTTCGGCGAGACGACCCTCTTTGATCCGATCGTCGATATAGCCGCCCTGGTGCTGGCGACCGTCATATTCCAGGTCATCGGGATCTTCCTCTATCAGAGGTCGCGGGAGTGAGGTTGCACGGCGTGGCCTTCCGGTTTCGTATCTCTGCGCGCCAATCTCCGCGCCTCACCCATGCTCTTCATCCCCGTGCGTTCTCTTCGACCGGATAAGGAGAGCACGCCGCACGATCTCCCCTACGACCGCCATGATCGCTATGCCGATGAGGAGGATCGAGATGTCCGACCACGCCACTCTGAACTCCCCGAGGGTGATGAGCAGGGTGGTCGCCGATGCCGGGGGGTGCTGCGCCTTCATGAGCACCTGTATGAGTACCATCAGCCCCATAGAGAGGCCCGATGCGGCGATGTGGGCCGAGAGCAGCAGGTGCGGGGGCCCAAATGCAGAAGGTAAGCCCGCTATGCCGCTAACCGCAATGACAGAGACGTAGCCCGCCACTATACCGATGAGGTGGCCCGCTATGACGTTATAGGGACGTGCGGCCTTCGTGCGGGGCGTCTCCATCTGCATGAAGAAAGATGGTCCAAGGCTTGGAAACAGCCAGAGGTTCCCCGACAGGTATCCGAGCACGCCCGGGATCATGATCAGGAAGCCGCCGAGCCCTGCATGTCTCAGGGCAGCCGCATACCTCCCTGTGGGGTCCGGGCCACCACGGGTCTGACCGCCGGGCGCACCGGGCCTTCGGTCATACGCCGCGTTTCCCGGGAGCGGCCCCTCTTGATCGCTGCCGGTCATGACTCGATTGTGCTGCAGGTGTGCCTTCGCCCGCCACATGACCATTGTGGCAGACCGCAGGAGGCCCGCGGCACGGGGGTCGCCGGAGTAGCCTCTGCAGGCATTCCGGTCAGATAGACCTCTCCCAGCCCTGGCCCATATCGATGAGAGGCCGGATCTCGGTGAGATCGAACGTCACCACGGCATGGATCATCGCCGCCGCATCTTCGCCCACAGCCTGGGCAACCTCCTTTCGGTAGTTCTCCAGCATATCTCCGGAGGTCGCGTGTTCCCTCACCCGCAGGTAGACCCTGAGCCCCTTCCACTCTTCAAACGTCCTCCCCTCCTCAACGATTGTATAGACGGCGTTTGGGTTCTCCTGCAGGTATGCAAACGTGCGGTTCTCCGAAAGTCCCATTATGACGGTCTTCTCATCGATCATCATCGGCGAACCAAAGACCGCCGCGTCGATTTTACCCTCTTTGCTCGCTGTGCTGAGGATGCCGATCCTGGGCTGTTTGTTGAAATACTCCATAAGTCTGGCTGCTGTCATAAGCCTCGCCTTATCGCCCGGGCATAAAAGTGTATGGGTGAGGGAGGGCTCTGCTTTGAGGCCGCAAGGAACTCTCCGGGTACGAGAGCGGTGGCAAGCATCACCGTGTTGATCTCGCGGTTCTGCACCCAGGCGCTGGTTTTTTGGTTTGCCGGATACACCCGGAACCCTGTGATCGAGGGCTCCGGTGCGCCCGGATCGCAAACCTTAATTGCTGAGCCCCTCACCCTTTGTGAGAGGACATTTTCGCAGGCGGTCACACGATGGATATACCTAAGCTACAGAATCCACCCCTCATCGAGGTCATATTTGAGATGCGATGGAATCTCCACGAGAGAGAAAGTGGGGTGCGCTTCGATCCGTATGCAAAGATCTTCCCGGGGATATTATCGTCCGCACTGGGCGAGGAGTATCCTGTGTATGAGGAACTTCCCACATCCGATATACCCGACGAGATCTCAGGATACATCGTCCAGCACCGGTTCAGGAAGGCGAAGGACGGTTGGCCCCTGGTGCAGGTCGGACCGGGCATCATAACACTCAACGATACAGAATCCTACGAATGGCAGGACTTCCGGCATCGGATCGAAGGGGTTCTTGATGCTCTCTTCCGGGAGTACCCGGACAGATTGCTCCTCACCCCAAGCGAGGTCACCCTCAGGTATCTGGATGCTTATCCATTTGATTTCGAGAGCGAGAATGTCGTTGAGTTTCTATCAACGAAACTAGGAGTGCAAAACCGGATATCCCCCGCCCTCTTCGAGGCGATCGATGTCTCGCCGGCTCCGGTCAGCATCGACCTCAGATACTCTTTCCCCTCGCAAAGGCCTCCCGGTTATCTTCACATCGGCTTCTCGAGGGGGAGAGCCAGGGGGGAGGATTCATTAATTGGGGAGATCATCGTCAAATCCCGGGATGGAGAGGCGCCCGGAACAAAGGATGAAATCATCTCCTGGATTTTGGAAGCACATGCCCTGACCCATGCTTGGTTCTTTGGTATGATCAAGGGGGATCTTCAGGAGGAGTTTACATGCCATCGCTGATGGAGCATCCGATCTGCCGGCGATCCGGCAGGTATTCGCCATCGACACAGGTACCCGAGTTGCATGACCCTCTCGATGAGATCCGCTCCACCCGGACCACGACCCTCGCCCATTCAGCGGATGCACAACACCACATCAGCCAGAAAACTTGCAAACCCTCTCTTGTCTACGAGAGTTCTTCAACCATGCGCCAGGCTTTGAAGAGCAGTTCCACAACCTTCCTTGAGGGCTCGGGCAGAGAGAGCGAAGAAGAGGTTCCCGGGTCTGAAGATGCACAGATCATCCGGCTGCCCCCGAAAAGGAGGGTGCCCCTGACAGTGCAGGTCGTCACCAGAATAAGAGGGCGGATAACAAACTATGACCTCACCGAGATCGATCTCTAACCCGGAGGATTGCATGACAGGTGAGTATCCGTGGTATACACTTGTGTCTGCTACGGAATCTCTCGCTCAGGGGGACATACTTCATTCCGTTCCCTTCTTGTTTCCGACCGGCGAGTTGTGGGATGACTCCAGGGTCATCCGTGAAGAATACGATGTCATTGTCATGTCCCAGTCATGCGACCTTGCCGAGCAGAAGGTCGATTCCGTCATCCTCTCCTCGATATTCTCCCTGGATGACTACATAGTGGAGATTGCCCGGTCAGATTCAAAGAGGGCGATCATCAAGGCAAAGAACAAACTCAGGAGGGGCGAGATGATCGCGTATCACCTTCTCGACCAATGCACCATTCCCGGGCATGAGTTTGGTTATACCTTCGTTGATCTGAAGAATCCGCGCAGCCTCCCCGTTGAGGTTGTGCGACACCTTGCCGCTGGACTCCCCTATCGGGTAAGGCTCTGTCCTCCCTATCGCGAGCAACTCTCACAGGCTTTTGCCCGGGTGTTCATGCGGGTCGGACTCCCGAGCACGATCCCGGAGTTCACCCGGTAATCCTGCGTCCCACCCTTCCAGAGCATCCGGATGATGCTCACCGCCTCCCGGAGCATATCGAGCCATACCGGTTCAGACGTCGGCCAGATGCCCCCGGTGACATGCTCGTTCAGGTTCTCGCCCGTCCCGAGCCCGAGCTCGAATCTTCCCGGCATCATCGTGGCGGCGGTTGCGGCGGCCTGCGCAACGATAACCGGATGGTAGCGCACCAGCGGGCAGGTAACGCCTGTGGAGACCCTGATCCGCGAGGTGGCCTGCGATACTGCACCGATGGTGCACCAGGCAAACCCGGCGTGCCCGTGGTTTGATATCCACGGGAGATAGTGGTCGCTGATGCTCAAAAACGAGAATCCGGCATCTTCGGCGAGTCTTGCATTCTTCGCCAGTTTGGGTGAACCGTGCGATTCAGTAAAGAGTTTGTAGCCAATCTCGGCCATTTTTGCTCTCCCTCCTCCGATCCCCCTGCACGGAGGTGTCGGGGTATGAGCGGCGAGGAAGATCATCACCAGCCTTAAGTGTTGTGCCGGCCGGAGAAAAAAGCGATGCCCGGGAGTTATTCAGTATCCCGTCGCGTAGTAGTAGCCGCCTTCGCTCACCACGTGCACTGGAACACAAAAAAGCCCGCCGATGGCGTTATCGGTCAGGACCTCCGCTTTCGGGCCGCCTTTTTTGATGGCGCCGTCTCGCATAAGGATGACCCGGGATATCTCCGGTATGATGTCGTGGAGGTTGTGGGTCACGAGGATGATCCCGGTTCCCGACCGTGCAACCTTTCGGAGGGTTTTACGGAAGGTGTGGAGTGCGGCAAGGTCGAGGCTGTTCGTGGGTTCGTCGAGGACGAGGGTGCCCGGGTCGTGGACGAGAGCCCGCCCGATCAGGAGCCTCCGCGCCTCACCAGAAGAGATCTCCGTCATCGGGCGGTCGGCGAGATGTGCGACGCCGAGGAACGCGAGGATCTCATCCGCCCGCTCCTCCATCGCGCCCGTTACTTCGTGGGAGAGGAAGAGCCCGATGCTTGAGAAAAACCCTGAGAGGACGACCTCACGGCCCGATATCCTGCGGGTGAAGGTCTGCTGGAGGTCGCCGGAAACGATGCCGATGTGGGATCGGAGGTCGAAAGCGTCCCACGTATCCCGCCCCCGGAACCGGAAGACGGTGTCCGGGCCCGGCGAGGATGGGTAGTACTCACGGGTGATTGCGCGGATGAGCGACGACTTCCCGGCCCCGTTCGGGCCGAGGATGGCGATGTTCTCTCCTTCGCGGATCGTGAGCGATACGGAGTCGAGGAGTCTTTGGCCGTCCCGAATGACGCTGACGTTTTGAAACTCGATGAGCGGCGGTGACTGCTCGGGTCCGGCGCTGCTCTCAGTCATGCCGGCCGCTCCGTCGGGTGGGTTTGTGGCATAGGGGTTTCATCGGATGTTGCTCTGTATGTTGGATGGTTCTCCTCAAAAGAGATGCTCTCTCATCGTGGAAAACCAAACATCACCGCAACCCTCTCCGGGTCATCCGCATAGATGTGGAGGAACCCGGCGGGCTCAAGCCTCACCCGGACATGACCGGGATACCGCAGGCTGACCAGAGCGCGATAGAGCCACTCCAGCATGAACACCATCCAGCTGACCGCCAGGAGAATCAGAAAGCCAAGATCGGGATCAGCGACCGGGTCGCCAAGATAGCGCATCAACCAGTTCCCTGCGGTGGCAAAGAATATCGCTGCAGTCATGAGTACAAGGAGCAGTGCGGACGCCCAGGGGGGTATGGACAGGTAGGGTTGTTTCACCTCGACCGACCGGATCGCATCCTTTCCAAAGACGAGCGGCCCGGTATGCGATCTCCGGATGATGACGGAGCTCCCGGAGAATTCGATCGCGGTTCGATACGGATCGAAGTAGATGCGCCATGCGGCCCACGCCAGAAGAGAGATAGCCAGGAAGGTAAAGGTGAGCCCGGGCCAAAGGGAGGGGATCAGGACGGATATCACGAAGAAGGAGAGGAAAACGAAGACGGTGAGCGACATCAGCACAAGAAGGTGAGGATTGGTGTAATCCACGAATACACCCTCCACCGCCTCCCGCTTGCCGTCCGCAGCCGCCCCCATCCCGATCTCGCCGCCCGGTGCGACATACCGCCGCCGAACGGTGCCGGTCGCGTTCGGGCACCAGCCCATCCATCGGCGTATCGCTTCAGCGAACTTCAGCATCATGCGGACGCTTCCCCGCAGTGGTTTGCACGGTAGATCTCTTTGCGGTGAAAGAGGTAGATCGCCATGATGATGATCCCGCCCACAAGCGTCGCCGCCCCCCAGGTCAGCGGCTGCCAGGTGACGATATCGCCGAAGAGTGTCTCTTTCTCGAACTTGTCCCCGGCACGGATGCTCTGCGCGTCGTAATACACGGCGACGGCGGAGAGGAGGATGAGGATCGGGAGGAACTCACGGTCGTACACGACCGGAAGAAGCCAGGCCAGGGCAAGGAGGATCAGCAGCATGTTGTCCTGGTAGCCGCCCCGATCGCCGCCTGCAGTGCCGGCCGGCTCCGGGCCGGGGTTGGACTCCGGTTTCTTCCCCTGCCACGCATCCCCGTAGCCCGCCTGTGCGCTCGTGTGCCGGACGGGTTTGACGGCGCCGACGTTCGGGCACCAACCGAGTTTCTTCCGGATATACTTCATGGAGATCGTCATGACGACATCTCCAGCACCCGAACTATCCGCCCGGGATCATCGGTGTAGATCGCGGCGATCTTCTTTTCCGCAGTCGTTATTACCAGGGTCTGCGGGTAACGGTTCCGCAGGTAGGTGCGATAGAAGAGCACCGGAAAGAAGATTATGGCGGCAAGCCCGAAGAAAAACTGCATGGAGGCTGGATTCCCAAGTCCGGCGTATACATTGCCGACCGCCGACACGAGGAGAACCGCCAGCGCTATCGCAAGGAGCCAGGGGGCGATGGGAAGCCTGTTCTCCTTCACCTCCACCGTCTCGATGGCACCCTTCGGGATGACGATCGGTCGGTAGAGCGGCCGGCTGATGGTGACGGTATCGCGGGCGATATCGATGCTCGCCCTCCGTACGGTTCCGTAGAGTTCCAGTACGGCGTAACCGAGCATTATGGCCAGCAGGAGGAGGCCCCCTGCCGGAGGCATGACGAAGGTTATCGGAACCGTAACGAGGGTTGCCGGGGCCGTGGCGTAGAGGCATCCGATGAGACCGGCGCCGCCAAGCAGCAGCAGAAAGAGCCTCCCCGGTGTGCCGATCGGGCCGTAGTCCACGAGGGCACCCTCCACCACCTCCCGGCCGCCTCCTGCCGTTCTGATCTCATCCTCCGGTACGACATACCGCCTGCCGACCATCGCCGCATTCGGGCACCAGCCCATAAGCCTCCGTATCGTCTCGGAGAACCTTATTGCCATACGGGTTCACCCTCCGCTTTCGTATCCAGGGTATACATCGACTTCTTCTCCGCTATCAGGGTTGTGCGATGCCGCCGCTCCCAGAGGAGCGTGATCCCATACTGCGCCCAGAAGGCGATACCGAGGGCCAGCATGAACCAGACGATCCAGTCGGGCATACCGTTCAGGACAAAATAACCCACAAGAGCGATGAGGATGACAACGGCCACCGGCGTGCTCAGATCCCGAACGATGCGTAATCTCCGGGTCATGTTCTCTCTGATGAACTCGCCGGCGGCGATCCGTGCATACTGTTTCCGGTGGCCGAACAGGAAACCGATAGCCCATCCAGCTCCGAAGCCAAGGCCCGTCCACCCGGTCGGGTACCCCGGCGTATCCCCGACCAGGAGAAAGGCCGCCACTGTCGCTACCGATGCGGTCAGAGCCGCGACCAGCAGCTGATTATGGTAGCGGTTCCACCACCCAAGCTCAGGAGCGTCCCCGCCCTGCCCGCCCGGTGCCGCGACCGCTCCCGCCCGCACCGCACGATCCATCCGCACCGATCCAGCCATAGGGCACCACCCAAGATATGCCTGTATCGTCTTTAAAATGGACATCATACCATCTCCCAACATTTTCGTGCATCCGCTGCCGGCTCCGTCAGGTGGGGTTCGGTGCGGGATCCATCCCTGGGTTTATCCCGGATCTGCAGATCCATCGCTTTATAGGCCGCCATCAATCCGCCCCCTCCGGTGCTCGTCGCCGTTCCCATAGGTAAAGGATGGGAAAGACAACGATGCCGATGAGTATGACCCCCTGGAGAGTGGGGATGACCGGATACCCCAGCGCCAGATGGCGCAGGAGGACAAACCCTGCCGCCAGGAGGTAGAAGACGACCGATCGCGCGAGGGTGACCCGCTGCTCGCCGCCGTCGGTGAAGACGATCCGCGCCAGGAGCCCGCCGATGATGATGATGGCGAAGAGCCAGGAGATCTGGTCGATGGAGTATGCAAGGGATGCATAGAGGTAGATCAGGAAGACTATGATGAGGAGGGCGGCATCGGTCGCTTTTTCGGTGAAGGTTCTTCTCCGCTTCGTCCCCTCCTCGCTTTGCCCCCCGAACCCGAGGGCGTGGCGGAGGATGCTCACGGGGTTTGGATCGATCAGATTCTCCTTTCGTCTATACCAGACCATGATGAAGAAATGCGCTGCAGTAGGAACCACCGCCAGAGAAAACGTGTAGGAGATCGGTATAGGGAGGTAGCCGTTCAGGGCGAGAACGCCGATAGTGAGAAATGATATCCAGTAAACCGCCCCAACCGAGCGCCAGAGTTCCTCTTTGACGATGGTGTCAAACTTCATGCCTGCACCCTCGTGCCATCGGCCGCCATTCGGAATATCCCCGTGTATGCCGGACCCCGGCTGCATCTGCCGGTGCGCCTGCCCCTCTATAGGGCACCACCCGAGGTACGTCTGTATCGTCTTTAAGAGGGACAATCACACCATCTCCCGGAGTTTTGCAAAGAGTTCGTCGGCCATACGTGTCGGATCGTCGGTCTTTGTGAGCACAATCCCCATCTCATCCGCATAACCCCAGAGGAGCTCGATGCATTGGGCATAGCGCGGGCATGCGCCGCAGTCGCCCTCATGCTCATACCAGACCTGCACCCCGTGGTCCGCCGATACGAAGACGATGGCGGCCGCATCGAACGGAACCGAACGCCCGAAGAGAACCCCCACCTCTGCGTTCAGACGCTCGACATCGATCTGGTTTGCCTGCGCCATCAAAAGAAGCGTCTCCTCGACTCTGCGGTCCATGCCGATGAGCGCCTTCGAGACCGCCTGCCGGGATATGCCGAAACGTTCTGCGATGCTGATGTTTGCAAGACCGCTCCGGCGGAGCTTCCAGAACGCAAACTGCCTGTCGTTTAAGGGGAGAGGCATGGGTCAACATTGTAGGGTTGACCGTATAATAATTTCGATCTTCTCCCCGGCCCGGAGCCGCCTGCACCCCTCTGCGGCCGGGTAGACGCCTCTCCCATCCCATGCATCTACAAGCGGCCGGCTGCACGCATCCTGTCCGGGGCGGATCAGAACGTTTAACCCCGGAGCCCCGGAACAGACTCATATGGATACAGCACTGCGCGATACCTACATCCGGCTCCACGAGCGCTACTTCCCGGGAACAGAGCTCCCGATAACGTTCGAGGTCGGGGGGCCCACCGAGGGCGTGGAGAGGGCCGCCGCCCCGAAAGGCTGGAAGTGCTTCATATGCGGTCTCACGAAGATCCGGAGGGGGGCAAGCCTCGCCTTCGATGAAGATTCTATCGGATGTAACGGGGGGAAGTTCTACCTCGGCTACGAGGGCGAACGGTTTCCCGACTTCCGCTACTTCCTCTCCTACGGAAAACCCGGCGTCGTCGAGGGGGAACGCTACAAACAGACGCCCGATATCGTGGATGAACTCGATCGGGGAGCCGTCCGGATACCCACGAAAGGAAAGAGCATCATATTCAAGCGCTGGGATAACCTCACGGACGCGGATAACCCCGACGCCGTTGTCTTCTTCGCCCGGCCCGAAGTGCTCTGCGGCCTTTTCACGCTTGCAAACTTCGACCAATCCGACCCAAACGGCGTCATCTGCCCCTTCGGCTCCGGGTGCAGCTCGATCTTCTACTACCCCTGGCTTGAGCAGCAGAAAGAGGACCCAAAGGCGATCTTCGGCATGTTCGACCCCTCGGCGCGCCCCTGCGTCCCGCCCGATGTCCTGACGATGGCTTTTCCCATGAAGAAGTTTGAGAAGGTCGTCGGCTTCATGGACGAGAGTTTCCTCATAACGGATACCTGGGTAAAGGTCATGAAGAAGATTGTCCGGAGTAACACTCTCCACTCGCCGTAAGGTGCCGGAACCAGGCACCCGATCCAAAGGATCCGCCATACCCGGATCGGCGCGCCAGGTGCCGGCACTCATCGTCGGCGCCGGGCCGGCCTGCACCTCCATCACGATGCATCAGGGGCATCGCCTGGCCTCTAACCGCTCAGGAGACTGGCCCTGACGGTCTCCACCAGATCATCGGTCGTCAGAAGGAGGAGCGTATCGCCTGCCTCTATGACCGTGCTCCCGCCCGGGACAAAGCGTTCGTCTCCTTTCTGCATGAGTATGATGAGCGCCCCCTTCGGCAGCCCGAGGTCGACGACCTGTTTTCCGACCGCCGGGGCCTCGGGGGATATGGCGATCTCGATAAGCTCACTCGGCGTATCGGGGTCTACGTCGAATTCCCGCGATAGTTTGCGCGACTCGTTGAGAGGAGCGGCGAGATCGAGCCACCGGGCGACCGTGGGGATCGATGTCCCGTGAACGAGCGCCGAGACCAGGACGATGAAGAAGACTATATTGAAGATGAGATCCGCATCCGGCACTCCCGCAACAAGGGGGTAGGTCGCGAGGATGACCGGGACGGCTCCCCGCAGCCCCACCCAGGAGACCAGGGCCTTCTCGTTCACCGGCATCTTCCAGGGGAGCAGCGTGATCAGGACGGCAACCGGCCGGGCGACCAGGATAAGGAAGACGGCGGCAAGGAGGCCGGGGATGAGCACCGGTATGAGTTCGGATGGGAAGACAAGCAGGCCGAGAGCAAGGAACATGATGATCTGCATCAGCCATGCAATCCCATCGTGGAACCGGATCAGGCTCTTCTTATAGACGATGGTGCCGTTCCCTATGACGAGGCCGGCTATGTAAACCGCTATAAACCCGTTTCCTCCAACAGATGTGGTCAGCCCATACGTCATCAGAACCATGGCAAGGCTGAGCACCGGGTACAGCCCTTCGGACTCCAGCTTGAGACGGTTGACGAGCCAGACGACGAACCTGCCCATGGCATAGCCGAAAAGGCCTCCGACGACCATCTGCTGGACAAACATGGGTATGAGGGCAAAGACCGATTCGCCGGGGGTGAGGATCAGGGAGATTATGCCGGTGGTGAGGAAGATAGCCATGGGGTCGTTGCTCCCCGACTCAAACTCAAGGAAGGGCCGCAGGTTTCCTTTCAGGCGCGCTCTTGCCATGCGCAGGACCGAGAAGACCGCCGCTGCATCGGTGGACGAGACGACCGCCCCGAGGAGGAAACCGGTGAGCGGCGATAACCCGAGGACCAGGACGGCAAATACGCCCAGAGCAGCTGCGGTCAGGACGACCCCGACCGTGGAGAGGGCTATCGCCGGCCAGAAGACCGGCTGGATCTCCTCCCACCGTGTATCAAGACCCCCTGAGAAGAGGATATACGCAAGCGCTATAACCCCGATAAGCTGTGCGATCGTGGGATCATCAAAAGGGATACCCCCGGGCCCTTCGGAACCCGCCAGCATACCGACGATGAGGAAGATGAGGAGCGCAGGGACGCCAAGCCTCTCTCCAAACTTATTTGCGATGATGCTGATCAGGAAGAGCAGCGATATGCCGAGGAACAGAACCTCAAGGGTTAGGACCATCTCTGGTTATAATTCGTGCTTGAAACAACTTAATATCGACCCTTTGCCATTTTGAGCGGGTGCGATTACGGATAGTCTCTCCAGCATCATACGGGCCGGGCAGCCCTCTCAGGAGTCGTTTCGCACGCAGGATCCTGCACGCCATGCGATCGACCTTCCCGCCCACCCTGGTCCGGCTATTCCGCACCTCAGACCTCAGTGCGGGCGGACAATGTATATCCGCTGCCCGGCATATTCCACCGCATTCATATAGTTGCCGCTAAAATACGTTATCAAGGATGGCCGAATCTCCTGTTCTTCCCCGATCTGTAAGCACGGTGCTCATGCTGACGCTGACGATATTCCTCATCATCGGGATCCAGCTCGTATCGTATATCGTCACCATCGCCGCCGTATCGCTGATCCTCGCCATGCTCGTCTACCCCGCAGCGAAGGCGCTCAGGGCAAAGGGTCTTCCTGAGGCCGCTGCTGTCGGTGTGGTCGCCCTCTTTGCCTGCCTTGCCGTCCTGCTGCTCTGTCTCCTCATAACCGTATCGATCGATAGCCTGGTCTCGGGCCTCCCCCTCTACCAGCAGGCGTTGACCGCCAGGCTCTCCGAGATCCTCGCCCTCCTGGGCAGGTTTGGGATCAGCACAGGCTCGTTCTCCCCGTCCTCGATCGACCTGCAACGTGTTGCCGAGTTCCTATCTGCATTTGCCCTGAGCCTCGCCGACGATCTCCTTTATATCTTCTTCATAGCGATTACGACCATCTTCCTGCTCCTTGAAGCGTCGCGGATACCCGACCGCATACAAAAGGTGACGGTCATCACGCCCAAGAACATGGAGGCGTTCACCCGCATGAGCAGGTTTCTGGTCGACTTCGTCATCGTCAGGACCGAGGCAAACTTCATCCACGGGTTTCTCTTTGGCGCGTTCCTCTGGGTCATGGGAGTGCATTCAGCCGTTCTCTGGGGAGTGCTGACGTTTCTGCTCTCGTATATCCCTTACATCGGCCTGATCGTTGCAGCACTTCCGGCGATCTTCTTTGCCTGGCTGCAGTTCGGGCTTGAGGGCGCGATAGCCGTGATTGCGGTTGTCATCATCCTGAACGCACTTGTGGAGAACCCGATATTTGCGCACCTCGCATCGAGGCGCTTTGATATACCCGCCCTTGTGGTCGTTCTTTCGGTCATATTCTGGGGATGGGCCCTTGGTATCGCCGGGATGGTCTTTGCCGTTCCGCTCACGCTCATCGTTCTCGCGATCTTCCAGTCAAGCGAAGACTGGGCGTGGGTGAACACGCTGCTTGGCGTCGACCACCTCTTTAGCGGCGAGCGAGCGCTTCCAGCAGAGAGCAGGGAGAGCGACGCGCCGCCGGCAGAGTAAACATCCTCCGTCGGTCTCTGCCCCGCCGGGGCGCGTGATCTCGCGCGGTCGCCCGGGGCCGATAACCCTGAAAAAACCACATGATGCCTGTGGAGGCCACAGGCACACCGGATGAAAATGACCCAAGACCATTTTCATACGAAAAGGAGATTGATCGTCAGACAGGGGTTACTCTGTCGTCTTCCCGTCGAAATGCTCTTCGCGGGCCATGGCTTCTTCCCGGGTCTTTCGCACGACCTTATCCTGGTGCTCGGGCGGGGAGTATATCGTGTAGAGCTTGAGGTTGGAGATCTTTGATGTGTTCAGGACGTTGTGATTCGCGCCGCTCGGTACGACCACCGCGCTGCCGTCCCTGACGTTGTGCTTCACGCCATCGATGATGACGGCCCCCGTACCCTCCTCGAACCGGAAGAACTGGTCGACATCATCGTGAACCTCCGCGCCGATCTCCTCGCCGGGCTTGAGGCACATCAGCACAAGCTGGCTGAACTTCCCCGTGTAGAGGACCCTGCGGAAATCAGTGTTCTTTACCGTCTCTTTCTCTATATCTACTACAAATCCTTTCTTCATATCTCAAGCCTCCCGATGGTCGGGGTTATAGGATGTTAATATTTCAATGTGGGGCGCCGCCGGTATTTCACTATTTGGATCGGTGCGGTGGCACCGGGCCTGAAATGTCCGGTGGGCAGTTCAAGGCGAACCGTTCATTCACCGGCGCCCGGTGCGCCTGTTGCCTGTCTCTGTGAGAGAAGAGGATGGGCCGGCGGGATCGCCGCCTCCTGCCCGGATGACAGGAGGGCGATCCCGGGTATGAACGCCGGCGGGCCGTGGTCTGAGGAGACGATCACCTGCCGCTCTTCTTCACTTCCGCGATCATATCCTCGACCTCTTTGTAGCCGTGCTGATAGAACCCATCCTCGTCGGGCTCGATCTCCCGGAGAAGCCGTAGGAACTCTCCTGCATGCTCTTTCTCCTCATTTGCGACATCAAGCATCACCTTCCGGACCAGCGGATCATCGGTCGACCCGGCTATCTGCTCATAGAACTGGATAGCCTCGTACTCGGCGGCGATCGAGAACCGGATCGTCCGGATCAGCTCTCCACGGTCCAGCCTGCGCTCCATCCTGTTCCCGGTGAACGGGTTTGAAAACCCTGGCATATCACATGACCTCCTGAAGGGAGGGGCGGGCCTCCCCCGGGCTCATGCAGCGGGGAGGCATATATAGGTTGGGACCGGCTGCTGCGGGAGGACCGATATGTCCGGAAGCAGGTAAGGGTGGCCGGCGCCCGAAGACCCGGTGTGCGCCGACCCCCCGGGATGCTACGGGCCAGAAAGACCCCCTGCTCACCAGACCCAGGCCTGATCGACCCAGTGGTCGTAATCACCCGGCCATTCGGGTTTTTTTCCGGCGATGATCGCCTTGAACTTCTCCTGGAACCGCTTATGAAACGCCTCGATATCGGGATACTTCCGCCGGGTCTGGATCGCCTCGGCAAGCGTCTTCCCGAGTTCATGGGATTTCTCTTTTGCCTGAGCCAGGGCATCCGGTTTTTTTGCGACCGCGACCGCCACGTTGCCGACCGGTGTTGCGCCAAGCATCTGGAGGAAATGGTTCAGATACGCGGCGACCGCCGTTTCAGCGTGGTCGCCCGATGTGGCAACCGAGCACCCGTACTTCCCCGTGAGTATCTGGCACTGGATCCCGTCGGCCATCCGGTCGATGAGCAGTTTCATCTGGCCGGTGGCAAGGTCGAAGTAGACGGGCGAACCGAGCACGATCCCATCGGCGGCCTTGATCTTTTCGTACAGTTTCGGGAAGTCGTCCTCTTCGGTGCACTTTCCCTCCTGAAAACAGGCACTGCAGGCGTTTCGGAACCTGAGGTCGTGGTCTATGAGGTTTATGATCTCGACCTCTGCGCCCTTCTCCTTTGCGCCTTCAAGAATCGCCTTTATGAGGTGCAGGGTGGCGCTCCTCTCGCCCCGGGGGCTTCCGTTTATGCCAATTATTTTCATGGTGACAACTCCGGACGGCGGCGCCTATCGATGGCATTGGTTATGAAGCTTGCCGGCCGCTATGTCCTGCCGGGCTAAAGCGGGGATCCCACCGGGGAGCGGTTTTTCGTCGGGATACGTAACTGTGGGTCAGGTCACGCAGCGCTTTTGTGAGGGCTCAATCGATCCGGGGAAGGATTGCTGCGACCGTGATTGCGTAGGTGATCGTCTCCCCGGCGAGCGGATGGTTGGCGTCGATCGTGATGCTTTTCTCGGTCACATCGATGACGGTCACCAAGCAGGGTCTCTTCATGACTTCCATCTTCAGGAGTTCGCCGGGAACGGGTTCGTGGTCGAGGTTCAGGTTCCTGCGCTTTACCGTGATCACAAGGCGGCTGCGATACTTCCCGTAGGCCTTCTCCGGCGGCAGCACAACGGTTACGGTCTCGCCCGGCTCTCTTCCGATCAACGCCTCCTCAAAGAGGGGGTTGATCTGGCGCTCTCCGAGGGTTGCCCGGATCGGTTCGCCGGCCCGGGAATCCTCAAAGACCTCACCGTCAGGGCGGGTGCTGATGAAGTGCAGGAGCAGGGTGTCGCCGTCTCTCACGGATGCCATGGTATCTGATCGGGTTTGTCGGGCCGTTGCTTTAACCTTGCCGGGGCGGAACGGAGAGGTACCGCCCGGGAGGTACAAAAGAGCAGGGCCGCCTTATGGATGTGGTGGCATATCACCATTCCTACAGGGAAGCAAAGATCGACTCCGTGGATGCAAATCCCCCGGGGGGACGTATGCCGTGGAGATCCGCTGTAAGAACATGATGTCGATTACGGTCACGATCAAGGATCCGCCGAACAGAAGCGGGCATCCCGCTCCCTCCAAAAGATGGGTGGTTATGAGCGCCTGTGCAGGATATATCCTGCGAGCGCTATCGCGGCCAGCGCTGCTGCCCACGGGAATGGGGCAGGCTCTGCGTTGCCGGAGGGGGCAGCGCCATACACAAGGGTCAGTGCCGTTATGCCATCGATCGCCTTCTCTGCGGGAACTGCCTTTCCGCGCAGAGCAAGGGGCCAGATGCCGCTCTCAATGCCGAAGGTGTGGTTGTCCGCCTGGTTTACAACGAGATAGTCTCTGCTCCTCATTATATCGCTGGAAGCGAAGGATACCGTATCACCGTCTGCATTCTCCAGAACGACCGTGTAGGCATCATTCTTCGCAAGGGTCACGTTGTATGCCTTATTATCGACGAGGTTCTCGTCGTGCTGACATGCATCGTCAACCCAGCCCACCAGCATATAGAGGGGCATCCCTTTCCAGATATGCCCGTCGTCGTCCGTATATGTCATCACATGACCGTGGGCCCGTTCGCCGCAGGCAAGGCCCTGTTCGAACTCCTTTTTTGAGATCGATGCGGTGAGGTATCCGGAGAGGTTCAGTGCCCAGTCAGCCTGTTTACGGGGGTAGATCTCCAGTTTCTCAACATTTCGGACGGCAAGTCCTGCTGCGGACGGATATGAGGTTCCTGCACACCAGTAGCAGCGCCAGTACCCCGGGTCGGTGCATTCCTTCATGTCCTGGTTGCCGAAGACCTGGTCGGGGGAGAGGAAGAAGAGTGCGGGGCCGCCGGTGTATTCAGGGGCAAACCCCTCTTTCTTCGTCTCCCATGCGAGAATCGCCGTACCCTGCTTCTCTTTTGGTGCGTATATGTTCTCATACATGAGTTCGACGACGTACCCATCCGTCGAGGTCATCCGCAGCTCGTCTCCCTCCCGCATACCGCCCACGAGGTCACAGAGGTCGGATATGGCGGTGCCCCGGGGAGCTTCCCGGACCTTCTCGAGGTTTTTGTCTTCTGTGGGGTTCCAGAGATCGGCGGTGTCGAAGGTCGGGCCCTGGAATGAGCAGGTGGTCACACCGTCGCCATGGATGGGCAGATGGTCTCTCATCCACCTGCAGTCGACGGTGGTGGCGTTCAGCACGTTCCCGCCCTCTTCATCATACCGGATGACCATGACACTCACCGCACCTTCCGTCTCTCCCGTAATCGCAGCACCGGCGAGGGTGATGTCCATGATGTTCCCGATACCCATGCCGGGGGGTACGTCCTCACCGACAAGGATGAGGGGTGCGATCTTGATGTCCCCGTCCTGTTTTGGCAGCAGCCCGCCGTTCACCGAGTCGGCGATACAAAAACCGGTGTCGGTCAGGTCTGAGGGCGAGAATATGCGGTCGTGCCAGTCTGTCGCCCGGATGATGATGCTGTAACCTTCAGCGGCGCGGGTGGCATTGAAAGTCGCAGGGTCAGCATCGTCCACCATGCCGATGAGCATTTTGAGGGGGATGCCGGTGTAGACACTGCCGTCGGGCGCGGTATGGGTGATGCCGTCTCTCGCTTTTATCTCCCGGAACATATCTGCGGAGATCGTCTCTTCCCCGACACTGTTGAGGGTAAGCGTCCATGATGCCGTACTGTCGGTGGTGCTCTTTGCCGTCGCAATCCCGGTTATGCCGGAGAGGAGAAAGAGTGCCACCATGAGGCAGGTGAAAAGCGCCCTTTCCGGGTGATATTCTACTTCTGGTATCATATTGTCCACTATAGCGTGCAGAAGCCCTTCATAAAAGATGATCGAAATATATCGCGTTTGTTAACTTTTCTTGATTAATACAGCTTCACCCGTTGCTGTGTATGCTCCGTACTGTGGCGGCGCAGGGGGTTGGGGTTAAAGGCCGGGTTTGATGCTGACATTGGGTGTAGCGGGTGGAAGTCACCACGGAAGTCACCACGGAAGTCACCACGGAAGTCATGCACCTCATCGAGGTTCTTGAGGGTGAGATGTCGCGCCGGAGACTTCAGGATCTCCTCGGCCTGAGGAACAGCGAACACTTCAGGAAGACATACCTGCAGCCGGCACTTCAAGAGGGTCTGGTCGAGATGACCATACCCGAAAAACCGCGCAGCAGCAAGCAGCGATATCGCCTTACCCGGCGAGGGCATGCCCTGCGGGGAGGAGGGCGCTCATGATCGATCCCGGGCGGTGAAGTTCCCGATATGGTTGGAAGGCATATGCGCAAATGCAGTATCGTTGCTTTTTCGCGGGAATAGGTGTCGGCTGCGGTTCCTGCCGTGGTGAAGGATGATTCAAAAGAGGAGACTACCGCCCCAAACCGAATGCGTGGGATTGTCGATGTTCTCCATGTGAGGGCAAACGGTAAGGAAGTTGGATCGACAGGTAGCAGCACGATAATCCTCGGAGAGTCAGAAATGCGCGTCCCCATAGCAGTATTTAGCAAGCAGGACGGCCGGATAGGTACTGCATTGAAGTGCACCAAAAAGTGCCAGAAGTGGATTGAGAATCGGATCAGGAGGGAAAAGGCGTGATTTTCACAATATACGAGGAGGATCTGGTCGAGTCCGGGATCGGCCTCAATGAGAAAGAACTCCCGGCCGCCATCGAAGATGACCACCTGCTCGTTATTGGGTCCCCGGGGGATATTATAGTCCGAATCTTCAAGGAGGATCAGGAGTACCGCGTGGAGATCCCCGACGAGGTCGTCACGCAGATACAGTTCGAGGACTCGACCTACGAACACCCGCTCCCCGCCTATATCGATATCTCCGAAGGAAGGATCGGTCTCATCTTCCCCTGACTTCGCTTTATGTCCTTTTTTCCCGACCGATCCTCATGCGTAAAACCCAAACCGAATGCGAGGGGTGGGATTCGAACCCACGGACCCCTGCGGGAGTGGATCTTAAGTATATCACATTCACTTGGCGCTGTATACCCTAATACCGGCGCCAGGGGGAGTGATAGAACAATGAACGAACTCAACAAGATGAAATTACTTGATGCTACCAACCGCAAGCACCTCGAGGGCTTCATCCGGGCGCTCCGCCTCAAGCAACTCAAAGAGAAAACGATCAGAACGAAACTCTGGCGTATCTATCCGTTCCTTCAGTATCTCGACTTCATCGATGCAAAGGAAGTCACCCGGGAACAGTTGGAAGACTATATCATCGAGCGGCGGAGTCGATGCAGTCCCTTCACGGTCCAAGGCGACATACTCGAAGTCAAACTCTTCTTGCGCTGGCTCCTCCCGAAGAGCGAGAAAGATCTCTTCCAGAACATCAAGATCAAGAAGCCCCGCCGGCACCTCCCCGTCAAGCAGTTGATCACCCGCGAGGACATCATCCGGCTCGTCGACGCCTGCGACAAGCCCCGGGACCGGGCGCTGATCATGCTCATGTGGGATTCCGGCGCCCGAATCGGGGAACTCCTGAGCCTCAACATCGGCCACGTCCAGTTCGACCGCTACTGTGCGGTGGTGATCGTGAACGGCAAGACCGGGATGCGGCGGCTCCGCCTGATCAGCTCCGTGCCGGACATCCAGACCTGGATCAATATGCACCCCACTCCGTGCGGATGCAAACGCCCCGCTCTTTGTGACCTCCCGGAGGTATGAGCACGAGCCCCGGCGGCTGAGCACCCGGATCGTTGAGAACAGGTTGAAGTACATCGCCCGGAAACTCGGCATGACAAAACCGATCCACCCACACGCCATTCGCCATGCCCGGCTCACCGACCTGACCCGGAGTAACGGCAGGAAGCAGGGGCTCTCGGAGATGGAACTCCGGCTCGTCGCCGGCTGGGAGAAGAACAGCGCGATGCCGGAGGTGTATATCCACCTATCCGGTGCTGATGTCGAGCGGAAGTTGCTGGAGAACGCCGGGTTCATCGACGACACCCCCGATCCGGCGGATACCGCACTCGAGCCCCGGCAGTGCCCGCGGTGCAAGGCCCTGAACGCTTATGATGCCCTGTTCTGCGCGAAGGGCTCTATGATTCTCGTCGAAGAAGTGGCGAGGATGGTGGAGAGCAAGACGGAGAAGGCACAGCAGAGTTTTGATTATGACGCGGCGATTCAGAAGATGAGAGCCGACCTGGGTCTCCTGGCTCAGTAAGACCCCACACTTTCGTATGAAAATCTCAAGGGGTGTGGGTGGCCTTCTTCGCCCTCACCCCCTTGCCGACTGACTTTTGGTTCTCAGGCGAGTAGATTTGGTATCCAGCGTTCACCAGGATCTCGGCCGCATCATCGATTGAGATCTTCGATACCGTGGCACGTTCCGGGAGTTTCCGCACTCTCTGGACCCCCTGTTCGACGTAGAGTTCTCGGTTCACCAGGAGATGCCACAGGATAGAGAGGATCTTCCGGGCAAGAGCAATAATCCCCTTATTTCGCCCTCTTCGGAAGGCGATACGTCGGAAAAATCGAGAAAAGACGGTATCCGTTGTTCGGCTTGCCGCCTGAGCTACTTGCACCAGGATTCGGCGGAGACTCTTTGACCCCTGTTTCGTGATCTTACCACATACCTGGGTATCGGCGGATTGATAGACCGACGGTGCAAGTCCCGCCCAGGAAACCAGATGGCTCGCCTTGGGAAAATCCCGAACATCACCCAACTCTGCGAGAAGTGTTGTCGCCGCGACGGTACTGATCCCCGGTACCGAGGTACAGATCGGGAGTGCCTCCATCTGTGTCTCATCCAGTGAGGCAAGGATCAGGTCATCCAGATGAGCGATCTCCCTCTCGATCTCCTCAAGCAGGTGTAACTGGGTCGTGAGGAGATGCAGCTGGATAGGGGAGAGAGGGCTATCCTGGAGGATCTCCCGAATTTGGTCGACACGGCGGAGAATCAGAGGGGAAGGGATGGTCGCGAGGGTGGCCTCCAGATCCTTCTGTTCAGCAATACCAGCGAGCAAGTGATGACCCGATTTCCCGAAAATATCTTTCAACACCAGGTTCAGGCGAATACCGGCACTATCCAAGATCTTGTGAATCCGGTTCTTGATGGTTGTCCGGGTTCGCACCAGGGTTTCCCGGTTGCGGGTCAGATCGCGAAACTCACGATCGCGCCGAGGAAAGATCCGGGATGGTCGGATCAACCCGTGGAGAGCGAGTTCGGCAATCCATTGAGCATCGTTCACGTCGGTCTTGCGGCCAGGGATACTCTTAATCTGCCATGCATTGGCGACGATCGTTCGGACATCTCCTTCGAGCTCCAGATAGAGTCGATACCAGTAGATCCCGGTCGACTCCATAGCAACGACCTCACAGCCCTCGGCAAGGATAAGGTCTTTTAGGCTTAAACAGCGCCATTTTGATCACTAGCTGCTTCATGCTCCAGTTTTGATCTCC